>NZ_JBFAYI010000026.1:0-129714 GCF_040681245.1 Lentzea sp. NPDC051838
CGGCGCTGGCCCCCAGATCAGATTGGCGGGGTTTGGGGCAGAGCTCCCAAGGGGAAGCACGCAACCGGAACACGCCCTACGCAACCCGACCACCCACAAGGCCGCGACTCGCAACCGGAACTCCGACGACGCAAGGCGACCACCTACGAACTCAAAACCGGAACCCGCCAACCAACCAGGGAGACAACCTACGCAACCGGCGCGCGCACCAACGGCGGATACAACACAGCAGCCGCCCCACGCCGAAACAACGCAGCCGGCCGCCCCCCATCCCGAGCAGTCGTCTCCCCAGTGGCCTCCAACAACCCCTCCACCCCAGTCACCTTCCGATGAAAGTTCCGAGGATCCAAAGAAACCCCCCAAACAATCTCGTAGACCCGCCGCAGCTCAGCCACAGTGAACTCCGAACCACAAAACTCAGTCCCCAACGGCGTGTACTCCAACTTGGCCCGAGCCCGCTCCACCCCATCGCCAAGGATCCGCGCATGGTCAAAAGCCAGCGCCGAAACCTCCTCCACCGGCACCCAAGAAGCCGCAGCAGCGTCAGTCCCAGCAACAGGAACCGGCAAGTCCGGAGCCAACGCCAGATAAGCGACTGACACCACCCTCATCCGAGGATCCCGCCGAGGCTCCCCATACGTCCCAAGCTGCTCCAGATGCAGCCCAGACACCCCAGTCTCCTCGGCCAACTCCCGAACAGCCGCCGCATCCACGGCTTCGGCAACCTGCACAAACCCCCCAGGCAACGCCCACCGCCCCCGAAACGGCGCCTCCCCTCGCCGAACCAACAGCGCACACAGCGCGTCAGACCGCACGGTCAGCACCACGAGATCGACCGTGACCGCGAAGGGAGGGAAATCACTTGGCGTGTACACACCGACGAGTATAGGCTTATCGTCAGATCGACGACAAGCACCACGCCGACCGCCACGCCGAGCACCGCGCCAGGCACCACACGAAGGAGCGACACCATGGCCGACATCAGCAGCTACCCCGGACTCAGGCACCTGCGAGGAGCCCCGACGGTCCACATCAGACACATCCGCAAGGGCAAGGTCGTCCACGAAGGCACGGGCCTGAGCTTCTGGTTCCGCCCGAGAACCGCGGTCCTGAGCGAGGTCCCGGTCGACGACCGCGAGCTCCCGATGCTCTTCCACGCCAGGACCAGCGACTACCAGGACGTCACGGTCCAACTCACCATCACGTACCGCTGCACCAACCCGGAGACCGCCACAGCCAGGATCGACTTCTCGATCGACCCCGACACCGGCACCTGGCGCCAGGACCCGTTGAGCCAGATCGCCAACACGCTGACCGAGAGCACCCAGCAGCACGCGCTCAAGATCCTCGGCACGCTGGACCTCGACACCGCCATCAAGGCCGGCGTCGAACGGGTCAAGACCAACGTCGCGGAGAACCTCAAGGCCGACCACATCGGCATGGAGATCATCGACGTCCGCGTCGTCGCCATCCGCCCGGACGCCGACATGGAGAAGGCCCTCCAGACCACCATCCGCGAGAAGGTCCAGCAGGAGGCGGACAAGGCCACCTACGAACGCCGCGCGATCGCCGTCGAACGTGAGCGCGCGATCAGTGAGAACGAGCTGCAGAACCAGATCGAGCTCGCGAAGCGGGAAGAACTCCTTGTCGTGCAACGAGGAGCGAATGCGCTCAAGCAGGCCGAGGACCACGCAAGAGCCACCAAGATCGCCGATGACACCAAGGCAGAAGGCATCCGCAAGCTCGCGGAGGCCGAAGCCGCCGGCGAGAAGGCGCGCCTGGACGCCTACAAGGAGATCCCCCAAGAGACCCTGTACGCGTTGGCGGCCAAGGAACTCGCGGGCAACCTGCCCGAGATCGGCAGCCTGACGATCACGCCCGACATGATCCAGCCGATCCTGCAGCGGCTGACCCGATGAGCCTCGCCCCGCGAATTGTGCTGGTGCACAGGCGCACCGAGCTGACAGAGTTGCTGGCACGGCATGGCACACGGGGCCAGGTCGAGTTCTTCCTGAAGTCCCGCAACAGAACGCTCACAGAGGTGGTGGACCGTGACGAGCAGACCCGCAGGGCGCTGGGAGAGGTCAGCGCCGCAATCCCGCTGGACTGGCGCCGTGGCGTGGTCGAGAGGGAAGACCTGTCGCGGTTCCTGTTCGCGCCCGAGGACGTAGTCGTCATCGTCGGGCAGGACGGGCTGGTCGCCAACGTCGCCAAGTACCTCGACGGCCAGCCCGTGATCGGCATCAACCCGGAGAAGGGCGTCCTGGCCAAGCACTCGCCCCAGGACACCAAAGAACTCCTGCACAGCACCGGAAACACCGAAGACCGCACCATGGTCGAGGCGAAGTCGGACGACGGCCAGACCCTCTACGCACTCAACGAGATCTACGTCGGCCACCCGAGCCACCAGACCAGCCGGTACCGCATCTGGGACGAACGTCAGGCCTCGTCCGGCATCCTCGTCGGCAGCGGCACCGGCGCGACCGGCTGGTGTTCGAGTGCCCACCGGGAGAGGAACAGCCCGATCCAGCTGCCCGACCCCACCGAGCCCAGGCTCGTCTGGTTCGTGAGAGAGGCGTGGCCGTCGCCGAGCACCGGAGTCCTGCACACCGAAGGCGAGCTCACCGGGCAACCACTGACGATCGACGTGGAGTCCGACGGTCTCGTGGCGTTCGGCGACGGCATCGAGAGCGACGCGCTACGCCTCGGCTGGGGTCAGCGGCTGAGCGTCGGACTCGCCTCCCGCCGGCTCCGCCTGGTGCGCTGAACCGATTGCCAGCAAGCAGATGCCCGACAGCACGGCACCGGCAATCAGATACAGCGCGATCGCCCAGGTTCCGGTGCGCAGCAACGACTGTGCGACCAGAGGCGCCAGCCCGCCACCCAGCACCGCGCCCAGCTGGAAGCTCAGCGCCACCCCGGAGTACCGCACCCGAGTCCGGAACAGCTCGGCGAAGTAGGCCGCGGACGGGCCGAACAACGCCGCCGAACCCACGAACCCGAGCACCATCGCGAACGTGAACCAGCCCGCGTCCGTGAGCCAGAACAACGGGAACGCGAACGCGGCCTGGAAGATCGCGCCACCGAACATCACCGGCAAACGACCCACACGGTCCGACAGCAAGGCGAACAACGGCACCGCGATCACCTGAGCGAACGAGCCGACGACCGTGGCCACCAGCAGGTCGTCCGCGGAGATCTTCAACGCGGTCCGGCCGTAGCCGATCATGAACACGCTCAGCACGTAGATGAAGATCGTGAAGCCCAGGTTCACCCCGGCACCCAGCAGCACGACGCGCCACCGGTCGCGCAGCACCTCGGCGATCGGCAGCCGCGACTTCTCGACGGCGGCGAACCGCGGCGACTCGGTCACCCGCAACCTGATGTAGAGGCCGATCCCGACCAGCACGATCGAGAACAGGAACGGCAACCGCCAGCCCCACGACAAAAACGCGCCACCAGAAGCCTTCGACGACAGGTACATGGCCAGGTTCGCCAGCACGAGGCCGACCGGCGACCCGATGAACACCCAGCTGCCGTACCAGCCCCAACGGCCCGGTGGCGCGTGCTCGACGGCCATCAGCGACGCGCCGCCCTGTTCGCCGCCCATGAAGAAGCCCTGCACCACCCGCAACAGCACCAGCAGCAGCGGCGCGAGGATGCCGACCTGGGCGTAGGTCGGCAGCAGACCGATCGCGGCTGTCGACAGGCCCGTCACGGACAGCGTCACCACGAGCATCGCGCGCCGGCCGATCCGGTCGCCGAGGTGCCCGATCACCGCGCCGCCGAGCGGCCGCGCGAAGAAGCCCGCGCCGAACGTCGCGAACGCCAGCAGCACGCCCACGCGCGAGTCGAACTGCGGGAAGAAGATCTTGTCGAACACGAGTGCCGAGGCTGTGCCGTAGAGCAGGAAGTCGTACAGCTCGATCGTGTTACCGACCGCGGATGCCAAAGCTACTTTGCGTACCCCCGTCATCGTTCCAGCCTGGTCGAGGGATTGACACTGCGCAATGGCCCGGTCACCCTTCGTCCTACGTTCCTACTCTTCAGTAACGAGGTAGCAATGACGCGCCGAGTGACTGTTGTTTCCCTGCTCACCGCCCTGATCGCGGCTCTTTTCGTCCCCTCCGCCACGGCCGCGCCGAAGTATCGGAACTACGTCTCACTAGGTGACTCGTTCGTCTCCGGACCGTTCATCCCGCTGCAGCGCCTCGATCCACTCAGCTGCTTCAAATCCACGCAGAACTACCCGTCCGTCGTCGCCCGCAGGCTCGGGATCGCCAACTTCACCGACATCTCCTGCGGCGGCGCCCAGACCAAGGACATGGCCGGCGTCCAATCCGGAATTCCAGGCCAGTCCGTGCCGCAGCTGTCCGCCCTCAAAGCCGACACGGACCTCGTCACGCTGTCCATCGGCGGCAACGACATCGGCTTCATGGACATCATCCTGACGTGCGCCGGGAAGAGCCTCGGCGACCCGCACGGCGCACCCTGCAAGGCCAACTACGGCGACGAGCTCGCCGGGCGCGTCGACGCCACCGCCGCCAAGGTGGCCGAGGTGCTCAAGGGCATCAAGCAGCGCTCCCCGAAGGCCAGGGTCGTCGTGGTCGGCTACCTGCGGATCCTGCCGCCGTCCGGTGGGTGCTGGCCGATCGTGCCCATCTCGAGGGGCGACGTGCCGTATCTCGACAACGTGCAGAAGCTGCTCAACGGAATGCTGGGCGCCCAGGCGAAAGCCGCCGGTGCCACTTTCGTGAACCCCTACGACATCAGTCTCGGTCGCGACACGTGCGCGGCGCCGTGGGACAAGTGGGTCGAGGGCATCATTCCGACGAGCCTCGCGTTCCCGGTTCACCCGAATGCCAAGGGCATGGCAGCGGTGGGTAAGCAGGTTGCCGCCGCAATCGCCGGGACGGAGCTGACCGGCGTTTAGTTGCACACCGTTCTGGCGGTTTACACGATCTGGTGTTACCGCTGAGTTGGTTGGAGATTCGGGTCTTTGCCGCGCCACAGTGATGGCATGGCAAAGACCCGACTCTTGTTTGCCTGCCTCGCGCTCGCCGCACCGCTCGTCCCCACGGCCGCACAGGCAGCGCCACTCCCCGCATCCGGCCTGGTGCTGTCGATGCAGCCGGAGATGGGCACACTCAGCACCACACAGCTCAGCTGCGAACCCGCAGGCGGGCTGCACCGCAACGCCAAGCAGGCGTGCGACCAGCTCCTGCCCGTCGAAGGTGACTTCCGCAAGCTGGAGGACACCGGCGCGATGTGCACGATGGAGCTCAACCCCACCAAGGCGACGTTGCGCGGCAAGTGGCGCAACAAGAAGGTCGATTTCCAGCAGGTGTACTCGAACCCGTGCGTGGTGCGCGCGTTCACCGGCAAGGTCTTCGACTTCTGAGGCCGCGTCACCGGTGTTCCAACGCACCGCCGTCGCGCTGGAACACCGGTGGCGTTTCTATCCGGGCAAACCCCAGGACGGCACCGGAGCACCGATCACCGGGCCGACCTTCAGGTCAGGCCTGTCGCCGTTGCGGTGAATGACAGCTTCCTCACCGCGGCGCAGCTCGATCCGCAGATCTCCGTTGGGCAGCACCGAAAAACGCTTCGGGCGGCCGCGCAGATCCCGCACGACCGGATCCTTGATGTCCGTGCGCACCACGCACGGCGCCCCGGCCTCGCTGCGCAGCTTGATCCAGCGCGTCGCGCCCTTCTGCCGTGACGCCGACAGCAGGAACGCGCCCTGCGTCCGGAAGTTGTCGAGCGAGATCTCCGGCCACGGCACCGCGGGAAACACCCGGATCACGCCACCCCAGCTCTGGCACAGCATGTCGTACATCGACTGCACCGCGCTCAAGGGCGTTTCGATCACCGGACCGGACTCCTGGTACATCGTGTTCGGCTTGATGTACCGGCGCATCAGCTCGCCGAGGTAGAAGTCCGCCTTGTCCCCGCGCAACATCTGAGCGGAGATAGACGCCGCACCCGTGAACGTGTAGCCCTGCAACGCGCCCTCGAAGCTGATCCAGTGGTTCAGCGACGTCTCGATGACCTGGCGTTGCGCCGGGTCCTCCCAGGTGATCTCGTACAGCGGGTAGACCTGCAGCAGGTGCGAGTAGTGCCGGTGCGACTTCGCGAACGGCACCCCCGCGCCGATCATGTACCCGTTCTTGTCCACCGGGTACGGCGTGAGGTTCGCGAGCGTGTCCTGCCACTTCGGGATCAGCGGATCGTTGATGCGCAAGGACTGTGCGGACTCGATCAACGTCTTGCATCCCCACCGGATCAGCGCGAGGTCGTAGTTCGTGTCCGGTGAGTTGACGCCGTACTCGGGCGAGAAGGTGATCGGCAGGTGCCACTTGCCGTCCGCGCCCTTGGTCAGGAAGTGGAAGTAGTAGTTGATCGCCCTGCGCAGCAACGGGAACAGCACGTTCCGCAGCACCCGGTCGTCCATCGTGTGCCGGTAGGTGAGCCAGACGTTGTGCATCGTCCAGGTCAGGTTGCCGACCTCGGGCGTCGGCACGTCCTTGCCGGGAATGCCGACGCCGTAACCAGAATTGCCGATTCCCGCGCCGTTGTTGAGCACCGTGTCAGTGGTGCGCGGGATGCCGGCTGAGTCATGACGGTACTCAGCCGGCACCTGCTCGACGAGCACGTCCCGATACCTGTCGATCGAGTACGTGACAGCGTCGAAGTCGACGTGGTTGGAGCCGTGGATCAGCCAGTACTCCAGCTGCACGTTGAGGTTCCACCACGTGTTGGGCCACGGCGTGTTCTCCAGCCACGGCCCGCAGGTCGCGATCGCGGGCGCCTCTTTCCGTGCCGCGGACGCGAACTTGTAGAGCTGGATCCAGTAGAACGCCTGCAGCTTCTTGTCCGGAATGGACAGGAAGCTCTTGCGGTAGAAGTCGTGCCACCACAACCGGTGCTCGACCGCGAGCCCCTCGATCGAGCCGCACCGGACGTTCGCGACCGCTTTGCGCACAGCGGTTTTCACCGGGTGCGACCACGCCACGCTGGTGAACAACGTGCGCCGCGTGCCACGGGTGCTCTCACGCCACGCCGTGACGTGCTCACCACCGGCGTTGAGTGGCTGCACGGCCAGCTGCACGTCACCGGAGCTGGTGAGCTGCACGGGAGGGTTGTCGGTGAAGCCCGCGGGCGCCGGGCGGTTCCACTTCGGGTCGACCCGCGGGCTGATCGCCTTGAGCGGGTGGAAGACCCACTTGAACGCGCGCTCGCCCTCGCTGGCCTGGACGTCGATGGCGTAGAGGTCGCGCTTGGTGTGGATGAAAGCGCGAATCCTGAGACTTCCGGCCGCCGTGGTGATCGTGCCGGCCAGCTCGGCGTTCCACAGGTCCATGCGCAGGTCGACGCCCGTGATCGCGCCGACGGGTTCGAGCGTGAAGTAGCCGATGGGCAGCCGGGCGAGGCCGAACAACGCCCCGAACTCCGGCCGGTGGTCCTGCACCTGGGAGTGCTGGACGTTGAATCTGATGGCGTTCGCACCGGGTTCGGCGTAGATGCCGGAACCCAGATAGCCGTTGCCGAGGAACGGGCCCTCGTACCAGGTCGTCGGCATCTTCTTCCAGATGAGATCCGATGACCCGATGAAGTCTCGCCAGTTGAAGTCGTCGCCGGCCGATGCGATGTCCGGGAGCAGCGCACTGCCCGCTACCCCGGCCAACGCGCCTCCGATCAGCGTGCGCCGGTTCAGTTCGACCACGTTTGGGCACCTCACTTCAGTGTGCGGTCAGGTCCACGCGGGCGGCGATTCATCGGATCTTTCGTGACCGGCCTGCCTGAGTCAAGAGGCGTGTCCAGGCTTCGATCATGGGGATTTCCTCGTCTGCACGATCGGTTTCCCGATCACCTTCCTGTTGCTGGTCATGGGCACGGCGCCGGCCGCGCGCCGGATCCTGGGGCTGCGCATCGGACTGAGCCGCACCCCTGACGCGTTCGCAGTGTCGCCGAGGTCCCAAGCGTCGTTGCGGACTCAGGTGCGCGGTACTCGCGGATCACCGTGATCGCGTTCCGGCACGGGCCCGGGCCCTACCTGCGCGGGCGTGAGCGGTCGTCGAAGAGCTCAGTCTGTTGCAGGACAAGGTTCCTCCGGCGAAGTGGGACGACGTCCGCGCGGTGCTCGACGCCGAGATCAGGCTCAACATCGTCGTGGAGTCGCGGTCGTTCGCCGCCGAACAGACCTCCGAACGGCTCACCCCCGAGTCGGTGCAGCGGACGCTGACCGAGGAGCTGCAGGCCGTACTGCCGATGCTGCGACGGCTGCCGCGCCGGATCGACCGGATCACCGGCGCGATGGAGCAGAGCCGGCTGAGCATGTCGATGAGGTTGTTCGCGGACGAGCGCGACCGCTCGTTCCTCACCGGTCTGCTGCACCAGGTGATGCTCACGGCGTTGGGCTGTACCAGGTGATCGCTACAACCTGCTGATCATCAGCGTGCTGCTGGGCCTGCGGGTCGTCGTGACGGTGTTCCGCCCGTGGGCTTGACGAGTTTGGTTTGTAATGCAAACCTGATTGCATCAGAGTGCAATTGGGGGTTGTGCCATGACTGAGGATCCGAAGAGCCTGCTGACCGAGCTCGGCGACATGCGCAAGCGCGCCCGCGCCGACCGGCACGGCTACTGGCTGCCGTTCCTGCTGTTCGGGCTGATCACGCTGGTGTCGACGCCGTTCTACGCGCGCAGGATGTGCGTGCCGCCCGGCGTGGACCCTGAGATGGTGGAGCCGATGCCGTGCGTGTGGAGCACGTCCGACATGCCGTGGCTCTACCACTGGCTGCACCCGATCGGGCCGGTGATGACCAGCCCGGTGTTCATGCCGCCATCGCCGAACTTCGCCGTGGACGTCTACTGGATCGCCGCGTTGCTGGTCGGCCTTCTCGCGGTCGTGTGGTGGTACCGGTGGCGCGCGGCGCAGGTCGGCGTGGAGACGCCGACCAGGATCTACGCCCAGGTCACGATCTTTCTGTTGGCGCTGCAGCTGGTCGGGATGCCCGTTCTGACCAAGCTGTTCTTCGGTCGCGCGGGCTGGCAGATCGCGCTGCCGGTCACGGTCGCGGTCATCGTGGCGGCGACGTGGTGGAGGCGCAGCGTCGGCTTCACCCTCGCGGTGCTCGCGCTGTTCTTCCTGGTGCACGCCGTCGCGCTCTACCCGTACGGGCCGCTGATCGTGGTCGCCGCGGGCCTGGCCGGGCTCGCCTACCTGGAGCGCAGCACGGTGTGCACGGTCACCGTCGCGATCTTCGCGGCTACCGTCCTGTTCGTGAACGAGGCGGGACGGTTCGAGATCTACTGGCCGCTGGGCGTGGAGCAGTACGCGAGCACGGCGCTGCCCGCGTTCGTGTTGCTCGTCGGCGGGATCATCGGGTTCGTGCGGCGAGAGTCGGCCCGATGAGCGAGAACCCCACGGCGGGGCTGGACGACACAGTCCACCAGCGACACCGGCTCGGGGTGCTGACCATCGCCGCTGAAGCGAAACGGGTCGAGTTCTCCTACCTGAAGTCGGCGCTGGAACTGACGGCGGGCAACCTGTCGCGGCACATCACCGTGCTGGAGCAGGCCGGTCTCGTCGAGGTGGAGAAGGGCTACGAGGGCAAGCGACCCAAGACGTGGCTGCACATCACCGAGGCGGGCCGCGCTGCCCTGGCCGCGGAGATGGCCGCGTTGCGAGCACTGCTCGAACGCCACAACAACATCTAGAACTGCCTGCGGTAGACGGAGACGTCGTCGCGCCACACCCCGAACACGTCGGGTGCGGACTGGACGATCGTCATCTCGTTGAGGTTGCCGAGGATCCGCCACGCCCGCGCAACCGCTTGCGCACCCGCGTAGGCGATCGTGCAGAACCGGCGCGGCTCGACCACGGTGCGAACCCGGTCGACCGCGCCGACGCTCATCGGCGTGTCCTGCCACAGGTCCAATGTGTACCCGGTGCGGATGGGATCACCCGACCCCAGCACGCCTTCGATGCTGACGACGAGCCTGTCCCCGTCCAGACGGAGGTCGTAGTGGCCGCTTCTGGGCGGGGTGCCGCCGGTGTACGCGGAGCGCGCCGGATCGAGGACCCAATGGCCCAGAAACGGCACGAGGTCGTCACTCATGTGTGTCTCCTTCGCGGAACCTGCGCCACTGGCGGATTGTCCGGCGCATCGAGGTGGGCGACCATCACCCGATGAGTTATGAGACGGGCGTTCGGTGGAAGTGGATACCGTTCGTCGTGCTCGCGTTCGTGCTGCTGAGCTGGCTCGTGTTCGAGGCACTCGACCTCATCGACTTCGAGGGAGTCGTGACGTGGGTGCGCGGCATCGACCCGGTGTGGGCGGCGGTGGCGATCTTCGCCCTGCTCGTCGTGGACGTGCTGCTGCCCGTGCCGTCCACTCCGCTCATCGTGCTGGCGGGGACGGCACTCGGTCTGCCAGCGGGGCTGGCGCTCGCAATCATCGGATCCCTGGGTTCCTCTGCCGCAGGATACGCGCTCGGGCGCTATGCCGGTCCGTGGTTGGTGCGTCGCGTTGTAACCATCGAGGAACTAACCGAAATGCGGCGCTGGGGCCGTCAGTTCGGGCCCTGGTTCTTCGGGGTGGCGCGTGGCATTCCGATGATGGCCGAAACCGTGTCCGTGTCCGCCGGAGTGTCCCGCGTGTCGTTCCGGGAGTTCATGCTCTACACCCTCATCGGCACCGTTCCCATTTGTGCCGCCTACGTGTTCGCGGGGTCGAAGGCCGACACCGTCGAGCAGATCGTGATGATCAGCGCGGTCGGGTTCCTGCTGACCGTCGGGCTCTTCTACCTGCTGCGGCGACTCGTGAAGACGGCGCCGTAGCAAAAATCGCTGGCGCGCCGTGGTTGTATGTAAATGCGCCCGGTGCGCAGCAGAGGGTTACTTCCGGTATCTCAGGTTCGACTCCTGAGGTCGGCCTCGGCCGATCTCGCTCACCTCGGTGAGCACGTCACCTTCTGCGACTTGATCTCGGGAGCACACAACTTCACACGTGTCCGGTGCGAAGCAGAGGGTTACTTCCGCTGAAAACGGGGTGGTCGCAGGTTCGAATCCTGCCGGCTTCAAACCAGCCGTAGCTCAGTGGCCAGAGCGCCTAAATGTCACCTTCCGCGAATTTGATCTCGGACACGTGTGGGGTTTGTGGGCTCCCTTTTCTTTTGTCTTTCGAGGGGGGAAGAGCCGATGGCGAAGTTCAACATCTTCCGCGCACGTCCGGCGGGCACCAGCCCGGTCGCCACGGCGCCGCGGCCGGCCGTCCGCACCTACGAGGGCGGCGACGGCTACGTCCGCAACACGAAGTCCGAGCTGTTCCTGCTCGCCGTGTCGAACATGGGCGGCGAGCACACCTTCTACGAGTCCGGTGGTCAGCGCGACGCCCGGTTCGCCCAGCTCGTCCGCGCCGCAGCCCTGTCGGATCCCGAGTGGACCGCGCGGCTGCTGAAGTGGCTGCGCGGCGAGGCGAACATGCGCACGGCGTCGCTGGTGGGCGCGGCCGAGTTCGTGCTCGCGCGCCTGCTCTCCGGATCGGACGCGGGCGTCACCAACCGAGCCGTCGTCGACTCCGTGCTGCAGCGCGCCGACGAGCCGGGCGAGCTCCTCGCGTACTGGACTTCGACGAACGGCCGGCGCGTGCCGAAGCCGATCAAGCGCGGCATCGCCGACGCGGTTCGCCGGCTCTACGACGAGCGCGCGATCCTCAAGTGGGACAGCGACGCGCGTGGCTTCCGCATGGCCGACGTGCTCAACCTCGCGCACCCCTCGCCTGGTGCTTCCTGGCAGGGCTCGCTGTTCCAGTACGTGCTGGACCGGCGCCGTGACGCCGACGTGGCGGTTCCGGCGGAGCTGCGCGTGATCGCGGCACGGCGTGAGCTGATGGCGTGGCCGGTCGAGGAGCGGCGTGCGCTGTTCGGACGTCCAGACGCGGCGGACGTGCTCCGGCGTGCGGGGATGACGTGGGAGGCCGTGGCGGGATGGCTGCAGGGTCCGCTCACCCGTGAGGTGTGGGAGGCGCTCGCGCCGTCGATGGGCTACATGGCTCTGTTGCGCAACCTCAGGAACTTCGACGAGGCAGGCATGTCCGACGAGGTGGCGGCGACCGTCGCGGCACGACTGGCCGACCCCGGTCAGGTCGCGCGCTCGCGGCAGTTCCCGTTCCGCTTCCTGTCGGCGTACGAGGCGGCACCGAGCCTGCGCTGGGGCCACGCCCTGGACCAGGCGCTGCAGGCGTCGCTCTCGAACCTGCCCGCGCTGCCGGGCCGGTCGCTGATCCTCGTCGACACCTCGGGGTCGATGACCGGCGGCCGGATCTCCCAGCACTCGAAGGTCACCCCGGCGAAGGCCGCGGCGGTGTTCGGCGTGGCGCTCGGAGTGAAGGGCGAGCGGGTCGACGTGCGCGGCTTCGCGGACGGCGTGTTCACGCACGTGCTGCCGCGGGGCGGGTCGGTCGTCCGCGAGGTCGACCGGTTCCTGCAGCGGATCGGCGAGGTCGGCTACGGCACGGACATCGCCGGGTCGCTCGCCCGCACCTACGACGGACACGACCGGGTGTTCATCATCTCGGACATGCAGACGGTCGCGGGCCACGACGGGAAGGGCATCTCGGACCTCGTGCCGCGGCACGTGCCGATCTACGGCTTCAACCTGGGCGGATACGCGCAGGCGGCGTACGCGACCGGTGGGGCCAACAGGCACGAGTTCGGTGGCCTGACCGACGCGACGTTCCGGATGGTTCCGCTGCTCGAGGCGGGCCGGAACGCGGACTGGCCGTTCTGAGCTTAGGGGGCGCTTACTTTTCGTAAGCGCCCCCACCAGCTATCATCGGCTCCATGGAGTACAACGTGTTCGCGAAGGCGTGCCCGTCACGTCCGACGCTGGAGCACGTCACCGGCAAGTGGGGCAGCCTGACGATGAGCGCTCTCCTCAACGGGCCGCTGAGGTTCAACGAGCTGCGCCGCCGGGTCGACGGCGTCAGCGAGAAGATGCTGTCCCAGACGCTGCACGCGCTGGAGCGCGACGGCCTGGTCATCCGCGACGCGCAGCCGACGAACCCGCCGCGCGTCGACTACAGCCTCACGCCGCTCGGCGGTGAGACCGCCGAGCGGCTGCTCGCGCTGATCCACCTGCTGGAGGCGCGCATGCCGGACGTGCTGGCGGCGCAACAGGAGTACGACGCCCGCACGTGAACTGTGCGGGCGCCTTCCGGCCCTGAGATCAGCACTCGATGACGTTCACGGCGAGGCCGCCGCGCGCCGTCTCCTTGTACTTCACCGACATGTCCTTGCCGGTGTCGCGCATGGTCTTGATGACCTTGTCGAGCGACACGAAGTGCGAACCGTCGCCGCGCAACGCCATGCGCACCGCGGTGATGGCCTTGATCGACGCGACGGCGTTGCGTTCGATGCACGGGATCTGCACCAGCCCGCCGATCGGGTCGCACGTGAGGCCGAGGTTGTGCTCCATCGCGATCTCGGCCGCGTTCTCGACCTGTTCCGGTGTGCCGCCGAGGACCTCGGCCAAGCCACCGGCCGCCATCGAGCACGCCGAGCCGACCTCGCCCTGGCACCCGACCTCGGCACCGGAGATCGACGCGTTCTCCTTGAACAGCACGCCGATCGCGCCCGCCGTGAGCAGGAACCTGACCACGCCGTCGTCCGAAGCGCCCGGCACGAACTTCGTGTAGTAGTGCAGCACCGCCGGGACGATGCCCGCCGCGCCGTTGGTCGGTGCCGTGACGACACGGCCGCCTGCCGCGTTCTCCTCGTTGACCGCCAACGCGAAGAGCGTCACCCAGTCCATGACCCGCAGCGGGTCGGTGACGAAGTGCTCGCCCTCCAGGCGCTTGCGCATCTCGGCGGCGCGGCGGCGGACCTTGAGGCCGCCGGGCAGGACGCCGTGCTCGGTGCAGCCGCGCTCGACGCACTCCTGCATCACGTGCCAGATGTGCAGAAGTCCTTGGCGCACCTCGTCTTCAGTCCGCCACGACAGCTCGTTGGCCATCATGATCTCGCTGATCGACAGGCCCGTTTCCCGGCAGCGCGCGAGAAGCTCGTCGCCGGTGAGGAACGGGTGCGGCAACGGGGTGGTGTCCGGCTTGATCCGGTCGGTGCCCGACGCGTTCTCGTCGACGACGAACCCGCCGCCGATCGAGTAGTAGACGGCGTACTCGACCGACTCGTCACCCTGGTACGCCTCGAAGCTCATCCCGTTGGGGTGCAACGGAAGCGACTTGCGGCGGTGCATGACGAGGTCGCGGTCGTGCACGAAGTCGATCTCGTGCGCGCCGCCGAGCTTCAGGCGTCCGGAGGTGACGATCTCCTCGACGCGGGTCGCCGCGGTCGTGGGGTCGACTTCCTCGGGGAGGTTGCCTTCGAGACCGAGGAACACGGCCTTCGGACTGCCGTGGCCGTGCCCGGTCGCGCCGAGCGAGCCGAACAGCTCGACGTGCACGCGGTCCACTTCGGACGCTCGTGCCCCGAGCTTCTCGACGAACATCGCGGCAGCGCGCATCGGGCCGACCGTGTGGGAGCTGGACGGTCCGATGCCGACGGAGAAGAGGTCGAAAACGCTGATCGCCACTGATCAGTCCTTCGTGGTGGGGGCGGTGCTCAATTTCTTGGCAGGTCAGTCTTTGGTGAGCTCGGCGTACTTGGCCGCCGTGAGCAGGTTCTCCGCCGACTCGACCCGGACCTTGAACAGCCAGCCGGCGCCGTACGGGTCGGTGTTGATGACGGCCGGGTCGTCGACGACCGCACCGTTGACCTCGATCACCTCACCCGTCACCGGGGAGAACAGGTCGCTGACGGACTTGGTGGACTCGAGCTCGCCGCAGACGGCGTTCGAGACGACCTTGGCGCCGACCTCGGGAAGCTGCACGAAGACGATGTCGCCGAGGGCGTCCGCGGCGTACTCGGTGATTCCGCAGGTCAGCGGGTCCTGGGTACCCGGCGTCCAGTCGACCCACTCGTGCTCGACGGTGTAGAGCAGGTTCTCGGGGAACTCCACGGCGACTCCTCTGGCTGATGACGGGTCAGGACAACCAACGCCCCCTCCGCCGTGCAGAGTTGCCTATCCCGAGCGGTCTTGCTGCCTGAGAGTGTGCGGGAGCTTGCCCCTTCGGCGCCCCGACTGCTTCGTCGAGGTCTCTCCCACTCGGGTTTCGGTGCTTCTTGGTTCGACCAAAAGCGCACCACGGCCGATGTTCAGTTTTGAGTCCTTCGAGACCAGGCGAACGCTATGTGCGTCCACCGCCAAGTGTCAACGCGACAAGGTTGACATCGGGGAGAGCGCTGCCATGGTGAGGAGAGGCAGACATCGGAGGTCTCAATGAGGAAGCCGTTCATCGTCGCCTTGCTCACCACCCTCGTCCTGGTTCCCGTGCCCGCTGTTTCGGCAGCTCCGGCACCGTCTCCGATCAGCGTTCCTCTTACCCAATACTTCGACAACGACGGCATCGACACCGCTACCGACCGGACCGGCAACTTCGACGGTTCCGGTTACGCGTTCCCGGCGGAGGCGCTGCCGTCCGGCCAGGTCACAGCAGATGGCGTGCCGTACCTGTTCCCGGGAAATTCACAGGCCAAGAACAACAACGCGGTCGCTCTGGGGCAGCGGATCGACCTGCCGCGCGGCCGCTACCTGACCTTGCACTTCCTCGTGGCGTCCTCGTACGGGGCCGCTGGTGGGACCGTCACCGTGCACTACGCGGACGGGTCCACGACATCGGGCTCGGTCAGCGGGCCCGACTGGTATTCGGGCAGTGGTCCGATCTCCGCGCCGTTCCGGTACTCGCCCGGCGGACGTGACGAGCACCCCGTGTCGATCGGGACCTCCCAGGTCTGGGCGGATCCCCAGAAGGAGGCGATCGGCGTCACGCTGCCGGTCACGAGCCCGGCGGTCGAGGGCAAGTCCTCGCTGCACGTGTTCGCGCTGTCGGTGCAGCCGGTGGGCAAGGGCACGGTGTTCGCGGTTCGCGGCGCCCGCAGCACGACCAAGCTGCCGCGCGTGGGTGGCCAGACGATCGAGGCCACCGTGGTGAACCTCGGTGACCAGTGGCTCTCCAACGTCTCGGTGCGCGCCGAGGGGCTGGGCGTGGTGACGCTGCAGCCGGCGACCGTGAAGCGGCTCGCGCCCGGTGAGGAAGCTCGGGTGCGGATCGGCATCCACGCGTACCGGACCGGCACGTTCGACGGTCGCGTGGTGGCTTCGTCGGGACGGGTCACGGCCTCGCAGAACGCCCGGTTCACCCTGGGTGTGGCCGACTACCAGGCGACCGACGCGTCGTTGGGCGCGCACGAGTCGCCGTACTGGTTCGACGACGCCAAGTTCGGGATCTTCATCCACTGGGGGCTCTACTCGGTGCCCGCCTGGTCGCCGCCCGGTGAGCAGTACGCGGAGTGGTACTGGCAGTGGATGCAGGACCCTGCGAACGCCGTGAACCCGTACCACGCGGCGACGTTCGGGAAGGACTTCTCGTACGACCAGTTCATCCAGCAGTTCACCACGTCGAAGTTCAAGCCGGAGGAGTGGGTGCGGCTGTTCGAGGAGGCCGGCGCGAAGTACTACGTGCTGACCTCCAAGCACCACGAGGGCTTCGCGTTGTGGGACTCCAAGGTGTCCGGTCGCGACTCCGTCGACCTCGGGCCTCGCCGTGACCTCGTGAAGGAGCTGTTCGACGCGTCGCGGAAGTACACGCCGGGCTTGAAGAACGGGCTCTACTTCTCGATGCCCGAGTGGTTCAACCCGGACAACCCGTGGAGTGGTCACGCGCCGCGGAACCCGTACACCGGCGCTCCCGAGCCCTACACCGGTTACCAGGCCGGGCGGGACTTCGTTCGCGACTACCAGGCGCCGCAGATGACCGAGCTCGTCGACGGGTACGACCCCGACGTAATCTGGTGCGACATCGGCGGTGCGAACGACTCGCGCCGGGTCATGGCGGACTACTTCAACAAGGCCAAGAACCGGGCTGTGCCGAAGGACGTGACGGTCGACGACAGGTGCGGCATCCCGACCCACGACTACACGACGCCGGAGTACGCGACGTACCCGAACACCGTCGTGAAGAAGTGGGAGGCCTCGCGCGGCCTGGACCCGCGGTCGTACGGGTGGAACCGGGCGACGCCGGACTCGATGTACATGACCGCGGACGAGGTGATCGACACGCTGGTCGACACGACGTCCAAGAACGGCAACTTCCTGCTGGACATCGGGCCCCGCGCGGACGGCTCGATCCCCGAGATCATGCAGCAGCGGCTGCGCGAGACGGGTGCGTGGCTGCGGGTCAACGGCGAGTCGATCTACGGCACGACGTACTGGTCGCGGATGGCCCAGCAGGGTTCGCTGCGGTTCACGGTGAAGCCGAACGAGGCGTTCTACATCACCTCGTTGGTCCAGCCGGGGTCACAGCTGGTGGTCGACGCCCCGGTGCCTCTTCGCGACGGCGACAAGATCACCTTGCTGGGGTATGACAGGCCCCTGAAATGGACCCGATCGGGTGGAAAACTCGTGGTAGACGTGCCGCCCGGCGTTGGCCGGCACGCATGGGTCTTCAAGGTGGCTTTGTCCTAACAGAACAACCGACTAGTGACCGGATAGTGCGATCCGCACGGTGACATGACCTTCCGGCTGCCCCACATTGTGAGACAGAGGCCAGCCCGAACGGAGGAGTCATCGTGCGGATCGCAGTTCCCCGCGAGATCAAGAACCACGAGTACCGCGTCGCTCTCACCCCTGCCGGTGCGCACGAACTGACCAGCCGCGGCCACGACGTCTTCGTCGAGCAGGGCGCCGGCCTGGGTTCCGCCATCACCGACGAGGAGTACCTCGCCGCGGGCGCCAAGATCCTCGCTTCCGCCGACGACGTGTGGGCCGAGGGCGACCTGGTTCTCAAGGTCAAGGAGCCGATCGCGTCGGAGTACCCGCGTCTCCGCGCCGGCCAGACCCTCTTCACGTACCTGCACCTCGCCGCCGACAAGCCGCTGACCGAGGCCCTGCTGGCCTCCGGCACCACGGCCATCGCCTACGAGACCGTGCAGCTCCCGAACCGCTCGCTGCCGCTGCTCGCCCCGATGTCCGAGGTCGCGGGCCGCCTGGCCCCGCAGGTCGGCGCGTTCTCCCTGATGAAGCCCTCCGGCGGCCGCGGCGTGCTGCCCGGCGGCGTCCCCGGCGTCGCCCCGGCCCGCGTGGTCGTGATCGGCGGCGGCGTGGCAGGCGTCAACGCCGCGACCATCGCCGTCGGCATGGGTGCGGACGTGCAGATCCTCGACACCAACGTCGACCGCCTGCGCCAGATCGACGCCCAGTTCCAGGGCCGTCTGCGCACGCTGGCGTCCAACTCCTTTGCGATCGAGCAGGCCGTCCGCGAGGCCGACCTGGTCATCGGCGCCGTGCTCGTCCCCGGTGCCGCCGCCCCGAAGCTCGTCTCGAACGCGCTGGTCGCCGACATGAAGCCGGGCTCCGTGCTCGTCGACATCGCGATCGACCAGGGCGGCTGCTTCGAGGACTCGCGCCCCACCACGCACGCCGAGCCGACCTACGAGGTTCACAACTCGGTCTTCTACTGCGTGGCGAACATGCCGGGCGCCGTCCCGCGCACCTCGACCTACGCGCTGACCAACGTGACGCTGCCCTACGCGGTCGCGCTGGCCGACAAGGGCTGGACGCAGGCGCTCAAGGACGACCGTTCGCTCGCCCTGGGCCTCAACGCCCACGCAGGCCAGCTGACCAACGGCCCGGTGGCCGAGGCGACCGGCCTCGTGCACACGCCGCTGGAGACCGTGATCTAAGACCAACTGAATGAATGAGGCCCCCGCACGCGTGAATCGCTGCGGGGGTTTCGCCTATCTGGGCGCGAGGTAGCGCTCGCACCGCTCGGCGAACGTGAGATCGCTCGGGGCGAGCCGAGTTCGTGCGATGAACTCGTGCGGGTCGTACATGCCCGCCCGCAGGACGAAGCCGCGGTTGTCGTCGAAGTAGGAGCCGCCGCCCAGATCTGCGGCCGCCAGCGCGACCGCGATGCAGAGCACCGTGCTCACGTTCGTGGTGGCGCGGTAGTGGCGACTGCTGACGACCACGAACGTCGTCTCGGCCTCTCCGTCGAGCAGGTCGACGGTCCGCACCTCCGCGCCGTCACCCGTGGGCAGCAGGACGGTGAAGTCGATGTCCATGCCCATCGTCTCGATGGCCACCGTCGGAGCGTTGCTCTCCAGCTCCGGGATCTCGTCCGTCGCCAGCAGTTCGCCCATCACCTCACGAGTGTGCGGGAGCAGTGCGGAAACCTCGAACGGGCGCCGGATCGATCCGTCGACGGACCAGCTCATGACCGCAGGGCCGTCACGCGCGCCTTGATGCCGTCGATCACGCAGTCCAGGCCGAACTCGAACTGCCCCTCCAGCGACCAGATCTCCTGCTCGTCGAGCATCTTGACGTAGTTCGGGTGCTCGTCCCGGTACATGTCGGCGATCTTCGCCAGGTCCGGTGGCGGCGAGTCCATCCCTCCGCGAGCGACGAAGTTCGCCTCGGCGAGCGCGTACCCCGTCACGAAGCTCGACACCGTGGAGATCGACTGCGCCGCCACGGCCATGGACAGGCCTGCCCGCAGCATGGGTTCGAACATCGAGTCGGCCATCGCCACCGCGTTGGGGCCGATCGAGTTGAACTCGCCGATGCCGCGCACCCACCACGGGTGCTTGAGCGCGAGATGACGCAACGAGTGCATCATCCCGCGCAACGCCGTCTCCCAGTCCTCACCGGGGTCGGGGAGCACGAACTCGCCGTAGATCTCGTCCAGGCAGAGCTCGATCAGCGCGTCCTTGGTGGGCACGTGCCAGTACAGCGACATGGGAGCCGCGCCCAGTGCGGCGGCGAGCTTGCGCATGGACAGCTTCTGCAGGCCGTCCGCGTCCAGCATCTCCACCGCCTTGCGGACGATCGCCTCCCGGCTCAGGCCGAGAGGCTGCCCGCTGCTGGGCCTGGGTTTGCTGAACCACACGCTGTCCACACCGGCGATCCTAGGCACGCCTGAGCAACACGCTGGCCACAACACCTCCCAGGAACACGGCGATCGCGCCGATCACGAGGCTCACGCCCATGCCCGACGAGAACGCGTCGCGCACCACGGTGATGTCCGCGCCGCTGTGCAGGGCCTCGCTCAGCGACCGACCAGGCACGCCTTCAGGCAACGCGGCCACGAACCGCGCCGACAGCAGCGCACCCAGCACCGCGATGCCGAACGACGAACCGAGCTCGGACAGCGTCGACGACAGGCCGGAGGCGATGCCCGCGCGTTCCGGTGGGATCGACCCCATCAGCGCGTTGACCGCGACCGGTTGTGCCACACCGACTCCGACGCCGATCAGGATCAGCCCGGCCAGCGTCGGCGGGTAGGTGTTGCCGATCGACAGCAGCACCACGCCGCCCGCGACGATCGTCATGCCGAGCAGCATCGCCTTGCTGGCGCCCAGTTTCAGCACGAGCTGCCCCAACGTGTTGCTGGTGACGAGCAACGCGATCGCCATCGGCGCGACCCTCACCCCCGCCTCCAACGGGCTGTAGCCGAGCACGCCCTGAAGGTGTTGCGTCAGCAGGAAGAGCGAGCCCGCCATGCCGAACGCCGCCAGCACACCCGACGCCACCGCGCCGGTGAAACGACGGTCCTTGAAGAAGCCGAGGTCCAGCATCGGATCCGCGGTGTGCCGTTCCCACAACGCGAACGCCGTCATGGTGACCACGCCGAGCGCCACCGGCACGCCGAACTCGAGCGACGCGAAACCGTTCTCCGGCACCGAGATCACCGCGTACACCAGCGACACCATGCCGATGATCGACAGGATCGAGCCGATCACGTCCGGCTTGCGCACGGTCGGGTCCTTGGACTCCGGCACCAGCGCCGCGACGGCCGCGATCGCGAGGATCGCCACCGGCACGTTGATCAGGAACACCGAGCCCCACCAGAAGTTCTTGATGAGCGCGCCACCGATCACCGGCCCGGCCGCGAAACCGAGGCTCGTCACCGCCGCCCAGATGCCGATGGCCTTCGGACGTTCCTTCTCGTCGAACAACTGCATCAGCACGGCGAGCGTGCCCGACATCAGCATCGCCGCGCCGACGCCCATGAAGCCCCGTGCCGCGATCAACGCCTCGGACGAGCCCGCGTAGGCCGCCACGGCACTTCCCGCGCCGAAGAGCAGCAGGCCGGCCAGCAACGCCTTCTTGCGCCCGAACCGGTCGCTCAAGCTTCCGGTCGTGAGCAGCAGACCCGCCAGCGCGAGCGAGTAGGCGTTGATCATCCACTGGATGTCGGCGGTGCTGGCGCCCAAGCCGGTGGAGATCGACGGGATCGCCACGTTCAGCACGGTGTTGTCCAGCACCACGACCATCACGGACAGGCAGAGCACGCCGAGCACGGCCCAGCGCTGCGGGTGCGGCCGCACCCCGACCCTCTCGGTCGTCGAAGTCATCTCGTCCCCCTTACGGTGTACGAGCAACTTACAGCGTACGAGACCGTAGGGCGCAAGAGGATTTCGCCGAGAGAGGAGAGGTGCCCGACGAGGGGCGAAGGGGGAAATTAAAGGGCGGCCGCGCTCAACCAGCCTGGGGGTCACTGGGAGCGGGGCCGCCGTCACCAAATATAGCGGGCCCGAGGCACGCGCGCCCAGCACCCCCGCCGAAACGCGCCCAGAAAGTTTCCCCGACTGGACCACTGCCCGTGTTCGGCCCGTCCAGCAAACGAGTGAATCTCCCCTCCCGCGGTGCGGCGAGCAGGGCCAACGGCCGATGAACACGGAGTCGGGCGTCCCTCGAAGGGAGATTCCATGGCTGAACCACAGGGATGGATCCACTGCCACGACCCGTTCGGTCGGGACAGATCGATGACCGTTCTGGTCGAGAACGACCGGGTTCTCCTGGTCACGCCACCGGGCGAGACCGCTGTGATGTCCGCCACTCAGACGCGGCGGCTGGGCTCTTTGCTCGATCAGGCCACGGCGAAGATGTGATGGACGAGGCCCTGCGAGACGCGGTGCTGCAGAGGCTGGCACTGCTGGACAAAGTGGCCGAGCACGGTGAGGCCGAGGCGCTGGTTCCGCTGGCCCGCGCGGAGATCCACCGCCTGGCGGACGGCTGGCGCCTGCTGCTGACGGTGCACCAGCCGGACGAGGACGGCCGGTGCAAGGCGTGTCCTGGCTGGTTGCGGCGACGGCGATGGCCCTGCCAGGTCTGGAACATGGCGCACCAGCACCTGATCGGCGAGGGTCTGCCGCATCGCGAGCGCCGCAGGCCGTTGCGCAACCCTTTCACCCGATCGGGCACGATCGAGATTCCCGAGGAGACACCGGTCGAGCTGACCGCCGAACTGCCGCCGATCTTGAGCGACGTGCCGCCGCAGGTACATCGCGCGCCGGTGGTGACACGTCCCAAGCACGCCTTGCCGGACTGACAATTCAGGCAGGATGGGCCGCATGCATGACGGCAGCGGCCTCATCGCGGTCCAGAACCTGACCAAGCAGTTCGGTTCTGTCACGGCCGTGCAGAACCTGAGCTTCACCGTGTCCCCCGGCAGTGTCACGGGCTTCCTCGGCCCGAACGGTGCGGGGAAGACGACGACCCTGCGCATGTTGCTGGGTCTGGTGACGCCCACGAGCGGCACGGCGACGATCAACGGACGGCAGTTCCACCAGCTCGGCCAGCCCGGGCGCGTGGTGGGCGCGGTGCTGGAGGCGCAGGGGTTCCACCCGCGCCGCACCGCGCGCAACCACCTGCGCGTCTACGCGGCGGCTATCGGCGTGCCGGACGCGCAGGCCGACCAGGTGCTGAGCCTGGTCGGCCTGTCCACCGCAGCCGACCGCGCGGTCGGCGGGTTCTCGCTGGGCATGAAGCAGCGGCTGGCGGTGGCCACGGCGCTGCTCGGCGATCCGCAGGTGCTGGTGCTCGACGAACCCGCGAACGGCCTGGATCCCGAGGGCATCGCGTGGCTGCGCACGTTCCTGCAGTCGTACGCGCGCATGGGTCGCACCGTGCTGATCTCCAGCCACCTGCTGGCCGAGGTCGAGCAGACGGTCGACCAGGTCGTGATCATCTCGCGCGGGCAGACCATGTACTACGGGCCGTTGGAACACCTTCGCCAGAAACAACAACGCCGCGTTCTCGTGCAGCCGTCGGACGTCGGTGCGCTCGCGACGGCGTTGCGCGACAGCGGTGTCCACGCGATCGAGCAGCTGATGGACGGACGGCTCGCGGTGTCCGGAGTGGACACCAAGCACGTCGCGGACGTCGCGTTGCGCGCGGGCGTGTCGGTGTACGGCATCCAGGAGGAGCAGGTCGACCTGGAACAGATCTTCTTCCAGCTCACCAACGGTCAGTTCGCCGGCCACGCACCGGCTCCGTATCAGCAGCAGCAGGGTGGTTGGGCCTGATGGGCAACCTCGTACAGGCGGAGCTCCGCAAGACGACGACGACCGGCCTGTGGTGGGGTCTGCTGATCCCGACGGTGCTGCTGGCGTTGGGCGGTGGCCTGCTGAGCGGGCTGATCGGCCGCGCGTTCGTCGACTTCACCTCGAGCGCGGACGCGGAACAGCTCTCGGAGGTCCTCGGCGTGACGCCGGACCAGTGGAAGTTCTCGCTGTTCGGCATCGCGCGGTCGATCAACCTCACCACGATGTTCCCGATGATCTTCGGCGCGCTGGCGTTCTCCGGTGAGATCGGCAGGCGGACGATCACGACGACGTTCCTGACCGCGCCCACGCGGGTGCACACGATGCTGGCCAAGCTCCTGGTCTACGCGATGTGGGGCGCGATCTACGGGCTCGCGATCATGGGCTTCACCGCGCTCGGCGTGGTGCTGACCAGCCACCCGAGCCAGCTGCCCGACTCGGGCAACTGGGCGATGCTCACGCTGGTCTGCGTGATCTCGTCGATCCTGATGACGATGCTCGGCGTCGGGCTCGGCGGGCTGATCACGAACGTCGCGGGCGTGACCGTGCTGCTGGTCATGTACTTCCTGGTGGTCGAGAACCTGCTGCAGTTCTTCCTGCGGCTCGCGCAGGCACCGGAGGCGATCATCGGGTTCCTGCCGAACGGGGCGGTGAACGGGATGACCGGGTCCGTCGTGGCCGATCTCTTCCTGGACAAGGCCGGTGTCGTCCCGGAGGAGGCCGTCGAGTTCCTGCGGATCCTCGCGGGCGCGGGCGGCGCGCAGGCGTGGTGGCTGTCGGCGCTGATCTTCTTCGGCTGGGTGGCGCTGGCGTTCGGTGGCAGCTGGGCAGTGATGACCCGGAAAGACATCACCTGACCTGCGATTACTCAAGATCGAGTTGACTGTCGGACCCCGAACGTAGTCTTGGCTGCGTGACGAAGGGCTGGATCCGCCGACTGACTGCCGCGTGCTGGCAGCACCCCCGCCTGGTGGTGCTGTCGGTGCTCGCCGCCGTCGTCGGTGTCGGGCTGCAGGCGGCGGGCCCGTTGCTGCTCAAGACCGCGATCGACGACTCGACGGCGGGCCGCACCGACCGCCTGTGGGCGTTGATGGTGGCGTTGATCGTGTTGGAGCTGCTCACGTTCGGGTCGGCGTTCTTACGTCGCTATCTGGGCGGGCGGCTGGCGCTGGGCGTGCAGCACGACCTGCGGCTCAGCGTGTTCTCCTCGGTGCAGCGGCTCGACGGCGCCAAGCAGGACGAGATGCGCACCGGGCAGATCGTGTCGCGGTCGATCACCGACCTGCAGCTGGTGCAGTCGTTGCTGATGATGGCGCCGCTGGCCGTCGGCACGGTGGTGTTCGCCGTGGCCGCTCTGGCCGCGATGCTCTACCTGTCGCCGCCGCTGACGTTGATCGCCGTCATCGTGCTGCCGCTGGTGGCGTGGCTCGCCGGGCGCACCCGGCTGACGTTGTTCCCGGCCACCTGGTCGGCGCAACAGCGGGCGGCTGATCTCGCGCAGCAGGTCGAGGAGACCGTCACCGGTGTGCGCGTGGTGAAGGGGTTCGGCCAGGAGATGCGCGAGGTGGCGCGCCTGGAGAAGCACGCGAAGGCTCTGTTCGCGGAACGGATGCGGGCTGCTCGCCTGTCGTCGCGGCCGCTCGCCACCGTGACGGCGTTGCCGTTGCTGGGTCAGGTCGGCGTGCTGGCGCTCGGCGGCTGGCTGGCGTTGCACGGGCAGGTCACGCTGGGCACGTTCCTCGCGTTCACGACGTACGTGGCGAACCTGGTGGGCCCCACCAGGATCCTGTCCGGGCTGGTGGTGTCCGCGCAGCTGGCCAAGGCCGGCGTCACGCGGGTGTACGAGCTGATCGACTCGCAGCCGGACGTGACCGACGGCCCGGGCAAGGTGCCCGACGGCCCACTCGGCATCTCGTTCTCGGACGTGACGTTCGGCTACACCCGCAGCGAACCGGTGCTGCAGGACTTCTCGATCTCCGTGAAGCCGGGCGAGACCCTGGCCCTGGTAGGCACGGCGGGGTCCGGCAAGTCGACGGTTTCCCTGCTGCTGCCGCGTTTCTACGACGTCCACTCCGGCGCCGTGCGGGTGGGCGGCGCCGACGTCCGCACGCTGCGGCTGGAGTCGTTGCGCGGCTCGGTGGGTGTCGTCTTCGAAGAGGCGTTCCTGTTCTCCGACACGGTGTTCGCGAACATCGCGTACGGCCGCCCCGACGCCTCGCGCGCCGAGGTGGAGCGCGCCGCGAAGGCCGCCGAGGCGCACGACTTCATCGAGGCGCTCCCGCTCGGCTACGACACGGTGGTGGGCGAACGCGGTCTCACGCTCTCCGGCGGCCAGCGCCAGCGCGTCGCTCTGGCCCGTGCGCTGCTCTCCGATCCGCGCATCCTGGTGCTGGACGACGCGACGTCCGCCGTGGACAACGCGACCGAAGCGACCATCCACGCGACGCTCGCCTCGGTGACGGCCAACCGCACCACGTTGCTCGTCGCACACAGACGCTCGACCCTGTCCCTGGCCGACCGGATCGCCGTGCTGGACGCGGGCCGAGTGGTCGACATCGGCACGCACGACGAGCTGACGGCCCGTTGCCCTCTCTACCGCGATCTCCTGGCAGGCCCGGACGAGGCCATCGAGTCCACGGCCCCGGAGACCACCGGCGAGCTGTGGCCGGCGGTCTCGCAGGACGACCTGGACCAGCGTCTGATCGACGACGCCAGAACGACGGCTCCTGCCTCGGGCGGCCGCAGGGGAGGCGGCCCCGGCGGCATGTCCGCTCTCGCCGGCGGCCCACCCACGCCCGAACTGCTGGCCCAGGTGCGCGCGTTGCCCCCGGCCACCGAAGCTCCTGTCCTGCACGGCGAAGACCCGCGTGCTCCTGATCCCGGCTTCCGCCTGGCGAGTCTGCTGCGCCCGGTCCGCTGGGCGCTGGGGGCCGTGGCTGCTCTTGTCGTCCTGGACGCGTTGGTGGGCATGGGTTTGCCCGCTCTGGTCCGGCTCGGCGTGGACGGCGGCGTGGTGGCAGGCACCGAGTCCGCGCTGTGGCTGGCGGTGGGCTTGGGCGTGGGTCTGGTCGTGATCGGCTGGCTGACCACGACGGGCAGCACGGTGTTCGCGGCCCGGCTCGGCGAGCGCCTGCTCTACCTGCTGCGCGTCCGCAGCTACGCCCACCTGCAACGGCTCGGCCTCGACTACTACGAGCGCGAGATGGCCGGCCGCATCATGACGCGGATGACCACGGACGTGGACGCACTCTCCACGTTCCTGCAGACCGGCCTGGTCACCGCCGTGATCAGCCTGCTGACCGTCGTCGGCATCACCGCGGCCCTGGTGATCACCGACGCGTCGCTGGCCCTGATCGCGCTGGCCGTGCTGCCGATCCTGGTGGTCGCCACCGCGATCTTCCAGCGCCTCTCCTCCACGGCGTACGCGGAAGCCCGCGAGCGCGTCAGCGCGGTCAACGCCGACCTCCAGGAGAACGTCTCGGGCCTGCGCGTCGCCCAGGCCTACACCCGCGAACGCCACTCCGCGGAGGCCTTCGCCGAACGCAGCGACGCGTACCGCCAGAGCCGCCTGCGGGCCCAGCGCTACATCGCCACCTACTTCCCTTTCGTGGCACTGCTTTCCGGCGTGGCGCAGGCAGTGGTCCTGGCCGTCGGCGCCCACCGGGTGGCCACGGGCACGCTGACGCCGGGCGTGCTGCTGGCGTTCCTGCTCTACCTGGGCCTGTTCTTCAGCCCGATCCAGCAGCTCTCCGGCGTCTTCGACGGCTACCAGCAGGCCCGCGTGGGTCTGCGCCGAATCGGCGACCTCTTGCGCACCCCGACCACCGTCGAACCGCCTTCGTCGCCCGTCCCGGTCCCCGCTCGCCTCCGCGGCGAGGTGGAGCTCCGCAACGTCTCCTTCACCTACTCCGGCGCCGACCACCCGGCCCTGGACAACGTCACCCTGCACGTGACGCCAGGCGAAACCGTCGCCCTGGTGGGCGAAACCGGCGCGGGCAAGTCCACCCTCGTCAAGCTGATCGCCCGCTTCTACGACGCCACCGGGGGCTCGGTCCTGGTAGACGGCGTGGACGTCCGCTCCTACGACCTGTCGGCCTACCGCCAACGCCTGGGCGTCGTCCCGCAGGAGGCCCACCTCTTCGGCGGCGACGTGGCCTCGAACGTCGCCTACGGCCGCCCCACCGCCACCGAACCGGAGATCCAGCACGCCGTGGAAGCCGTGGGCGCCCTCCCGATGGTCGCGAGCCTCCCCAACGGCTTCCACCAACCGGTCGGCGAACGCGGCACCCGTCTCTCCGCGGGCCAGCGCCAGCTCCTCGCCCTGGCCAGAGCCGAGCTGGTCAACCCGGACCTCCTCCTGCTCGACGAGGCCACCGCGGCCCTCGACCCAGCCACCGAGTCCGCGGTCCTGGCCGCGGCCGACCACCTGACCGGAGCCCGCACGACCTTCGTGGTCGCCCACCGCCTGGCCACCGCGGCCAGGGCCGACCGCATCGTCGTGCTGGCGGACGGCCGCATCGTCGAACAAGGCACCCACGCCGACCTCCTGGCGTCCAACGGCGCCTACGCCCGCCTATGGCGCCACGGCGCCCCGGAAGCCGCCTAGGAGCCCGCCCACCGACGAACCCGACCACGCCAAGCAGCGCCACCTCCGCGCCGCGCAACCGACGACGACGCTCGCACCCCGAGCGTCTCGACCGCGCAAGCCGAGACCACAAAGGCCGCCGAGACCAGAAGCCCCACACCCGCAACGCCGCACACATCTGCGCCACACACGCCTACGCCACGCGAAGTCGTGCCCTCAGAAGCCGCCTAGCGCGGGCCGCCTCGAAGCGTCGCCCGCGCCTTCCGAACAAGGCTGCGGGACCTGGGGCCCGAGGCGCCTCGCAACCGACGACGACACTCGCACCCCGAGCGTCTCGACCGCGCAAGCCGAGACCACAGAGGCCACCGAGACTGGAAGCCCCACACCCGCAACGCCACGCACATCTACGCCACGCACATCTACGCCACGCGAAGTCGTGCCCCCCAGAAGCCGCCTAGCGCGGGCCGCCTCGAAGCGTCGCCCGCGCCTTCCGAACAAGGCTGCGGGCTCTGAGGCGCCTCGATGCCTTCCCAGCCCTCCACATCCCGCACCCTCAGGACCCGAAACCCAGGTGCTCCGGCCCGGCTGCGGCTTAGAGTCCGCGCATGCTCGAGATCGTGGTGAAGACGGAGAACTGGGAGCGGCACGTCCGCGTCTCCGCCGAAGAGCTGGCCGCGCTGGTCAGCAGGATCGGCGGCGCGGGTGACCGGTTCCTGATCGTCCAGCGGGTACCCGACCTGCCGGACGTGTTCGCCCAGGTCTGGCACGAGGCCGGTGGCGCCTACGAGCTGGAACACCGCGACGGCGCGGCCGACCGGCACTTCCGGACGAGCACCAGGCCCGAGAACGTGATCGCGGCGCTCACCGGCTGGGCCAGCCGGCAACCCGGCTGGGACAACGGCCCGACCTGGTCACGGCTGGATCTGGGCGCAGCCGAAGAGGCGCCGCCGCTCGACCTCGACGACGAAGAGCGCGAGCAGCTGGAAGAGCGCGTCCGCGAGGTCCTGAACGGCGGCTACGCGGACCGCGCCGAGCTGGCCGAGCTCGCGGAGGACTACCTGGTCGACGGCGACCACCGGCCCGTCTCCCCCGAGCAGGCGCGGGCGTTGGCCGACAGGCTGTGGCTGGAGCGCGTCGAAGAGCAGAAGACGTGGCAGGGCGAGACCGATCCGGAACGGCTCACGAGGGCATTCCGAGCTCTGCAGGAAGCAGGCATCACCGCCCGCGAGAACTTCACCTGCTGCCGCAGCTGCGGCCAGGCCGAGATCGGGGCGGAGAGCGAGCCAGGCGCCCGCGGTTTCGTCTACTTCCACTCGCAGTGCACGGACTCCGCCGCGTCCGGTCACGGGCTGATGCTGCTCTACGGCGGCTTCGACGGCACCGAGGAGACCACGACGGCCATCGGGGACGAGGTCGTGAAGGCCCTCGAAGCCGCGGGCCTGCGCGCCGAGTGGGACCGCGACCCCGGCCGGGCCATCTCCGTCACACCGCTCGACTGGCATCGACGTCTGGTCGGTTAGGAGTCCAGTGCCCAGCATCCTGTACGTCTCGGACCTCGCCTACCCCGCCAGAGGCAGGCGCTACTGCGACGAGGACATCTACCTGACCTCGCAGCTGCGCAAAACGTTCAACCTGGCCGTCTGCCACCCGGAGGACGCCGCGCACCTGATGGCGGCCTTCGACGTGGCCGTGGTCCGCAACAGCGGCCCGGTGATCGACTACCCGGAGGCCTACGCGCACTTCCGCGAGCAGGCGGAAGCCACGGGCCGGCGCGTCTACAACCCGCTCACCGGCAAGGGCGACATGGCCGGCAAGCAGTACCTGATCGACCTGCACGAACTGGGCTACCCGGTCATCCCCACGATCGACACGCCCGACCACCTCGACCGGTTGCCGGACGTGGCCGAATACGTCGTGAAACCCAAAGCCGGGGCCGACTCGCACGGCCTGGAGTTCGTGAGCCGGGAAGCGCTCGCGAACTCCACGAGCGATCTCCTCATCCAGCCCAAGATCGATTTTCGGTACGAGGTCTCGTTCTACTTCGTCGACCACGACTTCCAGTACGCGCTGCACGCACCGGACCCGCACCAGCGCTGGGAGCTCACCGGCTACGAACCCACGAAGCAGGATCTGGAATTCGCGCGGAAGTTCGTCGAGTGGAACGACCTCGGCCACGGCATCCAGCGCGTCGACGCCTGCCGCACGCAGGACGGCGACCTGCTCCTGGTCGAGCTGGAGGACCTGAACCCGTACCTGTCGCTGGACCGCACAACGGACGCGACCAGGGAACGTTTCGTGCAGGCCATGACCGGTTCGATCCGAAGTTCGCTCACCTGAACAAGATCAACCCGTGGAGCACCGCAGTTGTACCTATCGTGAACTGATCACTGCGGTCGGTGCGTATGCCCACCCAACAGCTCAACGGCATTGCCCGAAAGAGAGGAGACGTAGTGAGACGCACATCAAGAATTGCTCAACTGCCGGTGACGTCAGGCCCGTCCTGATCGATCCTGTGACAGAGCACTCCTTGCCAGGTGCCTCCAGCGTGTGAAGCCCCAGGCCTGGGGGACTAACCTGACTACCGCATGAGTCAACACCAAGAGCGAGATGGATAGAGGCGAGCGCGAGCCGTGTCCAGCAGCAGTCCTGCGTCACAATTCGGGCCCAACGAGTGGCTCGTCGAGGAGATGTACGAGCAGTTCCTCGCGGACCCGTCGTCGGTAGACCCGGCGTGGCACGACTTCTTTGCCGACTACAAGCGTGCGGGCGGCAACGGTTCCGCCACGGCCAGCGCGGGTGGCGGAACGGCCACCACGACCGCGACCGTGACCCCGCCGGCCGCCGACAACGGCCAGGCCGCGCCCGCCGCCCCGAAGCCCGCCGCCCAGCCGGCGGCACAGCCGAAGCCCGCGGCCACGCTGCCGCAGACCGGCAAGGCCACGCCGCAGCAGGCGGCGAAGGCGAAGCCGGTCACGCAGAGCGCGGAGCCCGAGCAGAAGCAGCTGCGCGGTGCCGCCGCCGCGATCGCGAAGAACATGGAGCTCTCGCTCACCGTTCCGACCGCGACCAGCGTGCGCGCCGTGCCCGCCAAGCTGCTGGCGGACAACCGCATCGTCATCAACAACCACCTGAAGCGGACGCGCGGCGGGAAGGTCTCCTTCACGCACGTCATCGGCTACGCGGTGGTCCGGGCGCTGCACGCGTACCCGAACATGAACCGGCACTACGCCGAGGTCGACGGCAAGCCGTTCGTCGTCACGCCGGAGCACGTGAACTTCGGTCTGGCGATCGACCTGCCCGGCAAGGACGGTCAGCGCACGCTGGTCGTCGCGTCGGTCAAGGGCTGCGAGAACATGACGTTCACGCAGTTCTGGCAGGCCTACGAGGACCTGATCCGCAAGGCCCGCGCCGGGTCGCTGACGGCGGACGACTTCTCCGGCACCACGATCTCGCTGACCAACCCCGGCACGATCGGCACGAACCACTCGGTGCCGCGTCTCCAGTCGGGCCAGGGCGCGATCATCGGCGTCGGCGCGATGGAGTACCCCGCGCACTTCCAGGGCACCAGCGAGCAGGCGCTCACCGACATGGGCGTCAGCAAGATCATCACGCTGACCTCCACGTACGACCACCGCATCATCCAGGGCGCGGAGTCGGGCGAGTTCCTCAAGCGCGTGCACCAGCTGCTGCTCGGTGAGGACGGCTTCTACGACGACATCTTCGCGTCGCTGCGGCTGCCCTACGAGCCGATCCGCTGGGTCGCAGACATCCCCGAGGGTGCTGTCGACAAGACGGCCCGCGTCATCGAGCTGATCGACGCGTTCCGCACCCGCGGCCACCTGATGGCCGACACGGACCCGCTGAACTACCGCCAGCGCTCGCACGCCGACCTGGACGTGCTCAGCCACGGCCTGACGCTGTGGGACCTGGACCGCGAGTTCCCGGTCGGCGGGTTCGCCGGCCAGGAGCGGATGAAGCTGCGCGACATCCTCGGCGTGCTGCGCAACTCGTACTGCCGCACGGTCGGCGTCGAGTACATGCACATCCTGGAGCCCGAAGAGCGTCGCTGGATCCAGGACCGCGTCGAGGTTCCGCACGAGAAGCCGCCGGCCACCGTGCAGAAGTACATCCTCAGCAAGCTGAACGCGGCTGAGGCGTTCGAGACGTTCCTGCAGACGAAGTACGTCGGCCAGAAGCGCTTCTCGCTGGAGGGCGGCGAGACCGTCATCCCGCTGCTCGACGCGGTGCTCGACAAGGCCGCCGAGCACGAGCTCGACGAGGTCGTCATCGGCATGCCGCACCGCGGCCGCCTGAACGTGCTCGCGAACATCGTCGGCAAGCCGATCTCGCAGATCTTCCGCGAGTTCGAGGGCAACCTCGACCCCGGTCAGGCGCACGGCTCCGGCGACGTGAAGTACCACCTCGGCGCCGAGGGCAAGTACTTCCGCATGTTCGGCGACGGCGAGACCAAGGTGTCGCTGACGGCGAACCCGTCGCACCTCGAAGCGGTCGACCCGGTGCTCGAGGGCATCGTGCGCGCCAAGCAGGACCTGCTGGACCAGGGCGGCGAGTTCTTCCCCGTCCTGCCGGTCGCCATGCACGGCGACGCGGCGTTCGCGGGCCAGGGCGTCGTCGCCGAGACGCTGAACCTGGCGCTCGTGCGCGGCTACCGCACCGGTGGCACGGTCCACATCGTCGTGAACAACCAGGTCGGCTTCACCACCGCGCCGGAGCACTCGCGGTCCTCGAAGTACTCGACCGACGTCGCGAAGATGATCGGCTCGCCGGTCTTCCACGTGAACGGCGACGACCCGGAGGCCTGCTACTGGGTCGCGAAGCTGGCCGTCGAGTACCGCCAGGCGTTCCACAAGGACGTCGTGATCGACATGGTCTGCTACCGCCGCCGCGGCCACAACGAGGGCGACGACCCCTCGATGACGCAGCCGGCGATGTACGACGTGATCGACCAGAAGCGCTCGGTGCGCAAGACCTACACCGAGTCCCTGATCGGCCGCGGCGACATCACGGTCGAAGAGGCCGAGAAGGCGCTGCAGGACTTCTCGAGCCAGCTGGAGCACGTCTTCAACGAGGTCCGCGAGCTCGAGAAGCACCCGATCACGGTCAGCCCGTCGGTCGAGTCCGAGCAGCAGATCCCGGCGAAGCTGCCCACGCACATCAGCCGTGAGGTGCTGGAGCACATCGCCGACTCGCACGTGAACCTGCCCGAGGGCTTCACGCCGCACGCGCGCGTCAAGCCGGTGCTCGACCGCCGCGCCAAGATGGCGCGCGACGGCGGCATCGACTGGGCGTTCGCCGAGCTGCTCGCGTTCGGCTCGCTCGCGATCGAGGGCCGCAACATCCGCCTCGCCGGCCAGGACTCGCGCCGCGGCACGTTCGTGCAGCGCCACGCGACCCTGATCGACCGCAAGTCGGGCGAGGAGTACACGCCGCTGCAGAACCTGTCGGAAGACCAGGGCAAGTTCATGGTCTACGACTCGGTGCTGTCGGAGTTCGCCGCGCTCGGTTTCGAGTACGGCTACTCGGTCGCGAACCCGAAGGCGCTGGTCCTGTGGGAGGCGCAGTTCGGCGACTTCGTGAACGGCGCGCAGCCGATCATCGACGAGTTCATCTCGTCCGGTGAGGCCAAGTGGGGTCAGCGTTCCGACGTCGTGATCCTGCTGCCGCACGGCCACGAGGGTCAGGGCCCGGACCACACGTCGGGCCGCATCGAGCGCTGGCTGCAGCTGTGCGCCGAGGGCTCCATGACCGTCGCGGTCCCGTCGACCCCGGCGAACTACTTCCACCTGCTCCGCCGCCACGCCCTCGACGGCGTCGACCGGCCGCTCGTGGTGTTCACGCCGAAGTCGATGCTGCGCCTCAAGGCCGCCGTGTCCGGCACGGACGAGTTCATCAACGACCGCTTCCACTCGGTGATGGACGACCCGACCATCAAGGACCCGAACGCGGTCACGAAGGTCCTGCTGTGCAGCGGCAAGATCTCCTACGAGCTGCACGCCGAGCGTGAGAAGCGCGGCGGCGGCGACGTGGCGATCGTGCGCGTCGAGCAGCTCTACCCGGTCCCGGCCCGCAAGCTGACCGAGACCCTGGAGCGCTACCCGAACGCGAAGGACGTCCGCTGGGTGCAGGAGGAGCCGGCGAACCAGGGTGCGTGGCCGTTCTACGGCCTGGCCCTGCCGGAGCTCCTCCCCGAGCACCTGGGCACCGTCCGCCGCGTGTCCCGCCGCCCGATGGCCGCCCCGTCGGCCGGTTCGAGCAAGGTGCACGAGGTCGAGCAGCGCGAGATCATCACCCGCGCGTTCGAGTAAGTCGTTGTCGAAGTGACGAGCCGCCGGGCCCCTTGCGGGTCCGGCGGCTTGTTTTCTGGGTCTTGCAAGGGAGTTCTGCCATGTACCACACCGATCGCGGCATCGAGGAGCTCGAGAAGCGGCGCGGCGAGGAAGAGGTCACCCTCGCGTGGCTCGCCGACAAGCTCCGTTCGTTCGTCGACGCCAACCCGGACTTCGAGACGGCCGTCGAGCGCCTCGCCACCTACCTGGCGCGCGACGACGAGGACGACTTCGAGGACTGACGAAGCCTCGCGTTTTGGAGCTTTTGGCTATTTGCCAACGTTTTTGAGCATGGTCATGCTCAGGCGCTCCCCCTCGGCGCACCACGACGATCAACTCGTCACATCAGCGGAAACTCCGAGGGGGAGTTTTGTTCAAGAAGGTGATGATCGCGGCAGCGGCGATCGCGATGACGTTGTCCGGGAGCGCGCTCGCTTCGGCCCAGGACCAGACGGCGAACGCCGGCATCGCGCCGTTCGCCGTCGAGGGGCCGTTCACCCTGCACGTGGGGTTCGCGCCCTACCGCAACCTCGAGGCGCTGCGCACCGAGATCAACCAGAACGGCGGGCACATCCGCCAGTGGTCGAACGACGGCACCGATGAGCAGAAGTGGCTGTTCTTCAGCGACAGCACCATCAGACCGGTGCTGAACACCAGCATGTGCCTCGACGCCAACCCCAACCAGCCGTGGAACGGCGGTCAGGTGTACGTCTGGGGATGCCATGGCGGGGCGCCCCAGCAGTGGCGCGAGTCGCCCGGCCTGCCCGGCACGCTCCGCAACGCGGCCACCCAGCGCTGCCTGGACGCCAACCCGAATGAGAACTTCAACGGCGGCACGATCTACCAGTGGGAGTGCTACGGCGGCGTGGCGCAGCAGTGGACGAAGGTCCGCGTCGGCTAGCTGAGCTGTGAGTGGTTTCCGTTGCCATGGCGACGGAAACCACTCACCCCGCATCACCAGGCGTAGGCCTCCGGGGCCGGCTTCGAGCCGTTGGGACCGGGCGCCGGGAACAGCTCGTCCAGCTTGCCGAGCACCTCGGCGTCCAGCTTCAACTCCGCCGCCCGCAACGAGTTGTCGAGCTGCTCCACCGTGCGCGGCCCGATGATCGGCGCCGTCACGCCCTCCTGGTGCAGCAGCCACGCGAGGCCGACGTTGGCCGGGTCCTCGCCCATCTCGGCGCAGAGCTTCTCGTAGGCGTCGATCGTCTCGCGGTACTTCTCCAACGCGTCCGCGGACCGCCCGGAAGACGAACGAGAACCGCCTCCCTCGCGCTGCTTGCGCAGCACGCCGCCGAGCAGGCCGCCGTGCAGCGGCGACCACGGGATGACGCCGAGGCCGTAGTGACGAGCCGCCGGCAGGACCTCCAGCTCGGCCCAGCGGGTCATCAGGTTGTAGATGGACTGCTCGGACACCAGGCCGAGGAAGCCGCGCGTGCGAGCCGCTTCTGCTGCCTGCGCGATGTGCCAGCCGGCGAAGTTCGACGAGCCGAAGTAGATGACCTTGCCCTGCTGGCGCAGCACGGAGAAGGCTTCCCAGATCTCGTCCCACGGCGTGTCCCGGTCGACGTGGTGCATCTGGTAGAGGTCGATGTAGTCGGTTTGCAGGCGCCGCAACGACTCGTCGCACGCGCGGCGGATGTTCAGGGCCGAGAGCTTGTTGTCGTTGGGCCAGTCACCCATGCTGCCGTAGAGCTTGGTCGCGACGACCGTCCTTTCGCGACGGTTGCCGCCCTGGGCGAACCACCGGCCGATGATCTGCTCGGTGACGCCCTCGCCCTGCTTCCAGCCGTAGACGTTGGCCGTGTCGAAGAAGTTCAGGCCGTGTTCGTGGGCGCGGTCCATGATCGCGTGACTGTCGGCCTCGGACGTCTCTGGGCCGAAGTTCATCGTGCCGAGGCACAGGCGGGAGACGGACAGACCGCTGCGACCGAGGTGGGTGTATTCCATGTCTCCACCCTGCCTCGCGCGTCCCCGTCACGCCACGTGGAGTTGCTCCAGCTCGAAACTGCATTCGTCACGAAATTTCCGGCGAACAAAAGGAAACTCGAATAGCTATTCCCACTCCCACATGATCCCGTGGATGCCCGGCCGGGCATCTCGCACAAGGAGGTGCGTCGCCGCGGTGGTGCCGATCCACAAATCACCGGTCTCCACGTGCGGCGCCTCCGGATCGGTGCGCGTGAACCCGTAGCAGCGCACCGGAACGGCGTCGGGGTGGAACTCGACCTCCAGCACGTAGTCGCGCAACGGCCGGACGAACCGGCGGTCCGCGGATGAGCTCGGAGCACCCGGATCGGACTCGAACCGGAGATCGACCAACGCGGTCTCGCCAGCTCGCAGCACGCGGTCGAACACCACCTCGGCGACGAGCAGTTTGTGCTCGGCGTCGCGGCGCACGCGACCGATCCGGCACGACTTCTCGGCGTGGATCTCCCCTGCGGTGCGGTCGGTGGAGTCGGCGACGCGCGCGACGAGAATCCGGTCCACGCCGTCCTCGAACGCCTCGACCACCGACGTCGACCGCATCTCGACCTCGCGCCGGTCCGGGCCGATGACCTGCACGTCACGCGCGCTGAGGTAGCGAGCGGGAGCCGGCAGCAGCTGGTCGACGCGGGCGATCTCGCGGCCCAGGTCGATCGCCGCCTCCTGCCAGATCGGCTCCAGCGCGGCGGCCCGTTCGACCCATCTGCCACGCGGCCGCCGGTCGCCCAGACTGCCCGTCAACGTCCCCGGCTCGAGGCGAAGGATCTCCTCCAGAGCGGCGACCGCGACCAAGGACTCCGGGCGTTCCGGACGCGACCGGCCGCGCCGCCAGTAGCTCAGCGTCGACAGGCTCACCTGCACGCCGCGCTGCTCCAGGTGGTGCTGGATCCGCTCCAGACTGAGACCGCTGGCCTCGACGGCCCGCGTCAGCGCCTCAGCGAATTCCACCACGGTCGAATGCTACGGCCCGTGATCGAATCCGGCCCGTCCACCACGTGGAGTGCACAGAACAACAGCTCTGCCACAGTTTTGACAGTATTGCGAACTGAAGTTTCGAACCTGTTATCCCTCACACACTCCGCGTTAGTTTTGTCGTGTTCCCCAGTTCATTCCCTGCCAGGAGGAACCAATGGCACGACTACGGCGTCATGTCGCCATCGCGGCGGCATTCGGCATCGCTTCCACGGCGATGTGGACGCCCACCGCGATCGCCGAACAGGCTGTGCTGCCCGGGGCGGGCGCGCAGGCGGTCGAGGGCAGCTACATCGTGGTGCTCAAGGACGGCGCGCGCACCCCTGCCGCGGCGCTGGCCTCCCGCTACCAGGGCTCCGTGAAGCACACCTACAGCACCGCGCTGCACGGTTTCTCCGTCACCGGCATGTCCGAGCGCCAGGCACGGCGACTCGCGGCGGACCCGGACGTCCAGTTCGTCGAGCGCAACACGGTCGCCACGATCCAGGAGACACAGTCGAACCCGACCTGGGGGCTCGACCGCGTGGACCAGGCGAGCCTGCCGCTCAACCAGAAGTACACGTACCCGAACACGGCTTCCAACGTCACGGCGTACGTGCTCGACACCGGAATCCGCAAGTCCCACACCGACTTCGAGGGTCGCGCGTCCGACGGTTACGACTTCATCGACAACGACGCCGTCGCTCAGGACTGCCAGGGCCACGGCACGCACGTCGCCGGCACGGTCGCGGGCAAGACCTACGGTGTCGCGAAGAAGGCCAAGCTCGTCGCGGTCCGCGTGCTCGACTGCAACGGCAGCGGCCCGTGGGACGGCATCATCCGCGGCATCGACTGGGTGACGCAGAACGCCAAGAAGCCCGCTGTGGTCAACATGAGCCTCGGCGGCAGCGGCACGAACAGCTCGCTGGAGAACGCCGTCAGGCGCTCCATCCAGGCGGGAGTCACGTACGTGCTCGCGGGCGGCAACAGCGGCCAGGACGCGTGCAACTTCACCCCTGCCCGCACGCCGGAGGCGATCACCGTCGGCGCGAGCGACCGCAACGACAAGCGTTCGATCTGGACGGCCGGCTCGTCGAACTACGGCAAGTGCCTCGACATCTGGGCGCCGGGCAGCGACATCGTCTCGGCCTCGCACAGCAACGACACCGGCACCCGCTCGATGGGCGGCACGTCGATGGCCTCCCCGCACGTCGCGGGTGCGGCGGCGCTGTACCTGAGCGCGAACCCGAACGCGACGCCCGCCCAGGTGCGTGACGCGCTCGTGAACGCGGCCACGCCGAACAAGCTGACCGACATCAAGACGGGTTCACCGAACCTGTTGCTCAAGGTCTAGCCGGAGCTGCTTCCCTGCGGCAGCGAAGGCCAGCCAGCCCCTGATGCCCAACGCCGAATGCGGCTCGGCAAGCGGCATCGATCGACTGGGGGCGCGACGCGGTGGGGGTGGGAGCTACTCCCACTCCCACCGCACTCCGTAGATCCCGGGCTTCGAGTTCCGCACGTGGATGTGCGTGGACGCGGTGTTCCCGATCCACAGCTCGTTCAGCGCGGTCTCCGGCTCCTGCAACGACGGCCTGGCGAACGAGAAGCAGCGCGTCGGCACGGCGTCCGGGTGGAAGTCGATCTGCAGCACGTAGTCGCCCACCGGCCGCAGGAACCGCCGGTCGCAGACCTCGCTGTCCGCTCCCGGCCGCATCCGGATCGTGTAGTCGACCAGCGCCGTCTCCCCCGCTCTGAGCATCCTGTCGAACAGGATCTCCGCGACGAGGAACCCGGTGGAGTCCTCCCCGCGCACCCGTCCGAGCCGGCACGGCGGATACGCCTCGATGGACGCCACGCCGAGGTCCGTCGGATCGGCGAGCTGGATCGCGAGGAACCTGTCGACGCCGTCCTCCAGCGCCTCGACCACGCCCGTGCAGCGCATCTCGACCTCACGCCGGTCCGGCCCGACCACCTGCCGGTCCTTCACGCTGAGGTACGTCGAGGTCTTCGGCTGCATCCTGTCGATCCGCGCCATGACCTCGCCGAGGTCGGTGGCGCGCGAGTCCCACATGTCCTCGAGCGTCATCGCCTGCCCGACCCAACGGCCACGCGGCCGCTTGTCGCCCAGCTTGTCGATGAGGAAGCCCTCGCCGAGGTCGAGGAGGTCCTCCAGCGCGGAGACGACCTTCAGCGACTCGGGCCGTTCCGGACGGCTGCGGCCGCGGCGCCAGTAGCTCAGCGTGGAGATGCTCACCTGCATGCCGCGGGCCGCCAGGTGGTGCTGGATGCGTTCGAGGCTGAGGCCGCTGTTGTCGACGGCTTTCGTCAGGGCCTCCGCGAAGTCCACCACGCCAGCACCGTACGGCGGCGGCACCCTCCGCCAGTAGGCCCACACGGAGGGTTATGAGACGCCTTTCTCAGATGGCTCGTTCGCCCCGACGCCACACCGAGTGCGTCAACGGGACGCCTGGCCGGTACGCCAGATGCGTGATCGACGGCGCGTCCAACACGTGGAGGTCAGCGCGCGCACCAGGCCTGATGACACCGACGTCGTCCCTTCGCAACGCCTGCGCCCCACCGGCCGTGGCCGCCCACACCGCTTCTTCCACCGTCATGCGCATCTGCAGGACGGCTGTCGTCACGCAGAAGGCCATCGACGAGGTGTACGACGAGCCGGGGTTGCAGTTGCTGGCCAACGCGACCGTGGCGCCCGCATCGAGCAGAGCGCGCGCTGGCGGCAGCGACTGACGAGTCGACAGGTCGCAGGCCGGGAGCAGCGTGGCGACGGTGTCCGACGACGCCAGCGCGTCGATGTCCTCGTGCGACAGGTACGTGCAGTGGTCGACGGACGCGGCACCGAGCTCGACGGCCAGCCGCACGCCGGGGCCCTCGCCGAGCTGGTTGCCGTGCACGCGCAGGCCGAGGCCCTTGGCCTTGGCGGCTTCGAGCACGGCCTTGGACTGGTCGTAGTCGAACGCGCCCTTCTCGCAGAACACGTCCGCCCAGCGCACGAGGGGTGCGACGGCGTCGAGCATCTCGCCGCGGACCAGGTCGACGTACGTGTCGGCGTCCTCGCCGGGCGGGACGAGGTGGGCACCGAGGAACGTGATCTCGTCGACGTGCTCAGCGGCGATGCGAGCGCTGCGCACCTCGTCCGGGACGTTCAGGCCGTAGCCGGTCTTGGTCTCGACGAACGTCGTGCCCTGCCTCAGGGCCTCGGCGACGTGCTTGCGGACGACCTCCGACAGTTCGGCGTCGCTCGCGGCACGGGTCGCGTTGACGGTGACGGCGATGCCACCCGCGGTGTACGGCTTGCCGGCCATGCGCGCACCGAACTCGGCGGTGCGGTCACCCGCGAAGACCAGGTGGGTGTGGCTGTCGACCCAGCCGGGCAGCACCGCGCGGCCTTCGACGTCGATCCGGGAGTCGGCCGCCGGAGCGTTCCGCGCGCTGCCCACCCAGGCGATCTCCGAGCCGTCGACGACCAGCGCGTCACCGGCGGACTCGGTGTTCGTGGTCAGCTCACCGATGCCGGTGATCAGCACGCTCATGCCCACAGCTCCTCGATAGCGTCCGCCAGCAGCCTGCCGACGTCTCCCAGAGTCTCGTGCACGCCACCGGACGCGACCACTCGGCCACCGACCACCACGGTGTCCACATCGGACGCCGTCGCACTCAAGAAAACCTGCTGCGGCAACGAACCGGCGGTGCGCGGCGTCGAGCAGCCGATGGCCACGAGGTCGCAGGGAGCACCGACCTCGATCCGTCCCGCGTCCCAGCCGAGCGCGTCGTGACGCGTGGCCGCCTGGAGCAGCTCGGCCGGTGAGAAACGGCCGCGCTGACCCGTTCTCAACCGCTCGTTGTGCTCCAGGGCGCGGGTTTCCAGCAGCGGGTCGATCACGGCGTGCTGGTCGCTGCCCAACGACAGCGGGCTGCCCGCGTCGGCCAGCTCGCGGGCCGGCCCGATGCCGTCGGCGAGGTCGGCCTCGGTGGTCGGGCAGAAGCACGCACCGGTGCCGGATCCACCGAGCAGCGCGATGTCCTCTGGCGTGAGGTGCGTGGCGTGCACAGCTGTCGTGCGCGGCGAGAGTGCGCCTGCTTCGGCGAGAATCCCGGTCGGGGTGAGGCCGTACGCGGCGAGGCAGGCTTCGTTCTCGGCGGGCTGCTCGGACAGGTGGACGTGCAAGGGCGCGTCCGGGAGTGCTTGCGCCACAACAGGAATCTGGTCGCGAGGAACCGCACGGACCGAGTGGATCGCGGCACCGACGCGCATCACGTTGTCGGACTTGAGCTCTCGAACGCGGTTCGCCCACGCCTCCGCGGTGCCATCGGAGAAGCGTTGCTGCACCTCGTTCAACGGCTGGTCGATGCCACCCGCGAGGTAGCAGGTGTCGAGCAGCGTCAACCGGATGCCCGCGTCCGCGGCGGCTTCCCGCAGGCAGTGGCCGAACTCGTTCGACCTGTCGTGGACGTAGTGGAACTCGCCGACGGTCGAGACACCCGCCAGCGCCATCTCGCCGTACACCGCCCGAGCGAGGCGGTAGTAGGACTGCGGGGTGAGCTTCTCCGCCAGCGCGTACATGCCTTCGCGCCACGTCCAGAACGTGCCGCCGCCGTCGTGCGTCCGACCGCGCAGAGCCCGGTGGAACGCGTGCGAGTGAGCGTTCGCGAAACCCGGCACGACAACGCCGTGCAGCCTGCGGACACCCAGCGGAATCGTGTCCACTGTGGACACCGAAGAGATCCTGCCGTCCTCGACCCTGATCAGCACGCGCTCGGCGAGCCCGGTGGGCAACCAGGCTCGCTCGCACCAGAAGTTCATGAGCCGAGGTGTTCGATCGTGGCGGCAAGAGCCTTGACGCCTTCGTCGACATCGGACTGCTCGGCGAACTCCTCCGGCGCGTGGCTCACGCCGGTGGGGTTGCGCACGAACAACATCGCGGTCGGGACGTGCGCGGCGAGGATGCCCGCGTCGTGGCCCGCACCGGTCGGCAGCGCGGGAACGCCCCCGAGCGCTCCCGCGATGTCGTCCCGCAACTGCGCGTCGAAGTACACCGTGTCGCCGTACGACTCCTCGGTGATCGTGACCTCGCAGCCTTCTTCCTTGGCAGCCTGGTGAGCCGCCTCGGAGATCTCGGCGACCATTGCGCGGGTGCGCTCGTCGTCGGTGTCGCGCGCATCCAGCCAGACGTCCACAGTGGACGCGATGACGTTGGTGCCGCCGGGGTTGGGGACGAGCCTTCCCACGGTGGCACGCCCGCCGCCCCTGGCCGCCTTGCGCGCTGCCAGAACCAGTTGCGACGCCGGGAGCATCGGGTCGCGCCGGTCCTCGATCAGCGTGGCGCCGGCGTGGTTGCCCTCACCGCTGAACGTGAACCGCCACCGGCCGTGCGCCAGGATGCTCGAAGCGACGCCGACCGGAACCGTCAGACCACGACCCTGTTCGACGTGCAGCTCGACGAACTGGCCGATGCGCTTCAACGCCCGTTCGTCGCGACCGACCAGATCGGGGTTGTACCCGGCGGCCTTCATGGCCTCGGCCAGCGTGACACCGTCCGGGTCCTTGAGCGCCAACGCCTTCTCCGGGGCGATGGCGCCGGTCAGGAGCCGGCTGCCGAGGCAGGCGACGCCGAACCGGCCGCCTTCCTCCTCGGCGAAGACGGTGATCGCGAACGGCCGTTTGGGCTTGAATCCCGTGGCCTGCAAGAGGTCCACGGCCTCCAGCGCCGAGGTCACCCCGAGCGGGCCGTCGAACGCACCACCACCGGGCACCGAGTCCAGGTGGCTGCCGGTGATGAGCGCGTTGTCCCCGCGCTCACCCCACCAGGCCCAGAGGTTGCCGTTCTGGTCGGTCTCCACGTTGAGACCGCGCCGGACCGCCTGCTCCACGAACCAGTGCCGCAGTTCGAGCTCAGGCTTGTTGTAGCCGTGGCGCGAGTAGCCACCGCGCTTGAGGTCCTTGCCGACGTTCGCGATCTGGTCGAGCATCAACCCTCCATAGGAATGCGGACGCCCTTGTCCGCAGCCACCGTCTTCGCCTCGTCGTACCCGGCGTCCACGTGCCGGATGACGCCCATGCCGGGGTCGTTGGTGAGCACGCGCTCGATCTTCTGCGCGGCCAGCTCGGTGCCGTCCGCGACCGTCACCTGACCGGCGTGGATCGAGCGGCCGATGCCCACACCGCCACCGTGGTGGATCGACACCCAGGTCGCACCCGACGCCGTGTTGACCAGCGCGTTGAGCAGCGGCCAGTCGGCGATCGCGTCGGAGCCGTCGGCCATCGACTCGGTCTCGCGGTACGGGGACGCGACCGAGCCGCAGTCGAGGTGGTCGCGGCCGATCACGATCGGCGCCGACAGTTCGCCGGAAGCCACCATCTCGTTGAACTTCAGACCCGCGAGGTGGCGCTCGCCGTAGCCGAGCCAGCAGATGCGGGCGGGCAAGCCCTGGAACTCGACGCGCTCACCAGCCATCTTGATCCACCGGGCCAGCTGCTCGTTCTCCGGGAAGAGCTCCAGGATCGCCTGGTCGGTCTTGGCGATGTCGGCCGGGTCGCCGGACAGCGCGGCCCAGCGGAACGGGCCCTTGCCCTCGCAGAACAACGGGCGGATGTACGCGGGCACGAAGCCGGGGAAGGCGAACGCGCGGTCGTAGCCGCCGAGCTGGGCCTCGCCGCGGATCGAGTTGCCGTAGTCGAACACCTCGGCACCGCGGTCCATGAAGCCGACCATGGCCTCGACGTGCGCAGCCATCGACTCCCGCGCGCGCTGGGTGAACTCGTCCGGCTTCGCACCGGCGTAGTCCTGCCACTCGTCCAGCGAGACACCGACGGGCAGGTACGCCAACGGGTCGTGCGCCGAGGTCTGGTCCGTGACGATGTCGATGGCGACCTCGCGACGCAGCAGCTCGGGCAGGATCTCGGCCGCGTTGCCCACGACACCAACGGAAACGGCCTCACCGGCGGCCTTGGCGGCCAACACGCGCTCGATGGCGCTGTCCAGGTCGTCCGCGACCTCGTCGAGGTAGCGGGTCTCCAGGCGACGCTGCACGCGGTGCGGGTCGACGTCGATGCACAGCGCGACGCCCTCGTTCATCGTCACGGCGAGAGGCTGCGCACCGCCCATGCCACCAAGACCGGCCGTGAGCGTCAAAGTGCCGCGCAGCGTGCCGTTGAAGCGCTTGTTGGCGACGGCGGCGAACGTCTCGTAGGTGCCCTGCAGGATGCCCTGCGTGCCGATGTAGATCCACGAGCCCGCGGTCATCTGCCCGTACATCGTGAGGCCCTCGGCCTCCAGGCGGCGGAACTCGGGCCAGTTCGCCCAGTCCGGCACCAGGTTCGAGTTCGCGATGAGCACGCGCGGCGCCCACTCGTTCGTGCGCATGACGCCGACCGGCCGACCGGACTGGACGAGCAGCGTCTCGTCGGCTTCGAGGTTCGCGAGCTCGCGGGAGATCGCGTCGAACGACGGCCAGTCACGCGCGGCCTTGCCCGTGCCGCCGTAGACGACCAGGTCCTCCGGGCGCTCGGCGACGTCGGGGTCGAGGTTGTTGTGGAACATCCGCAGCGCGGCCTCGGTGGACCAGTTCTTCGCGGTCAGCTCGGTGCCGCGGTCGGCGCGAACGACGTTCTGTGCGTCCTTCATGGCTAGAGGGCTCCACTTCGAATCAAGGCCTCGGCGGCGGCGATCTCCGGTGCGAGGTGGCGGTCGGGACCGGGTCCCTGGACCGTCTCGCGCAACTTCGCCACGGCGGCGGCCGTCGCGGGGGCGGGCTTGAGCGGCGCGCGCAGGTCGAGCGCACGCGCGGCGGTGAGCAGTTCGATGGCCAGCACGGTGGTGAGACCGTCCACGGCCTTGCGCAGCTTGCGGGCGGCGGACCAGCCCATCGACACGTGGTCCTCCTGCATCGCGGAGGACGGGATCGAGTCGACGGACGCCGGCACCGCGAGGCGCTTGAGCTCGGACACGATCGCGGCCTGGGTGTACTGGGCGATCATGTGGCCGGAGTCGACGCCGGGGTCGTCGGCGAGGAACGGCGGAAGGCCGTGCGACCGCGAGACGTCGAGCATGCGGTCGGTGCGGCGCTCGGCGATCGAGGCAACGTCCGCGAGCGGGATGGCCAGGAAGTCCAGCGCGTAGGCCACGGGAGCGCCGTGGAAGTTGCCGTTGGACTCGACCCGGCCGTCCGCCAGCACGACGGGGTTGTCGATCACGGACGACAGCTCGCGGTCGGCCACCGTCGCCGCGTACGCCACGGTGTCGCGGGCAGCGCCGTGCACCTGCGGGGAGCAGCGCAGCGAGTACGCGTCCTGCACGCGGGTGCAGTCGGGGCCGCGGTGCGAGGCGACGATCTCGGAGTCCCTCAGGAACGCCAGCATCCGCGCGGCTGACAGGTTCTGGCCGGGGTGCGGGCGCAGCGCGTGCAGCTCGGGCTCGAAGACGCGGTCGGTGCCGAGCAGCGCCTCGACGCTCATCGCGGCGGTCAGGTCGGCGATGTCGAGCAGCTTCGTCAGGTCGGCGATCGCCAGCGACAGCATGCCCAGCATGCCGTCGGTGCCGTTGATCAGCGCGAGGCCTTCCTTCTCGGCCAGCTGCACGGGCTCGATGCCGGCTTCTGCGAGAGCCTCGGCGGCCGGGACGAGCTCGTGGCGGGCGTTGCGGACCATGCCCTCGCCCATCAACGCCAGTGCGTTGGCACTGAGGGGCGCCAGGTCACCGGAACAGCCGAGCGAGCCGAACTCGTGCACCACCGGGGTGATGCCGGCGTTCAGCATGCCCGCCATGGCGTCCACAGTGGACAGCCGGACACCGGTGTGGCCGGTCGCGAGAGTCCGCAGCCGCAGCAGCATCAGCGCCCGCACGACCTCCCGCTCGACCTCGGGACCGGAACCGGCGGCGTGGCTGCGGATCAGCGACCGCTGCAGCTGGGCACGGCGGTCCGGCGGGATGTGCCGGACGGCGAGCGCGCCGAACCCGGTCGAGACGCCGTAGGTGGGGCGTTCGGCCGTGGCGAGCTGTTCGATGTGGCCGCGGGCGGTGGTGACCGCCTCGCGGGCCGCCGCGGTGATCTCCACCGGGGCACCGTCGCGAGCGACGGCGTGCACGTCCTCGAGGGTCAGAGGCTTCGGACCCAGCTCCACCGGTTGTCTCATGCAGACATCACAGCGCTCCGGGGCCGACTCAGCGACCCCGGAGCGCGGATGGGTGTCTGGGACTCCAGACAGAGTGGTTTACAGCTTCTTGCCGATCCAGCTCGTGTCAGGAGAGGACACGAGCTCGACCTTGTTCACCGCCTCGAGCACGGTGTCGCTGTACGACTCGGCGCTCGCCCAGATCCAGACGCCGGCGTCGAGCACCGACACCGTGTTTCCGGTGCGGAAGCCGTCCTTGCCGCGCACCTTGATCGGCTGGGTCTGGCCGGACAGCTCCGGCTGCTGCGGCGAGACATGGACGCTGACCTGGTTCTTCCAGTTCGTCATCGCCTCCCACGCGGACGCCGTGGCGCCCCAGACGTGGTCGGCGAACCTGCCGTCGATCTTGAACGGCGGCTGGTGCCTGAGCTTCGTGTCGAACCGCACGGACTCAGCGACTTGCAGTGCGACGCCGCGCACGTCGCCCACTCCGCGCACCTCGACGTTCAGGACGTCCTGCGCCTTCCACACGACGTGCGCGGTCTCGCCCGGCGACTGACCGGCACCCGACCGCACCCACGCCTTCAGGCCGCGGACGGTGACCGAGTCCCAGCCGGTCGTGTCCGGCAGCTCCGCGCTCGTGCCGAGGACGACCGTCGGCTTGCCGTCGGTGAACGGGTAGCCCTTGTCGCCCGCCGGCACCCACACCCGCGAGACCTGGTCGTTCGTGCCGCGGAAGTTCTCGACGAAGCCGTCCGGCAGCCAGTGCGGTGCGTACTTGAGCGCGACGGTCTGGCCGTTGTCCGTGTTGAGCGCGGCGGCCGCGTCGCTGCCGCTCGGCGGTGAGTACCGGTCGCTCGCGATGACGCCCGCGAAGATCAGGACGGCGACGGCGGCGACACCGGCAGTGGCGATCATGAAGACGTTGCGGTGCCTCTTGCGCTTGCGGCGCAGTGCGTTGAGCGTCGGCCCCGGATGCGGGGTGCGTTCGGCGAGTTTGCCGAGCGCGTCCTTGACGAGCTGTTCGGTGTCGTTCACGACAGGCCCTCCCCGAGCCGCAACCCGACACCAGCGGGCTCCGGCGTGTGGTCCAGGCGGAGTGTGGCCAGCGCACGCGAGATGTGGCTGCGCACGGTTCCCTCGGCACAACCGAGCATCTGTGCGATCTCCGAGTCCTCGTAGTTCTCGTAGTAGCGGAGCACGACCGCGGCCCGCTGTTTGCGGGGCAGCTTGGCGATCCGCTGCAACATGGCTTCCCGCTCGTCGTAGTGGTGCGTCTTGTCTCCGACGGGCGGGGTGACGGACTCCAGCGTCGTCATGCAGAGGGCCACGTCCTTGGCGGCCCTGCGGCGGCGCCACGAGAGGTACTCGTTGGTCACCATGCGTTTGACGTAGGCGTGAGGGAGGTCGACTGAACCGATGCGATCCCACTTCTGCTGCGCGCGCAGCAGCACTTCCTGGACCACGTCCTGGGCCAGGTGCGGGTCACACGTGAGCACGGTGGCGTAGCGCAGCAACGGGGTCACCTGTTCTGCCACGAAGTCATCGAAACTCGGTGTCAATCCCGACCCCCTTATGAACCGTCACGCCACCTACAACGCATCTCGGAGCTGTTCTGTTGAGTGTGCACTGATGGAGGAACGGCGTGGGCTGCATCACGTGGGAAAATCACTGTTGTGGGCAGCAGCAGTGACGTTCCCGCACTGCGGCGCGGACTCGCGGTGCTGCGGTTGCTGGCGGGCAGACCCGGCCCGGTCTCCGCGGCGTCGGTGGCGCGCGAGCTCAATCTTCCCAGGTCAACGACCTACCACCTGCTCTCGGAGCTGACCGAGGCCGGCTTCGCGACGCACTTCCCCGAGGAGAAGCGGTACGGGTTGGGGGTCGCGTCGTTCGAGCTCGGCTCCGCGTACCTGCGGCACGACCCGCTGGAGCGGCTCGCTCGCCCGTTGCTGCGCAAGCTCGCCGATCGGATGGAGAAGGTCTCGCATCTGGGTGTTCTGCACGGCTCCGAGGCGCTTTATCTGGTACGCGAGCAGCCGCGGCAACCGCAGGCGATCGTGTCCGACGTCGGCGTCCGGTTGCCCGCGCATCTGACGGCGTCCGGGCGCGCGATGCTGGCGCACGTGCCTCCGGCGCAGGTCAGGGCATTGTTCCCGTCGGTCGCGTCGTTCGTCGACCGGACCGGGCGGGGGCCGCACAACCTGCCGGCGTTGCGCCGGTTGCTGACGTCCGAACGCCGTCAGGGCTGGTCGGTCGAGGACGGGTTCGTGACGGTCGGGTTCGCGTCGGTGGCCGCGCCGGTGTTCGACCACGGCGAGCGGCCGATCGCGGCCATCACGGTGACGTTCCGACACGTCTGCGACACGCCGTGCGGCCAGATCTGGCCGGAGCTCGCCAAAGAGGTCCGCAAGGCGGCCGAGGAGCTGACCACGCGCATCGGCGGGCACGTCGTCACTTAGTAGCCATGTACATAGTAGCCATGTACTGTATCTGCCATGAGCGAGTTCTCGGCCGGGCACCTGGTGTGGCGGCTGGCGATGAAGTGGCGGACGGCCGTTGACCGCGCGTTGGACCCCCTCGGGCTGACGCACGCGCAGTACGTCGTCCTGTCGTCGCTGCTGGCTCTCGATCGGCCGACGCAACGCGAACTGGCCGACCACACCGGACTCGAAGCGTTGTACGTCTCGAAGCTGGCGCGCTCTCTGGAGGCATCGGGGTTCGTCGGGCGCACACGCGACAAGGTCGACACACGAGCCGTGCGCCTCGAACTGACCGCGCGTGGTCGTGAGGTCGTCGAACCCGCCGTGGCCCTGGTCGCGTCGTTGCTGGACCGGCTGCTGGAGCCGCTGGACGACCGCGCCGCCCTCTCCCGTTCGCTCGTCGCGCTGCTCGCCGTTTCACTCGACTGAGGACGTGTCATGCCCGTTGTTCCTGTTCTGGACTCGACCATGCACTACGAGTCTTTTGGCTCCGCGCCGTTCGTGTTCCTGCACGGTAACCCCGGCTCTTCGCACGCCTGGCGCCACGTGCTGCCGGAGTCAGGCGGCCTGGCACCCGACCTGATCGGCATGGGCCGCTCGGGCAGGCCGGACATCGCGTACTCGTTCGCCGACCACGCCCGCTACCTCGACGCGTGGTTCGACGCGCTGGACCTGGACCGCGTGGTGCTCGTCGGCCACGACTGGGGTGGCGCTTTGGCGTTCGACTGGGCCGCGCGGCATCCCTCACGTGTTCTTGGGGTGGCGTTCTTCGAGACGATCGTGAAGCCCATGAACGATTCGGAGTTGCCATTGCCCGCGCAGGAACGGGTGCGGCGCTTTCGCACTCTCGAGACGCTGGACGATGACGCGTTCGTGCGCCAGGCGTACACCGGCGGAGTGCGCACACCCGTCTCGGATGAGGACCTTGCCGCGTACCTGGCTCCGTTCCCCGACGCCGCGAGCCGACGCCCCGTGCTCGCCTGGGCGAAGCAGATGCCGTTCGACGGGGAGCCGGCTGCTTTGATCCCGCGGATCGAGGCCTACGACGCGTGGCTTGCGACTTCTGAGGTGCCCAAGCTGCTGCTGACCTTCGAGGGGTCGCCGACGTTGCTGATCGGGCCGCAGTTGCGCGCGTGGTGCGAGGAGAACATCGCCTCGCTGGACGTCGTTTCCGTTGGTGAGGCAGGGCATCACGCGCAGGAGGACCGTCCGAAGGAGATCGCAGCCGAGATCGCCGCTTGGACGGAACGCCACCGCCTGATTGCATAGCGTGCATGGGGGAAATCGACATCGAAGAGTTCGACCTCGCCACTGCCACCGAGGCCGACCAGCGCGCGCTCTTCGACCTTCACGTGATCTGGTGGAAAGCCTTGCCACCCCGCCAGCTGCCGGAGTTCAGCGGGTGGGTGCAGCGGATGCAGGTGCCCGACATCAGCTGGGGGCTCCCGCGACACGTGGTCGCGCGGGAGGACGGCCTCATCGTCGGGTACGTGGACGGATACCTGCCGACGGCCGGCAACACGCATCTCGTCGCGGGCAACGTGGTGGTAGATCCACGATGCAGAGGCCGGGGCATCGGTACCGCGTTGCTCCGGTTCGCCCTGCCCATGGCGAACCGGGAAGTGGCAAGTGCCTCGTGGATTCCCCGAGGCGATGAGGGATGGGCGGTCCGGCGCGGATTCACCGTCGTGAGTTCGCTGACCATCCAGTGGCTGGTGCTCACTGATCCGCTGCCGGAAGTGGGCGAGGTCCCCACCGGGTACCGCCTGGTGCAGTGGACCGGGCGAGCGCCGGACGAGCTGCTCGACGCCTACGTCGACGCGCTCGGCGCGATGAACGACCAGCCGCTGGACGGCAGTCCGATCAACGTGGTCCCGTACACCCGAGAACGGGCGCGGCAGGAGGAGGACAACCTGTTGGCCGTCGGGGTCGAAGTGTGGGTCGTTCTCGCGTTGTGCGGCGACGAGGCCGCTGGAGTGACGGTGATGCACCGAACCCCGTCACGGCCTTCCGCAGGCCAGCACCGGCACACCGGTGTGGTGGCCGCACATCGCGGCAAGGGCCTCGGGCGACTGATCAAGGCACACCTGCTCCGCCAGCTGACCGGCATCGAGATCGTCGAGACCGAGACGAGCAGCGAGAACGAGCACATGCGGCGGATCAACCACTCGCTCGGCTACACCGACCGGCTGACCGTCGTCGACGTCAGCGCACGCGTCGCCGATCTGGTGCTGTGAAACGGAAGCGGGGCGGACACCCGAATGTGCCCGCCCCGCTTCCAAGAACGATCAGATGCCCGCGGAGGCCAGCCACTCCTTGGCGACCTTCTCCGGCTCCGGCTTGTCCGGCGACGACAGCTTCGCGTTCAGGTCCAGCAGAACCTTCGTGTCGAGCTTCTTCGAGATGGCGTTGAGGGTGTCGCGAACCTGCTGCGACGCCTTCTTCTCGTTGATGAGCGGCAACACGTTCTGCGCCGCGAAGACGCTCTTCGGGTCTTCCAGCACCACGAACTCGTTGGCCTTGATGGCCGCGTCCGTCGTGAACAGGTCGGCCGCCTGCACCGCGTTGTCCTTGAGGCCGGCGACGGTCAGCGGGCCGCCGACGTCGAGCGCCTTGAACTGCTTGAACTCGCAGGAGTACTTGGCCTTCAGGCCCGGCAGGCCGTCGGGGCGGTTCTGGAACTCCGGCGGGCCGCCGAAGACGAGGTCCTTGCAGTACGGGACGAGGTCGTCGAGCGACTTGAGGCTGTACTGCGCGGCGATCTGCTTGGTGACGACGACCGCGTCCTTGTCCTCGGCCGAGGACTTGTCGAGCACGGTCAAACCGGCAGGCAGAGCCTTCTTCAGCGCCGTGTAGACCTCGTCGGAGGCGACCTCCTGGGCTTCCTTGTTGACGTGCTTGAGAAGCACGCCGCTGTACTCCGGGATCAGGTCGATCGAGCCGTCCTGCACGCCCTTGAAGTACAGCTCGCGGTTGCCGATGTTCAGCTTCTTGGAGACCTTGACGCCCTTGGCCGACAACGCCTGGGCGTAGATCTCGGCGAGCACGGTCGACTCCGGGAAGTTGGCGGAGCCCACGACGATCGTGTCCGTCGGGGCCGGGTTGTTGTTGCCGCCCGTCAACGGGTCACCGCCACATGCCGACAAGAGCATGGCCGCGGCGACGACTGTCGCGATGCGCTTCATCGATTTCCTCCGGTTCCCACTGGACGCAGCCCTGGCGAGACCGTCAGCCGTTGCAGGCCGGCGAGCCCCAGGTCGACGAGAACGGCGAGCAGTGCCACGAGCACCGCGCCGGCGAGCATCTGACCGAACTCCTGCAGGGCGAGGCCGTCGAAGACGAACCTGCCCAGACCACCGGCGCCGGTGTAGGCGGCGATGGTGGCGGTCGCGACCACTTGCAGTGCGGCGCCGCGGAAACCGCCGTAGATCAACGGAAGCGCGTTCGGGATCTCCACCTGAAGCAGAACGCCCGACTCGCGCATGCCGACACCTCGCGCGGCGTCGACGGCCACCGGGTCGACCGCGCGGATGCCCGCGTAGGTGCCTGCCATGATCGGCGGGATCGCGAGCAGCACCAGCGCGACGTACACCGGGAAGTCACCGAGACCCGCCCACAGCACCACGAGGATCAGCACCGCGGTGGTCGGCAGGGCGCGCAGCACGTTCGAGAGTCCGACGACCAGGAACCCGCCTTTGCCGGTGTGGCCGACGAACGCGCCGAGCGGGATCGCGATCACCGCGGCTATCACCAGGGTCAGCAGCGTGTAGCCGAGATGTTCCAGCAACCGCACCGGAATCCCGCCGCTGCCGGACCAGTGCGCGGGGTCGAAGAGCCAGCCGCCCATCAGCTCACCTCCCCGCCCTCGCCCACGGCGTGAGCACTCGTCCGAGCAACAACAGCAGTCCGTCCGCGAGCGCCGCGAGCACGACCGTCCCGATGAGACCCGCGAGGACCTTGGCGCTGTTGTCCGTCTGGTACCCCTCGGTGAAGAGCTGGCCGTAGCCGCCGAGACCGACGAGCGCGCCGACGCTCACCATGCTGATGTTCGACACGGTCGCGACCCGCAGACCCGCGATCGTCACGGGCAGCGACAGCGGGAAGTCGACGGTGAGGAACCTGCGCAACGGCCGGAAGCCCATCGCGTTCGCCGCGGCGGTGACGTGACCGGGTACCGACGACAGCGCGTCCGCGACCGAGCGGACCATCAGCGCGACCGTGTAGATCGTGAGCGGCACGATGACGTTGATCTCGTCGAGGATCTTCACGCCGATCAGCACCGGGGTGATCACGATCAGCGCGATGGACGGGATCGTGAACAGGATGTTGGCCAGCGGGAAGAGGATCGCGCGCGCCGTGTTCGACCGGCTCGCCACCCACCCCAGCGGGATCGACAGCACGAAGCCGATCAGCACCGGCACGACGGAGAGCCGGAGGTGCACCTCGGTGACTTCCCAGAACCTCGCCCAGTTCTCGAAAATCCAGGTCACTTCGGGACCTCACCCGCCGCGCGGGCCTTCGCGAGCGCCTTGATCACGTCGTCGGCCTTGACCACACCGGTGACCGCGCCCTGGTCGTCGACCACCACGCCGAGCGCGGACGGCGAGCTGAGTGCCGCGTCCAGCGCGCTCCTGAGCGTGGAACCGTCGTAGAGCGAGCCGCCGGAGATCAGGTGTTGTTCGCTCACCTCGACCTCACCGTCCACACCGGACAGCCAGCCCTTGGGCCGGTTGTTCTCGTCGACGGCGAGCGTCCAGTCGGCAACCGTGATGCGCTCGCCGAGCCTGGCCGTGGTGACGGGGTGCACGGGCACGTCGGCGTGCAGGAAGGTCAGCGTGCGGTAGCCCCGGTCCCTGCCGACGAACGAGGCCACGAAGTCGTTGGCGGGCGCGCTGAGCAGCTCCGTCGGCTTCGCGTACTGCGCCAGGTGCCCGCCCGTCTGGAACACCGCGACGCGCTCGCCGAGCTTCAGCGCCTCGTCGATGTCGTGCGTGACGAACACGATCGTCTTGTCGAGTTCCGCTTGCAGGCGAAGGAGTTCGTTCTGCAGGTCTTCCCGGACGACGGGGTCGACCGCGCTGAACGGTTCGTCCATCAGCAACACCGGCGGGTCGGCGGCCAACGCACGCGCCACGCCCACCCGTTGCTGCTGACCGCCGGACAGCTGAGCCGGGTACCGCTTGCCGAACGCCGGGTCGAGCCCGACGATCTCCAGCAGCTCCGCGGCCCTGGTGCGCGCCTTTCGTCTGTCCCAACCGGACAGCAGGGGTACGGTCGCGACGTTGTCCAGCACGGTCCGGTGCGGGAACAGCCCTGCCTGCTGGATCACGTAGCCGATGCCGCGGCGCAGCGTCGGCGGGTCGACGGACAGGACGTCCTTGCCGTCCACCAGGATCGTGCCCGACGTCGGGTCGATCATGCGGTTGACCATGCGCAGCGACGTCGTCTTGCCGCAGCCGGAAGGACCGACGAACACCGTGATGGTGCCCGCCTCGACCGCGAGGTCGAGCTCGTCGACAGCGATGGTCCCGTCCTCGAACCGCTTGGTGACGGCCCGGAACTCGATCACCCTTCGGATCCCTCCGGTCGTGACAGCCACCCCGTTTGGGCTGCCCTGGATGTAGATCCCAAAGACCTTAACTCGTTCGGCGTACCCCGGCACAGCGTTCCACGATGTGATTGGCCGTATGGTTTACCGCTTGTGACGATCGACCAGGTGCGCCAGTTGGTTTCCGAGCGCGGCGTGCACGCCCGCAAGCTCCGCGAAGTGTTGTCCCTGCTCAGCGAGGACTGGCACCCGCTGGCCGAGCTCGTGCGCCTGCCCGCCGTGCCCCGCCGCACGGTCCAGGACCTGCTCAAGGCCCTCGGTGACGACGCGGAATCTTCAGACGATCGTTACCGCATCGCGCCCGGTGTCGTGGCCGCGTACCGGGACGCGTTCGGCATTTCGGGCGTGCGCGACCACACCGACGTGCTGCGCCAGATCCTCGTGGACATCGCCGACGTGCCCGCGCCTTTGTCCTCGTTGGACCACGTGCAAGCCACCGCCGAGACGGCGCTGAACCGCGCGGTGTGGCTGGACTCCGTGTACGACCTCAACGGCAAGCGCTTGCTGTGCCTGGGAGACCACGACCTGACGTCGCTCGCCGTCGCCGCCGTGAATCCTCACGTGTCGATTACGGTCGTGGACCTGGACGAGCGGCTGCTGGAGTTCATCGACTCGCGCGCTGCTTCGCGTGGCCTGGATGTGCGAACGTTGCACTGCGACATGCGTTTCGGGCTGCCGCAGTCGGTTCTCGAGTCGTTCGATCTCGTCTTCAGCGACCCGCCCTACACCCCGGAAGGCATGGGGCTCTTCGCCGGACGCGCTGTCGAGGCTCTCTCGGACGTGGCCGACGGACGGGTGCTGCTGGCGTACGGCTTCTCCGACCGCACGCCCGCGCTGGGACTGAAGGTGCAGCAGGAACTGCAGAAGCTCGGGCTGGTGTTCGAGGCGATCCTGCCCGCGTTCCACCGGTTCGACGGCGCGCAGGCCATCGGATCCGCCGCCGATCTGTACGTCTGCCGCCCGACCGGCCGGCGCGCGGTGTCCGGTGGCACGCGCATCTACACGCACGGCGCGCAGTCGGTGGAGTCGAGCGGGCCTTCGAAAGAGGCGTTGGCCGCGCTGTCGGAACTGGCGCCGCGCCCGGAATCCTCGCCGCCGCCCAAGCCTCGCGCGGCCGGGTGGGCCGAGCCCGTCGGCAAGGGCGCGGCGTCGCTCGCCGTTGACCTGTCAGCGGATCCGGGGCCGTGGCTCCTGCGCACTCTGCTGGCGTCCAGCCCGGCCCGGCTCGCTTGCCTGGTGCCGAACAACCATCCGGCGGTGTCGTCGGAGGCCGGGCAGAAGGAGCTCCAGGAACTGGTGCAGACGCGCTTCAAGTTGAAATTCCTGCGCAACAACCCAGATTCCAAGACGACGATCGTCGTCGCCGATCAAGTTCTGACCGGCACGCTGTCGCTGGGCGACCGCGCGATCCGCGAGGTGCTCATGAGGGCGCACGGCAAGCTGCGCAACATGTGGCGCGAAGCCCTGATCACGGCGTCACAGGGCGTGCTGACCAAGAAGCAGGCAGCCGAGATCATCGACAACGCCCCGGTCTCGGAGGAAGACCTCGAACTGCGCTTGATCGACCTGCCCAAGCACCGGATCGCGGCGCTGCTGCCGGAGATCTCAGCCAGCGCGCGGTATGTGGAGCGGCCCGAGAGCTAGCACGGCGCGGAACTCCTTGGGCGGCACCGGACGCGAGAACAACCAACCCTGGTACGCGTCCACGCCGACCCCGCGCAGCACGTGGAACTGCGTGGCCGTCTCGACACCTTCGGCCACGCACTTCCGGCCCATAGCCCGGGCCATGTCGACCACGGCACGCGCGACCGCGAAGTCCGAGGAGTCGTTGCCCACACCGGAGACGAAGCGCCGGTCCACCTTGATGATCTGCGCCGGCAGGTCCTTCAACCGCGCCAACGACGAGTAGCCGGTGCCGAAGTCGTCGACGGCGAACTGCACGCCGCGCTGCACCAGTTCGTCCATCGACTGGCGGACGCGCGAGGGCAGGTCGACGAACGCGGTCTCGACCAGTTCCAGCACCACGCGTTCCCACGGGACGCCGGACTCCAGGATCGCGGTCGACACGATGTCGACGAACTCCGGATCGCCCGGCACCAGGCCGGCCAGGTTCACCGCCACCGACACCGGACGGCCGTCGGGCGCGGGCCACGTCGCGGCTTCCTTCAACGCCGTCCGCAGCACCCAGCGGTCGAGCTCGCGCATCAGGTCGCCCTGCTCGGCGACGGGCAGGAAGACGTCCGGTGGCAGCAGGCCGCGGTCCGGATGCGGCCAGCGCACCAGGGCCTCCGCGGTCAGCACCGCGCCGTCGACGCCCACGACCGGCTGGAAGTGCAACGCCAGGCCGTCGTGCTGCAGGGCGTCGCGCAGCTGGCCTTCGAGGTGCACCTGGCGGTCTGCGGACGCGATCAACGCCGCCGAGGCCAGCGAAACCCGCCCGGCGCCGTTGCGCTTCGCCTCGAACATCGCCGCGTCGGCGAACCGCAGCAGGTCGGCGCCGTTGGCCCGCGACCCGTTCGGCACGGCGGCACCGATGGACGCCGAGACCCGGACCAGCTGACCGTGCACCGGAACGGCAGTGCGCAACAACGAAGCCACCCGAGTGGCCAGAGCATCCACACCACCGACGGAGTCGATGTCCTCGCAGATGATCACGTACTCGTCGCCGGACAGACGCGCGGCGGTGCAGCCGTCGGGCAGCCCGCCTTCCAACCGGCGAGCCAGCGCCACGAGCAACTCGTCACCGGCGTCGTGGCCCAGGGAGTCGTTGACGCGCTTGAAGTTGTCGATGTCGCAGAAGAACACGGCGACCTTGGACCGGCCGGGACCGTCCAGCAGCTTGCCGAGCATCTCCTTGACCAGAGCGCGGTTCGGCAGCCCGGTCAGCTCGTCGTGCGTCGCCTGGTGCCGCAACGCCTCGGCGGTGCGACGACGTTCGGTGATGTCCAGGAACACGATCAGCCAGAACCGGCGGCCGTCGTCCTGCACGGACAGCGCGATGTGCAGCTCGCAGTAGACCTTCTCGCCGTCGGGACGCACGAGGATCCGCTGCGGGATCTTCTGCGTGCGTTCGGCGGCCCACTGCAGACCGGGCGACGTGTCCTCGGGGTGCGTGAGCTGCTCGGCGGTCATGCCGCGCAGCTGCTCCAGCTCCATGCCCAGCAGATCGCACAGAGCGTCGTTGGCGTCGACCAGTCGCTCACCCTCGTCGAAAAGGCCGATGCCGACGGGCGTCACCGACACCAGGTCCGTGAAGCGCTGCGACGAACGCTTCATCCGGGCCTCGGCGGCGCGCTGCTCGGTCACGTCCTGCGCGGTGCCGACGGCGAGCTGGTTGCCCTGCGGGTCGCGCACGATCATGCCGTGGCAGCGGAAGATCCGGGTGGAACCGTCGCGGCGCACCACGCGGTGCTCGCACTGCACGGCGACCTCGTCGACAGCGAGCTGGCGCCACAGGTCGTCGACCCAGCCGCGGTCCTCGGGGTGCACGAGGTCGAGGTAGGTGATGTAGCTGCCCACGACGTCGGCCGGGATGCCGTAGAGCTCGCGCAGCATGTCCGACCACACGACGTCGCCGGTCGCCGGGTTCCACTCCCACATGCCGAGGCGCGCTGCCTGCTGCGCGTCGGCCAGTCTTCGGCGGTCCTCGCGCATCTGGCGTTCGAGGGCACGTGCTTCGGTGACGTCCTGGATGGTGCCGTGGTAGCGCTCCACCCTGCCGGAGGACGAGATCTCGGCGCGCACGCGGCAGATGTAGACGCGGTCGCCGATCTCGCTGCGGACCTCGACCTCGATCGGGGCGTCGTCCTTCGTGTGCAGCAGCTGGTGCCGGATCTCCTTGACGGCTTCCCGGTCATCGGGGTGCACGCCGCTCAGGAGGTCGTCGTCCGGGGTCATGCCCAGCTCGGCGTACATCTCCATCAGCACTTCGCTGCGGTGCACGGCGCGCGTGCCCGTCTCGTACGCCCAGCTGCCGATGCGGGCGATGCGCTGGGCCTCGAGCAGCCGGGCCCGTTCCTGCGCGAGCTCGGTGGCCGCGCGCTTGGACTCGGTGATGTCGCGGATGTAGCCGGTGATCTTGTCCAGCTGGCCGTCGTCGGTGAGCCTCGCCTCGGCCACACCGCGGATCCACCGCAGCTGGCCGTCAGGGCGCACGATCCGGTACTCGATGTCGATCGGGTCGCCGGTGATCTCCCGGCCGTGCCAGTACGACTCGACGTAGTGGTAGTCGTCCGGGTGCACGACGTCGAGGACGGCCTGCGCACCGGGCACGACAGCGCCGCGCTCGACGCCGAGAAGCTCGTAGTGGGTGTCCGACCAGACGGTCAGACCGGTCTCCGGGTCGTACTCCCACGAACCCAGCTCCGCGACCCGCTGGACCTTGCGCAGGCGGCGCTGTTCGTCGCGCAACGCGTCCGCGGCGGTCGAGAGGTCGGAGACGTCGATCAGCAGGACGGCCTGCAGGCCTGTTCCGGGAACGGCGTGCCTGGCCACGCGCACCGGCAGCTCCGTGCCGTCGCCGCGGGCCAGTCGCAGGTCGGACTGGTTGCCGAGCAGCAGCTGTCCGAGCGGGTGCCCGACGAGGTCGTCAGCCCCCTGGACGCCCGCGAGCTCGACGGCAGCCGGGTTCGCCTGCATGACGACACCCTTGACGTCGACGAGCAACGACGGCGCGTCGGGCAGGGTCAACCCGTCCAACGTCACCGGTGGCTTGCCTGAAGCAGGCGCAGCCGTCCGTGCACGGCCGTTCACCACCGTCGCGCGTCCTACCCACTTGGGCACCGGCCCACCCTCTCCCGCATCCACCGCCCGCGGCAATTCGGGTGGGCACGACAACGGCACCCGAACGGCGGCAAACACGAACCCTCTCCTCGGGTGAACACCCGAGGAGAGGGACGGTAGCGCTTCGGAGCGTCATCGCCCACCCCTGCACGGGTTAACGAAAAGCCACGTTCGTGGTTCCGGTACTCGTGCACATGCAAAAAGGTGGCGAATATCAGGGCTTCTTCAGGCTGGGATCAGGCGACGCCGTCGGCCTTCGCCGCGATCGCGACAGCCGCCGCGACCTCGGGTCCGACGCGCGGGTCCAGTGCGGACGGAACAATTCGGTCTGGACCCAAATCATCTTTCGCAACGGCGAGAATGGCATCCGCCGCCGCGAGTTTCATGCCCTCGGTGATCCGGCGCGCACCCGCGTCGAGAGCCCCGCGGAAAATGCCGGGGAACGCGAGCACGTTGTTGATCTGGTTCGGGAAGTCGCTGCGGCCCGTCGCCACGATCGCGGCGTGCCGCGCTGCGACGTCCGGGTGCACCTCGGGGTCCGGGTTGGACAGGGCGAACACGATCGAGTCGTCCGCCATGCTCGCGATGAGGTCCTCGGACACCTTCGACGACGACACGCCGATGAAGACGTCCGCGCCGCGCAGGGCCACGTCGATGCCGCCGTCGAGGTTGGCCTTGTTGGTGACCGCCGCGATCTCTTCCTTGATCGGGTTGAGGCCCGAGCGACCCGTGCGGACGATGCCGCGCGAGTCGAGCAGCGTGATGTCGCCGACGCCGGCGGCGAGCAGGATCTTGGCGATCGCGATGCCCGCGGCGCCCGCACCGGAGATGACCACCCGCTGGTCACCCACGTTCTTGCCGAGCACCGTGTTCGCGCCGTTCAACGCAGCCAGCGACACGACAGCGGTGCCGTGCTGGTCGTCGTGCATGACCGGGCAGTCGAGCGCCTCGATCAGCTTCTGCTCCAGCTCGAAGCAGCGCGGCGCGGAGACGTCCTCGAGGTTGACCGCGCCGAACGACGGACGCAGCCGGACGAGCGTCTCGACGATCTCGTCCACGTCCGTCGTGTTGAGCACGAGCGGGATGGAGTCGAGGCCGCCGAAGGTCTTGAACAGCGCGGACTTGCCCTCCATGACGGGCAGCGACGCGCTGGGGCCGATGTCGCCGAGGCCGAGCACCGCGGTGCCGTCGCTCACGACGACGACCAGGCGGTGCGCCCAGGTGTACTTCGCGGCGAGCTTCGCGTCCTCCGCGATCGCCTTGCTCACTCGTGCGACACCGGGGGTGTAGGCGATGGACAGCGCTTTCGGGTCAGCGAGCGAGGCGGTCGCGCCGACCTCGAGCTTCCCGCCCAGGTGCGCGTTGAAGATCTCCTCGTCCGTCAGCTGCGTCGGATCGGAGTTCTCGGTACGGGCTTCGTTCACTGCTGTCACGGCGTCCCTCCTGCGGTGCGGGCGGCGTAGTAGCCCTGGACTTGGGCTCATCACCAAACGGCGCACCGGCCCAGTGTTGTCACACCGGGTACACGGGGCCTGGAAACTCGGTCGACGCCCTCCGACGAGTTGCGTCGGAGAACAGCCCGAGTGCTGCGGGTGACGGAAGTGTGGCAGGGTCGCGTCGCCCTGTCTGCGGCGGGGATCACACTTTTTCCGCAGGTCAGACGGCATGTAGCAAGACGTCCGTCCGGTTTTCTGCACCGACCGGTCGGTTTATGCAGGCAGGAAGCACCCGATCGGTCAAGAAACTTTGACGCCTTAGAGTGACGGCATGCAGGCGAGTTCGCTGAAAATTGACGGCGCGTTCGAGTTCACTCCTCGTACATTTCCCGACGACCGCGGCGTGTTCGTCTCGCCGTACCAGGAGGCCGCCTTCACCGAGGCGGTCGGCCACCCTTTGAAGGTCGCCCAGACGAACCACAGCGTCTCGCGCGCGGGCACCATCCGCGGCATCCACTACGCGGACGTCCCGCCGTCCCAGGCGAAGTACGTCTTCTGCCCGCGCGGCTCGTTCATCGACGTGATCGTCGACATCCGCGTCGGCTCCCCCACGTTCGCCCAGTGGGAGGCCGTGCTGGTCTCGTCCGCGAAGTGCAACGCCGTCTACCTCGCCGAGGGCCTGGGCCACGCGATGATCGCCCTCGAAGACGACACGACGATGAACTACCTGTGCTCCACGGTCTACAACCCGTCCGGCGAGCACGGCCTGACGCCGCTCGACCCGGCTCTGGACCTGCCGTGGCCGCGCGAGCTCGAGTTCCTGTTGTCGGAGAAGGACACGGCCGCCCCGACGCTCGCCGAGGCGTACGAGGCGGGTGCGTTGCCGCGCTACGAGGACTGCCTGGCGCTCTACGCCTCGCTCAAAGCCTGAACCTGGGCCTCGGCCATAGTCGAGCTTTGACGACTCCGAGCACTTCCGCAGGTCCGAGGTGTTCGGAGTCGGTGCTGGCGAACGGGTTGTCGCCTACCACGTGCCACCCGCCGTCCACTGGGTGAGAGGCACGCTTGACCGACAGTTGACCGGGCCTGCTCGCCCACTGTACGAGGACGATCTGCCCGACTTCGGGCTGCACACCCCACCTGACCAGCACGATGTCGTCGTTCCTCAGCGCCGGAACCATCGACGGTCCGCGGACGAGCACGGTGGAGAGGCGCGGTCTCAACGATCACCCTTCGGTCAGCCGGAGTAGGGTTCCTCCTTGTCGGAGCATCCACTGTTTTCATTCTGGGAGGAACGATGCGACTCGTGTCGCGCATTCTCCGCCCGCGCGTCGAAGCCACCGCGCACTGCGACCTGCCCTGCGGTGTCTACGACCCCGCGCAGGCCCGCATCGAGGCCGAGTCGGTCAAGGCGGTCCAGGAGAAGTACCAGGCCAACGAGGACCCGGAGTTCCGGGAGCGCGCCGTCCTGATCAAGGAGCAGCGCAGCGAGCTCGTCAAGCACCACCTGTGGGTGCTGTGGACGGACTACTTCAAGCCGCCGCACTTCGAGAAGTACCCCGAGCTGCACGACCTCTTCAACCGCGCCACCAAGGCCGCGGGTGCGGGTGGCACGAAGGGCTCGATGGACCCGGCTTCCGGCCAGGCCCTGCTCGACCTGATCGCGCAGATCGACAAGATTTTCTGGGAGACCAAGCAGGGCTGAGCCCCTCTTCGGTCTTGTGAACGGCGCCGCATCCCCGGGCAGGGTGCGGCGCCGTTCGTCGTTCAGGCGGGCTTGACCGCCCGGACGATCGCGGAGTGCATCCCGTCCGCGACCTCGTGGGTCGGCGTGATCTCGACAGCGGTGAAGCCCGCGGCTTCGAGGCCTTCCTGGTACTCGGTGAACGAGAGCGCGCCGGCGATGCACCCGACGTAGCTCCCGCGCTCGGCTCGCTGTTCGGGCGTGAGGCCGTCGTCGGACACCACGTCGGAGACGCCGATTCGGCCGCCGGGCTTGAGGACGCGGAAGGTCTCGGCGAACACGGCGGACTTGTCGGTGGAGAGGTTGATCACGCAGTTCGAGATCACGACGTCGATAGTGCTGGCGGGCAACGGGATCGCCTCGATGTCGCCCTTCAGGAACTCGACGTTCGTCGCCCCTGCCCTGGCCGTGTTGGCGAGCGCGAGTGCCAGCATCTCCTCGGTCATGTCCAGGCCGTAGGCCTTGCCGGTCGGGCCGACTCGGCGCGCGGACAGCAGGACGTCGATCCCGCCACCGGAACCGAGATCCAGCACGCGCTCGCCCTCGTTGAGCTGAGCCACCGCGGTCGGGTTGCCGCACCCGAGTGAGGCGGCGACGGCTTCGGCCGGCAGTGCGTCGCGGTCGTCGGCGGCGTAGAGGGTCGAGCCGAAGTTCTCGTCGGTCTCGACGGGCTGGGGTCCACAACACGTCGTGCCGCTGTCGGTCACCTGCACGGCTGCTGCTGCGTAGCGCTGGCGCACGACCTCGCGCAGGTCTGTGGACGACTCGCTCATCTCCAGCCCCTCCAAATCGTTGTATCGATGTCTGTCGATGCAACCTTGCGCCTTGATTCGAAGAACGTCAAGATAGAAGAGTGTCGAATCAAGAGGAGCCCGACGGCTGCTGCAGCACGGTGAGCGCCGCGCCGCTGGACGCCGAGCAGGCCGTCGAGCTGGCCGCGGTGTTCAAGGCTCTGGGTGACCCGGTGCGGTTGCGGCTGCTTTCGATGATCGCGTCGCGCGAGGGCGGGGAGGTCTGCGTGTGCGAGCTCACGCCTGCCTTCGAGCTGGCTCAGCCGACGATCTCCCACCACCTCAAGCTGCTGCGGCAAGCCGGGCTCGTCGACTGCGAACGACGCGGCACGTGGGTCTACTACTGGGCGTTGCCCGCCACGCTCGACCGGCTGGCGGGGTTCCTGCGCACCCCCGTGAACGCGTGACCGGCTCGCTCCGGCGGCGGGCGGCTGCTGAGGCGCTCGGGACCGCCGCGCTCGTGGCCGTGGTCGTCGGCTCCGGGATCCAAGCCGCGAAGCTGTCCCAGGACGTCGGCGTGCAGCTGCTCGCCAACTCGCTGGCCACGGTGTTCGGCCTCGGCGTGCTGATCGCGTTGTTCGGCCCGATCTCGGGCGCGCACTTCAACCCGGTCGTCACGCTCATCGCGTGGTTCACGAACCGTCCCCCGGCCACGGAAGTCGGCGCCTACATCGGTGCGCAGACGGCCGGTGCGATCGTGGGCGCGGTCGTGGCCAACGCGATGTTCGCCGAACCGCTCGTCACCTGGTCCACCCACCACCGCGACGCGGGGAACCTCCTCCTCGGCGAGGTGGTGGCAACGGCGGGGCTCCTCGCGCTGATCTTCGGCCTGCTGCGCTCCGGCAGGGATCATCTGATCCCGACGGCCGTCGCCGCCTTCATCGGCTCGGCCTACTGGTTCACGTCCTCGACGTCGTTCGCCAACCCTGCCGTGACGATCGGGCGGGCGTTCACGGACACGTTCGCCGGGATCGCACCCGACTCGGTGGTGCCGTTCATCGCCGCTCAACTCCTCGGCGGCGTCCTCGGTCTGGCGGTCGTCGCCGTCATCAGTCCAGCCTCGTCACCCGCCAAGGAGCCGACATCGTGAGCCGTCCGTCCGTGCTGTTCGTCTGCGTGCACAACGCCGGCCGTTCCCAGATGGCCGCGGCCTTCCTGACCCACCTCGCGGGGGATCGCGTCGAGGTCCGCTCCGCCGGATCGGCACCGGCCGACACGGTCAACCCGTCCGTCGTGCTGGCCATGGAGGAAGTCGGGATCGACATCTCCCGGGAGACGCCGAAGGTGCTGACCACCGACGCGGTGCAGGCCTCGGACGTCGTCATCACGATGGGCTGCGGCGACGCCTGCCCGTACTTCCCCGGCAAGCGCTACCTGGACTGGACGCTGGAAGACCCCGCCGGTCAGGGCGTCGAGGCGGTCCGGCCGATCCGCGACGAGATCGAACGGCGCGTGCGCGGCCTCATCGACGAGATCGCGTAACCCTCGTCAGGCAGCGGGCGATGACCTGGCGTGGCTGACGACTCGTGGGATCAGGGACATCGCTACCTGTACGACCGCAGCCCTGCCGCGGCCGAACTGCTCGACCTGCTCGCGTGGATGGCACCCGCGCCGGTGCCGCTCGACCTGTTCGTCCGCCACCCGGACGGCCTTCCCGCCGCCCTGGCCGCGGCGGCACGGGATCCGCGCGCCTGGGAGGAGGCCGTCGACCTGCTGGTGCGGCTGGGCATCGTGCGCCGCTCGCCCACCCACGTGCTGATCGCCAACGAGCAGGCGCACCAGATGGTGCGAGGACACGGGCCGTGCCGCAGCGTCGAGGTGCAGCGACTACTCGAAGCCGACGTGCCAGGCCGCATCGTGGCCGCGCCCGCCAGTTGGACGTGGTGGCGGACGATGCTCGCGCACGTGCTGACCGTCGCGGACGACGTGGAGAACGATCCGGACCGGTGCGCCGCGGACAACAGCGGGTGGCTCGTCGACCGCGCGGCCACGTTCCTGAACGAGGCCGGCCGCCGCGGAGACGCCATCCACCTGTTCGAACGCGCGCTGGCCGTCATCGAGCGGATTCACGGGCCGGAGAGCCTCTCCGCGGCCTCCACCCTCAACAACCTCGGGGAGGCCCTCGTCGACCACGACAGGGCGGCCGAGGCCGTTCCCGTGATCGAGCGCTCCCTCGCCATCCACGAACGGACCGAAGGCGAGGAGCTGAGCGTCGCCGTCAACCTCGACAGCCTGGCCAAGGCGTACTCAGGCCTGGGCCGGCAGCCGGAGGCCATGTCGCTGAGCACACGCGCCCTCGCCATCTGGGAGGCCGCGCTCGGTCCCGACCATCCCGACGTGGGCGTATCCCTGCACAACCTGGCCTCGGCGTACATCCGGACAGGCCGCTACGACGAAGCCATCCCCTTGCTGGAGCGCGCTCTTGCCATCGACGTCGCCGTCTACGGGCCGGACGACGTCTCGGTCGCGATCAGCCTGAAGGCCCTCGGGGTGAGCCTCCGCGGAGCCGGACGCCTCCAGGAATCCGTCTCGGCGTTCGAGCGCGCTCAGGCGATCCACGACGCCGCCGGCACCGCTTCCTGAGCCGGAAGCGGTGCCGGCGTCAGGTGTCAGGCGTTCGCCACCTTGCCGATCACCTCGAAGTCGGTGCCGGTCGGCTGCAGGCCCTCGAACTTGAGACGGATCTGCTCCTCACCTTCGGCCTCGGTGTCGGTGACGGTCGGCACCTCGACGTCCAGCGAGGTCTGCCCCGGCTGGATGGACGTCCACAGCTGGATCCCGGTCGAGGACAACGCCCGCGAAGGCAGTGCCTGCTCGCCCGAGTTCTCCAGGAGCCACTGAGCGGTCACGTCCGTTGTGGACAGTTCCGAAGCGCCGGAAGGCGCCAGTGGCAAGCCGACCAGGATGATGCTCGCGTCGGCGGCTTCCGACAGGGTGAGCTTCCACTTCAGCGTTCCGCCCTCGGTCACGCTGTCGGCGACCGGGGTGACGGTGAGCTTCGGGACCGGGTCGTCGTTGCGCACCAGCAGGCCACCGAACGCAGCGCCCACCACGGCGTTGTCGAGGGCCACCACCCCGATCGGGTACTGAGCGTCGGAGCTCCAGCGGGTGTTGGCGGTGTAGGTGATCGGCACGTCGACGCGGTGCTCGCCCGGCTTGAGCGTCACGAGCTTCGTGACCGGGGTGCGGGTCGCCAGGTCGGTGTAGAACAGCCTCACCGTTCGGGTGCCGTTGCCGGTGGCGGTCACGGCGACGTTGTACGTCACGGTGCCCTCATTGCCTTCCAGGACCGAGGTCACGGTGGCGTCGACACGGCCGAGACGTGCGGGCACGACGGGGACGAGGCCCTTGCGATAGCCGTACGCGTCGATGAGCAGCGCCTCGCCCGAAGCCGACTCCGGGGTCAGTTCGAGCGACGTCGCCTGGCTCAGGCCGGACGGCAGCGGGACGCGGACTTCCTGCGCCCACAACGAAGTCGTGCGGTCGGAGCCGGGCAGACCCGTCACCGAGACCGCGCCCAGCGAGTGCTTGCGTCCACTTTGGTCGGTGATAGATATACCAAAGCGGGTCGTTGCGGTGTTCGCGGGGACGGCCAGGCGCAGTGCGAGCTCGCGAGAACCCTGCAGCGACACGGGTTTCGGCAGACCGACCGCGCCTGCCTGACCAGCGGAAGTCCACTTGAGAGCGACGGACTGGCGTTCCGGCTGCGTGGCGGCGAAGCGGAACCGGACCAGGTGCGGTGAACGAGAGCCGCAGCTGGCCGCGGGGTCGGTGGTCACCTGGGCACAAACCCTTGCGCTGCCGGAAGCCTGAGTCGCGGGATCGGGCACGACGAACGGCTTGCGGTCGGCACCGACGGCGTGCGAGAGGACGCGAGCCGGGTCGGCGGACGGGGCGCGCACGCCGGAGCCGTCGAGCAGCGGCAGCACCGACTCGTCACGGGCGAGGAACAGGTGGGCCGACGCCGCGATGTAGGTGGCACCCGCGGTCTGCTGCTGGTCGGCGGTCAGGCGGGTGGCGGCTCCCGGCGTGCAGATCGGGTCGGGCTGCTGGCCCGGCCAGAAGTCGTCGAACGCCGGCGCCTCGGCCTGGCCGGGCGTCCACTCGCTGTTGAAGTAGTTGTGGTTCGCGCCGATGAAGTACTGCGCGCTGTGCAACGCGGCACCGCGCGAGACGCCGCGGGTCTGGTCGACGAACATCTGACCCTGCAGGTCGGACACGTCGCCGTCGCAACCGGGCAGGAACGTCACGGAAGGCACGTCGGGCTGCGGGTTGTGGCCGAAGATCGTCGGGCCGATCAGCACGTTGCCGCGGATGTTCCAGCGCACCGGGCCCGAGAAACCCGTGTCGCCGGGCGGCGGGTTGAGGCTGTCGGTCGCGGCGCGGTTGACGCCCTCGCCACCGCGCGAGTGGCCGACCAGCAACACCTTCGACAGGTCGGCGGGTGCGGACTTCACGATCGCGGGCGCGTCGCCACGACCGGCCGACCAGTCGGCCCACTTCGCCAAGTGGTTGCGCACCAACGACGAACGCCCCTGCGCACCCGCGTCGAAGGTCATCGCGTCCTGCGCGTTGATGCCGTTGGCCGAGATCGACACGGTCACGTAACCCTGTGACGCCAGCAGTTCCTGCGCCTTGAGGTAACCGCGGTGGCTCGGCACCGGCGTCAAGCCGTCAGGACACGGCCAGTTGCCGGTGATCTGGTTCGGGTTCGTCTTGCTGTAGCAGGTGAAGTGCCGCCCGTGCAGGAACAGCGCCAGCGGCCGCTTGCCGGACGCACCCTTGGGCGCGACGACGACGGCGTCCATCTCGATCGGCGCCGCGTAGTCGGGCAGCTTGATCGGGTCGAGCGAGTACTCACCCTTGGTCGTGGCGTACTTGCCCGGCTTGCCGGGGTCCACCCCCGCCTCCGGCAGCAACGCGGGCAGGTCGGGAGCCGACAGGCCCGCGGGCGGTGCCGGTTGTGCCACGTCGATCCGCTTGCCCGCCGACCGCACCTGCAGCGCGGCCGGATCCTTGAGCGGAGCGGTCAGCGTGAACGTGCGCAGGTTGGCCGACTCCGTGGCCGTGCCGAGGAGCCGGTCGCCCTCCCAGAACTCGACACCGGCGTCCGACAACGGCATCGGCGTGGGAGCGGTCCACCGGATGGTGTTGCCCGCGACCGCCCACCCCGGCGGCGACGGTGGTTCCGGAGCGGCCGCGGCCGGCAGCGCGGGTACGACCGCGGCCAGCGCAACGGGTATCAGAAGTGCGACTATTCGGCGCATGAGTGGGGTCCCCTCGAAAAAGGAATACCCCTCAGTTCTAGCGACGCCGCACTTCTCGGACACCAATCAAAACAACATACCGACCTGCGTAGTACGCCATTCAGCCCAATACCGAGGTGTTTGACGCTCTTTATTGGTCTTTGGTGTCGGTGTCCCGTTCGTTCTGACGCAGTTTGTTCCACGTCGACGTCAGCTCTGCCCGGATGCGCGCGACGCGGACCCCGAAGGCTTCACGGATCTCCTGGGCGTCCACCTCGTCAGGTGCGCCGTTGTCGGGGTGCTCGGCGGTCATGGCGAGCGGGGTACCTCCAGGGTGGACTCCTCCAAACGTGCTCCCCGTCACTCCTTAGGATCGAACAGGTGAGCACCCACCTCTACCTGCTGCGCCACGGCCAGACCGAGTGGTCCGAGAGCGGCAGGCACACGGGACGCACTGACATCGAGCTGACGCCCGAGGGCGAGCAGCAGGCACGCCGCGCGGGCGCCACGCTCGCCCGGCTGAGGGGCACGGACCAGGCGCCGGCGCTCGTGCTGACGAGTCCACGTCAGCGCGCGACCAGAACCGCCGAGCTCGCCGGGCTGGAGGTCAACGCGACCACCGAGGACCTCGCCGAGTGGGACTACGGCGACTACGAGGGCATCACCACGCCGCAGATCCGCGAGCGCGTGCCGGGGTGGACGGTGTGGACGCACCCGATGCCGAACGGCGAGACGCACGCCGAAGTGCAGGACCGGGCGCGCCAGGTGCTCGGCGAGGTGCGCAAGATCCTGCCCGGCGGCGACGTGGTGCTGGCGGGGCACGGGCACTTCAGCCGCGTGCTGATCGCGGCGTGGCTGGGCCTGGCGCCCGACCAGGGCGTCCACTTCGGACTGGACCCGGCGGGCATCTGCCAGCTGGGAGACGAGCGGGGCGACCCGCAGGTGCGCAGGCTCAACGTGCCTGCCTGGGAGATCTGATGATCCGACGAGTCGAACCGCGCGACGTCGACGCGGTCGTGCGGCTGGTGCACGAGCTGGCGCTGTACGAGAAGGCGCCGGAGCAGTGTCACCTCACCTCCGAGCAGCTGCACACCGCGCTGTTCGACGACACCCCCGCGCTGTTCGGTCACGTGGCCGAAGTGGACGGTCAGGTCGTCGGCATCGCGTTGTGGTTCCTGAACTTCTCGACGTGGGACGGCGTGCACGGCATCTACCTCGAAGACCTCTACGTCACCCCGGACCAGCGCGGCAACGGCCTCGGCAAGCAGCTGCTGGAGACGCTCGCCCAGGAGTGCGTCGCTCGCGGGTACACGCGACTGCAGTGGTGGGTCCTCAACTGGAACGAGCCTTCGATCGGTTTCTACAAGTCGTTGGGTGCCATCCCAATGGACGAGTGGACAGTGATGCGAGTGGCCGAAGAAGCGCTCCAGAAGCTCGGCTCTTCACTCTGAAGGTTGACGGAAGGTCTCGAAAGGCTCACGAAACGGGTATTCCACACAGGACAGGTCCACGGTCCTGGCAGCGTCCCCGCTCGCCGATCCCCCGGCACCAAGTAAGCGTGGAAAGAAGGAAAGACCGTGGGCACTGACCCGACTACCGTCGACCCGGCCGCCGCTGCAGGCATCGGCATCGTCGGCACGATCATCTACCTGGCGCTGCTCGTCTTCGGCATCGTGGTCTTCTGGAAGACCTTCACGAAGGCAGGCCAGCCGGGCTGGGCGGCGATCATCCCGATCTACAACATCTACGTGTGGCTGAAGGTCGCGGGCCGCCCGGGCTGGTGGATCATCCTGCTGCTGATCCCGATCGTGAACATCGTGATCGCGCTGATCGTCTCCATGGACGTCGCGAAGTCGTTCGGCAAGGACTCCGTCTTCGGCGTCGTCGGCCTGTGGCTGTTCAGCATCATCGGCTACGCGATCCTCGCGTTCGGTGGCGCGCAGTACCGCGGCCCGGCCGCGCTGGCGGGCCAGCAGGGCGCCTACCGGGGCTGATCCAGCCCTGATCGAGCTCTGAACCCAGGCCGGGCCCGAAGTCACCCCTGTACTTCAGGCCCGGCCTTCACTATGGTCGGTAATGAAATCGTTTTCAGAACGTTTCAGACGCCGAGCTGCCGCCGCCCTCGACGCACCGACGAGGAAGGACCTCTCAACGATGAGGCGTCGACTGACCGGCGCGTTCGTCGCGCTAGCGGTGGTCGTGGCACCGGTGGGCGTGGCGAACGCGGCCAGCTTCAACGTCAAGGACTACGGCGCGAAGGGCGACGGCAAGGCGATCGACTCGGTCGCCATCGACAAGGCCATCGCGGCGGCATCGGCGGCTGTTGGTGGTGTCGTCGAAATCCCGCCCGGCACGTACCTCTCGCGCTCGATCCACCTCAAGAGCAACGTCACCATCAACATCCAGCAGGGCGCGCGAATCGTGGCGTCCGGCAGCGGCATCGACGCGCCGGAGTCCAACCCGAACTCCAAGTACCAGGACTTCGGCCACAGCCACTTCCGCAACGCGCTGCTGTGGGGCGAGAACGTCGAGAACATCAACTTCACGGGTCGCGGCGTGATCGACGGCGCCAACAAGCTGGAAACCGGCGAGAACATCCCCGCCGGCAAGGGCGACAAGATGCTGTCGCTCAAGTTCTGCAAGAACGTCAACATCACCGACGTGACGTTCCGCGAGGCAGGCCACTTCGCGATCATCGTCAACGGCTGCAACGGGATGAAGCTCGACCGCATCACCGTCGACTCGCCCGACGACCGCGACGGCATCAACTTCATCAACAGCGCCAACGTCGAGCTCTCGAACTCGACCGTCATCGCCAGCGACGACGCGGTGGCGTTCAAGTCCGACTTCGCCACGGGCAAGACCTTTTTGAGCGAGAACAACATCGTCCGCGACTCGACGATCCAGTCGACGGAGAACAACGCCATCCAGTTCGGCTCGGAGACCTGCGGCAGCTTCAAGAACATCCAGTTCCGCAACCTCAAGGTCACCGGCGCCTCGAAGGCGGGCCTCGGCATGGTGTCGATGGACGGCGCGGTCATCGAAGACGTGCTCTACGAGAACATCCAGCTCACCAAGACCGCCTCGCCGATCTTCATCCACATCGGCAAACGCGGCCGCTGCCCCAACTCGCCGCCCACCGGCAAGATCCGCAACATCACCTACCGCAACATCACCGGCACGAACCTGACCGCACCGCGCGACATCCCGGGCGACCCGGAGTACGCGTCGACGATCTCCGGCCGCTCCGACTCGAAGATCACCGGTCTGACGTTCGACAACGTGCGGCTTTCCGTGCCCGGCGGCCACGGTGAGGGCGACTCGTCCAAGAACCCGCCGGAGGTGTCGGGCGAGTACCCGCCGCGGATCTTCGGGGTGCGGCCGGCGTTCGGCTTCTGGATCCGCAACGCCACCGACGTGAAGTTCCTCAACAGCACCATCGAGTTCGACAAGAACGACGGACGGCCCGCGTTCACGACGGACAGCGTGTCCGGGGTCTCGCTGAACGGGGTCAAGGTGGAGCGCAGCGCGGGCGCGAACGACCTGCAGTGGCGCAAGAGCAGCGGTACGTCGGTCACGAACAGCACGTCGACTTCGGGGCAGGCGCTGCGAGCCAAGACCAGCTAGACAGAGGGGTGTGACGACCTTCTGGGACGAGCAGGCGGCGACCTTCGACGACGAACCGGATCACGGTCTGCGAGATGCGGACGTGCGAGCAGCATGGGCGAAGTTGTTGCTCCCCTTGATGCCGGCGGGTTCGTCGGAGGTCGTCGACCTGGGCTGTGGAACGGGCAGCCTTTCGGTGCTGCTGGCTGAAGCAGGGCACCACGTTCGGGGTGTGGACCTCTCAGAACGCATGGTCGCCGCGGCCACGGAGAAGGCTCGAACAGCAGGAGTCGCGGCAGAGTTCGTGCAGGGCGATGCCGCGGATCCTCCCTACGCACCAACCTCTGCGGACGTGGTGCTGGCGCGGCACGTGCTGTGGGCGCTGCCCGACCCAGCGGCTGCGCTGAAGGCCTGGGTGCGGCTGATGAAGCCTGGCGGGCGGCTCGTCCTGGTGGAAGGCCACTGGTCGACAGGATCAGGCCTGACCGCTGCCGAGTGCGAAGCGCTGGTGAGAGCAGTCCGCGACGAGGTCACTGTGACGCCGTTGACCGACCCTGCCCTGTGGGGACGAGAGATCGAGGACGAGCGCTACCTGCTCGTCAGCCTCAAATGACGCCGACCGCGCCATAAGTAGAAGCGTCAGCCGCGGCCGACGAACTGGGCAGCTCGCCGTCCGCCCTCCAGTGGGCGGCGAGCACCAGCCCGGGCTCCAGCAGCTTCAGCCCGCAGACGAACTCCTCCACGTCCTGCTTGGAGCGCGGCACGATCACACTGCCGATCTCGTCCGCGAGCTCGATCAGCTGGTCCACCAGCACCGGCTCGACGTCCTTCGTCAGGTGCGTCAGGGCCAGGACGCTGCCCTCGCACAACGCGGCGCGGTACCTGGCGACGACGCCGTCCGGCTCGTCGAGGACGAACGGGAGGATGCCGATCATGAGCACCGCGGTCGGCTGGCTGAAGTCGATCAGGCGGCGGGTCTCGGGATCTCGCAGCACCGCGCCCACGTCGCACACGTCGGCCTGCACGATGGCGGCGTTGAGGTTCTCCCGCAGCATCGTGCGGGAGTGGGCGACGGTCACCGGGTCGCGGTCCACGTAGACGACGTGGCACGAGGGGTCCAGGGTCTGGGCGACCTCGTGGACGTTGCCCGCGGTCGGGATGCCGCTACCGAGGTCGAGGAACTGCCGAATGCCCAGCTCTTCGACGCAGAGCCGCACCACGCGCCGGGAGAACGACCTGACGGTGCGCGCCACCTCGACGACGGGCATCTTCTTGATGCTTTCCTCGGCCACCGCGCGGTCCACCGCGAAGTTGTGCGCTCCGCCGAGGTAGTAGTCGAACAGGCGGGCCACATTTGGGCGCTCGGAACCGCCGTTTGTACCCACCCGCTTCGGGCCGTCCTGCACTGCGCACCTCACCCTGCTCCCGAGCGGCGCGAACGCTGGGGGCACGGTAGCTGGCTACTCCGTTCGTGTCCATCCACCATTCGTGAACACGCAGGGTGATGGCCCCCGGCCGGAGCCGAGGGCCATCGCAGGGAAATGCCAGGTCACACGCCTGCGTACTGACGGATCCAGGTGCGGTACGCGCCGACGTGCGTGTAGTTGGAGCGAGTCGAGCGGTCCGACGTCGAGGCGACGCCGACCTGCTTGCCGTTGGAGCTGAACATCGGGCCACCGGAGTCGCCGCCGGCCGCGATGCCGTCGACGCGGGTCACCGAGACGGCGCGGCCGCCGCGGTAGTCCTGGCCGTTGACGGACGTGACGCGGGTGTTCGCGACCTTCAGGTAGCGGGACTGGCAGTTGATCTCAGGCTGGTTGGTGCAGGTGGCGCCCCAGCCGTAGAGCTTGACGTTCTGGCCGTTCGCCACGTCCGAGGTCGTGCCGAGCGGGGAGAACGGCGCGGTCAGCGTCGTGCCGACCTTGACCAGGGCCAGGTCGACGGACGGGTGCCGGATGACCTGGGTACCGGTGACGAACTGCCCACCGGAGGTCTGGTCCAGGCTGCCCACCCGGAACGTGTACGTGCCAGTCGTGCCTGCGACGCAGTGCTCAGCGGTCAGGATCCACTGAGGCGCGATCTTCGTCGCCGAGCAGTTCTCACGGCCGTTGTAGAACAAACGGGCCGCGTAGGGGAAGTTCGACGCGTAGCTGCCACCGATGATCATCGGCGACATGTCCGGCTCGTCCGGAGCAGCCGACGCGACAGGAGCGACGGAGAGCGCCGCCAGGAAGGCGCCCGCGATCGCGGTCAGAACACGCATGGTTGGTCACCTCGTGAGTGCAGGGAGTGGTTAAGCAACCACGCACAGCTTCACTCGGTCGTGTGACCCTGACCACCCTCCGTTAGTCGGCTTTGTCGGCTTCCGACAAGCCCATCGCCCACCGGCGGCCATCCGCCGTGAAGAGCAGCACGAGCACCACAACGCAGTAGATGCCGCCCAACGAGCCCAGCAGCTGTTGCTCCGACGGTCCGTACGCGTACCAAGCACAGCCCAGAAGCAGCAGCTGCGTGACGATCACGGGCGTGCGGGCGCCGTGGTGGCCGCGGAACAACATGACCGACGCGAAGAGCACGCCGCCGAACCAGAGCACGAGCACACCCGCGGCGCCGAGGATCGGGCCGCCGGACGCGGCGCCCTGGATCACGCGGACGACGAGCGCCACAGCGAGCGCGATACCGCCCATGCCCTGCAAAAAGGTGAGCGCGGCGGCGACGCGGACCGAGCGCGGTGCAGTGGTCACGACAGACCTTTCCTCACGTTCTGTACTGGTCACGGATCGTAGGCCACCCGGTTGGAGGGCTCTCCGAGCACGCCGCACGCGGGAAGATCAAGGGGCCTTCAGCGAGCCGGCGGTCGTCCGGGGTGCACTCGTCTGCGAGGCGCACGCAGTGCGAGCCGAAGGGAGATTTGGGCCACTTTCGTGAGGCTGGAGCCACCCTTAGGGAGGACATGCGCGCCGCTGACGGTCACGCACTGTCTTACTCTCAAGTAGTGCGCGCTCTTCTCGTGGTGAACCCGCAGGCGACTACTACTACGCCAGCGGGCCGTGACGTATTGGCGCACGCGCTCGCCAGCGACGTGGACCTGGAGGTCATCCAGACCTCCTACCGAGGCCATGCCGCGGACGCCGCGAGCAAGGCGGCCGCGGACGGGTTCGACCTGGTCATCGCCCATGGCGGCGACGGAACGGTCAACGAGGTCGTCAACGGCATCCTGCGCGACGGCCCCCGCCCCAACAAGCCGATGCTCGGCGTCGTGCCGGGCGGTTCGGCCAACGTCTTCGCGGGCGCGCTCGGCATCCCGCGCGACCCCGTCGAGGCCACGCACGTCCTGCTTCAGTCGATCGAGAACGGCACCAAGCGCCGGATCGGGCTCGGCCAGGTCTTCGCGGACGTCGTCGAGGGCGGCAAGGGTCGCTGGTTCACCTTCAACGCGGGCATGGGCCTCGACGCCGACGTCGTCGCGGGCGTCGAGAAGAAGCGCGCGAAGGGCCGGAACGCGAGTCCCACTCTTTATCTCGCCGTCGCGCTCGGGGCTTATGCGCAGAACGTCCGCAAGCCGCAGCACTTCACGGTCGAGGTTCCGGGCGAGCCACCGTTCAACGACGTCGGCATGGTGTTCGTGTCGAACACCGACCCGTGGACCTACTTCGGCGACAAGGCGATCCAGCTCAACCCGAGCACGTCGTTCGACGGCGGCCTCGGCCTGAGTGCGCTCAAGACCCTCCGCGTGCCCACGGTCGGGCGCTACGTCGCCCAGATCCTCGCGACGGGCAATCCGAAGAGCGGGAATCTCGTTCGGCGCGATGACGTGGGTTATGTCAGAGTGAAGTGCGAGGAGCCCGCCAACCTTCAGGTCGACGGTGATTTCCTCGGGAAGACGACTGCGGTGGAGTTCCGGGCAGTCCCCGACGCGTTGACTGTTGCCGTATAAGCAACTTGACAGTCCGTGATCGGTTCGTGACTGTCTCGGTATCGACCCGGGATGTACTGCAGTCGAGTGACAGCAGAGCGTGAAACCCCAGGTGAACGCTGTCGATCTTTTGGGTGAGTTCACTCACCGGGTCAGTGCTAACCCCTTGACATCCCAGCCGTTCGTGAAAGCATTCACAAGCACCCCAAAACGACCGCTGACAACCGGCGTGCCTTTGCGCGCCTAGCTGAGGAGTAGTTCCAATGGACTGGCGCCACCGCGCGATCTGCCGCGACGAGGACCCCGAGCTGTTCTTCCCCGTTGGGAACAGTGGTCCCGCGCTGCTTCAGATCGCCGAGGCGAAGACCGTCTGCCGCCGTTGCCCCGTCGTCTCCGACTGCCTCGCGTGGGCGCTCGAGAGCGGCCAGGACGCCGGCGTCTGGGGCGGGATGAGCGAAGACGAGCGCCGCGCTCTCAAGCGCCGCAACGCCCGCACGCGGGCCCGCAGCAACGCCTGAGCAGGCAGTTAGCCGCGAACGATACATATAAGAAGAAGCCCGACACCGTGCCAGGTGTCGGGCTTCTTCTTTGTTTGCACACCCTCCCGCATGACCACGTGAGACCGCTGAGGCTGGTCGTCACGTGTGCACGGCGTTAGTTTAGCGCCGCCCTCTGAGCGGTACGCGCAGGACCGCCTCTGTACCGCCTCGGGGCCGTCGCCGCAAGCTCAACGAGCCTCTCAATTCGGAATCGACAAGGGTCCGAACGATCTGCAGACCCAGACGATCCGTGCGCTCCAGGGAGAAACCCTGCGGAAGACCCTTGCCGTCGTCGGACACCGTCACGTCGAGCCATTTGGCGGACCGCTCGGAGTGCACGACGACCTCTCCGCGCTGGCCAGGGGCGTAGGCGTGCTCGAACGCGTTCTGCACGAGTTCGGTCAGCACCATCACCAGCGGAGTCGCGATCTCGGCCGGAACGACCCCGAACCCACCCTCGCGACGGACCTTCACCTGGGTCTCGGTGACCGCCACGTCGCCCATCATCGGGATCACCTTGTCGACGACGTCGTCAAGATCGACTCGCTCGTCCACCGACATCGACAACGTCTCGTGAACCAGTGCGATGGAAGTCACACGGCGGACCGACTCGGCCAGCGCCTCCTTCGCCTCCGGGTTCGTCAACCTGCGACTTTGCAGTCGGAGCAGCGCCGCGACGGTCTGCAGGTTGTTCTTCACGCGATGGTGGATCTCGCGGATCGTGGCGTCCTTCGACATCAACGCACGGTCACGCCGGCGCACCTCGGTGACGTCTCGGCACAGCACGATCGCACCCGCGGCCTGTCCTCGCGGCCTCAAGGGCAACGAACGGAACAGCACCGCGGCACCGCGGCGCGACTCGGCCTCCATGCGCATCGACGGCTGGCCGTCGAGCGCCTGCCTGATGCGTTGCGCGACCTCGGTGGCGTCGAACGGATCGCCTATGAGGCTGCGCGTCAACGGCGCCAGGTGCACGCCCACCAGGTCTGACGCGTGCCCCATGCGGTGATACGCCGACAACGCGTTCGGGGAGGCGAACACCACCGCCCCGGACGGATCGAGCCTGATCAGGCCGTCGCCGACGCGCGGGCTGGTGTGCACGTCCGGCGACGGCTCGGGCGCCGGGAACGTGCCGTCCGCGATCATCTGGCACAGGTCGGCGGCTGATCCGAGGTACGAGATCTCCAACGGCGAGGGGACGCGCGGCACCGCCAGGTTCGTGCTGCGGCTCAGCACCGCGATGACCTGGGTGCCCAGCCGCACCGGGATGGTTTCGCGCCGCACGGGCACACCCAGGTGCCAGCGCGGGTCCTCCTCGCGGCAGATCCGCGACTCGTCCATGGCCCGGCGCAGCTGCGGGTGCTCCTCCGAGTCCACCTCGCTGCCGACCACGTCCTCGGGATGCGCGGTCGGTGCCGTCGTCGGACGGGCCTGCGCGACGCAGAGGAACTTGTCGTCGTCGAGCGGGACGTACATGAGGAAGTCCGCGAACGACAGGTCGGAGAGGAGCTGCCACTCCGCGACGACCAGCTGCAGGTGGTCGACCGCCGCGCCGGAGAGCTTGGTGTGCTCTGCCAGCAGGTCCGTGAGCGTAGACAGAACTCCTCCATGAGAAACTGGTGGGTGAAGCAGTTCTGATCCTAGGAGACACCCATGTCGAAGCGTGCTCGCAAGCGCCGCGACCGCAAAAAGGGCGGCGCCAACCGAGGCAAGCGCCCCAACGCCTGAGTGCTGCGAAAAGGCCTGGACACCATGACGGTGACCAGGCCTTTTTGTCGTTCTGGACCGAGTTCAGTCCTCGGTGCGGATCTCCACGATCGTGGCGCGGATGCGCGCCTTCAGATCCGCGGGGGCGTAGTCCCCACCACACTTTCGCGCGAGCAGCGCCTTCAGGTGCTCCTCCAGCCCGAACTGCTCCAGGCACGGATGGCACTCGTCGAGGTGCGTCTGCAGTGCCGCCCTGCGGGTCTGGTCACATTCCTGGTCCAGGAACAGCCAGACCTCGCTCAGGACCTCTGAGCAATCGGTGTCGTGGGGTTCGCCGCAGTTCATGACGCGTCTCCGTTGCTGCCTCGGAGGAAACCGCGCTCGCGGGCGACGTCCGCCAGCATGTCGCGAAGTTGGCGACGGCCCCGGTGCAACCGGGACATCACCGTGCCGATCGGGGTGCCCATGATGTCTGCGATCTCCTTGTACGCGAAGCCTTCGACATCGGCGAGGTAGACCGCGATCCGGAACTCCTCCGGCAACCGCTGCAATGCTTCCTTGACGTCGCTGTCGGGCAGGTTGTCGAGTGCCTCGACCTCTGCGCTGCGCAGTCCGGTCGAGGTGTGGCTCTCCGCCTGCGCCAGCTGCCAGTCAGTGATCTCGTCGGTCGGCTGCTGGATCGGCTGGCGCTGCTTCTTGCGGTAGCCGTTGATGTAGGTGTTGGTGAGGATCCGGTACAGCCACGCCTTGAGGTTCGTGCCCTCCGAGAAGGACTCGAACGCCGAGTAGGCCTTGAGGAACGTCTCCTGCACCAGGTCCTCGGCATCAGCCGGGTTGCGCGTCATGCGCAGGGCCGCCGAGTAGAGCTGGTCGAGCATGGGCATCGCGTCGCGCTCGAACCGCGCGGCTCGCTCCGCCGTCGTCTCAGTCGTGCCGGTGGCGGGCACCGCGCTCCCTTCCCACTGGTTCTGGGTCGGGACCGACTTTACGCGGGGCCGCTCGAGCATGTTCGTCACCACGTCCTTCGTAACAACGGAGGTGCTGGTAGTAATTCCGCATGGCCGGACGTGGGACGCCCGCCACAGCGCTGCTGGACAAGCAGCGGGTGGCGCACACCTTGCACTCGTACGAGCACGACCCCCGCCACGAGTCCTACGGGCTGGAGGCCGCGGAGGCGCTCGGGCTGGTGCCGGGACGTGTGTTCAAGACGCTCGTGGCCGAGGTGGACGGCAAGCTCGCGGTCGGCGTCGTGCCGGTGACGGGGCAGCTCGACCTCAAGGGTCTGGCGGCGGCTCTCAAGGGCAAGAAGGCGAAGATGGCGGTCGTCGCGGACGCCGAACGGGCGACGGGGTACGTCGCCGGCGGCATTTCCCCTCTCGGCCAGAAAAAGCGGCTTCCGGTCGTGCTCGACGAATCAGCGCTGCAATTCGAGACGATGTTCTGCAGCGCGGGCAGGCGTGGCCTCGAAGTCGAAATCACGCCTGCCGAACTGGTGCGACTCACCAATGCGGTGGTCGCGCGAATCAGCGCTTAGCTGACCGGCGCGCCGATGCCGCCCATGCGGACGTTCGAGCCGATGCCGGACTTCGGCCACGGGATGGTGACCAGGTCGCCCAGCCTGCCTTGACCGGGCAGGTTGAAGCGGACGAACGCGGGGCTGGACTGAGGCCCCTGAAGGCTCGATGCCACGTAGGTGGCGGCATAGCGGTCGCCTCCGACCACCGTCTCGGTGTACGGCGGCTGGCCTCCGTTCTGGGAGGCGTGGATGTCGTTGCCCTGCAAGTCGAGGAAGCGCACGTTGCTCACGGTGCCCCCGATCGTGCAGGAGGCGCCCTCCGCGGCCACGAACCTGATCTGGTGCGCCTTGGTGGTCGAGGGCGCCGGCGACTGCATGTCGTAGACGCCGATCGCCAGATCGTCGCCGGTGCACCACTGCTCCGCGGTCTCGCCGGCCTGTGCGACCGACGTGGCCACGACTGCGCCCAACGCGGCGACACCGGCCAGAGCGGTTGCGGTCGCGATCGTGCGGAATTTGCTCACGTGTCGATCCCCCGAATTCATCTCACTTGGCGTTTCTCCCCTTGCACATCGGTGGACGCCTCGGAGATGCACTCGGTTGCATCGAGAAGTTTCGAAAACTATTCGCCGACCTCGCCGTCGATCGCTTCCCTCAGCAAATCGGCGTGGCCGTTGTGCCTGGAGTACTCCTCGACCATGTGAGTGAGGATCCAGCGCAAACTCACCTTCTTGCCGTCCGTCCACGGCGCGCGCTTCGAGAGTTGCCCGAGGTCGCCGGTCTCGAGGGCTTCCGCGACTGCTGCGCGGGCGCGCTCGACGTCGTCCTGCCAGAGCGCTGTCAGTTGCTCGGGGGTGTCCTGAGCCGCCGAGTGCCAGTCCCAGTCGCGATCGGCCTTCCAGTCGACGCTCGCCCACGGTTCCAGCGGCTCGCGGTCGTGCAGGACCGTGTGGAACCACTGCTGCTCGACGTACGCGAGGTGCTTGAGCAGACCGCCGAGCGTCATCGACGACTTCGCGGTGGTCTGGTTCAGCTGCTCGGCGGTGAGGCCGTCGGTCTTCCACGCGAGGGTGGCGCGGTGGAACTCCAGGAAGCCGGTCAGGGTGGCGAGCTCGTCGCCGTCCATCGGCGGTTCCGGCCGGTCGCGCCTGTCGAAGTCGGTCATGAACGCGGACGTTAGTCGAGCGGACGCAGAACCCGGTCCAGCCATTCGCCAACGGATCGGCCCACGTCCGCGACGGACGCCTTCAGCGAGTGGTCGCCCTTCAGCAGGACGACCTCGCGGTGGTGGGCGCGCGCGGGCTGGCCGAACGGGTCGTTCTCGCCCTGCACCACGAGCGTGGCGACCTCGACGCCGTCCAGCTCGGCCATGCGGGACTTCTCCGGCTTGCCCGGCGGGTGCACCGGGAACGCCAGGCACAGCACCGCGACGGCCTGGCCCTCGATCGACGTCCGGCAGGCCACCCGCGCGCCCGACGACCGGCCCCCGAACACCAGGGGCAGGCCGTCGAACCAGCGTTCGCCGAGGTCGTCGACCACGGACAGCCACGCGGTGTCGAGCTGCCCCGCCGGTGCGGGAGCACGGCGGCCGGCGACGCGGTAGGGCTGCTCGATCAGGGCCACGTGCACACCGACGGAGTTCGCGGCGTGGCACGCGGCGACCAGATCCGGGGCCTCGACGCCGCCACCGGCGCCGTGGCCGAGCAGGAGAGCCGCGCGCGGTTCGTGGGCACAGTGCAGTGAGGCCCTCGCGGGGCCGTGCGGCGTGTCCACCAACAGCGTCGTCACGACAGCTCTTCGAGCAAGACGCGGTCCATCAGGTGCGGGTTGTTGTTCTTCACGCTGTTCACCTCCGTCGACACCGGACGCAGCTCCAGCGCCTCGACGATCGACGGGTCCGGCGCGAGCAGCTCGGACGGGTCCAGCGACGTCGGGTCGAGCCACGCCGACCAACGGTCCTGAGGCAGCAGCAACGGCATGCGGTTGTGCACCTCGGTCAACGCGCCGATGGAGTCCGTCGTCAGCACCGCGCACGTGACGGTCGGAACGTCGTCCTTCCACCACACGGACCAGATGCCGGCCATCGCCAGGGACACCTCATCGCCCAAAGTCATGAAGTACGGCTGTTTGCGTCCCTCGGCCGGCTGCCATTCGTACCAACCGGCGGCGGGGATGATGCAGCGGCGCTTCATCGCGGACTGCTTGTAGGCGGGCTTCTCCAGCACGCTCTCGGCCCGCGCGTTGATCATCTTGGCCGCGCCGGAGAGGTCCTTGGCCCAGTGCGGAACGAGGCCCCAGCGCATGACGCGGATGCTGCGTTCCAGCTCCTCGCCGTCGGCGTCTTCCGCGGGTTTGCGCTCGACCACCGCCATGACGTGCTTGGTGGGAGCGATGTTGTAGTCCGCGCCCGGCGCCTCGTCGCCGGTCCCGTCCACCGCATCGAACTCGGCCGCCAGCAGCGCCGGGTCCTTGGTGGAGGCGTACCTACCGCACAAAACCGATCACCTCCGAAGTCGTCATCGTCGCACGTCGGGAACACCTGTGCGAGCCACCCCAGTTGGCGTGCGGGATCATTGGGGCATGACTCAGCACTGGTCAGCCCCCAGCGCATCCGGTCCAGTCCACTCGACGGTGCCGGTGCCCGGCTCGAAGTCGATCACGAACCGCGTCCTGGTGCTCGCGGCACTGGCCGACGGGCCGTCCACCGTGCACGCGCCGTTGCGCAGCCGGGACACCGTGTTGATGGCCGCCGCGCTGTCTTCGCTGGGTGTCACGTTCACGGATCGCGAGGACGGCGGCTGGGACGTGATGCCCGGTCTGCTGCGCGGTCCGGCGGACGTCGACTGCGGTCTCGCGGGCACGGTGATGCGCTTCCTGCCGCCCGCCGCCGCGCTGGCCGAGGGTGAGATCAGGTTCGACGGCGACCCCCACGCGCGGTTGCGGCCCATGGCGACGGTGCTGGGCGCACTGCGTTCGTTGGGCGCTGAGATCGACGGCGACGCGCTGCCGTTCACGTTGCACGGCACCGGATCGCTGCCCGGCGGCGAGGTGACGATCGACGCGTCCGGCTCGTCGCAGTTCGTGTCCGGGCTGCTGCTGTCGGCCGCGCGGTACGACAAGGGCGTGACGGTGCGGCACGACGGCAAGCCCGTGCCTTCGTTGCCGCACATCGACATGACGGTCCAGACGCTCCGCTCGGTCGGCGTGCGGGTGGAGACCGACGCGAACGTGTGGCACGTCGAGCCCGGCACGATCGCCGCCCGCACGTGGCACGTGGAGCCGGACCTGTCGAACGCGACGGTGTTCCTGGCGGCGGCCGCGGTGACCGGTGGCGAGGTGACGATCCCGCACTGGCCGGCCGAGACCACCCAGCCCGGCGACTCGGTGCGCGGCATCCTGGAGCGCATGGGCTGCACGGTTTCCGTTTCCGACGCCGGTCTGACCGTGCGCGGACCGTCGACACTGTCCGGTTTGGACATCGACCTGCGCGACGAGAGCGAGCTGACGCCGACGGTCGCGGCGCTGGCGGCGGTAGCCGAGGGGCAGACGATCATCCGCGGGGTCGCGCACATCCGCGGCCACGAGACGGACCGGATCGCGGCGCTCGTCAACGAGATCAACGCGTTGGGCGGCAACGCTTCCGAGACCGAGGACGGCCTGATCATCAACCCCGTGCCGCTGCACGGCGGGGTGTGGAAGGCCTACGCGGACCACCGGATGGCGACGGCGGGCGCGATCATCGGGCTGGTGGTGCCAGGCGTCGAGGTGGACGACATCGGTTCGACCACCAAGACGATTCCAGACTTCCCAGGAATGTGGAACGCCATGCTCGGCGGGGGCGCGTAGAGGTGAGCAAGCGGGACTGGCGCAAGCTCGACGAGTCCGACGTGCGCGTGCGCCCCGGCAAGGGGACGCGGCCGCGCAGCAAGAGGCGTCCCGAACACGCCGACGCCGAGACCGCGATGGTCATCGGCGTGGACCGGGGTCGCTGGACGTGCGCGTTGGAGACCGGTGTCGTGGTGGTGGCGATGAGGGCGCGGGAGCTCGGCCGCACCCCTGTCGTCGTCGGCGACCAGGTCGGCATCGTCGGGGACACGTCGGGGCAGCCGGACACGCTGGCCCGCATCGTGCGCGTCGAGGAGCGGACCTCGGTGCTGCGCCGGACCGCGGACGACACCGACCCGTTCGAACGCGTCGTCGTCGCGAACGCCTCCCAGCTCATCATGGTCGTGGCCTTGGCGGATCCGCCGCCGCGCACCGGTTTCATCGACCGGTGCCTGGTCGCCGCCTACGCGGGCGGGCTGGAACCGGTGCTGTGCCTGACGAAGTCGGACCTGGCGTCTCCCGATTCCCTGCTCGCCCTGTACACCGAGCTCGACGTGCCGGTGATCGTGACGCGGTTCGACGAGGAGCCCGCCGAGCTGCGCGCGCGGCTGACGGACACGGTGTCGTGCCTGATCGGCCACTCGGGCGTCGGCAAGTCCACTTTGGTCAACCGGCTCGTGCCGGACGCGAACCGCGCGGTGGGCGTGGTGTCGGGCGTCGGCAAGGGCCGGCACACCTCGACGCAGGCCGTGGCGCTGCGGCTGCCCGAGGGCGGCTGGGTCGTGGACACGCCGGGCATCCGCTCGTTCGGCCTCGCGCACATCACGCCGGACGACATCGTGAAGGCGTTCCCGGACTTCGCCGAAGCCGCCGAGGAGTGCCCGCCCGGCTGCGGCCACCTCGGGGCGCCCGAGGATCCCGGGTGCATGCTGGACGAGCTGGTGCCGGACGCGCCCGGCCGGCTGACGTCGTTGCGGCGGTTGTTGGCGTCGCGGGCCGGGTTGGACGAACACGCGGATTGAGGTTGCGGCCATCAGTCACACTTCCAGCGTGAACAGACACCCGGCCACGCCTCAGTTGCGTGACCTGGCCACTGTGGACGCCCGCACGGTGCTCGTGGCGTCGGACTTCGTGAAGCCGTTCACCAAGGCTCCCGAACCGCTCAACAGCCCGTTGTCCTGCCGGTGGACCACTGAGGACAACACGATCTGGATGAGCGTCGAGAACGAGTCGCTGGAGGAGGCCAAGCCGCGCGTGAACGACGGCTCCGACCTCCCGGTCGAGGGCCACAAGGCGTGGTGGGGCGTCACGTCCGACTCGCGGACGCCGCCTCGATACGACATCGGTTCGGTGGCCCGCACCAGGACCGTCGCGATTCTGCAAAAGTTGTTCTCGTGATCAGGTACCTCTGGCCCGTCGCGGTGGTCGCTCTCGCCTCGTGCTCCTCCCCCGCTCCGCAACCGCAGCCGCAACCCACCGATGTCTGCGCTCTGCTGCGGAGCGGCGACGCGGGCAACCTCACCGGCGCTTCGAAGGACGCGCAGTCCTGCGACTACACGTTCGACACGCTGACCGTTCGGCTCTCGCTGCGGGCCGAGAAATACGCGGACGCGGCGATTGCGCTGGGGCCTGACGCCTATGGCGCGGTGGTGGAGACCCACCCGATGACCCGCCGTTGCGCTGATGCGTCCGGGATCGTGACGTGCGACTCCGTGGTGGAGGTGCGCGACGGTCAGCTCATCGGGCTGAAGGTGGTGCAGCGCAACCACGACGTCAACCTGGTCGGACAGACCACGCAGGGTCTCGCCGCCAGAGCGCTGGAGAGGCTGCCTGTCACGTCCTGACGCGCTGTCTCGTCCACCGGGCATGAAGGTATTCGTGATCGGTGCGTCGGGTGTGCTGGGACGGGAAGTGCTGCCGCTGCTGCGGGCGGCCGGGCACGAGGTCGGGGTGCTGGACCGGCACCGGACCTCGATGTTCGACGCCGCGCGGCTGGCTGAGGCGTTCGCGGGCTACGACGCGGTCATCAACCTCGCCACGCGCATCCCGCTCAGCGCCAAGGCGGTGCTGGCCAGTGCCTGGGCCGAGAACAACCGCATCCGCGTCGAGGGCAGTGCCGCGGTGGCCGAGGCGGCTCGACGGGCCGGCGTCGGACGGCTCGTGCAGGAAGGGATCTCGTTCGTCTACGCGGACGGCGGCGACCGAGAGCTCGACGAGACCGCCGCGCTGAAGCCCGTTGGACACATCGCGAGCTCGATGGTGGCGCAGGAGAACGCGCTGAAGCACCCCGGTGGTGTGTTCCTGCGCATCGGGATGCTGATCGGCGGCGAGGCGAAGTCGCCGCCCGTGCTCGTGGGCGACGGGTGGATGTCGGTCGTGCACCCTGGCGACGCGGCCGCCGCGGCGGTGGCGGTGCTGGACGCGCCTCCCGGGGTCTACAACGTCGGCAAGCCGGTGTTGAAGCGGGAGCTGGGGATCACGCGGCTGCCTCGGTTCATGGGCGGGTTCGCCGCGTCGTTCGAGATCTTCGGGCGGTCGCAGCGGGTGGTGAGCACGAAGCTGACCGAGGCGACGGGCTGGAAGCCCGAGAAATCATGGTGAAGGAATGCGAACTCGGCCGCAGAAAGAATTCTGCGGCCGAATTCAGCATCAATTGACTACGAGGTGTGCCACTTCTGCTCACGGGCGTTGACGCAGTCCCACAACGACACCGTCGCACCCTGCCACCAGTTCGCACCGGGAATGGTCAGGCACTTCTCGTTGATGCGGTTGCGGAGCTCGTTGCCGTTCCAGTGCCAGCGCTGCGCGGGCCAGTCGCCGTGGCACTCGAACATGTTCAGCATGCCGCCGTTGTCACCGTTGGAGAAGGCCACGTCGAGGCACTTGCCGCTGACGTCGCTGCGCAGCGACTCACCCTGCCAGCTCCACCTCTGCGCAGGTGAACCGGTGCAGTCGAGCATCATCAGGCCCGCACCGTTGCCCGTGTTGCCCTGGGCGACGGTCAGACATCGGTTGTTCATGTCGGCCGGGATGAGGAACCCGACCGCCTGCGCCTGTTCCTGCGTGGGCGCGGCGGACGCCGAGGTCGTGGCCACGACGGCACTCAATCCGAACAATCCGACAATGGCTGCCATGACGACGCGTTTGGTAATGCGCACGTTCTACCTCCGACACGATCCGGTGGGGACGTGTTCGAGGATTTCGGAATCACGATTTCCGCGCCAGCCAGTGATCCACTCAACGGACCGGCGCCCGTCGTTTTCTGTTGAGGCAAAAGGCTAGCCCATGTGCGGGTACTTGTGGTCGGTCGGCGGCACCAGGGTTTCCTTGATGGCGCGCGGGCTCGTCCAGCGTTGCAGGTTGTAGATCGAGCCCGCCTTGTCGTTCGTGCCGGAGCCGCGCGAGCCGCCGAACGGCTGCTGCCCGACGACCGCGCCGGTCGGCTTGTCGTTGACGTAGAAGTTGCCCGCGGCGAACCGCAGCGCGCGCTGGGCTTGTTGCACGGCAACGCGATCGCGCGCGAACACGGCTCCGGTGAGCGCGTACGGCGTGGAGTTGTCGATGGTTTCCATGATGTTCGGGAAATCCGCGTCCTCGTAGACGTGCACGGCGAGGATGGGGCCGAAGTACTCGGTCGTGAAGATGTCGTGGTGCGGGTCGGTACCGAGGAGCACGGTCGGGTCGACGAAGTAGCCCACCGAGTCGTCGCACGTGCCGCCCGCCAACACCTCGACCGAGGTGGACGCGGACGCCATCAGCAACGCGTCCTTGTGCTTGGCGAACGCACGGTGGTCGATCACCGCGCCGCCGAACGCCGACAGGTCCGTGACATCGCCGTAGGACAACGACTTCGTGACGTCGAGCAGCCGTTCGCGCACCTCGCTCTCCCACAGCGACCGGGCGATGTACGCGCGGGACGCGGCTGAGCACTTCTGGCCCTGGTACTCGAAAGCGCCGCGCACGAGCCCTGTGACGAGTGCCTTCGGGTCGGCGGAGGCGTGGGCGATCACGAAGTCCTTGCCACCGGTCTCGCCGACGACGCGCGGGTAGGCGCGGTAGTGGTCGAGGTTGCTCGCCATGGTCTGCCACAGCGCCTTGAACGTCCTCGTCGAACCCGTGAAGTGCAGCCCTGCGAAGAACCTGTCCCTCAGCGCCACCTCGCTCACGGCCTGGCCGTCACCGGTGACGAGATTGATCACGCCGGGTGGCAGGCCGGCTTCCTCGAGGACGCGCATGGTGAAGTGCGCGGCAAGCTGCTGCGTCGGCGACGGCTTCCACACCACCGTGTTGCCCATCAGCGCGGGCGCGAGCGGCAGGTTGCCGGCGATGGCGGTGAAGTTGAACGGCGTGATCGCCACGACGAACCCGTCGAGCGGCCGGTGGTCCATCCGGTTCCACACGCCCGGCGACGACACGGGCTGCTCTTCGAGGATGCGGCGGCCGAAGTGGACGTTGAAGCGCAGGAAGTCGATCAGCTCGCACGCCGCGTCGATCTCGGCCTGCTGCACGGACTTCGACTGCCCGAGGATGGTGGCGGCGTTGAGGGTGTCGCGCCACGGGCCACTGATCAGGTCGGCTGCCCTGAGGAGCACCGCGGCGCGTTCGTCGAACGGCAGCTCCTGCCACCCCGGCGCGGCGTGCTGAGCGGCCCGCATGGCCTCGGCGACGTCGGCGTTGGTCGCCTGCGTCGCGAATCCGAGAACGTGCCGGTGGTCGTGCGGCTGAACGACATCGATGCGCTCGCCGCCGCCCATGCGTTCGTGACCACCGATGGTCATCGTCAGCTCGTGGGTGGTGCCTTCGAGTTGCGCGATGCGTTGTTCGAGACTCGCGCGTTCGGCGCTACCAGGAGCGTATGTGTGCACGGGCTCGTTGACCGGTTCGGGTGCAGACGTTACGGCGTCCATTCCCCCATCGTGGCACGCGGTAGTAGGGTCCGTCGGGTGGCGCGGGTGACTGGCATCGGCGGGGTTTTCCTGCGTTCACGGGATCCCGTGCGCTTGGCGGCCTGGTATCGCGACAACCTCGGCGTGCCGATGAGCGAAAAGGGCACCGTCACCTTCCACTGGCTCGACACCGCCACGCCCGAACAGCCGGGCACGACGACCATGGCGTTGTTCGCGCAGGACACCGAGTACATCGGCGAACCGCATCAGCGCACCATGCTGAACCTCCGCGTGGACGACCTGCCTTCGCTGATGGCGAAGCTGAAGGCGCGCGGGGTCGAGGTGCTGCCGGAGACCGAGGACTCGGAGTTCGGCAGGTTCGGGTGGTGCGTGGATCCGGAGGGGAACCGGATCGAGCTGTGGGAGCCCGCGGAAGGGATGTAGCTACGCGCGGGTGAGCTCCAGGACCGGGATGGTCCGCACGCCGGCGGTCTTCCGCGCGTATTCGGCGAAACCGGGGTACAGAGTGGCCTGCTGGTCGTAGCGCTGGTCACGTTCGTCGCCGGTGAGCTCACGGACGTTGACCGGGTAGGTGTCGGTGCCGCGTTCGACCGTGCCCTGCCCGGACGCTACGAGGTTGTAGTACCAGGCCGGGTTCTCCGGGGCGCCACCCTTGGACGCGAAGACGTAGACCACGTCGCCGTCAGACTCGTTCGGCAGGTACATCATCGGGGCGACGCTTTCCTTGCCGGACTTGCGGCCGCGGTGGTGGACCAGCACGAGCGGTGCTCCGGCGAAGGGGCCGCCGACGCGCCCTTCGTTCGCCCGGAACTCTTCGATGATCTTGGCGTTGAAGTCGCTCACAGCTCGTGAAACGCCGCGCCGCCGAGCCGAATTCCCGGGACTACAGCAGCTCCAGCACGAACGGGAGCTCCTGCGGCGCGTACCAGGCCAGCTCGTGGTCCTCCGCGCTGCCCAGCGTGAACTCGGCGTCCGGATCACCCATGTCCGCCGCGTCCACCACCTCGGCGGCCGCGCGCACGTCGTCCTCGGCTTCAGCCGTGTCGAGGTGCACCGACGCGACGTCCTTCATCGTGGCAGTGCCGACGACCTTGACCACCGAGTAGTCCAGATCGGGGCGCAGCGTCACCTCGTCCATGTCCACGGCGACGACCGCGCGGCGCGGTTCTGCCTTCTCGTCGCCCGCCAGCAGGCGCAGGGAAGCGCGTGCGGCGTCGAGCATGGCGGCGTACTCGAGCTCTTCCGTGTCGCCTGCCGCGTAGGACTCGCGCAGTGCGGGCGTCAGCGCGAAAGCAGTGCCGCCGATCGGAGTCAGTTCGCCGCTGTCGACGAACGTGCGCAGCATCGACACCGTGGCCGGGATGTAGACCCTCATGCGCTCGCCGTCCCCATCAGTTCCTCCACCGACTCCTCGACCATGGTCGCGAGAACGTCCACATCGGACATGGCGTCGCGGTCGCCGTTCAGCCCGAAGTAAACACCGCCGTCGTACGACGTCACCCCGATGGCCAGCGCCTGGTTCTTGGCGAGCGGGACGACCGGGAAGATCTCGGTCATTCTCGCGCCCGCGGCGTACAAAGGCACCTGCGGGCCGGGAACGTTCGTCACAATCACGTTGAACAGGCGGCGGCTGAACGAGCTGGCCGCCCGCGCGCCCAGTGCGTGCAGCGTAGGCGGTGCGAAGCCGGAGACCTTCACCAGCGCGTCGGCGGCCACGGACTGGCCGGACTCCTTGTGCGCGCGCATCGCGTGCGAGACGTGGTGGAGGCGCACGACCGGGTTCGGTTCGCCCACCGGGAGGTCCACGAGGTACGCGGACACGTTGTTGCCGGACTCCGGGTCGGCCTCGCGCACCGAGAGAGGCGCCATCGCACGGATCGTGGTGCTGCCGGTGACGTTCTCGCCGCGGCTGAGCAGCCAGTTGCGCAGGGCACCGCTCAACGCGGCCAGCACCACGTCGTTGACGGTGCCGCCGTGCGTCTTGCGGATGGCGCGCAGGTCGTCGAGCTGGGCTTTGGCGACGGCGAAACGGCGCTGTGGCGAGGTGATCCGCACGTTCAGCGGGCTGCCGGGCGCGGGCGTCGCGGCGGTGTGGATGGCGGCGGCCACGGCACCGAAGGCGTTCATCACCTTGCCGACGGTGGCGACGGTGTCCATCGCGGCGCTGCGGACGTTCTCCGCGAGCTCTCCCGGGCGCTGCACGATGTCCGTGACGGCGTCGGCCACGAGCTGCAGCCCGCTCGGCTCCGGCTGCGGCATCCAGAGGTTCTCGACGTTCGTGCGCGGCGACGGCGACACGTCCAGCATGACCTGTCCGATCTCCAGCGACGCGATGCCGTCGATCATGGCCTGGTGGGTCTTGGTGATGACCGCGGCCTGGTTCTTCGCGAGGCCCTCGACCAGGTAGATCTCCCACAGCGGGCGGGAGTGGTCCAGAGGCCGCGACATCAGGCGAGCGACCAGGTCGTGCAGCTGGGCGTCGTTGCCAGGCTTGGGCAGGGCGCTTCGCCGCACGTGGTACGTCACGTCGAAGTCCGGGTCGTCGACCCAGACCGGGCGCGCGATGCGGCCCGGGACGTGCACGACCTTCTGCCGGTAGCGCGGCACGAGGCTCAGGCGCTGCTCGATGAGGTCGACGAGCTTGTCGTAGTCGAAACCCGCCTTGGGGCGACGGAAGACGGCGACGCCGCCGACGTGCATCGGCGTCGTGGAGTCCTCCAGGTACAGGAACGAGGCGTCCAGCGCTGACAGTCGGTCCGGCATGACCTCAGCCTAGTGGCGTTTGCGGTCCATCAGCTTTTGAAGTGCGGCACGTTCGAGCGGGTCGCGGTCGTGGCGTTCGAGCCGGATGCGCGCGGCCTCCGGGATCGCCTCGATCGCCTTCGGGTCCACGTTGGCCATGAACGACCTCAGGAACCGCCACCGCGTGAGCTTCTTGACGGGTGCGAGACGGGCGACGGCGAGCGACACCCAGCTGAGCGCGACGTCGAGCCTGCGGTCGCCCTTCGTCGCCGACGCCCAGTCCAGGACCACGGGGCCTTCCGGGCCGAGCACGACGTTGCCGGGGTGCAGGTCGAGGTGCAGGAGGTTGCCCTCGCCGCTCAGGAAGTCGGGCGCCGAGATGTCGTCGAGGCGATGGTGCAGGTCGGCGAGCTCCTTGCCGAGGACTCCCGCGAGCCACGGCTTGCGGCCGATCTCCTCGGACATCCGCGGGCCGGGCACGTACTGCATGACGAGCTCGTCCGCTGTCGCCTCGTACACGCGCGGGACGGGGATGCCGTGGCCACGCAGATACATCATCATCTCGGCTTCGCGCCGCAGGTCACGGCCCGTGCGGGTGCGTTTGACCAGCAAGCCGTCGGACCGGATGAACACGTCCGAGTCCTGACCGCTCGCGAGATGTTGACGTTGCGCGACGCTGCGCATACCTGCCGTCATGTGACGATCATCATTCATATGATCCAAAGCACAAGGGCCGAACGGCTCTAGTCGAGCTCTTCACCCGTTTGAGCCGGCCGTGCTGCCTTCTGCCACTCTTTGCCGGTGGAGATCTCGCCCAAGGACCGCTTCGTCACCGTCTACGGCCGCAAGCCCGTGTTGGAAGCGCTCGACGACAAAGCGCTGACGGTGGACAAGGTCGTGCTCGCCGACACGGCCCGCGGCCCGGCGGCGCGCGAGATCCTCGACGCGGCCCGTTCCCGCGGTGTCCAGGTGCAACGGGCGACCGCACAGCGCGTGAAGGTGCTGGCGGGCAACGGAAAGCAGGACCAGGGCGTGCTCGCCGACGTGGTCGCGCCGCGCATGAAGCCGCTGGAACTGGCGCTGTCCGAGGGCGGGTTGCGGTCCGTGCTGGTGCTGGACGGCATCACCACGCCCGCGAACGTCGGCATGATCCTGCGCACCGCGACCGCCGCGGGCATCGACGGCATCGTGGTGCCGCGCCGGGGCGTCGCGTCGATCGACCCCCTGGTGGTGAAGGCCTCCGCCGGGGTGGCTTTCCGCGCGCCAGTGCTGCGCTGCGGCACCGCGGCGGAGGCCTCGGCTTTGTTGCGTTCTTCCGGATTCCCGCTTTACGCGCTGGATTCCCACGCGTCCGACACGCTTTATTCAGCGTCTTTCGGCGGTCGCGCCGCTTTTGTGCTCGGCAGCGAAACCTCCGGAATCACCGACGACGTCCGCCCGCACATCACGTCGTGGATCTCGATTCCGATGGCGGCCGGCGTGGAATCCCTGAACGTCGCCTCGGCGGCCGCCGTGCTGTGCTTCGAACTCGTCCGGCGGGCTCAGAACCAGCGCACGTGATAGCCCTCGATCCACACCGGGCCCAGCAGCGCGTTGCACTCGACGAACGACGACGTGCCGCGGACCCGCCCTATGGACCCGTGGACGTCCCAACTGGCCAGTGGCGTGTGACAGTGGCCGACGGCCTGGAAGCTCCCCGGCCTGCCCTCGTCGCAGAAGACCTCGACGCTCTTCCCGTCGCGCAGGTACTCCTCATAGCAATCGCGCGGCCCCTGCGCCTGCGCGGGTGATGCAATTGCCGTGGCTGCAATGGCTGCTGCAACACAAGCGACAATTCTTCGCATTTGCCTGCCCCTATGCATTCGACTGCTTGCCTAATCGAACGTAGTAGGGGTTTGAATGCCGGGCAATTACGCTGCGGGGTGAACCTCTAATCGCGGAGTGCGATCGCTAGCAGGATTTCCAGCTCCTCGAGGGTGGACTCGGTCGACCGATGGTGGACGCCGACCATGCCTGCTTCTTTGGCTCCGTGAACGTTGATCGCGAGGTCGTCGACGAACACGCACTCTCTTGGTTCGAGGTCCAGCTTCTTGGCCGTGAGCAGGTAGATCTCCTGCTGCGGCTTCGCGAGGCCGACCTCACCGGAGATGATCGTGGCGTCGAACAGGGCCTGCCACGCCGTGGGCGGCTGCCACCAGCCGTCGGCGTTGGAGAGCAGGGCTGTTTTGAGGCCACTGGTCTTGACCTTGCGCAGGGCGGTCAGAAGTGGGGGTTCCGGTGCGTTGTTCTCGCCGGGGTCGGTGAGGACGCCGCCGTAGTCGAGGACCAGAGCTTTGAGCACCTTGAGGACGGTACCCACTTTCGTGTGGCCGGTGTCCTGATGCTCGCGGCGGGTCGCCTGGTCAAGCATGCCCCCAGTTGTACGCCGCCTGCCCGCCTACGAGCCGCCGGTCGGTTCCGCGCTGGATTCCATCCCGCGGCCACGGCCTCGTCCTCGATCTGCCTGGGTTGCGCCGCCTGAGGTTCCGCCGCCCTCTTTGGACGCAGCCCGGTTGATCTGGGTGGTCCTGGAGGTGTTGGACGGGCGGCGGCCCGCTCGGGTGTTGCGGGAGGTCGCGGAGCCGCGGTTGGTGGCTCGGTTGGGTGCGTTGGTGGAGGTGCGGACCACGCGAATGGTTCGGGCGCCTCGGGTTTGTCATCCGTCGCGGTTGGCCGCCGAGATCTCGGTGACCTTGCGAAGGGATCGGCGCGCGTTGGCGTGTGCGGCTCGGGCCGAGCACCGGAACGGGAGGTGGTGGCTGACCGCGTTCTCAGTGCTGGAATGAGCGTGGGCCGCGCTCCAGGAGGAACGCGGCCCACGATCGGTCGTACTGGGTCAGCGGCGCTTGCGCTGGTTCTTCGCCTCCTGGCGAGCCGCCTCGCGACGCTCCTTGCGGGTGCCGCCGCCCTGCTGAGCCGCGCCGTTGGCGTCGCCGTGCTCCTCGACGCCGCCGTCTTCCGCCGGGCCGCTGTAGCTCAGGTGCTGCTCACCGGGGCCGCCGAGGCCCTTGCCGCGCAGGGCGGGCGGGATGGCGTTGCCGCTCGACAGCTGGGCCATCGCGGGACCGGCCGGGGCCTGGGCCTGCTGCTGCGCCTGCTGCTGGGCTGCCGCCGCGGCACGGGCGCGGGCACGGGCGCCGCCGCCTCCGCCGTTGCCGGAGACCTGCGGGAGGGTCTGCGGGGCCGCGGCCAGGGCCACCGGGATCTCGGGCTCGGCCGGCTCCGGCTCCGCCGCCTCGACCTGGAGGTTGAAGAGGAAGCCGACGGTCTCCTCCTTCAGCGCGTCGAGCATCGCGCCGAACATCTCGAAGCCCTCGCGCTGGTACTCGATGAGGGGGTCGCGCTGCGCCATGGCGCGCAGGCCGATGCCCTCCTTCAAGTAGTCCATTTCGTACAGGTGCTCGCGCCACTTGCGGTCCAGGACGGACAGCAGCACGCGGCGCTCCAGCTCGCGGGTGGCGCCTTCGCCGACGCGGCCGTCGATGTCGGCCTCGCGGTCGCGGTAGGCCTGCAGGGCGTCCTCGACGAGCACCTCGCGCAGGTACTCGCGGGTGATGTCCTCATCGGACTCGAGGAGTTCCTTGGCGTCCAGCTTGACCGGGTACAGGGTCTTCAACGCGGTCCAGAGCTTGTCGAAGTCCCAGTCCTCGGCGTACCCGTCGGCCGTGGCGCCGGTGACGTACTCCTCGACCACGCTCTCGATCATGTGCTCGACCTGCTCGCGCAGGTCTTCGCCGGCGAGAACGCGGTGGCGCTCGGCGTAGATCACCGTGCGCTGGCGGTTCATGACCTCGTCGTACTTGAGGACGTTCTTGCGGATCTCGAAGTTCTGCTGCTCGACCTGGGTCTGCGCGCTGCGGATGGCGCGGGTGACCATCTTGTGCTCGATCGGCACGTCGTCCGGCACGTTCAGGCGCGTCATGACCATCTCGACCATGGACGCGTTGAAGCGGCGCATCAGCTCGTCGGACAGCGAGAGGTAGAAGCGCGACTCACCGGGGTCGCCCTGACGGCCGGTGCGGCCGCGGAGCTGGTTGTCGATGCGGCGCGACTCGTGGCGCTCGGTGCCGAGGACGTAGAGACCGCCGGCCTCGCGAACCTCGTCGGCCTCCGCCTTGCCCAGGGTCGTGAGCTCCTCGACGACCTTGGCCCACTCGGCCTCGTACTCCTCCGGCGTCTCCACCGGGTCGAGGCCGCGCTCGCGCAGCTCGTGGTCCGCGATGATGTCCGGGTTGCCGCCGAGCACGATGTCGGTACCGCGGCCGGCCATGTTCGTCGCGACCGTGACGGCGCCCTTGCGGCCCGCCTTCGCGATGATCAGCGCCTCGCGGTCGTGGTGCTTCGCGTTCAGGACCTCGTGCGGGATTCCCCTGCGCACCAACAGCTTCGACAGGTACTCGGAGCGCTCGACGCTCGTCGTGCCGATCAGGACCGGCTGGCCGGCCTCGTGCTTCTCGGCGATGTCGTCGGCGACCGCGTCGAACTTCGCCTCCTCGCTCTTGTAGACGAGGTCGGGCTGGTCGGTGCGCTGCGGCGGGCGGTTCGTCGGGATCGGGACGACACCCAGCTTGTAGGTCTGGTGGAACTCGGCCGCCTCGGTCTCGGCGGTACCGGTCATGCCGCCGAGCTTCTCGTAGAGGCGGAAGTAGTTCTGCAGCGTGATCGTGGCGAGAGTCTGGTTCTCCGCCTTGATCTCCACGCCTTCCTTGGCCTCGATGGCCTGGTGCATGCCCTCGTTGTAGCGGCGGCCTGCGAGCACACGACCCGTGAACTCGTCGACGATCATCACTTCGCCGTTGCGGAGGATGTAGTCCTTGTCGCGGTTGTAGAGCTCCTTCGCCTTGAGGGCGTTGTTCAGGTAGCCCACCAACGGCGTGTTGGCCGCCTCGTACAGGTTGTCGATGCCGAGCTGGTCCTCGATGAACTCCACACCGAGCTCGGTGACGGCGACCGTGCGCTTCTTCTCGTCGTACTGGTAGTGGAACGACTTCGACTTCTCCTCGATGACCTCGATGCGGTCCTTCTGGGAGAGCTGGGTGACGTCGATGCCGCGCATGCGCGGGGCCAGGCGCGCGAACTCCGTGTACCAGCGCGCCGACTGCTCGGCGGGGCCGGAGATGATCAGCGGGGTGCGGGCCTCGTCGATGAGGATCGAGTCGACCTCGTCGACGATCGCGAAGTTGTGGCCGCGCTGCACGCACTCGTCCAGGCTCCACGCCATGTTGTCGCGCAGGTAGTCGAAGCCGAACTCGTTGTTCGTGCCGTAGGTGATGTCCGAGTTGTACGCGACGCGCCGCTGGTCCGGCGTCATCTCGGACAGGATCGCGCCGACCGTCAGGCCGAGGAAGCGGTGGACGCGGCCCATCCAGTCCGCGTCGCGCTTGGCCAGGTAGTCGTTCGTGGTGATGACGTGGACGCCCTTGCCGGCGAGCGCGTTGAGGTACACGGGCATGACACTCGTGAGGGTCTTGCCCTCACCGGTGCGCATCTCGGAGATCTGGCCGAGGTGCAGCGCCGCGCCACCCATGAGCTGAACGTCGTAGGGGCGCTGGCCCAGAGTGCGCTTGGCGGCCTCGCGGGCCACGGCGAACGCCTCCGGCAGCAGCTCGTCCAACGACTCGCCGTCAGCGTAGCGCTTCTTGAACTCGTCCGTTTTGGCGCGCAACTCGGCGTCGCTGAGGTCGACCACGTCATCTTCGAGCCCGTTGATGGCGTTAGCGATGTTGCGGAGGCGCTTGAGCATCTTGCCCTCGCCGGAGCGGAGCAGTCGGGACAGCACCATCTGGATAGACCTCATCACCTGTATCGCGGCGCGCCCACGTCGGACGCCTTTCCCCTGCCCATCGTAGGCAAGTCGCCAAGGTGTGCGCACAGACACAGGCGGATTGGGTCGCCTGACCTGGTATATGCAGGTCAGGTGCGTTCGCGAGGTGTGCCGCCACCTTGAGCTACTGGTGTTCTGAACGCATGAGGCCCGCGTAAAGGTTCCTGGTCGGGCGAGATTCACCTTCACGGTGAACAGCTGGGCGCCGAACGGTGGTAGACGCACGCCGCCGCCCTCACACGCGAGGGGTGTGAGGGCGGCGGCGGTCGAAGGTGTGTGGTTACCGGTGTCAGGCCAGCCTGATCACGCCGTAGTCGAATCCCTTCCGGCGATAGACGACGCTCGGGCGCCCGCTGTCGGTGTCGGCGAACAGGTAGAAGTCGTGTCCGACCAGTTCCATCTCGTAGAGGGCCTGGTCGACGGTCATCGGTTTGGCGGCGTGCTCCTTTTCGCGTACGACGCGTCCGGGCAACTTGTCGTCGAGGCCGTCGTCCCACCGCTGCGCGGGCACTTCCGCCATGCCCTCGTAGTCGGCCTCGGGTGCGTCGAGCACCGCGGTCTTCGCGCGGCGTGACGTCATTGCTTCGCCAGCGGCGGAGGGATCCCCCAGTCCGCTTGTCGCTTCGGCCACCGATATCGGGGCCCGTGCCCCGTGGTGGACTCGCCTGCGGTCGTGCGACCGACGCAGGCGGTTCTCGAGCTTCGCGACCGCAGAATCGAGCGCGGCGTAGAAGTCACCCGCGCAGGCTTCGGAACGGATGACTGGTCCCCGCCCCTTGCCGGTGATTTCGACCCGCTGGCAGTTCTTCGACTGTCGGCGGTTCGGCTCGTGGAAAAGCTCCACGTCGAAGCGGATGACCTTGCGGTCGTAGCGCTCAAGCCGGGCCAGCTTTTCGGCGACGTGCACCCTGTAGTGATCGGGCACCTCGACGTTGCGGCCCTTAACGACGATGTCCATACACGACCTCCCTCGCTTTGCTGCGAGCTTTGGCTGGACTGATTCAGAGCGCCGTGGCGATCATGGATCGCGGATCGTGTCGCAGAGGGTCGTCCTCCGCAGCTCTCACGGCGCCAGGGTCATGGGCTGTTCGCCTCCTCCCCGCGGGCCGGGAACGCTGATAGCGGTGCACGTTAGCTTGGGATTCACCGTCGCGTAAGCCCCCTTGCCGGGGGAACGACGAGTTTTTTTGGTGACTACGCAGCGCGACGACAGCGCGTTGCAAGTCGTGTCCCGAGCGTGCCACGAACCCTGCTCACCGGCACTTCGCTCACCCGTACGGCGCAGGCCCGAACCGGCACTCGACGGCAGTCTCGCTGCGTCGAACGGGTCCAGGTGCGGCCTCATACCCAGCCAACGGGCGACCCCCGCGTCATGTTCCCGAAACCTCGAAGAGATCGATTCCGATGCGCTCAGCGGCCGTTCCCGGCACTTCTTCTCGTTGAACTGATCGGTCTCGATGACCGATCACGAGGCTGTCACGCCTGGCTGAACGGGGGATTTCGCCCAATGGCGGACAACAGCGTTGATCACCGCAACCTTCGGACATCGCGCCATTTCAATGAATAACCGCTGGTCAGCTCCATATGTGAATAGTCGTTAACAACGACCTCACACTCGGCCCCGTCGCGCGGCCCGCTCTGAGCACACCCCGACGCTCGGCGACCGCGGGGCACGCGCCCTGCCGAGACGGCCAACCTGCGGACGCCTCAGTTCTGAAACATCCCTTCAACAGACGTTGGGACAATCGGGGCGAAACGACCTTCCGGATCTTGGGATGTCGTCACAGAACTTGCGACGAACAGGGCGGATACGTCCAACCTGGACCGTTTGGTGATCCACAACGAAACAGGAACTTCACCCTTGTGGGCGGTGCCGAAAGTCCCCACCGGCGGTCTGAGGCTCCGACCGCGATTTTTTGTCAGACCTCGTCGCCATGCTTGTCCCATGACCGCACTCGACCTGCTCCTGCCGTCCTCCTGCGCCGGCTGCGACCGCCCTGGAGTTGCCTGCTGCGCCACGTGTCTCGACGCTTTCGGGCCGCCGTCGCGAATCCAGGTGCCCGGTGTCGGGCCTCCAGTGTGGGCGCTGGCCGCCTATCGGGGCCCCGCAAGGGAACTCGTGCTCGCCTTCAAGGAACGGGGCGCACGGGCGCTTGTGGCCTGGTTCGGCGCGATGGTGGCGGCGGCTCTGGTCGCGGTGGGGCCGAAGCCGTGGACGCTGATCCCCGCGCCGTCACGCCGAAGTGCCGCCCGCGAACGGGGTGGCGACCACATGCTGAGAATCGCGCGGGCGGTCGAGATCGCTCAGGTGGCTTCCGTGTTGCGGCTCGCGCCCGGGGTTCGCGACTCGGTGGGGTTGGGTGTCGGGGAACGGCGGCGCAACCTGGAAGGGCGGGTGCTCGTCCACGGCAGACCGCCGCCGGGGACCACGGTGCTGCTCGACGACGTGATCACCACCGGGGCGACTGCATCGGCTTGTGTGAGGGCTTTACGGCGAGCAGGGGTGCGCACGAACGCGGTGCTCGTGCTGACGTCGGCACGGCCGAACCCGTCTGGGTAGAGAGCCGGGCTCGCGCTGACGTCCGCACGGCTGAGCCCGCTTTTAGGGTAGGGAGGTGGACTCGCGCTGATATCGGCACGCCCGAACCACGTGGGTAGAGAGCCGTGCCCGCGCTGACACCGGCACTGCCCAACCCACCTGGGTAAGGAGCCCGGCCCGCGCTGACACCGGCACGCCCAAATCCGCCTGGGTAGCGAGCCGTCCTCGCGATGACATCGACACCGCCCAACCCACCTGGGTAGAGAGCTGGGCCCGCGCTGACGTCCGCACGGCCGAACCCACCTAGGTAGCGAACCGTCCTCGCGATGACACCGACACCGCCCAACCCACCTGGGTAGGCAGCCCGGCCCGCGCTGACACCGGCACCGCCCAACCCACCTGGGTAGGGAACCCGGCCCGCGCTGACACCGGCATGCCCAAATCCGACTGAGCAGGGAGCCGTGCTCGAGCCGCCATCAGCCCAGCCACACCCGCCTGGTTGACCCGCCCACGCCTGCCGCGGGCTGACCCCAGGCCCCAGCGTGCGCTCAGCCCGGGTAGAAGACCAGCGAGCCCGCCGGCACCCGGATCGAGCTCGACTTCCACACGTCGGTGATGTCCGACGCCGACCACAACCCCGACGGGTCGATCACCTGCACCTGGCGTGCGGGCGCCGCGGCCACCGAGCCCACCGGCACGGTGAGGTTCGACTGGCTGTAGCGGTCCAGCTTGAAGCCGTCCGTGTAGACCTTCGTGACCGGTAGCGAGGGCAGAGAGGAGGCCACGACCAGCACGTCCTGAGAGAGCCAGTCGACCGACTGCACGGCCGAGCCCAGCGTCGACTGCTGGATCTGGCGCGGCGTGCGCAGGGCGACGTCCTGGTCGTTGCGCACCACCGACGTCAGGTAGAGCTTGCCGCCGATCACCAGGGCCGCGCGGGTGCCGTCGCGGGACAGCCGGAGATCGCTGATCGGGCCGAACTGGGCCAGGTCGGTGATGTTGACGCCCTTGGCCGTCCAGCCGCCGTTGTCGGACCGGGTCACGCGGGCGACGGAGGTGCCGTCGACGACCGTCCAGACTTCCGAGCCGGGTTCCTTCGGGCCGGTGGAGAGCAGCCACGTCGGGCGGCTCAGCGTCGTGGCGGGCTGGTCCACTTCGGACAGGTCCTGCTCCACCTCGCCCACGCGCAGCTTCATGCCGCCACCGGAACGAGACACCACGGCCAGTCTGGAGCCGTCCAACGACTGCGCGGCCGACACCGCGCCGTACGCACCGCTGCCCGCCGGGCCCTTGATCGGGTTGCCGTCGGACAGCGACCTGATCGCCCCGTCCGCCACGATCATGCCCTGGAGGTTCGCGTTCAACGCCAGCAACGCCTCGCCCGCGGTTCCCGAGACGTCCGACACCCGGTAGTCCCGTGTGTCCGGCAGGATCTGCTGGCCGTCGACGAGCACGCGCACCCGCGAGGTCGTGACGCCCGAGAGCGACTTCACGACCTGCGCGACGATCTGTTTGCTCTTCTCGGGCGTCAGGTCCTTGCCCACCCTGGTGAGGTTGACCTCCAGCGCGCCGTCGTCGGCTTCGCGCGTGTCCGAGAACGTGGCGGCGTCCGGGCTGATCGCGGTCTTCAGCGTGTCGCGGACGGTTTCGCCGGGGCCGCGCAGCAGGAGGTCCGTGACGCGCGTGGGGATGCTCGTGGCGGGCGGGACGACGACGTACCGCGGATCCGGCACCAGCACGGTGAACTCTGGGTTGTAGAAGTACAGGGTCACGCGGCGGTAGTTGTTGTTGAAGATGTTCAGCGGCAGGTAGACGGCCGGCGGTGCTTCCGAGATGCGCCACTGGTTGTCGGCGTTGCGCTCCACCTTCACCGGCTCGCGGAGGTCACCGAGCTCCGGCACGAACGCTCCGTCACCGCCGAGCCGGCCGACGCGCTTTCCCTGCAGCAGCACGGTTTGCGTCTTGTCCTGCGGCGCCTGCGAGGTCGGCACCGTCGAGAAGGCCGACTCGATGATGACGGGGTTCTTGACGATCCAGCCCTTGCTGGCCTCCGGCGTCATGTACGCGCGGGCCGCCGCGTAGTCGCCGTCCGGGTTCGAGGCGGCGTCGATGAACTCGCGCACGAGCATGAACGGGTCGATGCCCTGCCGCGGTTCCGGCACGGCAGCCGTGTTCGTGGCCTTGTTGTCCTTGGGGCCGATCGGTTTCGGCTGGGTGTTCGTCGGGATCGCCGCACACCCCGTGAGGGTCACGAGGACGAGTGCCAGCAGCGCCAGCCGTTTCACCGCACTTCCTCCGAAACCTCGGACACGGGCGTTCCGTCCACCGGCTCCGCGGGCTGCCAGGTGATCTCCGCCTCGGTCAGCTCGACCTCTTCCGGCTCTTCGACGACGACCGGTTCCTCAACCACCGCAACGGATTCGAGAACGGGCGCCAGAGCGAGCGGGCTCTCCCGCACCTCCTCGCCGTGCCTGCGCGGCAGGGTCAGCCGGAACACCGCGCCGTGGCCGGGTTCGCCCCACGCCTCGAGCCAGCCGCCGTGCAGCCGCGCGTCCTCCAGCGAGATCGACAGACCCAGACCGGTACCGCCGGTGCGGCGGTTGCGCGACGGGTCGGCGCGCCAGAAGCGGCTGAACACCAGCTCCGCCTCGCCCTGTCGAAGCCCGACTCCGTGGTCTCGCACCGTGATCGCTACGGCGTCGGAACTCCCGCGCATGGTCAGCTCGACCGGCTGGCCCTCGCCGTGGTCGATGGCGTTGGCGAGCAGGTTGCGCAGAATCCGTTCCACGCGACGGGAATCCAGCTCGGCGACGAGCTCGGAGTCCGGCAGGTCCAGCACGACAGGTGAACCGGCCGAGGACGAGATCGCGCGCACCGAGTCGTGCGCACGGCGGGCCAGCACGCGGATGTCGACCTGTTCGGCGGTCAGCTCCTCGACACCGGCGTCCAGACGCGAGATCTCCAGCAGGTCGCCCAGCAGCGACTCGAACCGGTCGAGCTCGTCGACCAGCAGCTCGGTGGAGCGGGCGAGTCCGGCCGGGAACTGTTCGCGCGAGGCGTGCAGGACGTCCGCGGCCATGCGCACTGTCGTCAGCGGCGTGCGCAGCTCGTGCGAGACGTCCGAGGTGAAGCGGCGCTGCAGCTGGCCGAACTCCTCCAGCTGCTTGAACTGGGCCTGGATCGACTCGGCCATCTCGTTGAACGACTCGGCCAGGCGCGCCACGTCGTCCTCACCGACGACGTGCATGCGTTCGTGCAACGTGCCGTCCGCGAACCGTTCCGCGACCTCGGCGGCCTGCCGGACAGGCCGGACCACCTGGCGCGTCACGAGGTTCGCGATGAGAGCCAGCAGAACCAGCAGCACGACGCCACCGACGGCCAGCGTCGACTGCACGACCTCGGCGGTCCGCTGCTCGGCGGTCAGCGGGAAGATCAGGTACAGCTGCATCGAGCGCGCGGTCGTGCTCATCGGCAGACCCACGACGAACAGCGTCGTCGGCCGCCCACCGCGCTGCACGGTGTGGATCTGGGTGGCCTCGCCGCCGTTCTCGACCATGTCACGCAGACCGCGGGGAACGTCGTCGAGCGGCCCGACGGCCGGCACGCGGCCGGCGCTGCTCGCACCCTGCCCGTCGGCGAGGACGGGCTCGAACGCGCCGGCACCCGCCGTCGTGGCGTCCGTACCGGCGCCACCGACGGCGAGCTTGTTGATGGCGCTCTGGAACCGCGTCTGCACGCTGTCCGGGCCGGGGTTCAGACCGACCAGATCGGACTGGATCAACGCCCGGGAGGCCATCGCCTGGCGCACCGCGGCCTCGTCCTTGGTGCTCAGCAGCTGGTTGGTGATCTGCATCTGCAGAACCATGCCCAGCACGAACACCACGGCCGACGACAACGCGAGCGTGGACACGACGACGCGCAACTGCAGCGAACGACGCCACACGTCACCAAACGCGGTCCACCGCTTCCGCGCTTCCTCGACGAGGAACTGCGCCTTCGCGACGACCGGCCGAACGAACTTCATACGCCACCTGTCACGGAGGGCCGGCCTTGTACCCGACACCGCGGACAGTCAACACCACCTCGGGGTGCTCCGGGTCCCGTTCGACCTTGGAACGCAGCCGCTGCACGTGGACGTTCACCAGGCGCGTGTCGGCGGCGTGGCGGTAACCCCACACCTGCTCGAGCAGCACCTCGCGGGTGAACACCTGGCGCGGCTTGCGGGCCAGGGCGACGAGGAGGTCGAACTCCAGCGGCGTGAGCTGGATCGGCCTGCCCTCGCGCAGCACCTCGTGGCCCGGGACGTCGATCGTGAGGTCGCCGATCTGCAGCACCTCGGACGGCTCGGCCTCCGTGCGACGAAGCCGCGCCCGGATGCGGGCGACCAGCTCCTTCGGCTTGAACGGCTTCACCACGTAGTCGTCCGCGCCGGACTCGAGGCCCAGCACCACGTCGACCGTGTCGCTCTTCGCGGTGAGCATCACGATCGGCACGCCCGACTCGGACCTGATCGCCTTGCAGACGTCGATGCCGTTCATTCCCGGCAGCATCAGGTCGAGCAGCACGAGGTCGGGCTTGAGCTCGCGCAGCGCGGGCAGGGCACGGGCACCGTCGGCGACCACCGCGGTGTCGAAGCCCTCCCCGCGCAACACGATCGTCAGCATCTCCGCCAGGGCGGGGTCGTCATCGACGACGAGCACGCGTGCCTTCATACCCAACATCGTCGCACTGCCGGTCGCGCGCTCGCGCACCGCCCACGCTCCGTTGCCGCTGGTGGCGGTGTGCGCTCGTTCGGTCACCGGCCGGAACTGTCGCTCCACGTGCCCCACCTCGCCCCGATTTGGCCTGCTCGTCGCCGGAATATCCGCGCGACGTTCACCTTTCGTTACCCGGTGACGTCAGACCGTGCGGATCGCCGAGGCCAGCCAGATCCGCGCATCACCCACCTTCCGAGGATCGGTGATCGCCGGCACCGCGCGGTCGTGCTGCGCGGCGAGGTCGACCGGATGGGTGACGGTGGCGTGCCAGCCGTGGCTCGCGAGCCACTCGACCGGGTCCTCCACGTCGGACTGCCAGCGGGCGTCCAGCGTGTCGAACCGCTCGTGCACCGGCCTCATCTGCGGCAACTCGCGGAACTCGTGGTTGACGTGTTCGAGCGCGAGCGTGCTGCCGCGGGTCGACAGCGCACTCACCCAGTACAGGATCCGGTCCCCCGCGTCCGGGGGCAGGAACATGAAGAGGCCCTCCAGCAACCACGCCGTGGGCCTCTTCGGGTCGAACCCCGCCTGGATCAGCGCTGTCGGCCAGTCCTCGCGCAGGTCGCAGGGGACGACCACGCGTTCGCACTTGGGCCGGGCGTTCAGATCGTGCAGAGCGTCCTCCTTGAACGCGACCTGCTCGGGCAGGTCGAGCTCGAAGAGTGTTGTGCCCGGCGGCCAGGGCAGCCGGAACGCTCTGGTGTCGAGGCCCGCCGCCATGATCACTACCTGCGGCTGGGCCGAGTTGAGGAGCTGGTCGTCGAAATACCGGGTGCGCAGGACGAAGTGATCGCCCGCGAGGGTCCGGACGCCGTTCAGGTCGTTCGCGGAGCCGGCGGCCTCCACGAGTCCTGCGGCCAGTGGGTCGTGGAAGAGGCGGCGGAGATTACGTTGCTCGTTGGCGCGGGCGGCAGCGATCAGAACAGCCGTACGGGCGACTCCAACAGGGGTGCGCTGCAGAACACGCTTCAAATTGTGATCTCCTATACACTCACAGTGACGTACCGGATCCACGATCGTGTCAATCGGTACGCACGTGAGCGACCACTCAAGGAGTGAAGAGTGGTTCCAGAAGCGAATGAAACTTCACGTTTGACCGCCCGTCGACCACTTGCCACGGAGCGAGCCAGTTGATGTTCGCCAATCCGTCGTAGACGACACCGCACCTGGCCTGCAGACCGCTATTCGATTCGTAAATGTCGCGAGCACGTGAGTCATCGTCGAGTTCACGTTTCGCCGCCCGTTCGGCGGCGACCTCGACGGGCACGCGGAGCAGCAGGTGCAGGTCCGGAACCGGCAGTCCGAACCGGTCGATCTCCAGCGCGCGCACCCACTCGACGAACTCGCCGTTCTCGTCCTGGTGCAGCCGCGCGGCGTTGTAGGCCGCGTTCGAAGCCACATAGCGGTCGAGCAGCACGACGTCGTGCTCTTCGAGGTCCTTGCGGATCTGGTCGGCCGCGCCGCGCCGGTCCAGCGCGTACAGCACCGCCATGCCGTAGACCGAGTCGCTGAGGTCGCCGACCTTGCCGTAGAGAGCGTCGCGGACCAGGTCAGCGTGCACGCTGATGCCGTAGCGCGGGAACGCGTGGCTGGTCACGGTCCTGCCCTGGGCGTGCAGCGCCTCGGTCAGGCCGTTGGCGAGCGTGCGCTTGCCGGCACCGTCAAGACCTTCGATCACTACGAGCTTTCCCACGCGGGAACCCTAACGGGACCGGTACCGGCCACTCACATGGCCGCCGTGCATCCCCCACACGGGCGAAATCCGATCTTTCGATCACCAGATTGAGTGACTACGGTGAACAGTCATCACGGCGCGTGTGAAGGGTAGGTGCCGCGGTGGCCGCGGATTCCGGGCACGCCGAGTCGGTCAACGAACCGAACGGCCACCCGATCGGGGGTCTGCCGACCTCGCTCACCGAGACGCTGCGCTACGGGCCGTTCCACCGGGCCCTGCGCGAGGCGATCGCCCACCGGGGCCTCTCGCTCGCCCGGCTGCGCGCCCACCTCGAACAACTCGGCGTCCAGGTCGGCCAGTCGACGCTCTCCTACTGGCAACGCGGCCTGCGCCACCCCGAGGTCCCCCGCGCCATCAGCACGGTGCGCGCGCTCGAGTCCGTGCTGCGTCTGCCGCCGTCGTCGCTCCTCGACCTGATCGGTCCGCGCAACGCCAACACCTACCTGCCGCGTCCCGTCGCGACGTGGCCGGAGCCCGCACCGCTGCTCGCGTCGTTCGACTCGGTGCCCGAGGCCGCGCGCGGCAACGCCGACCTCGAGGTGCTGTCCGTGCACGACACCGTGCAGCTCGGCATGCACCGCGAACAGCGCTCGATCACCACGCGGCTGGTCGTGCGGGCGGTGCGCCAGGGTCCCGATCGCTACCTGGCCGTGCACCGCGGCGACGACGGTTCGTTGATCGAGAACGCGCTGGTGCGCGCCGGTGAAGGATGCCGACAGGGGCGGTTGCGGCGGGAGAGCGCTTCTCGCAACCTGGCCGTGGAGATGCTGTTCGACCGGCGGCTCTCGGCCGGCGAGGAGCACGTCTTCAGCTTCACGATCGTCGACGACACCGGCGGCGCGACTCCCGGGCACCACCGGACGTTCCGCGACACCAGCGGCTCGTACCTGGTGCAGCTGTCGTTCCACCGGCGCGCGATGCCCGCGCGCTGCATCAAGCAGTTCCGGGCCTCGGCCGAGGCCACGCCTGTGGACGTCGAGGAGCTCGTGTGCGGGCTCGGCGGCGTCGTCAGCGCGTACTTCGGCGATGTCGGCCCTGGTATTGCCGGCATCGCCGTCGAGTGGAGCTAGGGGCGAGGGAAGCGAGAGGGCTGAAGACCGGCGGTCCGAAGACCATTCCGGTTCCGGAATTAGAAGGAAGCCCTCTCATGGCCTCGCTTGCGCCACGGTAGCAGCGGAAGCCTCAGTCCGACAGCATGTTTCCGAGTTCCGCCACGGTGGTCACACCCGCGTCCGAGCGCGTGAGTCCAATGTGGATAGACTGGCCGCCAGGCGTGGAACCCTTGCGTTCGAACAGGTTCTTCAGCCGCGCGACGGTGAAGTAGTTGCGGTGCAAGGCTGCCCCGGCGATCAGCTTGACCAGGTCGCGGTTCTCCTCGACCCGGTTGCCCCAGTACCTGCCGCGCAGGTAGAGGTGCAGCCAGGTGCCGTGCCAGACGTCGCCCTGCCGTTCGAACATCACCGGCAGCGCGACTTTTCCCTTGCCGCGCATGGAGGAACGCGCGCGAACCGTGCTCGGCTCGAACGGCTTGCCCAGCTGGTCGAGGTCGCGCGTCATGAAGCCGAACGTCGACTCGGCGACGTCGTCGAACCCCTCGCCTGCGTACACGTTGACCTGCGGCACCACGTACTTCGCCTTGATCGCGTCCCGGTGCAGGTCGATGAACTCCGTCGCGCCGTCGGTGGCATCGGTGAGGTCGCCGGAGTGGAACGCGCCGTCGGACTTCAGCTGCGTCCACGACACCTGGCTCTGGAACGCGAAGTTCTCGTCGAGCAGCACCACCGACAGGTCGTAGTCGGTGCGCTTCGACTTCTGGCGCCAGTGCGTGAAGAACCGCAGCACATCGCCTTCGAGCGACAGCTTCGAGCCGCGTGGGAGCACGCCGAAACCGTCCTCGGTGGCCGTGCCGGACATCGGCACGACGACGTCGAGAACCTCGGGATCGACGGTCAGCGAAGAGAACTCCGGCAGCCTGCGGATCAGTTCGGCCTCGACGACCTCGGTGATCGCGGTGGCGTCGATCGGCGGACGGCTGTCGTCCGCGATCCACACCTTGCGGCCGCGGTTCGCGAAAACCCTTGCCGCGTCGGGATTCTCGCGGTTGCTCAAGTGCTCCAGCACCGATACGAGCACGCGTCCGGACACGTCGGGAGCGGCGGTTGCCACGGCCTCGGCAACGCCAGAAGCGCCGTTGCGGACCAGCCGGTCGACGCTGCGCAGTAACAGACCGGGCGCCTTCGAGAGGATGCGCAGCGCGAGGTCTGGATCCTTGTCCGCGAACGCCATCTCGACCTGACCGGCGAACGACCGGACGGTTTTCTCCTTGCGCGCCACCGCGAAGACGTCTTTGGCCTGCTCGAACGGGTGCTCGTGCGGGTGCAGCCGCTCGCCGAGGCGCTTCCACGCCTCGCGGTGCTGGTTGACGTCGCCGAACTTGCTCGGCTGCACCTCGTTCAACGCGGCGAGCAGCGCCCGGCGCTCCGGCCTGCGGAACGAGCGGAAGCGGGTGTTCTCGCGCAGCGTGACATCGCCGCCGGACGCTTCCGCGGCGAGGCGCAGGACGTCGGTGACCGTGTCGATGTCCGCGAGCGGCCGCTGCGCGACGAGGCGAGCGGCGTTGAGGATCGCGCGGTTCTCCCTGGTGGGAACGGATTCCGGCGCGACGTCGAGACGCTGCGTCGCCAGGTCGCCGAGCAGCGTGCGGTCGTCTTCGCCCAACGGGATCGGGCTCGCCGCGAGCTCCAGGTAGAGGTTCGTGATCTCGTCGTCGAGCGTGCCACCGAGGTGCAGGACCGTCACGCGGTCCTTGAGACTCGGGACCAGGTCGGCGTGGGCGGCGAGCATCTCCTCGTACGTGTGCTGGACGCGGCCGTACTTCGGCAGGTCGAGCAGGTTGCCGGTGAACTCGGCGACGTCCTCGATGCACGACAGCCAGAACGCGACCGTGTCCGGCACGTTGTGCGGGAAGTCCTTGAAGTACGGGTTGTGCTGCGCCCGCGCGCCGACCAACTCCTTGACAGCGCGGACGATCGTCGCGGCGTAGTCCTCGGCGTCGGCGAGCGTCGAGACGTGTTCGAGCAGCTCGCGCGACGCCTTGAAGCCAACCTTGATCAGCGCCGAGTCGAGCTGCCTGGCGAGCGCGCGACCGTCTCCCGCAGCGCCGTCCGACAGGGGCACGCGCAGGGTCTTCTTGATGATGGTCGTCCGCACTCTGCCAGTAAAACCCGCACGTCAACCGAGTTCTGCGAGTGCTTCCTCGTACTGCGCGCGGTCGAACCGGAACGGCCCGAAGCGCGTGTAGTCGCGGTCCTTGCGCCGCGGCTGGCGGAACTCGTTCCAGACGATCGTGTCGCCGTCGACCGTGATGTCGGCCTGGAGCGGCCAGCACTCGGCGGCGCCGCACGAGCAGGCCAGCACCAGTTGTGCCTTTCCCGGCCGGAACGCCTGAGCCAGCTCGTCCTCGATGAAGCCGCCGTACATCTCGCCGGCCGGCTGCATCCTGGCGCGAGCCTCGAAGGTGTCGATCAGGTGCGTGAGCGGCTTGCCGTCGATCAACGGCACGAAGGCGTCGCACGACCACACGTCGTGCGTCTCAGTGCTGAAGCCGAACTCGTTCACGGCTTCCAGAGTAAGTCCACCCGTTTTGGGCATGCTGTTGTTTTTCCTCCATCACTAACGTGATTTCCATGAACGGCGATCCGTCCACTCCGTACAGCCGTGACCTGGGTGATGAGCTGCGCCAGGTGCGGGAGACCTACACGAGGTTCCGCTCGCGGCGGATCGCCCGGATGCTCGGGTGGGATCCGGGGAAGGTCTCGAACATCGAGAACGGCAAGGTGCGGGCGAGCGAGATCGACATCGTCCAGTACCTGGGCCGATGTGGACGCCCGCAGACCTTCATCGAGGACTTCCTCGACCGCTACCGGTCGGCCTTCAACCCCTACTTCGTCCAGGTCCCGGACAACCTGCGCACGATGTCGATGGCCGAGTCGAGTGCGGAAAAGATCACCAGCTACACGATGACCTCCATTCCAGGCCTCGTGCAGTCGGAGGAGTATGCGTTCGCGCTGTTCCAGGAGCGCGGCCTGCTGGCTTCGGAAGTGATCGAGAGGGCGGTTCGCTTCCGCATGGAGCGGCAATCGATCCTGCGGCGACGCAACCCCCCGAAGTGCACCTTCTACATCCACGAGTACGCCTTGCGGCTCAAGGTAGGCAGCAACCAGATCATGGAGGACCAGCTGATGAGGCTGCTCTTCCACTCCCATGTCATCCGGATCGTGCCCGCCACTGCCGGCGCGGCTGGCGCGCTTCCCGCCGAGTACATCCTGTGGGAGTACGAGAAGCGCAGCAGCACGGCTTACTCGGGGTCGGACCTCGCGCAGGTGTTCGTGCAGGATCTGGCCGGGGTCAAGCACTGCAAGTCGATCTTCGCGGTCCTGGATGCGCTCGCACTCGATGAGGAACAATCGCGATCGATGGTGGCGGATCTCGCCAGCCGATCGCGGGAGGACCTCAGTGGCCGGAAACTTCACCTGGCGTAAGAGCAGCTACAGCGGAGGCGGCTCTGAGGACAGTGCATGCGTTGAGGTGGCGTTTGCCCAGGCTGTGCGTGTGCGTGACTCCAAGAATGCCGCCGGCCCCGAGCTGAAGTTCAGCGTCGAGGCCTGGCAGGGGTTCATCGGAGCCCGGTAGGCAGCGGCAGGTCCAGCACTTCCAGGAACCGGGCCGTCTTGATCTCGACGAACACGTCGACGTCCTCGACGTCTTCCCCCTCCTCGATGGAGAAGTCCTCCGGGTCCTCGTCCTCGGCGAGGTAGCCGAGGATCTCAGCCTGCTTGCCGGGAACATCACCGGAGTTGCTCAGCGCCCACCACGCGGCCAGTCCAGCGGCCTCGCGCAGGACGTCCGTGGGGTCGGAGGCGTTGGGGTTCTCGAAGTAGGTGCGCGGCGTCAGGCCCAGGTAGGCGACGCCGGTGCCCGGACCTGCTGGGGCGTAGACGACCGAGGTGATGTCGCTGTCGTGGATGTCGATCCACAGGAACGGCTCTGCCAGCGGCGGCAGCTCGCCCTCGGACAGCGTCTTCCACTGGCCGTTCTCGTACGCGTACGTGCCGAAGAATCCCACGCGCACATGAAACAGGGGCCTCCCGCGACGCACGCGGGAGGCCCCTGAAAGACGTGCTCAGTAGCGGTAGTGCTCCGGCTTGAACGGGCCCTCGACGTCGACGTCGATGTACTCGGCCTGGTCCTTGGTCAGCTTGGTGAGCTTGCCGCCGAGCGCCTCCAGGTGGATGCGGGCGACCTTCTCGTCCAGCACCTTGGGCAGGCGGTAGACCTCGTTGTCGTACTCCTCGTGCTTGGTGAACAGCTCGATCTGCGCGATCACCTGGTTGGAGAAGGAGTTCGACATGACGAACGACGGGTGGCCGGTCGCGTTGCCGAGGTTCAGCAGGCGGCCCTCGGACAGCACGATGATCGTGCGGCCGTTCGGGAAGACCCACTCGTCGACCTGCGGCTTGATGTTGTTGCGGCGGATCCCGGGGTAGCGGGCGAGGCCGGCCATGTCGATCTCGTTGTCGAAGTGGCCGATGTTGCCGACGATCGCCTGGTGCTTCATGGCGGCCATGTGCTCGACCATCACGACGTCCTTGTTGCCCGTCGTGGTGATGATGATGTCGGCCTTGTCGAGGACGTCCTCGAGGCGCTGGACGTCGTAGCCGTCCATGGCGGCCTGCAGGGCGCAGATCGGGTCGATCTCGGTGACGATGACGCGACCGCCCTGGCCGCGCAGCGACTCCGCGGCGCCCTTGCCGACGTCGCCGTAGCCCGCGACGACGCAGACCTTGCCGCCGATGAGGACGTCGGTGCCGCGGTTGATGCCGTCGATCAGCGAGTGCCGGATGCCGTAGCGGTTGTCGAACTTCGACTTCGTCACGGCGTCGTTGACGTTGATGGCCGGGAAGAGCAGCTCACCGGCGGCGGCCAGCTGGTACAGGCGCATGACGCCCGTCGTGGTCTCCTCGGTGACGCCGCGGATGCCGGACGCGATGTTCGTCCACTTCTTGCCGTCGGCGGCCAGCGACGCGCGGAGCGTCTCCAGGATGATCTTCCACTCTTCCGAGTCGTCCGCTTCAGCCGACGGGACGACACCGGCCGCCTCGTACTGGACGCCCTTGTGGACCAGGAGCGTGGCGTCGCCGCCGTCGTCCAGGATCATGTTCGGGCCCTTGCCGTCCGGCCAGGTGAGCATCTGCTCGGCCGTCCACCAGTACTCCTCGAGCGTCTCGCCCTTCCACGCGAAGCACGGGATGCCCTTGGGCTCCTCCTCCGTGCCGTACGGGCCGACGACGACGGCCGCGGCCGCGTGGTCCTGGGTCGAGAAGATGTTGCACGAGGCCCAGCGCACCTCGGCGCCCAGGTCAACCAGGGTCTCGATGAGCACTGCGGTCTGGATCGTCATGTGCAGCGAGCCCGAGACACGCGCACCCTTGAGCGGGTACACCCCGGAGTACTCGCGGCGGAACGCCATCAAGCCGGGCATCTCGTGCTCGGCGAGGCGGATCTCCTTGCGACCGAACTCGTGGAGCGACAGGTCGGCCACTGCGAAGTCGATGCCGTTGCGGGTCTGCAACCGGTCCGCGGTCATTGCGAAGTCCTCCAAGGCACTTCAGAGAGGGTGTCGTCCGACCATACCGCCCGCGGATGCACCACTATGACCCCCACGTTGGGTGAGGGAGGTCTCGGGTGTTGATCGCAGGCCCGGACACACGTGTCGTCGAGCTGCGTGTGCACGGCGTGCAGGGCACGACGCCGCAGACGCTGGTCGACGCCGTCGCGGCCGTGGACGTTGCGGGGGACGGACTCGGGCGCATCGTGCGCCCTGCCGACAGACTCCGCAGGCCGGCGCCGGGCCCGGTGCTGCAGACCGAAGGCCGCCCGGTACCCCGCGTCGTCGAGGGGTACCTGTGGGGTGGAATGACGTCGGGAGGTGTGGCCAAGGCCACCTGGGCCCTGCTCTTCCCGTTCAGCATCGCCAACGTCGCGCACTGGATGCTGCCTCCCGTCCCCGAACGGAATCTGCCTGGTCACCTGCTCGGCCTCTGCCTGCGGTCGTTGCTGCGGGTGTTCGCGCTGCTGCTGACAGCGCTGCTGGTCGCGCAGGTCTCGGTGGTGAGCCTCGACCTGCTCGCCGCCCAGTGCCTGCGGCCGGGTGCGGCTTGCCTGACCAGCATTCCAACCGACGTGCGGCTGTTTCCCTACTTCCGCACGTTTCTAGGACTTCTCCCAATCGTCGTGCTGATCTCGGTGATGCGCCGGATCTCGCACGTCGAGTGGCGGATCGAGCGTCGGGAGATCGCCGACGCCGAGGAATCCGAGCGCGAGCCCTCGTCCGGGCTGCCCGGTGCGCACGTCGCCACTGATCCGGACACACCTGCTTTGCGCTCCTTGCACGTCGTCACGGCGTTGGCAGTGGGTTCGCTGATCGCGCTCGGTGGCCCATTGAAGCAACTCACGGCTACAGGACCGATGGACGTGGCTCTCACGGTCGCGTGGGTCGTCGCGTTGGTGTTCATCGGGCTGTCGGTGCTCGGTGTGCTGCTGCTCGACGATCCGACCGGTGGGGCGCCCCATCGCGGTGGGCGGTGGTTGCGGGCTGCTCTTGGTCGTCGGCCTCGTCGCGTGTTGATGGTCTTGTCCGCTGTTCTGGTTCTGACGACGTTGGGGTTGCAGGAACAGCTGCCGGTGCGGGTGCCCGGCGCGGACGTGACCGTGCAGGTCGTGGCGTTGCTGCTCGCGTTCGTTCTGGTGCTTTTCGGGTTGTTGCTGGTGCCCGCTGCTCTGCTGGCTCGGCGGTCTTGGGCTTCGTTGCCTCGTGAGCTGCGTCCTTGGGCCGGTGGGTGGTTCTCGGCTCCGGTTTTGGCGATCGCCGGGCTGCTGGGTGGTGGGTTCGGGGCCGGGATCGCTCTGCCGGTGCGGAAGGCTCTCGGCGACGGGCTCGCGCTGCCGGTCGGGTACTCGTACATCACCCTTCTGTGGGGTGTGGCCGGGGCTTTGGCGCTGTTGAGCACGCTGGGGCTGGCGTCTTTCACCGGCGCGGTGCGGTGGCGTGCGTTCCGCAAGGGCAAGGTGTGGGCGCGCGAGGCTTCACTGCTGCACTCCGGACGCATGCGTGATCTCCGCTTTGCGACCCGTGCCTGGTGGTGGGCTCGGTGGGAACGGAACCACGGGCATCACCTGATCATGGTCATCGCCGGTGTGCTGGTCGTCGGCGCGGTGCTGGCTTCGTTCCTGCGGGTGCGGAACGTGCCGTTGCCTTCCTGGACCGTGCCGTTCTCGGCATTCGGTGTGTTCGTCCTCGGGTTGCTCGCGGTTTCGTTGCTGCGGGCGGTGTACTTGGCGGCTCGGCAGCCCGAGTCCGGGCGGCGGCTGGGGATCATCGCGGACATCGCGCAGTTCTGGCCTCGGGAGGCGCATCCTGTCGTGCCGCCCTGCTACGCGCTGAAGGTCGTGCCGGAGCTCGTGTCCCGAGTGCAGGACCACCTGCGCGACCCCGGGACTCGGGTGGTGCTCTGCGGGCATTCGCAGGGGTCGCTGCTCGTTGCTGTCGCCGCGGCTCGGTTGCTGGAGGACCTGCCCGCGCACGACCGCGAGCGGATCGGGCTCGTGACCGCGGGGTCGCAGTTGCAGTGGGCTTATCCGCGGGCGTTTCCCGCTGTGGTGCCACACGCGTCGCTGGCTCGACTGGCCGGTGGGCTGGACGGGCGTTGGCGGTCTTTGTGCCGCGGGACGGATCCGTTGGGTGGCGCGGTGATGACGTGGCGGCGGCAGGTTTTCGACGGGATGCTGCTCGGCGTCGGATATCGGCCGGACGGGTCCGAGGGTGCTCTTGCGCCTGCATTGCGCGGGCCTACCGGGGCATTGGTCCTGGGTGGCGATCACTGGTTGCCAGATCCGCAGCGGGGACCGTTTCCCGGGCGTCGGTGGAGGTCCGGGGTGTCGGCGCACTCGGACTACACGTCGGATCCCGAGTGGGATCGGGCGGTGGCGATCGCGGCCGGGCTGCTGGACGTCGACGCACCGGAGGCACCGCCGTTGCCGTTCGCGCGGAAACCGGAAACCCGGTCGCGGGACACGCTGTGACGCAGCCTCTCGGGGTGTTCGGCCGTCCCAGGTTGTCACCGGAACTGTTGCGGCCGTTGGTGGGCGAGCTCTCCAGCGATCTTCGCGGACGGGTCGCCGAGTACCTGCGCGGCGGCACACTCGTGATCGCGCTGATGGAGTACACCGAGGACGTGCTCGAAGGCCGGTTCGGCGTCTCCGGCGGATCCGGCGTGATGACCGACGGGACCTACTACTGGCGCTGCGACGCGGCCGAGTACGTGGAGACCTACGGAATCCACCTCGACCAGGCCATCATCGACCACATGGAACAGACAGGATGGCGCGCGCCCCAGCTGAGCCCCGCCGAGGTGCTGGAGATCGACGACGTCCTGACCCGCGCGTTGAGGAGCGTTTGACCGTGCTGACCGGTGATCTAGTACATCTGCGGCCCCTCGAACCCGAGGACGCCGACGCCCTCTACCGCTGGCACAACGACGAAGAAGTCATGCGCTGGCTGCAGAGCTACTTCCACGAGTCGTTGGCCGGCCTGCGCAAACGCCTCTCCGACCGCTCGGAGAACGCGCACGACAAGGTCACGCTCTGCATCGAGACGCTGGAGGAGCGCAAGCCCATCGGCATCGTGGCGCTGCGGGAGGCGGACCCGATCAACGCGCGCGCCAAGGTGGACATCTACCTCGGCGAGCGCGAGTACTGGGGTGGCGGGTACGGCACCGACGCGTTGCGCAGGGTGTGCCGGTACGGGTTCGAGACCCTGCGGCTGCACTCGATCGAGCTCACCGTGGTCGAGGCGAACGAGCGGGCGGTCAAGTCCTACAAGAAGATCGGGTTCCAGGTCGACGGGCGGCTGCGGCAGGCGTTCTTCCGCGACGGCGAGTGGTACGACGAGCTGCTGATGTGCGTGCTGAAGGACGAGCTCACGTGAGGGCGGGCGCGAGGTGGCCGATCGCCTCGCGCAGGTAGTTCTCCACGGACGCGGAAGGCACCACGACCAGGCCGGACGGGCGCAGGTCGACCCAGCGCTGCACGGCGATCCGCGCGGCCACCGACACCGCGGCGGCCAGCACCTCTGCGGCGAGCTCGGACTTGCCGGTTCTGGCGGCGATCACCGAGGCGATCGGCGGCTCCAGCGTGGACGTGGAGTCGAGGTAGGCGTCGCGCAGGGCGGGCGTCGAGTTGATCAGCGTCAGAGCCTCGGAGGGCGGCTCGCGGTACTGCTCGACGAACGCGGCGATGATCGACTCGACCAGGGGCTCGTCCGACGGACGTGAGCTCAGCGCGGAAGCGACGGCGAGAGCGCGTGAGGCCGTGATGCCCGCGACGATCGCGTGTTCGCGGCTCGGGAAGTAGTTGTTGTAGGTGCGCGGGGAGACGCCGGCGGCATCGGCGATCTCGTCGACCCGCACGTCGTCGGCGCCCTTCTCCAGGGCCAGCTTCAGGGCGGCGGCCGCCAGTGCCGCACGGGTCTCGGTCTTCTTGCGCTCACGCAGTCCCACGGCGATCACTGTAGAGACCGGTTGCAACTCGATCACTACCGATTGACTTTCGATAGATGGCTACTGATACTCGATCGCATGATTTCTGAACGTTGGGCGGTGACCGCCCTCCGGGTCTTCCTGGTGATCCTGTTCGGGATCCTCGTCGTGTTCGAGACGCTGTCCCTGCCGGGCAAGTTCATGTACCTGGCGCAGCAGAACCCGAACGACCCCCTGATCTGGCCCGGCGCGATCATCTCGATCTTCTGGGTGATCTGCGTCCAGGTGGTGGTCGTCGCGACGTGGAAGCTGCTGACGCTGGTGCGCAAGGACCTGATCTTCACGGACGCCGCGATCAAGTGGGTCAACGTGATGGTCTGGGCGATCGCGGCCGGGTGGGTGGTGCTGGTGGGCGTGTTCCTCTGGGTCGGGTTCAACGCCGACGACCCGGGCGCGCCGATGGTGCTGTTCCTGCTGACCACGGGGGTCACCGCGTTCGGGCTCGTGCTCATCGTGATGCGGGCGCTGCTGCAGCGCGCTACGACGTTGCGGTCCGACATGGAAGCGGTGATCTGATGGCGATCATCGTGCGCATCGACGTCGAGCTGGCCAAGCGCAAGATGAGCGTCGGCGAGTTCGCGGAGAAGGTCGGGCTGACGCCGGCCAACGTCGCGGTGCTGAAGAACGGGCGGGCGAAGGCCGTGCGGTTCAGCACCTTGGAGGCCATGTGCCGGGTGCTGGAGTGCCAGCCGGGCGACCTCCTCGAGTTCGTCGAGGAGGAGTGACCGGCTGGCGTCCGGATCACCAGATGAACAGCCACCAGCGCTGGTTGGCGGGGGCGCTGGCGTGGTGGTCGCACGAGTAGCCCCGTTGACCCCCGACGAACACCAGTGGCTTGCCGACGGCCTCGCACTTGGCCTTCGTCGAGTACTTGCCGTACGGCTCCTGGGCCGACGCCGTGCCCGCGCCGGCCAGCAGGATCCCCACAGAAGCCGCGATCACCGCGGCCGATGCCATTGCTCGCTTCATACCTGTCCTGACCCACGTAGTGGATCATCACGTTGCACTCAGGTGACGACGGTCACGACAGACGCTTCGCCAGTCGGTCGGCGGCTTCGAGCCGCCCCGACTCGGCGAGCAGACCCACCGGCGCGAGGACGTAGTCGCGGTCGACGGTGATCTCGGCGGTGCGCAGAACCGGCCTGAGCACCGGGTCCTGGCGCAGAGCTTCGATCACCGGCGTGAGGTCGTCCATGTGCCGGAAGACGCCGCCGGACAGGACGAGCAGGCCCGCGCCGTGGGGGCCGAGCTGGCCGTCGACCTGACGCAGGTGCCGTCGCACCGCCAAGATCGCGGCGAACGACGCCAGCTTGACGTCCACGGTCGGGTCGTCCGGCAGCCAGCCGACGTTCTCGGCTCGCAGTTGGGCTTCGTGCGCCAGGTCTTCAGTGGTCAGGCGTTCGGCGTGGGCTTCCTTGACGACGCCTGGCGCGGACCAGCGCATGCCGAGGTCGCCCTCCACCGTGCGGCGGTCTGGTGGCAGAGCGACGGTTCGTTCGAGACCCTCGCTGTCCGCCGTGGACACCGCTGAGTAGACGTCCGTCGTGGCGCCGCCCACGTCCACCACCAACACGGCACCCTCACGGTCCTGTGCGGCCAGTCTCGACACACCCGCCAGCACCGCGTCGGGCGTCACGGCACGCACGAGCTGACGGAAACGTGGGCCGCGCGAGAGGCCCTTGCCGCCGATCACGTGCTGCAGGAAGGCCTCTCGGATCGCCTTGCGGGCTGGTTCGGGGGCGAGCTGACCGACATCGGGCAGCACGTTCGGGCAGGCGACGACGGTTCGTTGGGCGAGGAGTTCCAACCCTTTCGGCTGCGCCTCGACGTTGCCCGCCAGGACGATCGGCACGGCCACGCGGGCGAGCTTCGCGGCGTTGTGCAGCAGGACGGACTCGTCGCCGCCGTCCGTGCCGCCGACCAGCAGGATCAGGTCGGGTGTGGTGGCGCGCAGGGCTTTCACGTCGACCAGGCCCGCGCTGACGTGCACGATCTTGGCGCCCGCCGACAGTGCGACCCGGTAGCCGGCCTCGGCGCTGACGACGCGTTCCTGCCCCACGACCGCGAGCCGCAGACCGCCGCCGGCCGACGAGCACGCCAGGATCTCGCCGTCGCCGACCGCGTCCCGCAGCGCGTCGATGCCGCGCAGCACCTCGGGAGGCGTGGTCGGGTGCTGTCCGGTCCGGACCAGCTCGCCGTCCTCGGTGAGGAGCGCGGCCTTGGTCCAGGTGGAACCGACGTCGAGACACAGGATCACGAGGCAAGCTAACCCACCATGAAGCTCACGCCCAAGGTGATCTTGGAAGGCACGCGCCTGACCGGCAAGACGGACCTGGCCTACGCGCTCAACGAGCACCCGCGGCTCGTCGGTCACCGCAAGTACCGCTACCACTCACCGTTGATCTCGGCGGAGTGGAGCGCCTTCAGCAACGAGCCGTGGGGTCGCGGGCTGATCAACTTCGCGCCGGAGGAGACATCGCAGGCGTTGGAGACCTACGAGACGTGGGTGCGGCTGTTCGAACTGCAGCGCTACTACTCGTGGATCGTCGACCGGTTCCACCTGTCCACGTTGGCGTATCAGGCGCAGCAGGGGCGTGAGTTCGACTTCGTGTGGCTGGAGGAACGGCTGAAGCCGCTCAACTTCGCGATCGTGCTGTGCACCCGGCCGGACGACACGTTCGAGGAAGCGCGCGAGGAGCGGTTGAAGATCAGCGCGAACCCGAAGCAGTACGTGTCGCTCCAGCCGTTCATCGAGGAGCAGCAGCAACTCCGCGAGCTGGCCGCGAAGTCCGTGCTGCCCGTGTTCGAGCTCGACGTGACGCGGCACGGGCCGGACGACGTCGCGGACTTCCTCGAAGCGCGGAACCTGCTGACCCTCTAGTCGTCCGCCTTCTCGTGCACGACCTGCATGAAGCTGCCGAGCTGCGCGAGCTGTTCCGGCGTGAAGAGGTCGATCAGGTACTCGCGGACCGTCGTGACGTGGCCGGGCGCGGTGGTGTTCAACAGGTCCTTGCCCGCGTCGGTGAGCACGGCGAGGATGCCGCGCTCGTCGGACTCGTGCGGTTCGCGCCGCACGAGTCCGGCCTTCTCCAGCTTGCCGATCTGGTAGGTCAGCGAGCTCTTCGACACGACGACGCGGCGCGCGAGCTCGGTCATGCGCAGGCGGTTGCCCGGCTGTTCGGACAGCACGACCAGCACGTTGTACTGCGCGTGCGAGAGGCCCGCATCGCGCTGCAGCTGCTGTTCGATCTGTCTCTCGAGGAGGTGGTACGCCTGGACGAAGTGGTGCCAGGCGTGGCCCTCCTCCTCGGAGAGCCACCGCGCGTTACCCATGGTCCGCAGGTTAGTTGGTGTAGAGCTGCGACACCGGGACAACCTGCTGGTTTTGGTTCGGCGAAGTCCACAGGAGCTTGAAGTGGGCCTCGCCGGTCTTCTCGGCGTAGTCGACCTTGATCGCGTACTTCTTCCCGGCCTGCAAGGTGATCGTGCCCTTGTCGATGCGGGCCTGGTGCGCCGCGGAGGCGTCGATCACGAGCTTGCCGTCGATCCACACCTTCGCGATCTCGTCCGAGACGGCCAGGAACGTGTAGGTGTCGCTGAACCTCGGCTGCACGAAGCCGGTCCAGCGGGCGGAGAAGTTGTCGCCGCCGTCGAAGCGCCACGCGAAGTTCAGGGTCTTGTCCGTGGTCGTCGTCGGCGTGCCGGTCCAGTTGTTGCTCGGGAAGTACTGGGCTTTGAGGCCGTTGCCGGTTCCCTGCGGGGCGGGTTTCTCGCCCTTCACGGTCAGCTCGATCACGGTGGCGACGTCGTTCGTCTTGGCACCACTGGGTTTCACGTCGTAGCCGTCGCCTGATTTGGTGACGCTGACCGTCTGCGGGCTGCCCAGGACGCGTGCTGACGTGACGTCGAACTGTTCGAGAACCTTGAGGTGCAAGGAGTTCGACCAGTCGTACACACTCAGGTAGAGCTTGTCGTTCTTGCGCGACACGGCACCCCAGGCGGGATCCTCCACCCACATCGCGGCTTGGGCGCCGTAGACCGCGTCGCCGTGCTGCGTGAGCCAGGAACCCATGGCGCGCAAGCGTTCCGACTCGGGCGCGGGGATGCGGCCGAGCTTGTCCGGGCCGACGTTGAGCAGGTAGTTGCCACTGCGGCTGGCGATGTCGACGAGGTTGCGGGTGAGCGTGGTGGCGCTCTTGAAGTTCTTGTCCCACTTGGCGAATCCCCACTTGCTCGGGATGGTCATGCAGGACTCCCAGAGCTGGCCGTCGATCGGCGCGGACGGGAAGGTCTGCTCGGGTGTGCCGAAGTCGCCGTCGACGACGCGGCGTTCCTTGACGCCCGGTGCGCGCTTGGAGATCCGGTTGTTGATGAGCAGGTCCGGATCCTTGGCCTTGAGGAACGTCTCCAACTCCGCGCCGTCCTGCTTGGTCCACGGGTTCGGCGGGTTGTCGGTGTCCCAGTCGCCGTCGAACCACAGCAGTGCCGGGTCGTAGTCGTCGATCAGCTCGGTGAGCTGGGCGCGCATGCGGGCCTTGTAGCGCGCGAAGTTCTGCGTGCTGCGGGCGTCCGGGTCGTGCCAGTCCCACGTCGAGTAGTAGAGCCCGAACTTGATGCCCTGACGGTCAGCCTCGGTCTTGAGCTCTTTGAGGACGTCACGGTTCTTGTCGAACGCCGAGTGGTCCTTGATGTTCCACTTGTTGACCTTCGTGGGCCACATCGCGTAGCCGTCGTGGTGCTTCGACGTGATGACGATGTACTTCTGCCCCGCCGCTTTCGCCGTGTCCACGACGGCTTTCGCGTCGAACTGGGACGGGTTGAAGGACTTGACCAGCCGTTCGTACTCAGCGGTCGGCACCTTGCACTTGTTCATGATCCACTCGGCGTCCTGACAGGTCGAGCCGTCGGACCTCTTGTACTCGCCTTCGAGCTGCGAGTAGCCGCCGAAGTGGATGAACATGCCGAAGCGGGCGTCCTGGAACCACTGCGTGCGCGGCGACGTGAACGGGTCGTCGGTTGCGTGATTCGGGCCAGGACCAGCCAAAGGCAGCACCGCCAGCAGCGCTGCGACCAGCGCGTGGAGCATCGGACTCCTCCTCCAAGCTCATGGCGGCAACCATGAGCTTGGAGGAAGAGAGATCCGATGTCTAGTGCCCTGGTTCTTCGCCGCGCTCGATCACCGGCTCGTTGTGCACGGAGGCGTGCCCCGTCTTGCCGAGCACCGAGTTGCGGCGGCTGTAGACGAAGTAGACGACGACACCGAGCGCCATCCACACGAGGAACCGGACCCAGGTGAGCGCGGTCAGGTTCAGCATCAGCCACAGGCAGGCGAGGATCGCGAGGATCGGCACCACCGGCACGAGCGGCACCCGGAACCCGCGCTCCAGGTCCGGCCGCGTCTTGCGCAGCACCAGCACACCCGCCGAGACGAGGATGAACGCGAACAGCGTGCCGACGTTCACCATCTCCTCGAGCTTGCCGGCCGGGAAGAAGCCCGCCGCGATCGCGACCAGGAAACCGATGATGATCGTGATGCGCGTCGGCGTGCCGTGGCTGCCGGTCTTCGCGAGACCGCGCGGCAGCAGTCCGTCACGCGACATGGCGAACAGCACCCGGCTCTGGCCGAGCATCAGCACCATGACGACCGTGGTCAGACCGGCGAGCGCGCCGACCGAGATCACCGTGGCGGCCCAGTCGACCCCGTTGTCCGAGAACGCGCTGGCGAGCGTCGCGCGCGTGCCGTCCGGCTGCGTCGCGAGCTTCGTGTAGGGCACCATGCCGGTGATCACCAGCGTGACGGCCACGTACAGCACCGTGACGATCGCGAGCGAGCCGAGAATGCCGCGCGGCACGGCCTTCTGCGGGTTCTTGGTCTCCTCCGCCGTGGTCGCCACGACGTCGAAACCGATGAACGCGAAGAACACGATGCTCGCCGCGGCCAGCATGCCGAGCACGCCGTACGTGCTGCCCGAGTAGCCGGTGATCAGCGAGAACAGCGACTGCTCGATCCCGGTGTGCGCCGCGGGACCCGACTCCGCGGCCGGCGGGATGAACGGGCTGTAGTTCTCGGCCTTGATGTAGCCGACGCCCAGCACGATCACCAGCAGCACCACCGCGACCTTGATCGCCGTGATGACAGCGCTGACCCGCGAGCTCAGCTTCGTGCCGACGACCAGCAGGACCGTCAGCACCGCCACCAGCAGCACCGCGCCCCAGTCGAACTTGAAGCTCTCACCGACCTCGGTCTTGATGTCGAGACCGAACAGCCCGAGCGTCGTCTGCAGGTACGCCGACCAGCCCTTCGCGACCGCCGCCGACCCGACCGCGAACTCCAGCACCAGGTCCCAGCCGATGATCCAGGCCGCGAACTCGCCGAACGTCGCGTAGGAGAACGTGTACGCGGAGCCCGCCACCGGCACCGTGGACGCGAACTCGGCGTAGCACAACGCCGCCAGCGCGCACGCGATCGCCGCGAGCACGAAACTCAGGCTCACCGACGGTCCCGCGATGTTGCCCGCGGCACTCGCGGTGAGGGTGAAGATGCCGGCGCCGATGACGACCGCGACGCCGAAGACCGTGAGGTCCCAGGCGCTCAGGTCCTTGCGGAGCTTGGTGTCCGGCTCGTCGGTGTCAGCGATCGACTGTTCGATCGACTTGGTGCGCCACAACCCGTTCCCCGGCACGGTGCATACCTCCTTGATGTACCTATTCGGCCCACCCTAGAGGTATCCGGCATGCGAGATCCCTACAGCTCGCTTCCGAACGCACGAGGGGCCCTTTCGCACCCGTGATCGAGTACGAAAGGGCCCCTCGTGAGCGAAAAGGTCAGGAGCTGGTGACCGTGGAGCGGTCCAGGTCCGGCTCCAAGTAGATCAGCCGAGCGTGCGGCACCTTGTTCCGCACCCGCTGCTCCGCGTCGTTGATCGCCTGCGCCACCTCGTCGAGCGGCAGCCGCGGCTCCAGTGCGATCTTCGCGGCCACGAGCAGCTCTTCCGGGCCGATGTACTGCGTCTTGATGTGGATGACCCGCTGCACCTTGCCCGCGGCGAGCTCGTCGCAGATCACGTCGAGGTCGGCGTCCGAAGCGCCTTCGCCGATCAGCAGCGACTTCATCTCGATGATCAGGATCACCGCGATGATGCCGAGCAGCACACCGATGGCGATCGTGCCCAGCGCGTCGTACACCGGGTCGCCGGTCAGGGTGGTCAACCCCACGCCCAGCAGCGCGAGCACCAGACCGAACAGCGCGCCGGCGTCCTCCAGCAGCACGACCGGCAGCTCCGGCGTGCGGGACTGGCGGATGAAGCCCCACCAGGACACATCGCCCTTGATCTTGCGAGACTCGCTGATCGCGGTCATGAAGCTGTAGGTCTCGAGGCCGATCGCCACGACGAGGATGGCCACCGCGACGAGCGGGCTGTCCAGGTGCGCCGGTTCCTGCAGCTTGTGGATGCCCTCGTACAGCGCGAAGACCGAGCCGAGGCTGAAGAGCAGCAACGCGACCACGAACGACCAGAAGTACCGGTCCCGGCCGTAGCCGAACGGGTGCAGCCTCGTGGCCTGGCGCTGGGCCGTCTTCTGACCGAGCAGCAGCAGACCCTGGTTCGAGGTGTCCGCGACCGAGTGCACGGCCTCCGCGAGCATCGACGACGAACCGGTGATCGCGAACCCGATGAACTTGGCCACCGCGATACCCGCGTTCGCCCCCAACGCGGCGATGATGGCCTTGGTCCCGCCCCCTGCTGACACGCCTGTCTCCTCGCAACCAGTCCGGTTTGTCCGGTCGTGAACCTTAGTCTGTTCCGGCAGTCGCGCGGAAAAGTTGGGCGGATTCAACACCATCCGGTCGGACGATCACGGCTGGGTCCGACGCGGGCAGCCACACGGACTCGCCGCGGGCCAGGCGCACCTCGTCGCCACGAGCGTTCGTCAGGACCGCCGCCCCTGCAGTGCACAGCAGGATCTGCGGGCCGTCGTGGTTGATCCGGGTCTCGGCGGCCACGTCCAGGCGCGAGAGCTCGAACTCCGGCGCGGGCGTGCGGTAGACGAGAACGCCCGGCGAGACCTCCTCGCCGGTCATGACCTCCATGTCACCGCACGAGAAGTCCAGCACCCTCAACAGCTCCGGCACGTCGACGTGCTTCGGCGTGAGGCCGCAGCGCAGGACGTTGTCCGAGTTCGCGAGGATCTCGATGCCGGTGCCGCGCAGGTACGCGTGCAGGTTGCCGGCGGGCAGGTGGATCGCCTCGCCCGGCTGCAGCACGATGCGGTTGAGCAGCAACGCCGCGAGCACGCCCGCGTCGCCGGGGTACGACTCGCCCAGCTCCAGGATCGTGCGGCATTCGAGGTCGAACTCGCCGTGCTCCTTCACGTGCAGCACGCACGCGTCGAGCACCTGCGGCAGCAACGAACCCAGAGACGTCTGCGGCAGCGTGATCAGCATCGTGAACAACGCGCGCAGGCCCGACGCGTCCGGTTGCGCGACCAGCATCTCGGTGTACGGCGCCAACGCGGGTGCGTCCAACGTGCGCAGCAACGCGACGGTCCGCGACGGCTCGCGGAAACCCGCGAGGGCGTGGAACTCGGTGAGAGCGCAGATCAGTTCCGGCTTGGCGGCCGGGTCCTTGTAGTTGCGCACCGCGGCGTCGCGCGGCACACCGGCGGCCTCTTCCTTCGAGAAGCCCTCCGCAGCCTGCAACGCGGACGGATGTGCCTGCAGGCTCAGCGCTTCCTCGGCGGCGAGCACCTTGAGCAGGAACGGAAGCCTGCTGCCCCACCGGTCCGCGAGACGCGAGCCGAGCTGGCCGTCCGGGTCCGTGGACAGCAGTTCGAGCAACGAACGCTCGACTCCGTCCGCGCCCGTGACGCGGGACGGGTCGCCTGGATGGGCGCCCATCCACAGCTCTGCCTCGGGATGGGGTGCGGGCACCTCCTTCCCGAGCAGCTCGGCGATGGCCGTGCGCGATCCCCACGCGTACGGCCTTACCGCGTTGTGCAGCAGGTCCACTTCTAAGTCAGCTCCCAATTCAGTACGGGTTGCCGCCGAGAGATCCGGCGGCGAGCCCGAGATACAGCGCGGCCAGTTCGAAGCGGAGAGCGAGCAGCGCGGCACTGACCGCGTCGCCTCCCGTCACCTCGACGGCCGGTTCCAAGACATCTGCGCCCGGCAGGGCGTCCTCGGCGGCGTGCCGCACAGCATCGGCCACCGGGCCCTGGCGCACAGCCAGCAACAGCACGCGCACCAGTCCGGACGAGCCGATGTCGTCGTCCGGGTCCGCGAACAGGTCCGCACCAGAAGTTCCCTGCACCGCGCGGCGGTGCAGCACCGAACGGGTCAGCGCCTGCGGGTACCCGGCGACGTCGCTCGCCACTCCGGCGAACGTCGCCAGCACGCCCGCGCCGTGCACGCCCACCGACGTGGCGACCTCGTCGAGGCCCCACAGCAGCGGCGTGCGGTCGGCGACGCGCAGCGCCAGCGACTTCGCCGGGTTCACGAACGACTCGTGCATCGGGTGGTCGCGCTCGGCCTCGCGGTCGAGCTCGTCCGCGACCAGGCTCACGTCCACCTTCAACAGCCCGAGCGAGTTCAGCACCACGAGCCACGCGGCGAGCGCGCGGTGGAAGCTGAAGCCGGGCGGTACTTCCACGCGCGGAGCCAGCAGCACGGCCTGGCCCGCGGCGGCAGCAGCGACCGGACCCGAGTCCGGCGCCGTCAGCAAAGTCCGCGCGCCACGGCGGGCAGCGCGGTCGATCGACTCGGCCAGCACCCGGTCGCCGGGGTCCTCGGTGTGGGCGAGCACCACGTCGAGCGCGCCGACCCACGGCGGCACCTCGTCGCTCACCACGACCGGAACCGCGCAGCCGGAGCCGAGCAGCGCCGTGACGACGCCCGCGACCGCGACCGCGTGGCCGGGCCGGGTGATCAGCACGACCGCGCGCGGGCGTTCGGAGAAGATCCGCTCCACACCCGCCTCGGCCGCGGCCTCGACGGTGGAACGGACCTGGGCTCCCGCCCGAGCCGCGGCGCGCAACCAGCCACCGGTGTCGGCGTCGGCGAGGCGGCCCGGGTCGTCGAGCAGCGTGTCGTCGAGCACCGGATCACCCAGCCGAGGGCGGCTCGACCGCCTCGTCCAGCAGCAGTACCGGGATGCCGTCGCGCACCGGGAACGAACGGCCGCACGCGGTGCACGTGAGGAAGTCCGCTTCCGGGTCGTCGGCGGTCCCGAGCCGCAACGGGGCGTGCTCGGGGCACGGGCAGGCGAGGATTTCGAGCAACTGCTCTTCGAGCTTGACGGCCACGGTGTTCTCTCCTCAGGCCCGCACGATCGCGAGGACCTCGTCGCTGAGCGCGGCGACGGCCTCGGGCGTGGCGGCTTCGACGTTCAGGCGCAGCAGCGGCTCGGTGTTCGAGGCACGCAGGTTGAACCACGACCCGTCCGCCAGCTGCACGGTGAGACCGTCCAGCTCGTCGATCGTGACGCCGTCCTTCGAGCCGTAGGCGTCCTTGATCGCGGCGATCCGGCCTGCCTGGTCGGCCACGGTGGAGTTGATCTCACCGGAGGCGGCGTAGCGGTTGTAGGCCTCGGTCAGCTTCGACAGCGGACCGTCCTGCTCGCCCAGCGCGGCCAGCACGTGCAGCGCGGCCAGCATGCCGGTGTCCGCACGCCAGAAGTCGCGGAAGTAGTAGTGCGCCGAGTGCTCGCCGCCGAAGATGGCGCCGGTCTTGGCCATCTCCTCCTTGATGAACGAGTGACCCACGCGCGTGCGCACGGGCTTGCCACCGTGCTCCTTGACGATCTCCGGCACCGCGTGCGAGGTGATCAGGTTGTGGATGATCGTGCCGCCGGGGTCCTTCGCGAGCTCGCGCACCGCGACCAGCGCCGTGATGGCCGACGGGCTCACCGGGTCGCCGTTCTCGTCGACCACGAAGCAGCGGTCCGCGTCACCGTCGAACGCGACACCCGCGTCCGCACCCTCGGCCTTCGTGCGGGCCTGAAGATCCACGATGTTCTTGGGGTCGAGCGGGTTCGCCTCGTGGTTCGGGAAGCTGCCGTCGAGCTCGAAGTACATCGGGACGACCTCGATGGGCAGACCTTCGAAGACCTGCGGCACCGTGTAGCCGCCCATGCCGTTGCCAGCGTCCACGACGATCTTGAGCGGACGAATCGTACGCAGGTTGACCAGCTCGTTCAGGTACTGCGCGTAGTCCGCGAGCATGTTGCGCTCTTCGAACGTGCCCTTCTCGACACCCTCGGCGTCGGGGACCTGGTTCTCCGCATCGCTTCGGATCTGCCCGAGGCCGGTGTCCTGCCCGACCGGCGACGCTCCCGCACGACACAACTTGATGCCGTTGTACTGCGCCGGGTTGTGGCTCGCGGTGAACATGGCACCCGGAAGATCCAGCTTGCCGGACGCGAAGTACAGCATGTCCGTGCTGGCCAGACCGATGCTGATGACGTTCACGCCCTGCGCCTGGGCACCCTCGGCGAACGCCCGGGACAGCTCAGGCGAGGAGTCGCGCATGTCGTGGCCGATGACGATGGCCGATCCTCCGACCAGGCGCGCGAACGCCGCGCCGAAGTCGCGGACTACACCGGCGTCCAGCTGTTCGCCGACCACCCCGCGGATGTCGTACGCCTTGACGATGCCGGACAGGTCACGCACGCCGCACACTCCCGAAACTCGCTCTTGACGGCTACTGCCCGGCAGCCTACCGGCGAGAGGATTAGTGATGCGTGTGGTCGCTCAGTCCTCGTGCGGATCAGGCAATACCCGCAGGTGACCACGCCTCTGAGTGCCCAACGGCACATCGGACGGGACCGGGGTCACATCAGCCCGCCCAGCCTCACGCACGGCCTCGGCCAGTGCCGTCAAATCATCCACAGTGGGCTCGGGCGCCGCGAACTCACCCTGATGCCTGACGACCTCCCACCCGCGCGGCGCCGTGAGCCGCAACGCGTGCTCCTCGCACAGGTCGTAGCTGTGCGGTTCGGAGTACGTGGCGAGCGGTCCGACGACTGCGGTGGAGTCCGCATAGGCGTAGGTGAGCGTGGCGACAGCCGGGTTAGCACACCCGGTTCGCGAGCACCGTCTCACGCTCCGCACGATCGGGGACGATAGCGCGTCCACGCGAGGCTGTGTGTGAGGCACGCTGTGTTTGCTCGCCGCGCGCAGCAACTAGGCTGCTGGGTTGTGGTGATGGCACGAGGTTCACGTCGACAGGACAGCCCACGTCGGCGCAACCGAGACAGGCACGGCCGAGGCCTGCGCGGCCCTCTGTACCCAGCCACGCTCCCAGCCGCCAGGTCGAGGGCTGAGAGGTTCGACGCCCTGGTCATCGAGGCTCTGGAGCCCATCGAGGCCCGCTGGCGCACCGAGCTGACCCAGCTCGACGTAGCAGTCGACGACGTCCCGGACGTCCAGGTAGAGGGCGAGGACGGCGTAGTCGAGGACGGCAACGTCCCGCTGGCCCGCCTGCTCCCAGCAGCCACCGACAACCGAGCCCGAATCGTGCTCTACCGCCGCCCCCTGGAAGCGCGCGCGAAGGACGGCGCCGACCTGGCCGACCTGGTGCACGACGTCCTGGTCGAGCAAGTGGCGAACTACCTGGGCCTGGACCCGGACGTGATCGACGAGGGCTAGGCCCCTCGACATGATCAAGCCGATGCCGCAGGCGAGGCGACCCGAAGGCGAAGCCGAGGCGCTTTGGCGACGGCGAAGCCGAGCTGCAGTGGCGACGGCGAAGCCGAGCTGCAGTGGCGACGGCGAAGCCGAGCTGCAGTTAGCAAACACTCTGGGTGGGGTGGGTCCCGTCACGAGTCGTGGCTGATCGTTGGCCGCGCCAGGTCAGGGGTGTCAACTCGACACGCTTTTCGT
>NZ_JBFAYI010000027.1:0-119624 GCF_040681245.1 Lentzea sp. NPDC051838
TCCGCCCGAACAAGCGCCTCGCAAGGGACCCGAAGTCAAGCCCCAATCGCAATCGACGCGCCAGCGGCGATGACGAAACCAAAGCCCGTCATGTCTTTGACCCACGCGCCCACCAACGCAAGGCGACCCAACCACCCAACGCGACCAACCCCGCTGGAACCGCCACCAGCCGCCCTAAGCCGACCCGCACAACCCAAGCCGACCACTACTTGGTCGACCCTGCGAGCACTCCCTGCACGAAGTACCGCTGAAACGCCAGGAACACCGCAAGCGGCACCACCATCGACAGGAACGCCCCACTGGCCAGCAGGTCGATGTTGGTACCGAACTGCCGAAGCTGCCCGCGCAACGCCAAAGTGATCGGCGCCGAGTCCTGGTCAGCGAACACCAACGCCACCAACAGGTCGTTCCACACCCACAAAAACTGAAAGATCGCCAGCGACGCCAAAGCAGGCTTCGCGACCGGCAGCACGACCCGCCGGAAGATCACCCACTCGGTCGCGCCGTCCATCCGCGCGGCCTCCACCAGATCGCGCGGAATCCCCACGAAGAAGTTGCGCAGCAAGAAGATCGCGAACGGCAGCCCGAACGCGACGTGGAACGCCACGACCCCGACGATCGTCCCGAACAACCCCAGAGCACCGAACAGCTTCGCCACCGGGATCAGCGCGACCTGCACCGGCATCACCAGCAGCCCGACCACGAGAACCGTCAGCCAGATCCGGCCGCGGAACTCGATCCACGCCAACCCGTACGCCGCGAGCGCCGCCAGCACCACCACCAGAACCGTCGACGGCACCGCGATGTACACAGTGTTGAGGAACGACTGGAGCACAGAAGCGTTGCCCACAAGGTCGACGTAGTTGTCCAGCGTCAACGAGGCAGGCTGAACGAAAACCGTCCACCAGCCCCCGGCGGTGTTCGCCCGCTCGCTGCGCAACGACGCGACGAACAGACCGAACACCGGCATCAGCCAGAACACCGCGATCAACGCGAGCAGCACCTGCACAAATCCGTTGCCCAGCGAGGACACCGCACGCGACAGCACACCCCGGCGCGGCGCCCCGGAGACACTCAAAGACACCACGCGAGGCTCGTCCAGCACAGTCACGTCTGCTCCCGTCGGAATCGGCGGATGTTGAACAGCATCGCGGGCGCCACGAGCAGGAACAGCACCACGGCCAGTGCGCTGCCCGCTCCCTGGTCACCGCCGGAGCCGAACGAGACCTGCCACATCTGCAGCGCCAGCACGTTCGCCTCCTCCTGCACCGAGCCTGGCGCGATGACGAACACGAGCTCGAAGATCTTCAGCACGTTGATCACCAGCGTCACGAACACGACCAGCAGCACCGGCATCAGCAGCGGCACGGTCACCCGCCGGAACACCTGCCACTCGGTCGCGCCGTCGACTCGTGCCGCTTCCAGCGCATCACGCGGGATCGCGGACAACCCGGCGGCGATGAACGTGATCGCGAACCCGGTCATGATCCAAATCCAGGACGAGATGATCACCGGCGTGATCAGCGACGGCCCGAGCCAGGTGAGCCCGCGGAACGGCAGCGCGAAGTTCGAAACAGGCAACCGAAGCGCGTAGTCGCGGTTGGCGAGGTCCGGGAACGTGAACACGCCGTTCGACCCGGTGGTCGTGCGAGCGACGACGACACCGTCCGCCACCGCCTCGACGATGACCCCCGGCAGTCCGCGTTCGCCCGAGTCCGTCTTCGCCGCGAGCCCACCAGCGGACACGTCCAGCCACACCGCGCCGCGCAGCTCGTCCATGTCGCGAGCCGGCAACTCGGCGGCGGCAGCGGTGTCGGGCAGCTGGCGCGGTGCGAACCCCACCATCGGAACGGTCACCAGGTCACCGGGCCGGAACGAAGACGTCGTGGCGTAACCATCCGGTGTCGCGACGATGGGAGCGCCGTCACGAGGCCGTGCGCCGGGGAACGCCGACGGCGACGCGAACACGTCGTGGACACCGACCGCGACGGCGTTGACGACGCCCTGGTTCGGATCTTCCTCGTACACCAGCCGGAAGATGATGCCGGACGCGAACAGCGAGATCGCCATCGGCATGAAGAGCACCAACCGGAACGCGGCGGCCCAGCGGATCCGTTCGGTGAGCACCGCGAGGATCAGCCCGAGTCCGGTGACCGCTGCCGGTGCCACCACGACCCAGATGACGTTGTTCTTGAACGCGGTCAGCGTGCGCGCGTCGGTGAAGAGGTCCACGTAGTTCCCGAGCCCGACGAACGAGCCGGACCGGTCGAAGAAGCTGCGCACCACCGAGTACAGCAGCGGGTACACGACGAGCGCGCCCAGCACCAGCAGTCCCGGCAGCAGGAACGGGATCGCCTGCCTCGGGGACCGGCCGGGAATCCGATCCGTCATGCGGCGAACGCCTTCGCCGCCTCGGCCTCGAGCCGCTGCATCGTCGCGTCGACGGCACCGGGATCGGCCAGGAAGTCCTGCAGCGCCTTCCACTCCCCCGCGCCCTTCGTGCCACCGAACGCGGCGGGAGCGAGGTCGGACATGTCGAAGCGCACGTTGTCGCCTGCCTGCACGAGCTGCTGGGCGAGCTCACGGGTGACGTCGTCGGGGTAGGTGTCCGCCGGCACGTTCTTGTTGGGAGACAAGAAGCCACCCTGCTCCGCCCACACCGCGGCGGCCTCAGCGGACGCCAGGTACTCCATGAGCTTCGCGGTGTTCTCGTCGTCCTTGAACTGCACGGCCATGTCCCCACCGGCGACAACCGCCGGCCCGCTGCCCGACACCGACGGGAACGGGAAGAACCTGGCGTCGGCGCCCACCTTCGCGGACGTGCTCGCGGTGATGACACCCGAGACGAAGTCGCCCTCGAACACCATCGCGGCCTTCTGCGGGTTGCCGAACACGTTCGTCACCGACTTGGGGAACTCCGTCTGCAACGCCCCGGCCGCTCCACCCTCGATGAGCTGCGGCGACCCGAAGAGCCCTGCCAGCGTCTGCAACGCGGTCTTCACGGAAGGATCGGTCCACGGGATCTCGTGCTTGCTGAGCTTGTCGTAGTTCTGCGGGCCCGCGGTGCGCAGGTAGACGTTCTCGAACCAGTCGGTGAGCGTCCAGCCGTCCGCACCCGCGACCGACACGGCGGGCATGCCGCCGTCCGACAAAGTCCGCGCCGCCTTCACGAAGTCGTCCCAGGTCTTCGGCACGCCGACACCGGCCAGCGCCAACGCGTTGTTGCTGTACCAGACCGTGGACTTGTTGGCGGCCTTGAAGTACACGCCGTAGAGCTGACCCTTGACGCTGCCGAGCTGCTTCCACACACCGGCGTAGTTCTGGTCGACAGCAGCGGAAACGCCAGCCGCCACAGGCTTCAGCTTGCCGTCGGTGGCGTACCGCGCGACGAGACCGGGCTGGGCGACCAGCGCGACGTTCGGCGCGGTTCCGCCCTGCAGCCGGGTCTCCAGCACGGTCGGCAGCTCGTCACCGGCCGCCGTGTAGGTCACGTCGATGCCGGACTTCTTCTCGAACTTGTCGAGCACGCGTTCGAACCGCGCCTGCTCGTCGCCGGACCAGGTGCCGACCACCTCGACGGACTGCCCGCTCGGGGTCGCCGTGCCGCCGGTGCACCCCGCCAGCACCAGTGCTGTGGCGATCGCTGTGATGCCGAGGGCTCTCATCGCTGTTCTCCTGACGTGGTCCAGATGGAAGACCCGGTGACCGGGTCGAAGAAGTGGAGGCGCGAGGTGTCGACCCAGGCGGCGACCTGCTGCCCCTCGTAGACGTTGGTGCGCGGCGAGAACCGTCCGACGAGGACGGTTCCCTTGGAAGGCGCGAGGTCCGCGGTGCCGGCGTCCTCCGCCAGCAGCCGGGTGTCCTCGGTGTTGGCCGGTGGCGCGTCGATCGGGAGGTGCACGAGCACGTCCGACCCCATCGCCTCGACGAGGTCCGCCACGGAGTGCAGGAGCTGGCCTTCACGCGCGTCGGCGAGCGAGGCGTCCTCCATGTCCTCCGGCCGGATGCCGACGACGACCTCCTGGCCCTCGTAGTCCTTCAGCGCCGGGCGTGCGTGCAGCACGGAGTCCGGCAGCAGCAACGTGTCGGAGCTCAGCGACACCCAGTACCGGCCGTCGACCTGGTGCAGCCGCCCGAGCACCTGGTTCATGCCCGGTGAGCCGATGAACCCCGCGACGAACAGGTTCGCCGGGCGGTCGTAGAGCTCCTGGGGCGGTCCGACCTGTTGCAGCACACCGCGTTTCATCACGGCCACGCGGTCGCCGAGGGTCATCGCCTCGGTCTGGTCGTGCGTCACGTACACGGTCGTCACACCAAGATCGCGCTGCACGCGAGCAATCTGCGCGCGCATCTGCACCCGCAGCTTGGCGTCCAGGTTGGACAGTGGTTCGTCCATCAGGAACACCTGCGGGGCGCGGACGATCGCGCGGCCCATCGCGACGCGCTGCCGCTGGCCGCCGGAGAGGTTGCGCGGCTTGCGGTCGAGGTGCTCGGCGAGCTCCAGCGCCTCCGCGACCTCGCGCACCCGCTCGTCGATCCTCTGCTTCGGCAGCTTGCGCAGCGTCAGGCCGAACGCGATGTTGTCGTAGACGTTCAGATGCGGGTACAGGGCGTAGGACTGGAAGACCATCGCCACGTCCCGGTCGCGCGACGGCACGTCGTTGACGACCCGCTCGCCGATCCGGATGCTGCCCTCGCTGATGTTCTCCAGCCCCGCGATCATCCGCAGCGCCGTGGTCTTCCCGCAGCCGGACGGGCCCACCAGCACCAGGAACTCGCCGTCGCGGATGTCGAGGTTCAGGTCTTCCACCGCTCGGGTGCCGTCCGCGTACGCCTTGCCGAGCCCGGTGAGGACTACCTCAGCCACTCCTGCTCCTCGCTCTCGTTCGGTGCGAGGAAGGTAGTGCGGGCTTCCTTAACTGCCCCTTAAACGCGGAACACGGTTCCCACCCCGTTCTCGGCACGGGGTCGCGCGAGGTTCTACCCTCCGTTCATGAAACGGGAGATGACCAGGTCGTTGATCTTGGCGACCGGTCTCGTCGCTCTGGTGCTCGTGTGCGCCGGGTCCGCGCTCCTGTTGTGGGACAACGTCCGCGTCGCCGAAGCCGCGGACCGGCAGGACGTCGCCGCCATCGCCGCGGTGGTGGCTGTGACGACGGACCGCGACGACCTGCGCGCCGCCGTGGCCCGCACGGCGGCCGGTGCGGACGGCAGGATCGCCGTTCATCTCGTGCTCGGCGACATCATCGGCTCCGGCCGGGCCACCCACGCCGAAGTCGCGGCGGTGGCGGCGGGCGCACCGGCACCGTCGTCGTGGCGGGTGCTGCCGGGACGCGCGGTCGTCGAGCTGACCGAGCCCGCCGCAGTGGTCGACGTGGAGACCGCGGGCGAGATCGGGCTGCTGGTGGTGATCGCCGTGCTCGGGAGTGCGGCCGCGGTGTGGTTGGGAGGCAGGCGTTTCCGGCCTCTGCTGCGGGACATGCGGACTCTCGCCGACGCCGCACGAGCCGGTGGCACGCGAGTGCGCGCGACCGGTCCGGCCGAGCTCGCCGATCTCGCCGCGGCCGTGAACGAGGTCGCCGATCGCACGGATCGGTTGCTGGCAGGCGAACGCGAGATGATCGCGGACGTGTCGCACCGGCTGCGCACGCCGTTGACCGCGCTGCGCCTGGACATCGACGTGCTCGACGACAGCGTGGTCGCGAACCGGATCCGCGGCGCGGTGCGCGCGCTGAACCGCGACGTGGACCTGATCATCGAGTCGCTGCGACCGGTCGGCCCGCTGCGTCCCGCCGAGTGCGACCTGACGGCGGTGGTGCGGGCGCGCATGGAGTTCTGGTCGGTGCGCGCGGAAGACCAGGGCAGGTGGTGCGAAGTGGACGTTCCAGATCCCCCGCTGCCGGTCGGACTGGCGGCGGACGTGCTCGCCGCGGCCGTGGACACCGTGCTGGACAACGTTTTCCGGCACACGCCGGAGGGATCGCCGATCGCGGTCGAGGTCGTCGCGCACGCGGGCTGGGTCACGCTGGTGGTCGAGGACGGCGGCCGAGGGGTGTCCGAACCGGACGAGGCGGTGCTGCGCGGGCACAGCGGCGGCAGTTCGACCGGCCTGGGACTCGCCATCGCGCGTGCCGCCGCGGAGTCCACCGGCGGGTCGCTGCACGTGGAACGCGGCAGGCTGGGTGGCGCGCGGATCAGGATGCGGTTCGGCGAGGCGGGCAGGACGACCGGGTCGGCCGCTCCGCGCGCGTGGCGGCTCTGGCACTCCACCCGCTGACGCGCAATTCGCTGCGGAGGATTCCCAGAAGTCAACTTAAGACTGCCTCCACCGAGTCACCAGGCTCCGCGGTGAAAGTGGAGCGCTCGGGCAGACAAAGGTGCTCCGGCGGGCATCCGGGTTACCGGAAAGGAGTTCGTTGTGCTTGCCTGCACGGTGATCTCGGCCAGGCGGAGGATAACGTGACGGCGCTTGCAAACAAATTTCACGACACCGGCGCGACGGCGGTGCAGGCATTGCCCGCCGAGCTCCGGAAATCGCTGACGAACCTGGCGAGGACGCCACATCTGCTGGTCGCGAGCGACTACGACGGCACGCTGGCGCCGATCGCCCCGGTACCCGACGAGGCCTTCCCGGACCAGCGTTCGGTCGCCGCGCTGCGCTCGCTCGCCGGTCTGCACGAGACGACCTGCGCGGTGATCTCCGGGCGTGCGCTGCGCGATCTGGCCACGCTGTCCCGGTTGCCGGGCGAGGTGCACCTCGTGGGGTCACACGGTTCGGAGTTCGACGTCGGGTTCGTCAACGTGCTGCCCGCACGCGCCCGTGAGACGCTCGCCGACCTGCACCGCGAGCTCGAAGCGCTGGTCAGGGTGACGCCGGGGGCGTTGCTCGAACTGAAGCCGGCGGCCATCGCGGTGCACTACCGCGGCTGCGCGGAGTCGGTGGCACAGCGGTTGCTCAAGGTGTTGCGGACGGGTCCTTGCGCCGCGTCGGGCCTTCAGGTCACGTACGGCAAAGCGGTCGTCGAACTGTCCGTTGTGGACACCGACAAGGGTCGGGCCTTGGACGTGCTGCGGCATCAGGCCGGTGCCACGGCGGCGATCTTCCTGGGTGACGACGTGACGGACGAGAAGGCGTTCGCGCGCTTATCCGGTCCCGACGTCGGCATCAACGTCGGTGGTGGCGAGTCGCTGGCGGAGTTCCGGGTGGACGATCCCGGCGCGGTCGCGGCGGTGCTGGCGTTCCTGCTGGAGGAGCGACGGGCGTGGCTGCACGGCGATCAGGTGGTGCCGATCGAGCGGTTGACGATGCTGGCGAACGAACGTTCGGTGGCGTTGGTGACGCCGGATGCCAAGGTCAACTGGCTGTGCCACCCCGAGCCGGACTCGGCGGCGATCTTCGCGGATCTGCTGGGTGGCCCTGCCGCAGGACACTTCTCGATCAGGCCGGAGCACGGGTCGTTGCCGTTGGGGCAGCGGTATCTGCCGGGCACGATGATCGTGGAGACGCGGTGGTCGCGGTTGCTCGTCACGGACTACCTGGAGCACGACCTCGAATCGCACCGCACGGATCTGGTGCGGCGGATCTCCGGTTCGACGGACGCGGTGATCACGTTCGCGCCGCGGCCGGAGTTCGGTCAGGTACCGGTGCGGTTGGTGCGCGAGCCCGAAGGCCTGCGCGTGGTCGGCACCTCGGACCCGATGGTGCTGAGGTCGCCGGAGGTCGACTGGGTGATCACGTCCGACGGGGTGCACGAGACCGCGCTGGCCGTGGTGAAGCTTCGCGAGGACGCCCCGGTGGTGCTGGAACTGCGGTGCGGCACCGACAACCTGTCCGCTGCCGGTGCGGACGAACCGGCGCGGCACCGTCGTGCGGCGATCTACTGGTCGTCGTGGGCGGACGGGCTGACGTTGCCCGCCGTCGAGCCGGATCTGGTGCTGCGGTCGGCGTTGACGTTGCGCGGGCTGGTGCACGTGCCGTCCGGTTCGATCATGGCGGCGGCCACGACGTCGTTGCCGGAGGAGCTGGGCGGGGTTCGGAACTGGGACTACCGGTACTGCTGGCTGCGTGACGCCGCGATGACCGCTGCAGCTTTGGTGTCGCTGGGGTCGTTCACCGAGGCGGAGGGTTTCTTGGTGTGGCTGCACGGGGTTCTGGCGACGGTGCCGGGGCCGGAGCGGCTGCATCCCCTGTACACGTTGCACGGCACGCAGCTCGGTGCCGAGGCCGTGATCGACACGTTGCCGGGTTATGCGGGTTCGCGTCCGGTACGGGTCGGCAACCTCGCGAACCAGCAGGTGCAGCTCGACGTGTTCGGTCCTGTCGTCGATCTCGTGGTCGCCTTGGCTTCGGCGCGCGGGTCGTTGTCCGATGAGGACTGGGCGATGGTGCGGGCGATGGCCGAGGCCGTGTCGAGGCGTTGGCACGAACCGGATCACGGCATCTGGGAGGAACGGCACGCGCCGCGCCACCACGTGTACTCGAAGGTCATGTGCTGGCTGACGATCGACCGCGCGATCAAGCTCGGCGAGCGGTTCGGCCGCGCGTTGGATCCGTCGTGGGTCTTCCTGCGGGACGCGATCTCCACGGATGTTCTGAAATACGGCTGGAACGACGACGTCCAGTCGTTCACCACGGCCTACGACGGCGACGACCTGGACGCGGCTTCGTTGTTCGTCGGCCTGTCCGGGCTCATCGACCCGACGGATGATCGCTTCCAGGCCACGGTCACCGCGGTCGAAGCGTCGTTGCGTTCCGGCTCGACCGTCTACCGGTACCGCCGAGACGACGGCCTGCCCGGTGACGAAGGCGGCTTCCACCTGTGCGCGGCGTGGATGATCGAGGCCTACCTGCTGACCGGTCGTCGCACCGAAGCCGAAGAGCTGTTCGGACAGATCGTCGCCGCAGCAGGGCCTACCGGTCTGTTGCCCGAGGAGTACGACCCGATCAGCGAACGCTCGCTGGGCAACCACCCGCAGGCGTACTCGCACCTGGGCCTGATCCGCTGCGCTCAGCTGCTCTCGCGGTGAGGTTCCGCGCCGGGCTGGGTCACACCAGCCCGGCGCGTGCGACCTGAGCGACCGCTTCGACCCGGTTGCGCGCGCCGCACTTCCGCACCACGGCCTGGACGCGGTTGACGACGGTCCGGTGCGACAGCGACACCTTCGCGGCGATCTCACGGGAGTCCCAGCCGTCCGCGACGAGGCTCAGCAGCTCGACGTCCCGCTTGTCCAGGACCGCCAGTGGATGGACGGTCGCGCGCACCTCGTCCAGCGCCTCTCCGAGGTCCTCCACCAGCCGCGGGGCTTCGATCACCGCGCTGACCAACCGGTCGCGGTCCATCGTCGCCCGCGGCAGCACACTCACCACCCCGGCTCGCGCCGCCGCGTCGAGGGCGTCGTCGGGCATGTTGTCGAGTGCCAGCACGACGACCGCGCCGATTCGCCGCGCCGTTTCTCCGAGTGAATCGAAAAAGATCCCGTCCACCAGGCCTTCCACCGCCACGACCACGTCCGCGGAGGAATCTTCGGCAATGGTGATGCCGGGATGAGAGGTCAGCCAGTCCGACACCCCCGCGATGACGACCGGCTCAGCCTCCGGCAACCGCACCCGGATCACTCGGATTCCACCTTTCGGCCCATGGGCACTCGCATCGATGACTCAGCGGATATCAATCCGTGCCCTTCCAGCCCGCAAACGCCTTCGGGACGTCTCCCGCGCCGGAACGGGAGGCAGTATCTCGCCACGGCCCCTGTTCACTCCGCACGCACTCGAGGTCGCATGCACTCCGTTCTGCTCGTCGAAGATGACGAGAGCATCAGGGCTGCTTTGCGCAGCGCGTTGACCGAACGCCAGTTCTCCGTCGTGGCAGTCGCGACCGCCGCCGAAGGGCTGCGCGAGACCGCCGCCGGCCCAGTCGACATCGTGCTGCTGGACCTCGGCCTCCCGGACCTGGACGGTGCCGCTGCGCTGCGCATGATCCGCGGCATCAGCTCGGTCCCGGTGATCGTCGTGACCGCCCGCCGCGGCGAGACCTCCATCGTGCAGCTGCTCGAAGCCGGCGCCGACGACTACGTGGTCAAACCGTTCTCCGCCGACCACCTCGTCGCCCGCATGCGCGCGTTGTTGCGCCGCACCAACACCACCGCCGCCGCGGAAGAACAACGCGTGGTCGCCGCCGGGGGCCTGCACATCGACCTGCTCCAGCGCAGCGCGTCGTTCCACGGCCAGCACCTCGCCCTGACCCGCCGCGAGTTCGACCTGCTCGTCTACCTCGCCGAGCGCCCGAACCGCGTCGTGACCCGCCGGGAACTGTGCGACCAGGTATGGGCCGCGTCCGAGAAGGCCAGCGACCAGACGATCGACGTGCACCTGTCGTGGTTGCGCCGCAAGCTGGGCGAGACCGCCGCGAATCCCCGTTACCTGCACACGGTTCGCGGCGTCGGCGTCAAACTCGTCGTGACGACCTGACCTGTTTCAGATCACGCCGGCCCGTGCCGCGTAAGCGACGGCATGCGCGCGGTTGCGCAGGTTCAGCCGGCTGATCATCCCCTGGATGATGTTCTTCACCGTGCGCTCGGAGTACCAGAGCGCTTCCGCGACCTCAGCCGTGTCCTTGCCGTCCGCCAGCAACGTCAGCACGTTGATCTCGCGCGGCGTGAGACCGGAGCTGGTCAACCCGTTGGGCCGCAACACCTTGTCGTGCAACGTGTGCACCTGCTCCAGCAGCGGCCCGATCAGCTTCGCCGGAATCTCCCCCGCGCCGGCGGCCACGGCCAGGATGGTGTTGATCAGCCGTTCCCCGGTCGCCTGCGCCATGGGCACCACGGCCCGCACGCCCCATTCGACCGCGCCCAGCAACTGCGACTCGCGCAGGTCCTGCACCACCAGGATGATCGGCTTGGTGAACTCGGGCAGTTTCTCCCGCAGCCCTCGCAGATCCGCGATCCTCAGGTGATCGTGCGCCACCACGAGAACATCCGCGTCCTGCCACCGTTCCACCGGAACCGGTTCGACAGCTGGCTGTCCACGCAGCAGCGCCATCACTCCGGCCCGCAGGATCGGAGTGTGGGCGTGCACAGCAACCGGTGTCGCATCCACTCGACGGCCTCCTTGCCATTCAGCGTCGAGCGCAATGATGAGGGACCCTCTCTTAACACCTCCTTAAAAGAAATTCACGACTGCCGGGTAACTCTCCAGGCTCCGCAACACCAGCCCCGCGTGGAACGCCATCGCCTGCGAGTCCCCGCGATCCACCGCCGCGGCCAGCTCCTCGACCGCCACCACGGACGCCAACAGGTCCACGACCTCTTCCGCACGTTCGTACTCATGCCGGCGCACGAACTCGCGGTGCGCCTCGAGCAACAAAGCGTCCTCGACCGACCGTGGTTCCGGAACCGCCATCGCAGCCGTCCTTTCAGCAGAATTGGTCAAGACCATGACGAACCGGCCACGGCTTGACCAGCCCAGGACCGCGTTTCTGCCCTGATGGACGCACAACCGAGGCCCCCACGAACCTGCCTCACCCGATGAGAACGCGCTCACGCTTCGGCAACCGCACCTCACCCCGGCCCCTCAACGCACGCGGCGTGGCAGCCACGATCGCCTGCAACACCGCCGCGGCCCGCGGAAACCACCTGCGACCGGCATCCGGCGCCCGGAACCAGCTCCGGTCGCTCACCACGTTGACCAACGGCAACCGCAACACCACCGGCACGCTCAGATACCGCACGTCCGGCGGCATCTGGAACTGCCCGAACACCGCGTCGTCGGCCTCAGCCAGGAACTGGACCCGAGGCTCCCCCTCCTCGACCAACAGCGCGGCCGTCACGATGTCGTTTCCTTCCAACACTTCCTGCACCCTCGTGGCCCTGTCCGCGGGTACGTCGAACGCCACCACCCCACGCCCCAACGGCAGACACACGCCGTCCCTCGTCACCAGCACAGGCCAGAAATGAACTTCGCGATACCAGGCCGCGGCCCGCTCCACCGCGGGTGACTGCTCCGGTTGCATCGGCGGACTCCTTCACGCTCGCAGAAACCCCCAGTGCAGCACCAGAACCCCGGCGCCAGAACCTCCCCGGCACAGCCATGTCCAAAAGGGCCCCAAACACCAACCGATCCGCCACTAGATGGTTGATTCCAAGGAGTCGACGCGCCCCGGGAACCCCTCCCTGCTGGTCATGGCGTGTGCAAGTACTACCAACTCAAGATCAACAGGCGCTTTGCCACTACCAACTCACGGGCAGATGGCCGGCCAGAGCACGGGAGACAACCCGGCGGCCGACGATGCCCGCGCCGACGGGCGACCAGTTGGTAGTGGAAAAGTGCTGGATGATCTTGAGTTGGCAGTACTTGCAGACGCCACAAGCAACAGGGCGGGGTGGCGGCACCTTGGAATCAACCATCTAGATGCCCAGCCGTGCAACACCCAAGGACCCCACGGGCACGCCTCGCGCGTTCCCAGCCCTTCCCGGTACCGCCATCCGTACGTTCGATCACACCCATGCAATCGCCCGGAGGACCCAATGCAGGCATCGGACCCCGCCACAGACCACCAGGACACCACCCTGGTCTGCATCGCCCGAGTCCACGACCACCTCCGCGGCGGCCCCCACAACTTCTCCTTCGACCGCCACTACGCCGACGCCACCCCGGAAGCGTCCACAGTGGTCCGCCACATCCTCCAGGCCGAACAAGCCTTCCTGACCCGGTCCGCCCACTTCATGCTGTCCCAAGGCATCCGCCAGTTCCTGGACCTGGGCTCAGGCCTGCCAACCAACGCGTTGACCACCCTCTCTCCAGAAGCGACCGTCGTGCACGTCGACACCGACCCGGCAGTCGTGGCACACGGCCGACTCCTGTGCCGCAACCACTTCCTCCAAGCCGACGCCACCCACCTCAACGAGGTCCTCGTCCCTCTCATCACCGCCGGAACCCTCGAACTCCACAAACCGATCGGCCTCCTCGCGATCGGCCTCCCCCACCTCCTCCCGGACACGGCCAGAGCCCTGACGTTCCTCCCGTCCTACGCCAAAACCCTGGCCCCGGGCAGCGCCCTGGCTCTGACCCACCTGACCCCGTGGTTCGCCGACCGCCTGACCCCCGCAGCCACAAACCTGATCGCCGGCCCGGGCAACTCCCTGCACCCGCGCAGAAGACGCAAGGTGGCCAAGATGTTCACCGGCTTCGACCTCGTAACCCCAGGCCTGACAACACTGTCGCAACCGGACACCGCACTGCTCGCCGGCCTGGGCGTCAAACCATGAGCGCCCAACTGGAAGACCTGCTGCGCGACCTCCACACCACCCTCGCCGCCCAGGGCAACCTCCGCGCCGCCGAGCAGACGTTCGACATGCTCGTGGCAGCCGCGACCGCGACCGAGCTGATGAAGTCGCTGGAACGCGGGGACGACGAAGCCACGCGCTTCCACACCGACCTGCTCAACCAGTGCCTGGAGACAGCCGAAGTCCCGAACTTCCACATCAACCCCTGACCAGCCGATTCAAGCGCAAACCAAGAATTCGCCCTCTCCGGCCGAGCAGCGTTTCGGACATGAAGAAACGCACTCGCCTCGTATCAGCGTCGTTCGTCGCCGCACTCGCGGTGGCCATGCTCTCCAGCGCCACGTCGGCGACGGCAGGCCCTGCCGATCTGGCCGACGCCCTGCGAGCGGAACTGGACACGCAGATCGCGGACCAGCTGAAGCAACACCCGGCCGCCCGGCGCACGAGCGTCAACGAGCTGGCGTGGCAGGACGGCACGGTGGACGTCGTGCTGACCCTGCCGATCCCCGGACAGACGAAGGCACTGGCACCCGACTGCCCGTTCAGGTCGGTGTGCGTCTACGAGGACAGCCAGTTCAACGGGAGACGCTTGACGTTCACCAAGTGCGGGACCGCCTCGATCGGCTTCCTCACGTCGTCGTGGCACAACAACCAAACCGTCAACACCGAGTCGTGGCTGATCGGTCCGTTCGGCCCGAACCTGCAGAGCAACCTGGCTCCCAGCAAGGTCAGCTACGTCGGTGATCCGGCCAACGACGCTGCGATCGCGATCCATGTCTGCTGAGCGCGCAGTGAGATTCCTGGCGCTGGCCTTGGTCGCGTGCGGCGCCCTCTGGACCGGCCAGGCGGCCGCAGCACCCACGCGCGACGACGTGGGGATCCAGTTCAACTGCGCGACCTACCCCGCCGACCAGAGCCTGACGCGGACCCAGATCCTGCAGCGAGCCAGATCCTGGATCGACGAACGGGTGCCCTACAGCCAGTCCCGGTGCCACGACAACCAGTACGGCGACTACCGGACCGACTGTTCGGGCATGGTCTCGATGGCCTGGGGCCTGCGCATCTCGCGCGACACGTCGACCCTCCGCGACGTCGCCACCGAGATCGCCCGCTCCGACCTGCAACCGGGCGACATGCTGTGGCGCCGGGACAGCGCGGTCCAGCACGCGGCGATCTTCGTCCGGTGGGGCGACGACGCCCACACGAGGCCCGTCGTCCGGCAGGAGTCCGGTCCCGACGGCGTTCCCGCCAACGAGACGACCTACAGCGCCTCCTACGCGAACACGTTCACGCCGTTCCGCTACGACAACCTCGTCGCCGACCCACCGGCCGCGGTGCCGGTGTCCGGGATCGACTACTCGGCGTCATCGGCGGTGGTGTTCAACAACCAGCTGACCGTGTTCGCCCGCGGCGCCGACGGTTCGTTGCAGCACTGGTGGCTGGTCAACGGCCAGGCCAACCTGCACGACGTCTGGACAGGGCCGAACTCGGTCGGCGGCAAGCCCGTAGCGGTGGTCTACCGCGGCGTGTTGAACGTGTTCTACCGAGGTGTCGACGACACGTTGCAGCACTGGTGGTTCGACACCCGGTCCCACCACGACGTCTGGGGTGGCGGCAGCCTCGCCGGCGATCCGGTGGCAGCGGTGTTCGGCGACGCGCTCACGGTGTTCGGCCGCGGCACCGACGGCGTGCTGCAGAACTGGTGGCTCGTCGACGGCCAGGCCAACCGGCACTCACCGTGGGGCGGCGGCACCATCGCCGGGAACCCGACCGCCGTGGTCTACAACGGCATCCTGGCCGTGTTCGGCCGCGGCACCGACAACCGGCTCCACAACTGGTGGATCGTCAACGGACAAGCCAACCAGCACTCGATCTGGAGCGGCGGCAGCCTCGCCGGTGACGCCACCGCGGCCGTGTACCGCGGCATGCTCACGGTGTTCGGCCGCGGCACCGACGACCAGCTGCACAACTGGTGGATCGTCAACGGACAAGCCAACCAGCACTCGATCTGGGGCGGCGGTTCCCTCGCGGGAAGCCCGGCGGCAACCGTCTTCGGCGATGTTCTGACCGTGTTCGGCCGCGGCACCGACAACCGGCTCCACAACTGGTGGATCGTGAACGGCCAGGCGAACCAGCATTCCATCTGGAATGGCGGTTCGCTCACCAACGACCCCTGCACGACCCTGTTCACCAACGGCACCACGCTCACGGCATTCGGCCGCGGCACCGACGGCGCGCTGCAGAACTGGTGGATCGTGAACGGGCAAGCCAACCAGCACTCACCGTGGGGCGGCGGAAACATCGCACCCTGACCGCTCCGACACACCTCGCACGGCCCTGCCGACGTTCTCGGCAGGGCCGTGCTCTGCCGAACGGAGGAGTTTGCCGGTTTCCGCTTGATCCAGCAGGTGCGCGTCGCGAAGGCTGGAGACCCAGGCGCGAGGGAAGCCGATGTTCGAGTGTCGTCTGTTCGGCAACGTCGAGGTCCGCGTTGACGGCCGTCCGGTCGACATCGGTCCTGCCAAACAACGCTGCGTGCTGGCCACGTTGCTGGTCGAGGCCAACAGGACCGTGTCCGCCGATCAGCTCATCGACAGGGTCTGGGCCGATCGCGCACCACTGCGCGTGCGCAGCTCGCTGCACAGCCTCCTGACGCGGCTGCGCAGCGCGCTCGCGGCGGCTCCGATGAGCATCACCAGCCGTTCGGGCGCCTACGTCCTGGACGTCGACGAACACGCGGTCGACCTGCACCGGTTTCGCCACCTGATGAAGAGGTCGCGTGCCGAAGCCGATGACGGACGCGCACTCGACCTCGCCGAGCAGGCCATGGCGCTGTGGCGAGGCGAGCCGTTCGCCGGCCTGGACACGCCGTGGCTGGCCGAACTGCGCGCGGCGCTGGAACGGGAGCGAGCCACGAGCCGGGTGGACTACCACGATCTGGCGCTGCGGTGCGGAAAGCACGCGGAGCTGCTGACCGATCTGTCCACAATGGCCGATGAGGACCCGCTGGACGAACGTGTGGCCGGTCAGTTGATGATCGCCCTGTACCGCGCGGGAAGACAGGCTGACGCCCACGCGCACTACGCGAGAACGCGCAAGCTGCTGGCCGAAAGCCTGGGCGCGGACCCCGGCCCGGCACTGCAGGCACTCCACCGCGGGATTCTCTCCGGATCAGCCGCACTGGCCAGCGACGAGACGGCGCCGGCCATGTTCAGCCTGCGCGCCGACATCCCCGGCTTCGTCGGCCGCGACGACGAGCTGCGCGATCTCACGGAAGCGGTGAACGCCTCGCCCACCGTCGTCATCCGCGCGCTCGACGGGATGGCGGGCATCGGCAAGACAGCCCTGGCCGTGCGCGCGGCCCACCTGCTCGCCGCACGGTTCCCGGACGGCAACGTGTTCGTGGAGTTTCACGGGCACACCCCCGGCCGCACGCGCGTGTCCACGGGCGAAGCGCTCGACTCGCTGCTGCGGGCGACGGGCATCGATCCGAAGACCATTCCGCCGAGGCTGGACGACCGCGCACGCCTGTGGCGAAACCGGGTGGCGGGCAAGAAGATCCTGCTGGTGCTGGACGACGTCGTCGACCACGACCAGGTCCGGACGCTCCTCCCGGGCACAGCGGGCAGCCTGGTGCTGATCACCAGCAGGAACCGCCTGCCCGCGCTGGACGGGGTCCGGTCGGTCTCGCTGGACGTGCTGCCGGCGGAACAGGCCCTTCACCTGTTGCGCGAGTCGGCGGGGACGGACCAGCACGACGACGAGGCCCTCGCGGAAATCGTGATGTGCTGCGGCCGCCTCCCCCTGGCACTGGCGCTGGCCGGCGCCCAGCTGCGCGACCATCCACAGTGGAACGCCCGCTACCTCGCGAACCTGCTCACGGAGGAATACGACCGGATAGAACACCTGAGCGCGGGCGACCGCTCCATCGCGGCCGCGTTCACCATGTCCTACCGCCACCTGCCCGCGGCCGAGCAACACCTCTTCCGCCTGCTCGGCCTGCATCCCGGCCCCAGCATCGACGTGTTCGCCACCGCCGCCCTCAGCGGGCACACGTTCCAGGAGACGCGGCGCCAGCTGGAAACCCTGCGCACTCGTCATCTGATCGAAGAGACCAAGGCGGGCCGGTATCGACTGCACCGCCTCGTCCGCGCCTACGCACGAGCCCTCGGCACCGCCGGCGACGCTCCGCACCACGCGGTGGAACAGGTTCTGATCTACTACCGGCACACCGCACACACAGCGAACATCCACCTGCCCGGCCAGAACTCCTGCACCGCCCCCGTAGTGGTGACGGTTCCACATGTCGCGCCGTACATAGGCAACGAGCACGCCGCACGAACGTGGTTCACCGCGGAACTGGCCACCCTCGTGACCTGCATCGACCAGTACCGAACAGGCCCGCACAGATCCCACGTGGCCGACCTGTCCGCGCGCCTGAACCCGTTCCTGGAACTCAGCGGATACCTGGACCAGGCCCTCACCGTCCACCTCGCGGCCCTCTCCGCGGCCGGCCCAGCGGATCCGCTGGGGCAGGCGACGGCGCACACCGACATCGGGATCGTGTGCCAGTTGCGAGGGGAGCCGGCGGCGGCAGCAGAACACTTCGGCCAGGCGTTGAAGCTGTTCGTCGAACTGGGCGACCGCGACGGCGAAGCCAAGGCGCTCGGCCACCTCCGCGAGCTGAACGGTTGAGGGCTCCAACCCCGGTCACGCCAGCTTCTCCAGCCACGCGTTGAGCGAGTCCGACTCGTCGAGCAACGTGAGCCCTGGCGTGTTCGCGGCAAAGCTGCGCGCCAGATCGGTCGGATCCGTCAAGCTGATCACCACGAGCTCAGGAATTCCCTCCCGCTTGGCCTCCGCGTACAACCGGGACACCGTCGCCGAGTCGAGCGCGAACGGCGTCCGCTTGATCGCGACCGCGACCCGGCGAGGTCCGTTCTCCAGCACGAGGTCGAAGCTCGCGCGTTCGGCTCGGACGGCCTGCCACGGACTGGAACCGTTGAGCCGGTCGAGCAAGTGGCGGCGGATGCGCGTGACGTCGTCGGGGTGCGCGGAGCTGGCGGTGCCGTTCAACGCCTCGGCGAGGCTGTCGGACACCTGCCGCTTGAACTGGTCGGCCAGCACGCGCTCCATCCACACCAGCGGTGCGACCAAGGAGAACGCAGCGCCGAGTTCCAGCGCGACCGACTGAAAGTACCCGTCGGCGAACCCGCCCGCCACGACGGCGGCCCCGCCCGCGATGGACAACGCCATCGCGAGGCGGGTGCCGCGTTGCCTGGTGCTCATGCGGACAGGGCTTGAGGTCCGGCCGGCATGATCGCCCCGATCGGCCCTCGCGGGTTCTGCCCGATCCGCACCTCGATGTGTTGCCCCACCTCGAAACGGGTCGGTGCGTCCGGCCCGAGGTCGAGGAACAGGTCCTGACCGAAACCACGCGAGTCCGTCAGGCGGTGGAAGCCGTACGCGACGCACACCCGGTCGACCGTGACGGTGAGGTCCGAGCCGAACAGCAGCACGCACACGGCACGCGCGTGCTTGCCCTCGCCGTGAGCGGCCTCCGGGAGGAAGAACACCGTGGTGCCCGTGGCCGGTTGGGCGTCCTGCCCCGCGAGGTGGCTGCGGTGTAGGAAGTACGTGGTGCCGTCGGTCGCGGTGATGAAGCCGTTGTCGCGGTCGTCGACCCAGCGGGTCACCGTTCCCCGCAACCACTCCCGGCGGCGCGGAGTGGCTTGGGCAGGCACGGACAAAGGCGCGGGGTGGACCACGATGTTGGTGACCTCGCGGGCCCGCACGCTGAACGGCTGGGCCGCCCACAGGATCTCGCGGTACTTGATCCGCTCGGGGAAGTCGGCGGCCGGCAGTTCCTCGACCTGCGAGAGGTACTGGCCGCCCTCGCGGTTGATCACGTTGCCGTAGTTGGCGAACACCCGCATCATGTTCGACGCGTCGACGGTCCCGGTGTCCACGAAGATCGCTCCGGCGTTGGCCGCGTTGGCCAGTCGCGCCGAACGGTCGACGACGGTGCCGATGTAGTCGGCGTTGACGCCGGGGCTGAACTCGACGACCTTGCCCGCGCCGATGCCGATGGCGCAGTTGCATCTGTAGGTGTTCTCCCGCTGGGCTTCCGCGATCCGTTCCTGCACCTGGATCGCGGCGTTGATGGCCTCCGCGCCGAGGTCCAGGGAGAACGTCGCGACCACGCCGTCGTTGAGGTACTTGCAGATCGTGCCGCCCTGCCCCACCACGGCGTCACCGACCTGGTCGTAGAACCAGCCCATGGTCGGCAGCCAGTGCGCGTCGCCGTGCTCCTTCATCGACACCGCGTCGGTCAGCGTCACGTGCATGACGAGCTTGCCCACGCGCTGCGGTGTGGTGAAGGCTTCTCGCAACGAATCCATTGTGCTCACTCCCCTGATGAGTTCCGATGACACCAGGGTGACTCGGCAGGGGTGCTGAGCGCTGTCCGCGAAAGTCAGGACAACGCGGCGGGAACCACGGCCAACTCCACGTTCATGGCCTCGTCCGCGTACTCGGTGAGAGCGGCTTGCGGCACCGCGGCCCTCAACGCGGTCGCGCGGGCCGCGTCGTTGGGCTGGCAGAGCAGGTTGACCGTGACAGAACTGTCTGTTGTGGACAGTGTCAGGGTGAGCTCCTTCGGCAGCGGCGTGGTCGACAGCGCGGCGGCCAGGATCGTGCGCACGGCCTGCGGTGGGTCGGTCGTGTCGGTGTCGGCCTGCACCACCACGACGCAACCGCCGGCTCTGGCGTCCATCAGGCGGTGACGCAGATCCGGGTCCAGCACACCCGGGATGTGCAGCTCGTCGCGTGCCATCCACTCCAGCCTGCGGGCGCGCGTGCGGGTCGCCTCGGCCGAGACCAGGGCGTCGTCGCCAGAGGAAAGCTGCCGCAGGAACGGCAGGATCTCCGCTCCGATGTCGGCGATTCTGCTGGCGTGCAACGAGGTTCTCGCCTCCCGTGCCGCCGCGGCCGTGGCGATCGCGGTGCGCTCGGCGCCGGACCTCAACACGATCCCGCCGAGCCGCGCGATGGTGTTGGCGATCACCAGTCCCATCGCGAGGGCCAGCACGGGCGCCGTGATCGCCGGCGCCGCGTCGGTGAACGCCTCGGTGACGAACCTGCCGCGCAGCACCAGCGTGATCAGCACGACCTCTTCCACCAGCAACGTCAGCACCGCCAACGGCCAGCGCCACAACGTGGCCAGCACGACCAGCATCGGCCCCGGCGCGCCGATCGGCCACGACACGAACGTCGTGAGGCTGTCCGCCGGGATGACCAGCACCCCGGCCACCGCGCCGGCCGCCGTCCAGACCGCCGCGAGCACCCCGGCCCAGAGCGGCGGAGGTCGGCGCGCCTCCAGGATGAGCCACACGGTCGCAACGCCCATCACCGCGTACCACGCGGCGAGCCACGTCATGCCGGGTGCCACGTCGAGGTTGCGCACGACGGGCAACGCCATGCTGAACAGATAAGGCAAACAGACAGCGGCGAGCGGCTGCCGCAGGTCGTCCACGGCCGACCGCATGCCCTGCATCCGGGAGAACGCGGGCCGCTCCTGGTCGGTGGTGGGACGATGCCAGCGCAGGTCCGCGATGGTGCCCGCCCCTGGACGTGAGGTGATCTCCGCCGTGCCACCGATCTCGGCGAGCCGCCCGACAACGGACCGGCGAAGTCCGAGCGACGTCGCGCGCACGGCCGCGACCTGGAAACCGACGCCGTCGTCGCGGATCCGCAGCACGAGCCCGGTGTCGTCGCCGGACACCGTGATCCAGACCGTGGTGGCGCGGGCGTGCTTGCCGATGTTGCGCATCAGTTCCGCGGCCGCGTCGGTCATCTCCCGTACGACGTGGGCAGGCGCGAACACCGCGGCCTCCCACTCGCGAATCACCCGCACACCACCAGGTTCAGGCAGTTCATCAAGGCGCGCGCACAGATCGTCTAGCTCGGCCGACGGCGGCGCGGGCGCGGCTTCCGCCCTGCCGATCGCGGCCACGCAGGCGCTGCGGACCTCGGCCGGAGCGACGTCCGAGGTCGCGGCGGCGCGCAAAGCCGATGCCACGTCGTCGTGCAAAGTGCGCTGGAACTGCTTGTGCGCGGCCCTTTTCGCTTCATCCTGCGCCGCGCGAACCTGTGCCTCGTGCACCCCGCGCCGGGCCGCGTCCGCCCTGGCCGCCGTCTGCCTGAGCACCCTGCTCACGGCGCCCGCGGCGAGCGGTGCGGCGAGCAACGGCCACGTCCCGAGCAGCGCTCCCCCGAGACCGTCCAGCGGCAACGCGGTCAGCACGTAGACCATGACCAGTCCCGTGCAGATACCGACAGCAGTCCTGGTGCGCTGGTAGCCCGCGGCGAGCGTCGCGGCCACGACCATGGCGTTGCTCCTGGTCGCCATCGGCAGCACCTGCTCCGCGGGCACCAGGTGCGTGAACGCGGCGGCCACCGACAACACGGCCGCGGACACGCTGTCGGCGGCCGACAGCCGCACCCACCACGCCCGCGTGGCCGTCACCGCCAGGAACACGACGAACACCGCCGAGATCACCAGCACGAGCACCGGAAGCCGTTCGCGCACAGGCAGAATCGTGCCCAGATGCGACCCCACCAAGATCACGGCGAGCGCGGCGAACGACCGCTGCATGCCCCGTTCGACGCTGTAGCCGTAGGTGTCGACCAGATCAGGCTTCGTCATGGCGGTGCCGATACGGAAGCTCGATGTGCCCGTCCTCGAGCGCGAACGCGATGGTCTCGCCGGGACTCGGCGGAACAGGCACGTCCAACGCCTCCCGATACCGTTCGCGAGCCCGGTCGAGATAGGTCGGCAGCGTGTTCTCGCTGATGCCCAGCTCCTTCGCGACCAGCCTGCGCGGCAAGCCTTTCGCGATGAGCGACAACACGTCCCGCTCCTGCTGGGAGAACCTGATGAACGCCCGGCGGTCCTCCATGATCGCGTGCGCCAGCCGGCTCGAACACGAGCTCCGCCCCTGCGCCGCGGCCCGGATCGCCTCGACCACCCGCTCCTCGGGATCGCCCTTGAGCACCAGACCCACAGCCCCCGCCTTCAACGCCTGGTGGACGTACCCAGGACGCGAGTCGGACGTGTAGACCACCACCTGGGCACCGGCCTCGCGCAACCGCCGCACGTTCTGGTCGACCGGCTCGCCGTCCGGGAGCAGCAGGTCCAGCAGCACCACCGCGGGCACGGGCTGAACCTCCAGCAACGCCGACACAGAAGGACACACGGCCTCCAGCAGCACGTCCGGCGCATGATCGGCCAGATACGCCCGCAAACCGCGCAACAGCATCGGATGGTCGTCAATCGCCCCTGTCGTGATCACGTAACGCCGCCCCCTCACTCGTTCAACGTCTAGGACGTCGGGGCGACCGGCGGGAACGTGAGCGGCCACGGCGAACAACACCCGTTTGGACCACAACGCCGGGCGTTCGAGGGCGCGGTTCCTGGCACTGAGAGGGACAGGATATCGACCTGCCGCGCGCGTAATACTGAATTGGCAATCCGAGAACGTTCCCGCCCCAAAAACAATCAGTCACAACACATTTGCTCAAGCAAAGAAAGGCGCGCACAATGACGGCACCACTAGCAGGTCGGCGAGCACTCGTAACGGGAGCCGCTCGCGGCATCGGAGCGGCGATCGTGCGACGACTCGCGAGCGACGGCGCCGCGGTCGCCTTCACCTACAGCACCTCGACCGGCGCGGCGGAGAAGCTGGTCGCCGAGATCACCGAGGCCGGCGGCACCGCGGTCGCGATCCAGGCCGACAGCGGCGACCCCGAGCAGGTGTCCAGCTCGATCGACGAGACCGTGACCCGGCTGGGAGGCCTGGACGTGCTCGTCAACAACGCGGGCATCCTCCCTGCGGCCGGCATCGAGTCGCTGACCATCGAGCAGTTCGACCGCGTGGTCGCCGTCAACGTCCGCAGTGTCTTCGCCGCGGTCCAAGCCGCGCTGCCCCACCTCGACGGCACCGGTCGCATCATCAACATCGGCAGCATCAACGCCGACCGCGTACCCCTGCCCGGCATGTCGATCTACGCGATGTCGAAGGCGGCGGTAGCCGGTCTGACCCGCGCGCTGGCCCGCGAGCTCGGCCCCCGCGGCATCACGGTCAACAACCTCCAGGTGGGCCCCACCGCGACCGACATGACCCCGGAGGACAGCGAGATCGCGGACACGCTGCGCGGACTCATGGCACTCGGGCGGTTCGGCCAGGCCCACGAGATCGCCGGCACCGTCAGCTACCTGGCAGGGCCCGAGGCGGCGTTCATCACCGGCGCCAACTGGAACGTCGACGGCGGCTTCACCGTGTGACGCCGGCGAAGCTTGCGGCGAACCGCCACCACGACCAGGCTGATCGACGTGGGGTGGCAACCGGGGGATCGTCTTCTCGACCTGTACGACGTGCTCGACGTCGTGCGCAGTGGCGGAATGGGCCTGGTCTACCGGGTGCGGCACCGGACGTGGCAGGTCGATCTCGCGATCAAGACGCCGAGAGCCGAGTGGGTGGCCACGCACGCCGATCGCGAGCGGTTCGAGGACGAGGCCGGGACCTGGGTCGGCCTCGGGCTGCATCCGAACGTGGTCGGGTGCGCGTACGTGCGCCGCATCGACGAAGTTCCCTGCGTGTTCGCCGAATGGGTGGACGGCGGCAGCCTCGCGACCGCCGTGTCCCGGGGAGATCTGTACGGCGCCGATACCCAGGATTCGACGGCGCGCATTCTGGACATCTCCATCCAGACGGCCTGGGGTATCGGGCACGCGCACGACCAGGGCATCGTGCACCGGGATGTCAAGCCGGCCAACGTGATGCTCGACGGGGACATCTCCAAGATCACCGACTTCGGGCTGGCCACGGCGAGCCACGCTTTCAGGACGCGTGAATACAGTTCTCCCGAGCAGGCGGCGGCCGCCGCGGGCGCGCAGGTGCAACTCACGAATGCGACCGACGTGTGGTCGTGGGCCTTGTCGGTGCTGGAGATGTTCGTCGGCAGGACTCCGTGCCGCTACGGGCAAGCCGCCCCTTTCGCACTGGAAGCGTTGCTGGCGGACGGCCCGTGGAACCCTCGTGCTCCGCGCATCCCACAGAACGTGGCGGAACTGCTGCGACAGTGCTTCCAGGAGGATCCGCAGGCCCGGCCGGCGGATCTCGGTGAGGCGGCCGAGGCTCTGGTGACCCACTACGCCGAGGTGACGGGCTCGGCCTATCCGCGGAACCGGCCGAAAGCCGCGAGCCTGCTCGCGGACAGCCTGTCGAACCAGGCACTGTCCCTTGTGGACCTCGGGCGCACCGACGAGGCCGAGGAGCTGTGGCGGCAGGCGGTGAACGTCGACCCGCACCACCTGCCCGCCGTCTACAACTGGGGCCTGTACCGCTGGCGGCTCGGGCGGATGACCGACGTGGAGGTCGTGTCCGAACTGGACCGCGTGCGCGAGCTGACGAACGGCGACCAGAGCGTCGACCACCTGCTCGGGCTCGTCGAACTCGAACGGGGCAACGACGAAGCGGCGGAGCGTCTGCTGCAGGACGCGCCAGGTTCTCCCGACTTCGACGCCGCACGGGTCGTGCTCGCCGAACGCTCGCGAACACCGCAACCCGCACTGATCAACGGATTCGGCGCCGCCGCCACCTGCACGGCGCTCAGCGAGGACGGCTCGGTGGCCGTGCTCGGCACCGCGGACGGGCGCGCCGTGGTGTGGTCGCCGACGGACCTCGTTGTGCTGCGCGAAACGCACGGCGAGGGGAAGGTGACGATCATCGCGATCTCCGCTGACGGCAGCCGTTTCCTGGTCGCGCGCACCGGCGGTGCCGTCGAACTCCACGATGCCGCCACCCGTCTGTGCGCACTCCCCGACGACGAGGTGACAGCTGTCGCGCTGGACCGGACCGGCAGGACCGGCGCGACAGTGCACCGCGGCGGAGCCGTGCGCGTCTGGGACTTCGACACGGGCACGTGCCGGCTGGAGCTCACCGCGGAACCGCCGGCCGTGGCCGTCGCGTTGGACGGACGGGGAACGCGCGTCGTCACCGTGTGCGGTGACGGGAGCGACCACCACGTGTTCACTTGGGACGCTGTCACCGGCAGGCCCGGTCCTCGCCTCAGCCGGACGAAAGAGGGCTACCTCACCGGCATCGACGAGGCGAAGCTGACTGCGGACGGCAGCCATGTGCTGCTGTACCGCCGGCACGGAAAGCTGGGGGTGTGGGACACGCGCACTGGCGAAACCCGAAGCGAAGCTCCAAACCTCATCACCGCGTACTCCCGCATCGCGGTGTCCGGAGACGGAAGCGTCGCCGTCTCCGTGGCCGAGTTGTCCAGCCTGCCGTTGCGGGTGTGGGACACCGCATCCGGCCGATGCGTCCGATCGATCGACGTGAAGCTCGGCGTGATCTTCACCCGGCTCGACGACATCGCGATCAGTGCCGACGGGCGCATCGCTTTGGTGCTGGAGGGCCAGGTTCAGGTTCACCACCTGCCCGCCCGGGGATATCTCGCGCCGTGGCACTACGTCCGGCCGGCCGAGGCGGGTGAACTGGACGCACGGGAGCGCCAGTTCCACGGCCTGGTCGCGCGAGCGGGCACGTTGCTGGACGACGGCAGCCCGGCGCGGGCCGCGGCGGTGCTCCGGCAGGCCCGCGGCGTACCGGGTTTCGACCGTCATCCAGACCTCAGAACGCTGTGGGCGCAAGCAGGTCGGCACGGCACCCGGACCGCTCCGCTCGGAGTGTGGTCGCGCTGGTCGATGCAGGGAACGTGGATCTTCACACCGCGGGTGAGCCTGGAGGTGACCGCGGACGGCGAATGGCTGGTCACCGGCGGCACGGACGGACGCACCCGAGTCTGGGACGTCGCGACCGGCGAGTGCCTCGGCGAGTTCCCCGACCAAACGCCCGGCCACGTCCACACGATCAGCATGTCCCGCGACGACCGAAGTGTCGTGACAGCGGACTACGGCGGCGGAGCATTCCTCTGGGATCTGGCAGACGGCCGGACCCTGCCGATGTTCGGCGACGAGAGCAGGGTGCGGTCGCTCCACACGAACGGCGAGCAGGTGGCCATCGGGCACGAAAGCGGCGCGGTGTGCGTCTGGGACATCGACAACCGCGCCACGCACCGGCGCACCATCCTGGCGCACGACCAGGTGGTGGAAGCGGTTGCCGTGAGCCCTGACGGCCACACCGTCGCGTCGCGCAACCACAGCGAGCAAGCGATCCGGGTGTGGGACGCCACCACCGGCCGTCGCCGGTTCCAGCTTCCGTCGAGCATCTGGACGGGGCTCCTGCGGTTCAGCCGGGAAGGTGATCTGTTGTTCGCGACCGAGCTCGACGGTTTCGTCGCGTGGAACGTGAACACCGGCGACCTCGCGTACAAGATTCCGGAACGCGGCGGCACGGACGTGTTCGCGCTGAGCGCGGACGGGCGCACGGCAGCCGGCACCGGGAGGTTCGACCAGCTCATGATCTGGGACGCCGCGACCGGACAGGTCCGATGCCGACTGCCGGTCCGCGCGGAGGCTGTGGCGCTGACGACGGACGGCCGCTACGCCGCAGTGGCTCAAAACGTCTCCGTGCAGATCTGGGACCTTCGGACGCAAAGCCGCACGCACGTCCTCGAAGGCCACGTCGTGGACGTCATGAGCGTCCGGTTCGCCGCCGAGGACCGCCTGCTGCTCTCGACCGATCTCACGCCGGTGCTGCGGCTGTGGGAACTGGAGTGGGACTACGAGTTCGAGGCCGGCGCGTGACGGTGACCATCGTCGTGGACGACGGCGTGGCAGCCCTGGAGCAGCGCTTCACCGAACCCGCGACGTGCGTGGTCGGGCGGCTCGACGAGTGCGCGATCAGGATCGCGCACGACCGCGTGTCCCGGCGGCACTGCCGGCTGGAGATCAGCCCGCCGCGAGTGTCCGTTGTGGACTTGGCGAGTCTGAACGGGACGTACGTCAACGGGCAGCGCGTGGACGGCGAACGGGTGCTGGTGGACGGCGACGAGATCCGGTTCGGCGGCGTGCCCGGCGTCGTGATCCGGATCGCCGTCGAATCCGTGCCGACACCGTTTCCCGGCTACGAGGTGCTCCACGAGCTGGGGCGCGGAGCGCAGGGAACCGTGCATCTGGCTCGGGACAACGACTCCGGCTCGCTCGTCGCCCTGAAGGTGATGACGGCGTACGACGAGTTCGTGGACGAGAACGCGCGCTTCGCGTTCCTGCGCGAGTACGAGAGCATTCGCGCGCTGCGCCATCCGCACATCGTGGATTTCCGCGGCAACGCCTTGTCTGGCAACGAGTTCTGGTTCGCCTGTGAGTACTGCCCCGGCGGTGACCTCGACGCGCTGGTCGCCCGCCGCGGACCGCTGCCGCTCGACCTGGCGCTCCCGCTCACGCTGCAGGTCCTGGACGGACTCGCCTACGCGCACACGGCACCGGTGCCGGGTGTCGACGGCCTGGCCACCGGTCTGGTGCACCGGGATGTCAAGCCGCACAACATCCTGCTCACCGGCCCTGCCGACCGGCCGATCGCGAAGCTCGCCGATTTCGGCCTCGCCAAGGCGTTCGAGCACGCCGGGCTGTCCGGCCACACGCGGACGGGCGGGTTCGGCGGCAGCATCCCGTTCGTGCCGCGCTCCCAGCTCATGGGCTTCCGCGACGCCGGGCCGGAGGTGGACGTGTGGGCCACCGCGGCGTGCCTGTACTGGATGCTGACCGGAGCGACACCCCGTGACTTCCCACGGGGCTCCGACGAGGTCACGGTCGCGTTGCACGCGCCGGTCGTGCCCGTGCGCGAACGCCTGCCCGGCCTGCCCGCACGGCTGGCGAGCGTGATCGACGAAGCGCTCGTCGACTCGCCCGCCCACCTGATCACCAGAGCGGACGAGCTCGCCGACGCGCTTACCCTCAGCCGAGCGCCGTGACGCGAGCACCGCCGATCCACAGGGCGAAACCGTTGCGCCCCAAGGGTTCGACCCCCTGGCTGTAGGAGTGCGACTTCACCGCCGCGTCGTGGGCTCGCAGCTGCTCGGGGCCGCAGAGACTCCGGTCGAGCTCGATCGTCGGCGTAACCGAGTGGACGAGGTGACGGAAGTCCGCGGGCATCCTCGCTCTGTCCTCCTCGTAGCGGGGATTCGGCGGATGTGCCAGGCGGATCGACACGGGCGGCTCGCCGCCGACTGTGCTCGCCGCCGCCCGCAGGGTCTCGGCGACGAACCTCAGCGCGATCTTGATGTCGCCCACCGGACCGACGTTGTTCGGCGCGGGCTCGTCGATCGGGGGCGCGTCCTCCGGCACCACGAACCGCACGGTGACCTGGCTGACCGGCAGGTGCATCAGCAGAACCGGCCACCTGCCACCACCTTCGACGGTGAACTCGGGCGTTTCCGGTCTGATGGACCACTTCAACGAGATCCGCTGGAGCATCGCCATCACCTCGGGAGGCAGGTTGTCCGGCGTGTACGGCCCCCTGCTGCGTGACCGCAGCGCGTTCTCGTGCATCGTCGCGACGATGAAGACGCCGTCCTCCCCCGCTTCGAAGATCAACGGGTAGAGGGCCAGCGACGTCATCACCTCACACGCCGCCTCCAGCTGCTGCGCACGCATCTCAGTCGACCAGCGCGACGTAAAGAGGGCTGCCGAGCAGAACCCTCATGTCGTCCCTGCCGTCGAGCTCCGGATACGGACTCGGCCCGGACAGCAACCGCTTGGCGAGGAACTCGACGTTCTGCACCGGCCCTCGCAGCCTGCTGTTCGCCCGGTGCACCGACGCGAGTGCGGCCGCGTCGGTCTGGTCGTGGTCCTGGTTCTCGCCGGCGTCCTGCGCACCATCGTCGATCAGGTCGAGCAACACGGGAAGCAGCGACGGCGACGGCGGACGTGGTTCAGCGTGTGCCGCGCCGACCACGTGCCCCGCGGACCCGCCGAGCCCGACCACCGTGCGCTCGTCCCGTCCGCCGAAGTACAGCAGGGAAGAACCGCTCTCCGTGACGATCGGCCCCCACTGCATCGGCAGCAGGCCCCAGAAGAACTGGCCCGGCTCCTCGATCGAGCCGACGTCGCCGTGCTCGTTGAGGTGGCGCACGACCCGTTCCAGCCGCCCCACCTGCTCACCGGTGTCCTCGACGGTGCGCTTGGCCTTGGCGACGCTGACGCCGAGCGACATCTCGGAGGTGCGCTTGTTCCTGGCAGCCGGGTCGATCTGCGCGAGCAGCATGTCGACCTTGGCGTCGCTGATGTAGAAGTAGTAGCGAAACGACATCCGGCCCCTCTCCGAGTTGTCGCACTGGAGGCTAGCGGGTCTGGCCGTTGTGCCACGGCACAACCACACGTTCTGCTACAAACGATGAGTGATGATCTCTGGGGGGAGTTCGCCGCGCGGCGGAAAGCGGTGGTCCGAGAACGAAGAGGACGAGCTGCTGCGGGAAGTCCGCGACACGTTCACGGCCACCGAGATCGCCCAGCGGCACGGCCGGTCGGTGTTGTCGATCTCCGCCCGTGTCGCCACGCTCGTGCGGGACGTGCGCGAGTTCGACAGGCACGAGACCGACGGCTACCTGCACGCGTTCGAGTGGGCTCGTGAGGAGTTGCGCAAGCGCGCGGAAGGGCTGCTGGCGGCGCACAACGACCGTGCGGATCGGGCGACCGGCCGGCAGTTCACCGAGGAAAAGCCCGCGGTACAACGGAGTCTGAGCGAACACTGGGTACCGACGGCGACCCCGGACGAGATCACCGGGGCCTGGGCGTCGATCACCGGCCAGACCACCGGCTTCCCGCACGGCGCGGCGGAGATCGGCGTGCTGGCGCGCGTGGAGCGGGAGGTGCTGCTGGAGACAGGCCGCCGCCTGCACCACACCTGCGGCAGGCTGACCCTCTCCGACTGGGTGGTCGAGTGCGACTGGCCCAACGTCGAGCTCCTCCGGATCACCGCCACTCAGGTGCGCGACCAGGCCGACGAGGTGAGGTGGACGGGAGCCGAGCTGCTCAGAGCGGGTCTGACCAGGGTGCGGCGGGGAGATCGTCTGCTGCTGCTCGAGAGGCTCGGGCTGGAGGGCGAAGGCACGACGCTCGCGGCGATCGGCGAGCGGTACGGCATCACCGGAGAACGCGTCCGCCAGCGCCAGACCCGCGCCTTGAGGACCTTGCGCACTCGGGAGCCGGGCAAGGTCTTCCGCGCGTGGGACCACGTGCACGGCGCGCTGCTGGCCGCGCTGACAGGCGACGACGGCGTGCTCGACCCGGACCTCGTGTTGTCCTTCGTGGATCTCGCGGTTCCGCTCGCACCTCAGAGCGAGGCCACACGGGCCGTGGCGGCGCTCTGCGGCTGCTCGACCGCAGAAGGCCAGGAACTCGCCGTCAGGGTCAAGGAAGTCGCGCAACGCCGGGAAACCGAACGCCTGGCGGAGCTCCGCGAGGAGAAGTGGCTCGGCAGGCTCAACGCCCGCGTCCAGTTCCTCGTCGAGAACACCGACTGGCCCGCCGGCGCGGAAGAACCCTTGCTCGGTCACGATCTTCACCCACTGCGCAGCCCTCGCGCGGACGGTCGTGGCGAGTCAGGCGAGTGGTTCGCGCGATCGCTGAACCGGGACGTGAGCTTCGAGTCGGGCGTCGAACTGTGGTTCGTGCAACGGCTGGACGCCTCCACCCTCGTGCGGACGTTCTGCGAGCAACCCCTGGCAATCCCCTACCGCCTGTACGGCAACGAGCGCACGTACTACCCGGACTTCGTCGTCGACCTGGCCGACGGACGACGCCTGGTCGTGGAGCTCAAAGCTTCCGCCGTCGACTTCGCGCTGTACGAGAACGTGGTCAAGTTCGCCGCGGCGACCGACTTCTGCCGTGCCCGCGGCTGGGGTTTCGCCGCCACCGACGGCTATCGCACGCCTGCCGACCTCCTGCGCAAGGAAGTGGTCGCAGCGAAAGAGGACGCCGTGGTCGCCGCCGTGCAGGGCGGTGTCACCGACTGGCCGTCGATCCGGGCCCTGATGCTGCGCCACCACATCACGCACGCCGAGCTGGCGGCTCTCGTCCTGCGCCACGGGTGGTGCTGGCACACCCAGCCGTACCGCCTGTCCACCAGCCCGCTGGGCCGCGGCTCGCGGTAACTCTGGCGCGGTGTGCGGCGATCTATCAACACCACGTCGTCCCGCCGGACGGAGGCCACCATGGCCAGTACACCTCCCGAGGAAATCCGCGTCGCGGTAGTTCTCAACGGCGGAGTGAGCCTCGCGGTCTGGATGGGCGGGGTCGTGCTCGAGCTCGACCGGCTGACCAGCAGGAAGGGCGTCTACGCGACCCTGCTGGACATCGTGGGATGTGAGGCGCGCGCCGACGTCATCACCGGCACCTCGGCAGGCGGGATCAACGGCGCCGCGCTCGCGCTGTCCCAGGTGAACGCGAAAGCGGACCTCCATTCCCTGCGCGACCTCTGGGTAGAACAGGGACGGTTCGAGCGGTTGCTGCGGCAACCGTTCAACGGTCAGCCGGCGTCGCTGCTGCAGGGAGACGAGTTCTTCCTGCCCAAGCTGCAGGACGCGCTTCGCGGACTGCTCAAGAACTTCGCCTCGATGCCTCCCGAGGAACGCCCCATCGACCTGCGCATCACCACCACGCTGTTGAACGGCGTCCCCAAGGTGACCTACGACGACCTCGGCCAGTCGCTCACGCAGACGATCCACCAGGGCAGCTTCTCGTTTCGCCGCGATCCGTACGACTGGGCTGTCCCTCCGCGCGACAAGTTGCGGCGCGACTTCGATCCCGGCGACGAGAACCAGCGCGAGGACCTCGTTCAACGGCTCGCGCTCGCCGCGCGGTCGACGGCGTCCTTCCCGTTCGCATTCGAGCCGTCGTACGTTCGGGTTGGCAGCCAAGGCGAACAGCTGGACATGGGCGAGTTCGCGAGCTGGTTCAAGGACGCGAGCACCGACAGGTCCCGGTTCGCAGTGGACGGCGGCGTGCTGGTGAACACGCCCACCAAGGAGGCCATCGAGGCGATCGACCGGATGCCGGCCGAAGGGCCGGTCCGTCGCGTCATGCTGCTCGTGTACCCGCACGCGCCTGAAGCAGCTGACGAGCCCAAGGCCGACACCACGACGAAAACACCGAGCGTCGTCGGCGCAGGCGGGAAGTTGTTCAGCGCCATGTACAGCCAAAGCGGCCGCACGTACGTGGAGAAGGTCGAAGAACACAACCGCATGGCGGCGTCGAGACGAGGCGGCCGCAACGATCTGCTCAAACGCCTGCAACGTCCCGACGAGTCGTTGGTGGAGGCGGTCTACGAACTCGCCGAGAACCTCTATCCCCACTACAAGGACGTGCAGATCCGGTACGCCGCCCGTGAGGTGACCACACGACAGCTCGACGTCAGTGGATCGAACGCGGGCTGGTCGTTCGAACGCGCGCGTGCCGCGGCCGAACACGCCCAGCGCGACTTCGGCCTGCTGCCGTACTTACCTGCCGCGGCTCCGCCGAGCATCGTCCGGAACGAGCCCGGCTGGCCATGGGGCTTCACCATGGCGGAACGGCTCGCCTCCGCAGCGCTTGATCTGCTCAAACGTCTCATCTGGGTGGTCTCATCCGACAACGAGTGCACCAGGATCAAGACCGCGCGGCTGGAGTTGCACAAGGCGCGGTGCAAGATCAGAGAGCTCCGCGAACAGCTCGACGACGGCGGCCCCGTGCCGGGCGGTGCAGGGCTCGATCCCCTGTTCTGGAAGAGACGCCTGAACTATTTCGAGCAGCGCATGGTGGGCCCCGCCCCTGTGGAGGGAGCGGGCATTCGCGAGCAGGTCCTGAGCATCGGGTCGATCATCGACAGCGTGCAGGAGACGCTCCACGGACTGAGCCCTGAGGAGGTGCGGCTCGCCGAGCTCGGAGCGTGGCAGGGCTTGCTGTCCGCCGGTAGGTGGGCCGGCGAGGACGGATGCGACTGCAGCCAGTGCAGATCCGACCGGTGGGTGTCGCGGCTGCTCGCGTTGGAGATCGGCACCACGTGCCTGAGCAACCCCTCCAGGACCGGATTCGACCAGCCGGTCGAGCTGGCCCAGGTGAGCCTTCAAACAGAAAACGCCTTCGCCGAACAGTCACGGCTGCCCGATGACAAGGCCGGCGGAGCATCACTCGCGCGATTCTCAGGATTCCTGAAGCGTTCCTGGCGGATGAACGACTGGATCTGGGGCAGGTTCGACGCGGCCACCACGCTGTGCAAGATCGTCTTCGAGCCCCAACGGCTGCGCCAGCAGCACATGTACCACAAGAAGCCCGCGGACGAGATCGTGGACGCACTGGTCGAGGACCTGTTCGGCGTCGTCCCCGACAAGCTCAGCCGCCTGGTCCCACTGGCGCAGAACGAGCTCAACGCCGTCCACGCCGCGAAGTCCGATGTGGAGTGTCCTCCGTCCGTGCCCGCGCTGGTCGAGTTGGCGGCGTGGGGCCTGCACCTCCGCATCATCTGCGAGGAGCTGCCCATGTTGCGGTTCGCGATCCTCGCCGACGCGAACGAAGGCGGGAACCTGCGGTCGAACGGGACGCTGTTCCTCAAGGAACACAGCCAACTGCTGGAGAAGCTCCCCTCCGCCGAAGCCTTCGACGAGAATCTGGCCGACAACGTCAAGAACGCCCTCGACGCGCTGAAAGCCTTTGACAAGGCCGGAATCGGGCGCGAACAGCTCTCGGACGAGGCCGGCAGCGACCAGATGATCCGCACCGCGACCACGGCCGCAGCTGTCGCTGTCACCGTCCTGGACAGCGAGAAATCCGGCCTCGGCATCGTCAAACCGGTCACCAGGGCGCTGCGAGGTGGGGCGCTGCTCCCCTACTGGATGGTCACCGGCCTGACCGCGGGCAGCAGAGTCGCACAAGGTCTCGCACTCACCGCAGGAACGCTGGGCATCGCGATGTTCGTGCTGGCCATGTTCACGCTGTTGCCGGCCTGGGCGATCGCACCGGCCACGACCATCGGGGCCGGCCTGGTGCTGACCATGTTCGGCTACGCGGCGCTGCGGTCAGGAACGATCCTGCACGGGCTGATACTGCTGACACCTGTCGTTCCTCTCACCACTTTCGCCATCGACAGGTGGACCCATCCCGACCCCGCAGTCGCACAGAACGCCACCGAGGCGGCGACCGCGGCCGTCAGTCTCGTCGGGATTCTCATCGCGGCAGTCGTGCTCATCCTGCTCGGCAGCGTGCCCGCGGTCAGGAAGACTCCGCTGGCAGCCGCGTGGGACAGACGAGGAACCGTCAGCGTCGTCGTGGGCATCGTTGCTATCGCGGTTGCTGTCGTGTGGTTCAAGGCGTGGACGAAGTTGCCGGACATGTCCGATGTGGACTGGCGAGCGGAGTTGTTCCTCCCCGGCCTGGTGGCATCGGCGTTCGGAATCGCTGTCGCCTACTGGGCGGGCCGGCAGTTCAAGGTGTGGCACTGGGGTTCGAAGAAGACGTGGGTCCGTCAGCGCGCAGGACACCCCGCCGCCGTCATCGCGGGCTGGGCAACCGTGTACGGCATCGCGTTCCTCGCGCTCGCCTTGCTGCTGTCGTACTTCCCCTTCCCCGGCTTGCTGGACCCGCGGCAGTGGATGACCAAAGCCACCATCACCACCGCACTGCTCTCGGCCGCTGTCCTGTTGCTGGTGGTTCCCTGGCTGGTGCCGTTGCGGGCACGCGGGAAGATCCGCCGGATGCTGGTCGGGGAAGCCAGCCGGGCGACCTATCCCTCGGACAACATCGAGCAACGCCTTCGGGATCGACTCGAAACGCACGGCTTGTTGTGCAACTACCTGGTCGAGCGCAGCGACGACGAGGACATCGACTTCACAGTCCGGCCGCCAGGACAAAGGATCGCGGACAAGATCCGCGCCAAGTTGAAGCCCTCTGTGGCGCCCGGAACCTAGAGCCCTAGCCGCTGCTGCTCGGCCTGCACCACCCGTTGCTCCACCGACACCGCCGAGTCCAGCGCGCTCGCGTGTGAGTGCTTCGTGTCGCTTTCGCGCGCGTAGTGGTCGAACAGCAGGGTCTTGTGGTCGCGGACCTCCTGCACCCGTGCGTCCACGCTGTCCTTGACCAGCAACCGATGCACGTGGACCTTGCGAACCTGGCCCATCCGGTGACAACGGGCGATCGCCTGGTCCTCGGTGCTCGGTTTCCACTGCGGCTCGGCGATGATCACCACGGACGCGGCCTGGATGTTGAGCCCCACGCCGCCCGCCTCGATCTGGGCCACCAGCACCGCGTGGTCCTCGCACGCCGTGAACGCGTCCACCAGCTGCTGACGGCCCTGCGCCGACGTCGCACCGGTCAGGGGGCCGAAGACCCGAGCCTGTTCTGGGACGTGGTCCGCGACCGCGTCCAGCACGTCGTGGAAGTACGAGAACACCACGACCTTCCAGCCGTTGTCCCTCGACTCCTCGATGATCTCCAGCAACCGCTCCAGCTTCGCCGAGCCGCGGGGCGTGCCCGGTGCGAAGGCGGCGCGGCGCATGGCCATCAGGTTCCCCTCGCGCACCGCGTCGAGGTACGCGCGCCGGTCCTGCCTGCCGAACTCGACCCAGTCCTCCACCTCCAGCAGCTCCGGCAACTCCCCCAGCACGTCCTCCTGGTTGCGCCGCAGGTAAACCGGCGCGACGACCCGACGGAAAGCCTTTGCTCCCACCACAGCGTCGATGGACCCCGTGCGCGCCGCGACGCCGGGCTGCAGATAGCCGACCAGGGTGCGGAACTCCTCGACCCGGTTCTCCATCGGCGTGCCGGTGAGCAGCACCGCCCGTTCCGCGCGCTGCACGACCGTGTTTACTGCCTGCGAGCGCTGCGTGTCCGGGTTCTTGACGTAGTGCGCCTCGTCGACCACGACCAGCGCCGGGCGGAACCTCTTCGGCAGCACCAGTTTCGGCAACGTGCCGAACGTCGTCACGCCGACACCGCCCTGCGCCAGCCACGTGCCGACCGCGCCGTCGCGGCCCGCGCCGTGCATCCGGTGCGGCACGAGGTCGCTGTGCCTGGCGATCTCGTTGACCCAGTTGACGACGACGCTCGCCGGACAGACCACCAGGAACCCGCGCCGCCCGTCGGCCGCGAGGCTGGCCATCACCGCGATGGCCTCGATCGTCTTGCCCAGCCCCATTTCGTCGCCGATGATGACGCGCCGACGAGCCAGCGCGAACTTGGCCCCGAATACCTGGTAGCCGCGCAACGACACCTTCAGCAGGCTGGTGTCCAGTGTGGTCGCGTCGACCTCGTGCTCGATCTCCGCCGGAACGAATCCCTTGGCAGCACTGCGATCCGGCACCCCGTCCGCGCCAGCGAGGTCGGCGAGCAGCGTGTTGTAGGCGGCCGCGTCGAGCTCGTAGTCGCGCCACAGCGCGCGATTGTCCAGATCCGGCACCCGTAGTTGCTTGCCCACCGCGCGCAACGCCGCCACGTCACGACTGGCCAGCAGAGCCTCGAGCCGGCCGAGCGAGTCGAGAGCGGCCTGCCGGTTCTTCCGCAACGAGAAGAACATCCGCACCCGGCTCCAGGCACGCGACGCGGCACGCACGTCGGCGTCGACCCTGCCCAGCACGTCCCCGAGCGGCTCACGCAGCGGACCGACGAGCTGGTTCGCCCTGCGCAGCTTGGACATCAGCTGCAACAGCTCGGTCTGAGCACGATCAGCGCGATCTGGGTTCAACCGGACAGTCGTGTCACGTGCGACACCGTCCACAACAGACCGGGCAACCCGGACAATCTGCTCAGCCGACTGCCTCCCGACGCCAGGCACGCCGTCGAGCTGGTCCAGGCGCGCTTCGACGACGTCAGAGACAGTGACGTACCCAGCGGCCTTCAGCTTGCTCAGCCGCAGGTTCGCCTTCGTGTCCCGAAGCTTCTCCACCGGCATGGCGCGCAGCTGCTCGGCCACCAGCGCATCCCGCACCACCTGGTACTGCGCAGCGGCGAGCGCGAGCAACCGATCCGGCTCCGCGCGCACCTCCGCGGCCTCGGCGCGAAACGCCCTGGCAGCGGCCAGCACCGCGCGCGCGTGCCTACCGACCTTCGACGAGTCGTCCACCCGTGTCCTTCCGTCAGGCCGTCAGAGAGTACCGAAACCTGACTGACAGCCGGTGTCAGAGCTTTGTCAGCGACATGTCCGAGCCTGGTCCCAAGGCACCGCGCTCGAGCTGTTCCCACTGCCGGGCTTTGATCAAACGGAAAGAAAACACGCATGAAGACGAAGATGAAAACCCAGGGTGCCGTCACGGCGCTGGCGACCTTCGCGGTCCTGGGCGGCCTGACGATGAGCGCGGCGCAGGCGTCAGCCGCACCGCTGCCCGTCGTCAACATGGAAGCCACCGTGCTGGCCGCCCAGATCGACCCCAGGCGCGCCGACGACACGCTGACCCCTGGCGCCAAGGACTCCGTGCTGGCCGTCGAGAAGGCGCTCCAGGCACGCAACCTGCTGGACGCCCAATGGGTCGACGGCTACTTCGGCACGACGACGATCAAGGCGTACGCGGCCTACCAGCGTTCGCTCGGCTACACCGGCCTGGCCGCGAACGGGCTGCCCGGCGCGAGCTCGCTGACGAGCCTCGGCCAGAACCGGTTCACCGTCTCCCACGTGATCAAGCCGGGCACGAAGGTCCAGCGCGACGGGTACACCGTCAACACCCGCACCCAGGCGATGCTCACCGAGGCCGAACGTCTGCTGAACCGCCGCCTCAAGCTGGACCAGGGCTCCTACAACCCCGGCGGCGACCCGACCTCCGCCGGCACCCACGACGGCGGCGGTGTCGTGGACATCAACGTCGACGGCATGTCCGCCGACACCCGCACCGCCGTCGCCAAGGCGTTGCGCCAGGTCGGCTTCGCCGCGTGGGTCCGCAGCCCGTCCCAGGGCAACTGGCCGTGGCACATCCACGCTGTCGCGATCAACGACACCGACCAGGCCACCCAGGCCCAGAACCAGGTCGGTGACTACTACCTCGGCCTCAACGGCCTCGCCAACCACCGCCCCGACGACGGCCCCAAGGTCCCGATCAAGACGTGGGAGGCCTACCAGCGCGCGCAGTGACCGGCAACCACCATCCACACTTCACCCGAAGGGAAACCCGTGAAAATCGCACGCACGATGCTCGCCGCCGCCGGGGCCGCACTGGCCCTGCTCGCGCCCCTCATGGCCGCCTCCCCCGCGTTCGCAGCCGACCGGGACGGGGACTGCGACAGCGGAGAGTTCTGCTACTTCTACAACAGCAACCAGGCAGGCTCGATCTCCGACTTCGACGGCTCGATCAGCGACTACGGCGCCACTCAGCCGTCCTGCTACGAGTTCAAGGGCGCGGGCGCCGGCAAAGGCGTGTGCGTGAAGAACAACGCGGCATCGGTGAAGAACCGCACCAGCCACACGGTGCGCGTCTACTTCAACAGCGGCTACGGCGGCGCGAGCCAGGACTTCGCGCCCGGCGCGTCCGGCAACCTCAACGCCACGCTGAAGAACAACAACGCCAGCCACAAGTTCCTCACCGGAGGCGGCGGCGGTTCGGAAAGCCCCCGCAACGACTACGACGGCCGCCCCCGCGGCTTCGCCCAGAACAACTGCACCGCCTTCGCGGCCTACCGGATCGCCAGCAGGCTCGGCGTCCCGAGCTTCAGCAACTCCTACGGCGGAACCACCTGGGGCAACGCAGGCACCTGGGACGACGCCGCCCGCCGCGTCGGCGTCACGGTCAACAAGACCCCGAAGGTCGGCGCCATCGCCGTCAACGACGTGCACAGGGTCGGCCACGTCGCCTACGTCAACGCGGTCCACTCCGACGGCTCGTTCGACGTCGAGGAGTACAACTGGAACAACCCGCTCGCCTACGGCACCCGCAAGAACGTGCACGTGAGCAACGCGCAGGCCGACTTCCAGTACATGCTCCACTTCTGATCGCCCGGTGATCACCCTCGAGGTGCCGGTATCCCCTACCGGCACCTCGAGTTTCGCCACGGTCAGGAGGCGTTGGTGAAGGGCAGGTGCACGGCGGTCACCGGGCCGAGGTCCACGTTCCCGGTCAGTTCGTCGTCCGTGAGCGCCCGCCGGTGGACGCGGAACTCGTCCAGCGTTCCCTTGAACCTGTTGGTGCCGTCGGGTTTCGCTCCGAGCCGGATGCCGTCCACGGCGAACGCGTCCCCGTAGGTCAACGATCCGGCGACCGGGCCACTCGACCGGTTGCCGTCCACGAGCAGCTCGACCGTGGAACCAGACCTCCGCACGGTGACCAGATGCCAGTTGTTGTCACCGAATCCGGCCGCGGCTGATGGATCCGGCACGGACATTTCGTAGGAGCCCGTGTCGGTCTGCACGTAACCGTAGAAGCGGTCCTGGCCGGGCTGGGCACGCAGCCAGATGGACCGTTCGGTCGCACCCGTGCCGTAGCCCCAGAAGATGACCTGGTCGGCCGAAACAGCACTGGCGGAGTACTTCACCCACGTCGAGATGGTGAAGTCGCCGTCGGCCAGCGCGATGCTCGGGCGATAAGGCAGATATGCCTCGTCATCCGTGCCGTCGAACTGCAGACCGGTGCCGTAGCGGCCACTCACCACCGCGGGCGTGCCGGACACCCGCGCGTCGACGCAGTGCACCGAGGCGTCCGGAGTCTGCGGGCCGGTCACCGGGTCCGCGATGTCGTGCGCCTGGGTGTTCTGGCCGTCGAACGTCCACCACAGCCGCGGATCGGCCGGGAAACGTCCGGTGGCCGCGGCGTCGAGCTCGGTCGCGGTCAACGCCCGGTGGTACAGGCGGAAGTCGTCCAGCGAACCCTGCATCACGTCCGTTCCGTCCATTTTGGACCCGAGCCGCAGGCCCTTGATGCCGTCGGCCTGATCAGCGCTCACCGACCCGGTCAGGCCGGCACCGGTGGCAGGGTTTCCGCCGTCCACGCTGAGCTGGACCTGACCACCGACCCGGCTCAGTGCGAGCAGGTGCCAGGCGTTGTCACCGAACGCCGTGCGGCCCGCGGTGTCCGGCAGTGCGACGCTCACCGACCCGGCCGCGGTTTCCACCCAGGCGAACAACCGGTCCTGGCCGGGTTGGGCCCGCACCCAGATCGAACGCTTGCCGGACGTCGTCCCGTACGCCCAGAGCAGCGCCTGGTTGGGAGTGCTCGACGTGGCGCTGTACTTGAACCAGGCCGCCATCGTGAAGTCGCCGGAGCCGAGGTCCAGGGTCCGGGAGAAAGGCGTCTCCACTCCCGGATGCGCCGAGTCGATCTTCAACGACCTGCCGGTCTCGGTACGTCCGGCATCCGACTGGATCCCACCGAGCACGGTGGCCGTCGCGCAGTTGCCGGACACGTCCTCCGCGATCGGCGTGGCGGTCCTGGCGGGCACGACCGCGCCGTCGACCTTGGTCATCGCCAGCTGGAGCACCCGCGTGCCACCACGAGTCAGCTGAACGTTCCGGATGCGGCCCGCCAACGCGTCGCCGGCGCCGGTGTCCTGCTTGGCGCCCAGGCGAATGCCGGTCACACCACCAGTGACAGCGCCCGCGATGCCGGTCGCGGTCGCCGACGCCGAGCCCACCGAGACCTTCAGCTGACCCCCGGTCCGCGTGACAGTCAGCTGACGCCAGGCGTTGTCGCCGAACGCGACCGAAGCACCGGCGTCCTTCACGGACGCGGACGCACCACCGTCGGCACCCTGAACCCACGCGGTGACCTGGTCCTCGCCGGGTTGCAGGCGCACCCAGGCCTGCGGGACGTCGGCACCCGTTCCATAGCCCCAGAACAACACCTGGTTGCGAGTGGAAGCCGTTGCCTGATAACGGAACTGCAGTGACAACGTGAAGTCGGAGGAACCGGGGTCGAGTGTGCGCGAGTACGGCACGTCCGCGTAGTCACCGGTGCCGTCGAGCGACAACCCGTCGTTGATCGTCGCGTTTCCCCTGAGGTACGCGTCATTCGCCTCGGCAGTGCTGTCCGGAGTGGTCGGCCCGGCCGTCTGGGCCGGCTGGCTCGACGGCGTTCCGTGCGTCGTGCCCGGCAGCCCGAGCTGCGCCGGGGTGAACCTGGCGAAGCGGATCTCGTCGGCGGAGAACGACGCCCCGCCCTCGTACACCAGGCCGATCTCGCCACCGGTCAGCTCCGCGACGTCCGAGTAACCGGAACGATCGGACGTGACCAGACCGTTCGGCGCGCCGGCCCACGTGGTGCCGCGGTCGGTCGAGTACCGGATCCGCATCTGCTTGCGGTCCTGGGGATCCGCGGGCGCCGCGAAGATCAGCACGTCACCGGGAGTGGACCGGTAGGTCTGCTCCAGCGCCAGAACCGAGCCCTGCACGTTCGGCGTCACGAGCGACGGCACCAGGGCGAACTTGGGCATCGTGGTGCCACCGTCGGTGCTGACCGCCCGAGCCCGGTGGTCGCTGTCGTCGACCTCGTTGCGCGCACCGGCGTACACCGAGCCGTCCGGCAGCTCGGTCACCACGATCTCGCCCGGACTCAGCACACCGTCCACATAGGAGTTCTCGGTGCGGCTGGCCTGCCAGGTCGCGCCGTGGTCGTCGCTGTAGAGCACACCCGCGAGCACGACACCGGAAGCCGGTTTCTGGTGGGCACCCACGATCAGGCGGCCCGCGTGGGCACCGTGTTCGAGCTGGATGCCGTGCGCGGGACCGGTCGCGAACCAGCCGTCGTTCGTGCCGTCCATGCTGGCGCCCAACGGTTTCGGCGCGGTCCAGCTCAGGCCGTCGTCGGCGCTCTCCTGGATCCACGGCAGCCGCTTGCCGGTGAGCGTGGCCTCGTTGGACGTGGTGACCAGCAGGATCTTCCCGGTCGTCCGGTCGACCACCGGAACCGGGTTGCCCCGCGTGAACGGTGCGTGGGGATCGTCCGGCTTGCCTTGGCTGACCACGCGGATCGGGCCCCAGGTGCGGCCGTCGTTGGTCGACCGCCGCACGACCAGGTCGATGTCACCGCGATCCGCGCACGAGGCCGACACGCGGGCCTCCGCGAACGCCAGCAGCGTGCCGGACGCGGTGCGGGAGAGGACCGGGATCCGGAAGCAGCCGTATCCGTTGGTACCGGACCGGAACAGCACCTGATGCGCACCGACGACGCTGACACCACTGGCAGAAGCGGGCAGCGGTGCCAGGGGAACCACGAGAAGAAGTAGCAGAAGTGCTCTGAAGAAACGCATGTATACCCCCAAATCCACGACGAAGCGGGGCCAGACGACGCCTGACCCCGCTTTGTCGTCAGCCGGTCACTTCCGCGAGTAGAAGCGCGGAACACCGTTGATGGTGATGAAGCCGAACATGACGGTCTGGCCGCCGGTGTTGACGAAGAGCATCGTGGTCGGGTCGCTCGACGCGGGGTCGGAGTTGCCGGCACCGGCGATGTTCGTCGGGTCGCCCCACGTGTTGCTGCCGGTCGCGGTCTCGTAGAACCGGTAGACCTCGTTGTCGGTTCCCCGGTACGCCACCGCGATCCGGCTCAGGCCGGGGTCCTTCTCGGCCGCGGGCGCGCCCGCGGTGACAGCGGTACCGATGGCCTGCCACTCGGTCGGCCACGCACCGCTCTGGTCCTGCAGCTTGGTCTGGATCACGCCGTCGGCGCCGCGCACGAACAGCTGCGGGACGAACCCGGGGCGCAGCACCACGGCGGGCTTGCCGTTCAGGCCCTGACCACCCAGATCGGTCCAGCCCGACAGGCCACCGTCGTCGTAGTACTGCATCGTCTTCACCGCGCCGGCGCCGTTGACGCCGAAGATCCGCACGCCACCCTGGACCTGGACGGCACGGACGGTGCCGGGCACGAGGTCCTGGTCACCCAGGCCGCGCCAGAACGGAACGGAACCGGTCTGCGCGTACGACCACAGCTTGCCGTCGCTGTCGGACGCGAACAGCAGCACCGTGCCGTCGCCGAGCTTGGCGACCTCCGGCGGCGCGGCCATGGAGCCGCCCAGATCGACCCACGGGTCCCAGGTCGAGGTGTTCAGGCCAGTCTGCGTGCGCGACCACACCGAACCGTTGGGGCGCAGGGCGAAGATCCGCATCTGACCGGCGGACAGCTGGGTGATGGCGGGCTGACCGGTGAACGACTGCCCGTCGGACAGCACCGTCCACTCGACGTCACCCTCGACGTCCACGTTGGTCTGCTTGCCCCAGCGGATGTCACCGCCGTCGTCCACGTAGGTGTGGTGCAGGTAGCCCGCGCGGGTCTCGGTGCTCAGCGGAGCGGCCATCGTCATGGACATCTTGGAGTCCTGCTCGATCGGCACGGTCGGCACCGCGTCGGCGAACCAGCCCTGCAGGTCCACGATCACGTGCGCGGGCTTGGAGCTGCCGTTGCGGATGCGGATCTTGCCGTCGGTGCCGGGCTTGAGCACGATCATGTTGCCGCGCCAGACGTCCGCCTTGAAGTCCATCATGGACACCGAAGGCTCGGTCTGCCCCACCGGCCACGCCTTGAGGTAGCCGGCGGCCTCCGGGGTGACGACGATGTTGACCGCCGCGCCGGCGACGCCCTTCGTGGCCATCCCGGTGATCCCGCCGACCTGGACGTCCATCGTGGCGTTGGCGGCGAGCGGCAGGCCGTTGCCCGCGGTCCTGGTGTTGATCAGGCGCTTGGTCAGGTCGCGCAACCCCGCGCCCTGGTTGGAGACCTTGCCGAAGTAGCCCTCGGCGGTGACGACCAGGTTGATCGGGTCCGGGCCGTTGTTGCGGATGGTCACCTTGCCGTCGGTGGACAGCGCGAGCACCGCACCCGACTGCGTGGACCCCGCCTCGAAGTTGAACACCGTGCGGTTGACCGAGGTTCCCGGTCCCGCCGCGAGGTAGCCGTCCGCCGGCGCGCCGGGCACCAGCAGGTTCACCTTGGCCGCGGCGGCACCGGCCGGGATCACGCCACCGGTCAGCGTCACCGTGCGGCTGCCGCCGGCCGGGATGGTGCCGGTCGTGGTGCCCGTGCCGTTGCGCGTGTCGACCACTCGCGTGTGGGCGACCGGCACGAAGCCACCGCCGGTCGCGCCCTGCGCACTGGTGAAGTACCCCTGGACCTCGGCGACCATGTGGGTCTTGCCGGAGGCGTTGTAGATCGACACCTTGCCCTGCGCGCCGACCTCGACCACGGCGACGTTGGAGATCTGCTCTCCCACACCCGCCGAGATCATGGTGGTACCGGGCCGGGTCTGGCCCGCCGGCCACGCCACGGCCCACGTCGCCTCGGTCGGCTTGAGCAAACCGATGCGCAGCACCACCGAGCCGACGCCCGTCGTGGGCACCGCTCCCCCGGTGACGGTGAACGTGGTCGTGCTGGCCTCGCCGCGTTCCCCGGTGGCGCCGATGCCGGTCAGGGTGTTCAGCACCACCGGCGACGACGGAACCGGAACGTAGTCGCCGCCCTTGCCCGCCGCGTCGGCGTGCGCCGCCTGCGTCGCGGCCAGCGGCAGCACTGTCGCGACCAGGACGGTCGCCAGTATGGCTCTCAGTCTTCTCAACACGGTGTCCTTCACCTCGTGGAACCCGTTGGCGCGGGTTTTCCGTTGCCGTCCTGGAGCAGCCCGAGATTGGCCATGCCGGGGCCCACTCGTGGGTTGTGGAGGAAGTTGGGCACGACCTCGTGCCTGTTGATGCCGCCAGGACGACCGTCCTTGTAGAAGCCCTCGGCCGTCATCTCGAAGGACACCGGGATCGTGCGATCGCCCGCGTACTTCGGGATCACCTTGTAGTAGACGACCTGGCCGTCGTCGACCGCGTCCGCCGCCTCCTTCTCGAACCGGCGCATGTTGTCGCCGACCCTGCCGTCGCCTCTGACGTAGGTGTTCGCGGCACGGCTGCAGGTCGCCACGTTCTCGTACTTGCTCCCGTCACCGCCGAGCACGGCCGCGAGCAGGTGGCACGAGTTGATCGTCTTGCTCGCCACCACGCCGTAGTTCTTCGCGACGTGGTCCTGTGCCCACTGGTAACCGGGACCGCGCACGGCCTCGTTGCGGGGCGCCAGTTTCGTGACGCACGCCTCGACGCCCTGGGCGCGGTTGCCGTGCGCGGAGTCCACCGGCAGGTAGTTCGGCGTCGGCAACGACTGACGGCAGTCGCGCTTCTGCCGTTGCCGCTGGTCTGGGATCAGCCGGTGCCGTTCGTCGGAGGTGTTGATCGTCACGACGACCGCCCGCGACGCGGACGACACGTTGTGCATGATCTGCCCGGCCGCCCGCACCGCGCCCTGGTAGATCGCGTTCGCGTCGGCACGTGCATCGTCGACGACATCCCGTTGCGTGCCAACCTGTCCAGCCGGTGCCTTCGGCGTGGACGACACCTGGTCACCCGGCAGGAGGATCGGCTTGACCGCACCCGCGGCCACCGCGATCGGGGTGTTCTTGGCCGCGGTCGCGTTGTCGGCGCGAGCCTTGTCCGAGATCGCCTTCGCCCTCAGGTACGCGGCGATGCGAGCGGCCTCGGCACGGGCAGCGGCGTCGTCCTGCGTGTCGGGCCGGCCGTCACCATCGGTGTCGCCGCCCGTGTCCGGATCGTTCGCCAGTTCCCACGGCGACGCGCCGCCACCGCCGCATTGCTTCGTCCACGCGTGCGTGTCGCAGAACTGGTCGTGAACACTCGGGTTCTTCGGCAGGTTGAAGTACTTGTCGCACGTCATGCCGTACCGGCCGGTGCACGAGGAGTCGCCCAGCGGCGTCGGCTTGAGCACCTGCCATGCGGCGTAGAGCGGGATCGAAACCCTGCCCAGGCCCCACTTGGCGCCCTTGCCGACCTTCGACCACCAGGACTTCTTCGGCGTTATGTCCACGGGCACGCGAGGCAGACACACCGTGTATCCCAGGGCCGACTTGCAGTAGTGGCCGTCCGGGTCGACGTTGGTCACCGGGTTTCCGGAGCCGTAGCCGTAACGGTTGGCGTTGACGGCCGAGCCGCCGCTGGTGTCGACGTCGTCGCGGGAGGCGAATCCGCCGGTGTTCGGGTCGTACCAGCGCGCGCCCATGTCGACCTGACCGGTCGCCTGGTCGGTCCAGTCGCCCTGATAGCCCAGTGCGCCGGTGTTGCCCGCCTTCGCCGTCACCTTGCCGAACGGGTCGTACGTGGTCGAGTCCGGTAGCGCGCCGAGCGAGCTGTCCGCCGGGTCGAAGCCGGCGACGACGTCACCGCGCATGTCCGAAAGGGACAGTCGCTTGGTAGTGCCGCGGCTGGTGGCCACGAGTTCGTCACCGGGACCGCGGGCGTACGTCTCGTTCCCGTCGGAGACGATCTCGTCGTTCTGGCCCGCGTAGGTGAACGTCGTGCCGTCCCGCGTCGCGACCCGGTCGAAACCGTCGTAGGCGTAGGTCCGCGTGCCGTTGGTGATCATCCGGTCGAGTGCGTCGAAGCCGAACTGCTGGGTTTGCGAACCGGTCGTCTTCGACCGCAACGTTCCCCGTGGCGAGTAAGCGTAGGTGCTGTCGCCGTCGGAGAGCAGCCGGTTCCGTTCGTCGAAAGCAGACTGCTTCGGGCCGATCTTCGTGCGGTTGCCGGCGTCGTCCCACTCGTAAGCAGTCGTCACGCCACCGGTCGTGCTGCCCTTGAGCCGGTAGGCCTTGTCGTAGTCGTACGTCGTGGTACCGGCACCCGCCACACCCGTCGTGGTCCGGCTGGCCACCGTGTCGGTCGGGTTGAACGCATAGGTGGTCGACGAGACGGTGGCGTTGCCGGAGTTCGTGAGGACGTCCGAGGTCAGCCGGGTCAGGTCGTCATAACCCAGGGTTCGCTTGCGCCCCAGGCCGAAGTCGATCGTCTTGACCGCGCCGGTGTTGTCGTAGCCGAACTTCTGGGTCGTGCCGGTCAGGCCGTCGGCCACGGTGTCCAGGCGGCCCTTGTCGTAGCCGAACGCCGCGGTGCCGGCCGCGTCCGTGCGGCTGACGACGCTGCCTTCCTCGTCGTAGCGGTAGTCGGCGACACCACCGGGACCTGTTGCGGTGGAGAGGTTTCCCCGATCATCGTAGGTGTAGGCGTTGTTGCCACCGATCGCGCTGACCGAGCGCAGCCTGTTGGACAGGTCGTAGCTGTAGGTCGTCGTCGCGGTCTGCGCCTCGGCACCAGCACCGGTCTCCGACTTGGGCCGGTTCGCCGCGTCGTATTCCCGCTTGGTCACCACGCCGCCCGGCGCGGACATCTGGACCGCGTTGCCGTTCTCGTCGTAGCTGGTCGTCCACGTCCGGTCCGCCGCGTTGGGATGCGTGGTGGTCGACGGGTCGACCGTGGACTCGGGCAGGCCCAGGCTGTTGTACGTGGTGATCGTGGAGTTGCCGCGGCCGTCGGTGTACCGCGTCCGGTGCCCGGCCGCGTCCACGCCGTACGAGCTGGTGATGGACCTGTTGTCCGCCACCGGTTCGACCTGGTTGATCAGCTGGTTGGCCGAGTTGTAGGTGTACCTGCGCACGGTCTGGTCCGGATCCGTGACCGTGACCAGGTTTCCGGCCAGGTCGTAGCCGTACGTCGTACTGCGCAACGTCGACCCGTCGGCCTTCAGGGCGTTGTCGGCGACCTTCTGGCCGAACAGGTCGTAGATCACCTGGGAGGTGCGGCCCTGGGCGTCGGCGGCGCGGACGGTGTGCCCGGCGAAGTCGTAGCCGTACTGGAGCTGCACGCCGTTCGGGTCGACGGTCTTGGTGAGCTGGTTGAGCGAGTCGTAGGTGTTGACCGTCGTGGCCTGCTTCGGCGAGATCGCGTTGACCACGTTGCTCGCGTCGTCGTAGACCATCTTGCTGGTGAACACACCCGCGACCGGGACGCGTTCGATCGAGGTGGCCGTCACCTGGCGGTCGAGGTCGTCGAACGTGCCCTCGGTCCGGATGCCGCTCGGGTCCACAGTGGACAAGACCTGGCCGGTGCGCGTGTAGCCGAACGAGGTGACCGCGCGTTCGTCGTTGGTCGTCCTCGGCGCGTCGACCTTCGCGACCCGGTTGAGCTGGTCGTAGGTGGTCCGCGTGATGTTGCCGCGCGGGTCCTTGACCTCCACCGGGTTGCCGTTGCCGTCGTACTTCGTGAACGTCGTCGGCGTGACTGCCTGCGTGGCACCGGGTGCGGTGTAGGACGGCTTGGCCGAACTGGTCACCCGGCCGTCGCGGTCGTAGGTCGAGCGGGAGACGTGGCCGAGCTCGTTCTTGTGGTCGACCAGCTCGCCGAACGTGTTGTACCCGGTCGTCGCGGTCGGAGTGACGATGCTCGCCGACCCGCCGCCGCTCTCCGCGGACAACGGCGCCGCGCTCGACGTGATCAGCTGCCCGAGCTCGTCGTGGGTCAGGCGCGCGGTGAAAGCGTTCGGGTCGGCTCCGGCGGCGTTGCCACGCGGGTCCGTTGTGGACGTTGCCAGGCCGCGCTGGTCGTAGCGCGTCTTGGTGACCCGGGAGACGGTGCCGTTGGAGATCGTCTCCTGGGAGATGTTGTCGGCGTCGTCGTACTCGTAGGTCACCTGTTCCTGGTCGTTGCCGGTGACCCAGGGAACGTTCGACGGCTTCCCGGTCGTGGTGACGGTCTTGACGTTTCCGTTGCCGTCATAGGTGAACGTCGAGCCGCGCATCAGACCGGACGGGTCGACGGTCGACGTCAGGACCCTGCCCATCTTGTCGTACGTGCTGGCCTTGACCGTCTTGCCGTTGGCGCCCACCTGACGCGTCGGGTTTCCGGCACCGTCGTAGGTGTTGTCCTCCAGCACGAAGTCACGGGTGGTGCCGTCGGAGTTGCGGAACTTCTTGAGCACGGCCTTGGCCAGCAGGCCGTCGTCGAAGTACGTGTACTCGATCCGCCGGCCCATCGCGTCGGTCTGGCTCGAGAGCTGTCCGGCGAAGTCGTAGCTGTACGCCTTGAGGACGAGGTAGTCGCCCGTCGCCGGAGCGCCTTCCGGGTCACTGCGCCAGTCGCGCAGCCTTACTTCCGTGAGCGCGTTGCGGCCGCTGTAGGCGTAGTCGTAGCGGTTGCCGTTGGGATCCGTGGTGGACGTGATGTTGCCGAAAGCGTCGTAGTCGAACCAGGTCTGGCCGCCTTCGGGGTCGGTGGTCGTGATCACGCGGCCGTGGTCGTCGAGGGTCGACGTCGTGGTGCGGCCGGCGTCGTTGCCCAGCGCGTCGGCCTCTTCCACGGCGGTGATGTTGCCGTCGGAGTCGTAGGTGTTCGTGATCCGCTTCTGGTGCTCGACGTTCGTGACCGCGTTGGTCGTCACCGGCAGGGTCGTCGTGCGCAACCGGGACATGCCGTCGTAGGTGTACGTGGTCACCACACCTGCGGGGAAGCTGTCCGAGACGTCCTTCTTGCTCGTCATCCTGCCGAGCGCGTCGTAGCCGTACTCGGTCGACCGGCCGGACGGCTCTGTCACCTTCCCCAGGTCACCGTTGGCGTAGTAGGCGTACTTGGTGATCTTGCCGCGGGCGTTCGTCATCGAGTCGACGAGACCCGCGGGCTGCAGACCGCCGCCGACAGCCCCTTCGCTGCCGGTCGTGTACTTGTACGACGTCTGCGTGCCGTCAGGTGACGTCTGCGTCGCCAGCTGGCCGCTCGGGTGGTACGCGTACTGGATCCGGTAGGTGTTGTCCGTCGCGCTCGCCGAACGCCCGTCCCTGCTCTCGGTCGGCAGGTTGTTGCGCGGGTCGTAGAGGTTCGTGACCGTTGCGGGGTAGGACTTGTACGACGTGTTGCACTGGTTCGCGCTGGTGTCCCGGCAGGTCTTCGTCGAGGTGACGTTGCCGCGGGCGTCGTAGGTCATCGTGGTCGGGTTGCCGTTCTCGTCCCGGACCGTGGTGAGCACACCGTCGTCGTTGTACTCGAAGGTCCGGATGCTCAACCCGTCCACGCCGTACCGGACGAACACCGGCCCGCCGGAGTCGTTGGGGATGACGGTGCAGAACGCGGGGTCGTTGGGGTCCGGCTGGGTGCACTGCCGCACGGGATCCGGTGGCGTCTCGGCGGGTTCACCCGGTTTGTCCTCCGACCGCGTCTCCATGCCGAGAGGCTGGCCGAGGCGCAGCAGCTGCCCGCTGATCGCGTCGAACTCGTACAGGCTGGTGCGGTTGCCGGGATCGAGCACCTCGACGCTGCGGCGAAGATCCGTGTCGCCGCCGTACACCGTTGGCGCGCCGACCTTCCACACGCCGCCGTCGTCGTCGGTGTACTGCTTGACGCGGTCACGGGCCACGTCGTAGGTGGCCGAGGAGTCGACCCGGCCGCTCGGCAGGGTGACCTTGCTCATCAGGTCCGCCTGCGTGGTCGCGGCCTTGTAGTGGGCCGCGACCGAGGCCGCACCGAGCGGGCCGGAGTAGAGCGCGACCTCGTCGATCATGCCGCTGTAGGACCGCTGGGAAGTCGTGCCCCACGCGGGCCAGGAGGCGGGGGTGCTCGCGTAGGCGGCGCCGATCTGGTTGAACGTCAGCAGGGTGTGGTCGATCGTCTTGCCGGTCAGCTCACCGATCTTCGCGCCGTCCAGGTAGAGCGTCTGGGTGGAGCCCATGGACGACAGCACGACGTGGTGCCACCTGCCCTCGTTCACCTGGTTCGGCGAGGTGATCGGGTTGACGGACCCGGTGCCGAACTGGCCACGCAGCTTGCCGTCGGTGCCGACGTAGAGCACCGGGACGCCGGTGGTGCTCGCCGATCCCAGGGCCTTGTCCTGGTAGCCGATCAGCGGGCCGCCCGTGCCGGTGATGGAGTTCTTGAACCACAGCTCGATCGCGCCGTCACGGCTCTTCTTCACCGTCCCCTTGGGCAGGTCCACAGTGGACGTGGTGCCGTTGAACGACGCTGAGGTGTCCGTCGTGCCGGCGAGCTGGCCTGCCGCGTTGAGCGTGACGTTCTTGTACGTACCGCTGTCCTTGCCGAGGTTGGTCGCGACCTCGCTCGCCGCCGCGGTGCCCTCGTCCTCCCCCAGCCGCCAGTACGACTCGGGCCGGGAGTCGAGCACGGCGCTGCGGTAGTGCGAACCGGCGCTGTACTCGTAGTTCGTGCAGCCGGGTGTCGGCCCGCACACCTTGGTGAGCAGGTCGCCGGTGTAGCTGTAGTTCCAGCTCAGCACGGCACCGTCGACGGGGTCGGTGTCGAGCTTGGTGACGTGGTCTCCGGTCCAGGTGAAGGTCAGCGACCGACCGGCGGTGTTGGTCTGGCTGTTGGCCACCTGCGCCTTGCGGATCCTGCCGTCCTGGTAGGTCACCACGATCGACCGGTTGGACACGTCGGTGATCTTCGTCAGCTTGCCGGTCAGCGCGAACTGGTAGGTCGTGCCGGACTGGTCGAGCAGCTTCCAGGACGTGCTGTCCTGCGTGAGCGAGGCCGTTCTGCCGCTCGGGGGAACATAAGTGCCGTTGGCGTTGCGTCCGAATCGGACGGTCTGCCCGTCCGGGTAGGTGACGACAACGCTGCCGGAGCCGTCGTCGTCGGACACCACCTTCATGTCGAACACGCTGGTCCAGCCCGCGCCGAACATGCCGTCCCGGCGCGAGTCGATGCTGTTGTACGTCCTGGCCACCGACAGAGCGGGCCCGGCCGTGTTGACCGCCGCGTCGACCGCCGACGTGGTGACGTTGCCGGTCTGCGGGTCGAAGTCCCGCTCCTGCAGGCCGCTCGGCGACGAGGACACCCGTGAGGTGATCTCCGGCTGTGGCACGTTGGCGAGGAGAACCGAGTACTGCGAGGGCACTTCGGTCGTGGCGTCCTTCACGAACGCGCGCCACATGTAGCTCTTGGTCCAACTGAGCGTGCCCGCCGGAACCGTCCACGCGGTCTTCGTCCCGTACCCGGAGTTCGTGCAGTTGACGGGCTTTCCGGCCGCGTCGCGCTCACAGACCTCGAACTTGAACTGCAGGCTCGAGCTCGGTGGCGCGTCGACGTCCAGCGCCCGCGCCCACAGCTGCGGGGTCAGCGTCGGCGCCTGGTACCCGTTGGGAGGGAACAGTTCCTGCAGCACCGGCGGGATGTCGAAGACCTGCAGGACGATCCGGCCCGGCGGCACCTGGTGATCGGTGAACACCGGGCCACCGGTCTTGACCATGGTGAAGTCGAGGAAGTACTTGCCGGGCGGCATCGCCTTGATGGTCGCGTCGAGCGTGACTTTCCCGTTGCGCTGCACGGTCGTGGTCAGGTTCGCCGCACGCTGTTGCCCGAACGCGCTGCCGTCGGCCTTGTACGCGCGGTAGGCGAGGTAGTAGTCACTCGGAGCCCACGCGGCGGCGCTCTTGTTGGTGACCTGGATCTTGACCTTGCCGTTCTGGTTCTGCAGCACCGGCGGGTTCGGCCGCGGGTCGGTCAGCTTGTAGGTCGCGTTGTACGGGCTGTGCGTGACGAAGAGCTTCGGCGGGTTCGCCGTGCCGCGGTCGGTGAACTTCTTGGCACCGGAACCGCGAATCGACAGCCCGTAGTTGGGCTGCTCGCCGTTCACCCAGCGCTGCACCAGATCCCGGCCGGCACCACCGAGGTTGAACAGCTCACCCGCACGAGGACACGCCGAGGACGACTGCCCGAACGCGATGTACCCGTGCGCGAAGGACTTGCTGGCCAACGCACCGCCGACAGCCGGCCCGGGATAAGTGCCCGATCCCGACGACCAGTTCTCGGTGACCGGGTGGACGTTGACCTGACGCGGGCTGCACGACTCGGCCTCGAAGTTCACCATCCACAGCTGCGCGCCGAAGATCGTGTGGTACTGCAGCCGGTTCACCAGATCGCCGAACTTGATGTAGGCGTTGGCGTTCGGCCCGATCGCGAGCTCACCGGAGCCGGCCGAACCGGCGGTCATGCTGGCGTCCGCGGACCCGCTGGTGACGGGCAGCTGCACAGTCGGATCGACGGCGACCGGAAACGCCCGGCCCGGATCCTTCAACCATGCCTCGTCGACGGTCAGCTCCAGCGCGCCACCGGTCAACCGGTAGGCCACGCCCTTCGACACCACACCCTTGGCGTCCACCACGTCGCCGGGCGGGATGACCGCTCTCGTCGCGCCCTTCTCGTCGGTGAACACGACCTGGCCGTCGCTGATCTTCGGGGTCAGCCCCTTGAGGCGCAACGGGAACGTGAAGCTCGTCGGCGCGTCCGGCCCAGCCAGGACGAGAGTCTCCTTGACCCCGCCCGGCCGTGACTCGAGTTTGAGGTCCACTTTGGACTTGACCGCGGGGTACACGATGGTGGAGCCGTCGACCTGCGGCGTGGAAGCCGCGGCGCCGGCGAGGGTGTACGACACCGAGTGGTTCTCGTCGACCTTCAGGGTGACCAGGTCGGCGGCGTCAGCCTGCTTGGCGAAGCTCAGACCGACTTCGTCAGCGGCGTTGCGCCAGCCTTTGCCCTGATCGTCGACGAGCGTCGGGTCGATCGGCGTCCAGGAGCCGTCTTCGCCCTTGTAGTTCAGTTTCGCGGTCGAGAACTCGGTGGTCTCGGTACCGTCGGCGTTGCGGTAGACCCGCTCGAAGTCCGTGCGTCTCTCGCGCTGTTCGGTGCTGGTCTTCTCGTCGAATCCCTTGACCTCGGCCACCGGCGCCTCGGCCTCGGCGACGGTGTTGTCGGCCTTCTGGTCCCAGACCTGCCGGGGATACCGGCTCCGCACGCTGGCGGGCAACGTCCGGTTCGCCGGTCTGTCCGCCGTCTCGGAGCCCGCGCCGTCAGCAGACCCCCAGACCTGCCCAGGCCCGTGCAACGCGGCATAGGTGCTCTCGCGGCCTTGCAACCCCGTCATTCCATCACCGGCCGCTGTCGCCACCATGACGACACCAAGGCCGACCGCGACGACCTTCACCAAGCCGCTGGGAACCAGGAAAAGCCCTAGAAGGCCAGCTTTCCGCCTGCGCACGTCATTCCCCCAAGCCGGATCCGAAGATTGCTCCGACAACGCCTTTTGCGGGCGGCGCTGAGAAACACGATGACATCGGTGCTGCTCACACCACCTGCGGCGTGAAGCTAGGAACCGGCGCTGACAAATCGCTGACAGGTGACCGCCGTCACAATTGCGGTCGATTCGGCCTTTATCACCTTGCCCGCATCGAATACGACAGCAGGCAGAAGAACATTAGATGACCAGTTGTACACGAAAAGGTTCACGCAACGGATCCGGGGCGCGGAAGTCGCCAGGCGGCTCACTGATCACCGCCAGATGGCGGGCAGTTCCAGCCAGTAGGCGGAGGGTGGTTCGACGGCCGTCGCGATGTAGTGGTCCAGGCGACTTCGGACGGCGAACGAGGTGCGCTGCCGTGAAGGCGGGCTGCGGTTCCGCTGTGCGGGACGGGTGCCATTTCGACTGGACCGGACGGAATGGTGATCGCCGGCGCTGGACCGGACCTCTGGTCCAGCGGCACGGGGTGGGTACTGGCCGCGCCACCTGGTTCGGTACCCACCCCGCCCCACTGCGGCCTCATCCGCGACACCACGTTCAGGCCGGCAGCGCGACGGCCTTCCGACGCCTGAACAACGTTGCACCAGAACTGATTCCATCCGTCCGAAGAGGAGACCTTCGCATGTTCAGTCGAATGCTGAGCGCCTTCGGCATCGGCGGCCCGTCCGTCGACACCGTGCTCGACTCACCGCACGCCGTGCCCGGCCAGCCGATCACCGGACAGGTCCGCGTCCAGGGCGGCAGCTCGGACGCCGAGATCGGCCAGGTCGTGCTGTCGCTGGTCACCCAGGTCGAGGTCGAGCGCGGCGGCTTCGGCGGCGACGAGCACGGCAACGTCGCGGAGTTCTTCCGGATGGTCGTGCAGCAGGGTCTGCGGGTGCCCGCGGGTCAGCTGGTCTCGATCCCGTTCCAGCTGCCGGTGCCGTGGGAGACGCCGATCACCGCGGTCGGCGGCGCGGCCCTGCCCGGAATGAGCGTCGGTGTCCGCACCGAACTGGTCGTCGCGGGCGCCCCGGACAAGGGTGACCTGGACCCGGTGCTGGTCGGTCCGCTGCCGTCGCAGAACAAGGTGCTGGACGCGTTCGGGCAGCTCGGGTTCTCGTTCCGCGGCGCCGACGTCGAGGTAGGGCGCCTGCCCGGTGTGCCGCACGAGCTCGGCTTCTACCAGGAGCTCGAGTTCTTCCCGCCGGCCCAGTTCGCGGGCAGGGTGAACCAGGTCGAGCTGACCTTCGTGGCCACCGCGCACGAGCTGCACGTGATCCTGGAGGCCGACCGGCGCCGCGACGGGTTCTCGTCCGGTGGCGACACGTTCGGCCATCTCAAGCTCTCGCACCAGGAGGCACAGGTCACCGACTGGGCCGCGGCCATCAGCGGCTGGCTCACGCAGGTCGCCGAGCGCGGCCGGCCGAACCCCGCGTTCGGCGGTGCCGCCCACAACCCGGCGTTCGGCGGCCACAATCCCGCCTTCGGCGGTCAGCCCGGTCACGGTCGCGGCGGCTACGACCACGACGACTACAACCACCACCAGGGTCAGCGGCGCGGGGCGGGCATGGGCGGCATGCTCGCCGCCGGTGCGGCCGGTGCCGCGGGCGGTGTGCTCGGCGGCATGGCGATCAGCAGCATGGCCGACGAGTTCTTCGGCGACGACGAGGGATGACCCGGCGGCACAACGAGATCCGCGAACCGCCGAGGAACGGATGCTCAGCCCACTGGACCTCACCGGACAGGTGATGGAACCGGTCTACGGGTTCCGCTCCCTGTTCGCGTTCAAGGCGAAGTTCCAGCCGTCCTACCGGCCGATGTACATGGCCTACCTGGACGCGCTGCCCCCGCATCGCCAACGCGGTCAGCCGTGCCTACCTGCCGAACGTCACCCCACGACAGAGTTTCCGCCTCGCCGCCAGGGTGATCGGCCGTTCCTGAACCACAGTGGACGGACCCGGTCGGCCCGAAAGGTCCGGCCGGGTGGCGGGGTCCGCACCCCAACCTGACGGATGGTTCCGTCACCCACCGCACCAGCAAAGTCACCGCATGACACAGATGCCACCACCGCAGGACACCTCAGCTGCGCCGGAGACATCGCCTCCCCAGCCCAGAACGACAGCAGAACCCACTCCCTCGATGGGACGCCTGGTCGGGGTGGACCTGGCCCGCGCGCTGGCCGTGTTCGGCATGTACGTCGTGCACCTCGGCCCCTCGACGGACAACGCGACCGGTGTCGGCGCCTGGGTGCGCCACGCGACGGAGGGCCGTTCGTCGGCCCTGTTCGCCACGCTCGCCGGGTTCTCACTGATGCTGATCGCGGGCCGCCTCGAACCGAAGACCGGTGTGGCCGGGCGGCAGGCGAAGGCCAGGATCGCGATCCGGGCCGTTGTCCTGCTCGTCCTGGGCACCGTGATGATCACGTTCTACGGCGACGTGGTGATCCTCGCCTCCTACGGCCTCTTCTTCCTGCTGGCCATGCCGTTGCTGCGGCTGAGCGCCAGGACGCTCGCGATCATCGCGGCCGGGATCGCCGTCGCCGGGCCGCTGCTGGCCTTCGGCCTCAAGTCCGTGATCACCGAACCGGCCAGGGCTGCCCTGAAGGCCTACGACCCGCTCGCCCAGCTCGGCGGCGCGGGACTGCTGGACCTCCTGCTCACCGGCTTCTATCCGGCGATTCCCTGGATGGCGTTCATCGTCGCCGGCATGGCGCTGGGCCGACTGGACGTGTCCTCCGGCGCCGTGCGGAAACGGCTGGCCGTGTTCGGTCCCGCCCTCGCCGTGTTCGCCTACGGCACCTCCTGGCTGCTGTCCCTGCTGTTCGACGGCGTCCGGGAAGCCGCGGAGATGCGGAGCGCCAGTGATCCCGCCAGTGACATGATGCCGCCGGACACCACGGGATCGGCCTGGTCGTTGCTGACCTCAGGGCCGCACAGCGGAATGCCGTTCGACGTCATCGGCTGCATCGGCGTCGCGATCACCGTGATCGTGCTCGCGATGATGGCGATCGACCGCCTGCCGCTGCTGCAGCGCCTGGCCGCACCGATCATCGCCGTGGGCACCATGTCCCTGACCGCCTACGTCGGCCACTTCCTGCTGTCGTCCCAGATGTCGGGGTCCTCCGGGGACTCCGTGACCAGCGTGACCGCAGGGTCCGAGTCCCAGGCGTCCTGGACACCGGTGCTCATGTTCGTCTTCGGCGCCATGGCGTTCGCCTTCATCTGGTCTCGCTTCTTCAGCAAGGGACCTCTGGAGTACCTGCTCAACCTCGCCACGAAGCCGGCGAAGTTCATCCGCTGAGCCCCGGCCGACCGGCTGGTCAGAACCGCCGGTCGGCCGGGCCCGACCCGCCGGCTCCCGGATGGCGTTCCCACGCCGGTCTCGGCGAGACTGCACGCGTGCAGGATCCACAAAGGAGCGTCACATGATCCGGGTGGTCGTCGTGGACGACGAAGAGCTCGTGCGAACCGGATTCCGCCTCATCCTCCAGGCGGCCGGAGACATAGAGGTCGTCGCCACACCCACCGGCGCGCAAGCGGTGCGCGAGATCAGTCTGCTCAAGCCCGACCTCGTGCTGTTGGACATCCGGATGCCGGACGTGGACGGCCTGACCATCCTGCGGCAGCTGCAAGGCCTCAAGCCGACGCCGGTCGTGGCCATGCTGACGACGTTCGACTCGGACGAGTACATCGCCATGGCGCTGCGGACCGGCGCGGCCGGGTTCATCCTCAAGGACACCGGGCCCGAACAGCTCGCCCAGATGGTGCGCACCCTCGTCAGCGGCGGCGTCGTGCTCTCCCCGAAGGTCACCCGCACCGTCGTCGACGGCTACCTCGGTTCCGGCGCGGGCTCGCAGGCCTCCGAGCAGGTCGGCCAGCTGACCGAACGCGAACGCACGGTCCTCGTGCTGATCGCCGAAGGACTGTCGAACACCGAGATCGGCACCCGGATCCACGTCAGCGTCGGCACGGTGAAGGACCACGTCAGCGCCATCCTCACCAAACTCCGCGTGGGCAGCAGGGTGCAGGCGGCCCTGGTGGCGCAGCGGGCAGGCCTGCTCGATGGCGAACTGTCGTGACGACGAGGGTTCCGCCCAGGCTCGTCGACGCCGCGGTGCTCGCGGTCGCCGTGGCCGAGGGAATGCTGACCACGATCGCCGAGAACGACCCGTACGGGCTCGTCACGATCGCGATCGCCGTGCTCGCCCTCCTGATGCGCGAACGCTGGCCGCTGCCGGCCTTCGTGGCGACCCTGCCGGCGGTGCTGTTCCCCGGCACGATCGTTCCGGCGATCGTCGCTCTCTACGCGGTCTCCAGCCGCTATCGCGACTGGTGGCTGCTCGCGGGCTGCGGGCTCCTCGCCGCCGCCAGCTTCGTCTTCCCGACCTCGGAGCTCGCCCCGTCGATGTGGGACTCCTACGCGCTGCTCGGCGTCATCTACTTCACGATGACGGCACTCGCGCCGATCCTGCTCGGCCAGTTCCTGCACACACAGCGGGAGCTGGCGCTGCGGCTGGAAGAGGTCAAACAAGCACGGGAGCACGAGCGGCGACTCGACGCGGAGGCGATCCTGGCCCGCGAACGCAACCAGCTCGCCCGCGAAATGCACGACGTCGTGTCCCACCAGGTGAGCCTGATCGCGGTGCAGGCGACCGCGCTCATGGTCAGCACCCCGGACCCGGACGCCAAGCAGGCGGCCGGGAACGTGCGGCAGCTGTCGGTGAACACGCTCGACGAGCTGCGCCACATGGTCAACCTGCTGCGCGCCTCGGGCACACCGTCGACCGAGCTCACCCCTCAACCGACGCTGACCGATCTCGAACGCCTCATCGGCAACAGCGCGATCGACGCCCGGCTGGTCGGCGCCGCGCCGGAAGGGCTAGAACCACCCGTGCAGCGGGCCATCTACCGCACCATCCAGGAAGCGCTCACCAACGTGCGCAAGCACGCTCCCGGTGCCAGCGCGACCATCGAGATCAGCCACGACGACACCGACCTCACCGTCACCGTCACCAACACCCGGCCCACCCGCCCGAACCTCGCCCTGCCCAGCGCGCAGCATGGGCTCGTCGGGCTGCAGGAGCGCGCCACGCTGCTGGGCGGGAAGCTCCACACCGGCCCCATGCCCGACGGTGGCTTCCAGCTGCGGCTGCGGCTCCCGATCACGACTGTCGGCACAGCACACGGATGACCACGCTCATCGGCCGTGTTCGCCGGTGAGCAGCTGAGTGGCGGCGAAGTCGGCGTACATCGACGGTCGCCGATCCTGCGCCGCACCGGCGGACACGTCGATCACGCATCGCGATCACGCTCGGGCCTGACGTCAGTTGACGTCAGACGCGCGTATCCCCGCGCACTCGCGATCTACGCGTACGTGTGTGTACGTAGGCGCGTCGCGCGCGCCAGACGTTGCCTGACAACGGTTCTGACGAACTTCCGTCCCTTCGGGACGATCGCCCTCGGTCACTCTCTGGAGAGGTCTACGCGCATGGCACCGGACAGCAGCACCACGGTGACGGAGACGGTCTACCGACACCAGATCGTGCCCGTGATGCAGGAGGGTGCAACGGCGATGGACCGGCTGTTCCCGAGGGCCAGCTAGAACCGTTGTCACTCAGTTAGTCACTCGCACGCCTTTGTGAGACGACGCAAGATCAACCGCATGATCGACGGCGAGAACGAAAAAACCCGCTGAACAGGCTTTATGCCTCTGTCAGCGGGCCTTTTCGACCGTCGGGACGACAGGATTTGAACCTGCGACCCCTTGACCCCCAGTCGTGGAACGACTGAGCGTCGTGCTCCGGCCTGTTCTTCCAGGTCGCCTCTGAGTGTAACCGGCCGAGTAAAGGAGTCGCTGATCCCGAAGGCCGGAAAGGAACATCCCAGCACTGTCGGGAAGGTTCCACCTGCTCGGCAACTGGATCAGGGTCGAGGCGATGAAGGCGACCCACCGCGAACGTTGTACATGGTGCAGGTGACGGCATCGCTTCGCGACCATGAGCCTTTGCCATACTCGTGACAAGCTGTCATTCGCCCAGGCCAGGACAGCATCACCGACTACGACGGCAAGCACAGCAATCCGCAACACTCGGCCGACAACTGCAACACCGTCGTCAACATCGCGGGTGACACCGCCGCACAAAGCTCGACCCACCAGCGGGGCTCTGATCAGCTTCGCGCGTCGGTGGGAGCGCCGGGTGAAGTCGAGTGGCCGGATCCTGCTGCGGCCGGAGGTCGATGGCGTCCGCCGCGGTCTCATCGCCGTGCACACGATCCCCTGTGCCACCCGTCTCCTGCCGATCTACCAAATGCTGGCGGACTGCAATCCGCGCATCATGTGGTCGTTCACCGTTCCGCCCGACGACTACAACAGCGGCGTACGCCAGTTCCTGGCGGAGCGGGGCATCGAGACGATCAAGTGGTCGCGCCTGGTCGATGAGGTGCAAGGTCACTTCGACATCGCCCTGGCCGCGGCGTGGGGCGGGTTGGACAAGCTGCGGATGCCCGTGGTCAAGCTGTCGCACGGCGCACTGCACGAGAAGGCCACGCCCAGACGGGCTGGTGCGGGCGCCGAAATGCCACGCCATCGGCATGGGTTGAGCCCGGAACGGATGATCAGGGACGGCAGGACCGTGGCGTCCCGCACGGTGCTGTCCCACGACAACGACCTCGCAGCACTCGATCCGGTGCTGCGCGCACAGGCGAGGGTGTTCGGCGACCCTGTGGTGGACCAGATCAGCGCGCATCTGCACCAGCGCGAGCACTACCGCCGGCAGCTCGACATCCCGACTGGTGCACGGCTCGTGGTGGTCACGTCGACCGCCGGCCGGAGTTGCTTATGGCTCGACCGGCCGGAGCTCCTGTACCGCCTCACGACGGAGCTGCCCGCAGAGGGCTATCGCGTGGTCGCGGTGCTGCACCCGCATCTTCGGCACGTCTTCGGGTCGCAGCTGGACGTCGCACTGCGCACGTCGTTCGAAGCAGGGCTGCGCGTGGTGCCCGCCGACCAGGACTGGGTCGTGCCGCTCATCGCCGCCGACTGGGTGATCGGCGACCACGGCTCGGTGTTGCACTACGCGACCCTCACCGATGCGACTCTGCTCACCGCCGGGTTCGCGCATGACGAGGTCGCGCTTGGAACAGCCCGCGCCACCCTGGGCGGCCTCGTCCCGCCGCTCACCGCGGACCGGGCGCTGGAAGAACAACTGATCTCGGCGGCACGGCCCGAGGTCGTCGCCCGGTACGCCTCGGAGAAGGCTCACCTGAGCTCGCGCGTCGGCCATTTCGCCGCCGACCTGCGGCGAGAAGTGCACTCGGTGCTCGGCGTGCCTGAACCAGGCGTGCCGGCCAGGCTGCCCGGTCTGACGATCCCGAGCCTGCTCAGCCGGTAAGGGGCGGGGACAGGCAGCTCTCGTGCTGGGCCACCGCGTCGAGATGCCGTCGTGCGGAGATCACGTCGCCGGACTGCACGGCGAGGTCGGCGAGAGCTCGATGGATCCGGGCGAGCTCCTTGTCGGCCTTCAGCGACGACATGGCGGTCAGCGCTGAGTCGAGCAGCTCACGGGCCGCAGCCACCTGGCCCGCTCGAACGGCGAGCGCCGCCGATTCCATCTCGACGCGGGCGACGTTGTAGTGATCACCGATCGACCTGAAGATCGACTCGGAGCGCCGCAGATGCGGCTCCGGGAGGCTCGTCTCGCCGCGAGCTAGCGCGGTGGTCGCGAGGTTCAGCCTGGTCAGAGCTTCTCCCCGGAGCTGACCGAGTTCGACCTGCAGGTCCAGCGCGAGCCGGAAATGCTCGGCAGCCTCGAGGAGTGACCCTCCACCCAGCAGAACCAGCCCCAGGCTGTTGAGCGCGGTCGCCTCGCCGACCCGGTCCCCTGCGGCGCGGTGCAGACCCAGTGCACGGGTGAAGACGTCGCCGGCGTCTGCGAGCCGGCCGACGCCGTGAAACCCCAGCCCCAGATGGTTGAGCAGCAGCGTCTCCGCGAGCACGTCGCCCTGGGCTTTGGCGGTGCCGACCACGAGTTCATGGCTGGCCAGCCACGCGGTGTAGTGCTTCCGGTAGAGGAAGAGGCTCCACAGCGCCTCCACGATCCGGTAGCCCAGCGACTCGGCCGCGTGCCGCCGGACAGCGGCGAGGAAGTGGGGCAGGTTCGCCTCCGCCCAGTCGAGTGCGATGCCAGGGGCGGAAAAGGCGGGGACGGGTGCGGGAGAGCTGCCCATCGCTTCCAGCCGACGGCGCGTCGGCATGACCACCTTGTCGGCGGCCAGAGCGGCCGCGAGGTACCACCGCGCCATCCGCAGGTCCGCCGCGTCCCGTTCGACGACGCCCCAGCAGCGCTCGGCGCGCTCGCGCGCGTGCAGCCGGATCAGGTCGTGCAGGCGGAACCGATCACGCCCCAACTCCTCCACCAGGTGCACGTCGCTCAGCACGGTGAGGGAGCGTTCGGCCTCGCCAAGTTCAAGCTGGGCGGCCGCAGCCGCGACCGCGACGGTGAAGTCCGGACCGGGATATCCGCTCACCAGCGCAAGTGCGCGAGCCGCGACCGGGTGCAGGTTCTCGTAGGACAGGTCGAGCGCCGCTCGAACCGACAGGTCCTCGACCTCGAGTGAGTCGAGCGGTCCGGGACTGCCGGTCAGGCGCGCGGCCAGGTCGGCGGCCAAGCTCAGCGGCCGGCTTGCCAGCTGCGCTGCGGCCAGCCACAACGCCAGGGGCAGGCCCGCACACGCTCGCACCACCGAATCGATCGCGGTCGGCTCCACCGCGACCCTGTTCTCTCCCAGCACGCTGGCCACGAGGTCGAACCCGGCGCGGTGAGGGAGCGGCGCCACCTCAACGCCCCTGGCTCCGCGTGCCACCAGACCCGGCAGCCTGTGCCTGCTGGTGACCACGACCAGCGTGTGCGGTGGTCCTGGCAGGAGCGCCGAGACGTCGCGCGCGGCCGTGGCGTTGTCCACCACCACCAGGATCCGGCGATCGGTCGTCAATGAGCGGAACAGAGCGCCCTGCTCGGCCAGGTCTGCCGGCACGGCGTCGGGTGCTACTCCCAGGGCGCGCAGGAACCGGCCGAGCATCCCCTTGGCCGAGCTCGTCCGTCCACCGGTGCACCCCTGCAGATCGCTGAACAGCTGGCCGTCGGGAAACTCCGCGCGGACGCGGTGCGACCACGTCAGCGCCAGCGCGCTCTTGCCCACGCCTGCGGGACCGGTTAGAACGAGCAGCGACGTCTCGGCCGCGGCGTCGTCCATCGCCCCCAACTCGACATCGCGACCGACGAGCCGAGCGGGAGCAGAGGGAAGTTGCCGCGGTGGTGCCGCGGCCGGAGCGGGATGCAGGTGAAGCCCACCGTTGACGACGTGCGCCTGCACCACTGTGCCGATCACGCTCGCGGTAGCGCAGTTGACGCTCTCGCTCGACGAGTGCTCAGAGATCTCCATCCTGCCTCCGATCACGTGGTGGGTACCCTCCTGAGTCTGGCCGCACTTCCCAGGCCCGTGTACCGCCCCGGGAAGAGGGGGCCGTTTGTGCGCAGCCGGAGGTGCCCTGGTTGGACGACTACGACATCGCCCTCTTCAAGCAGGTGGAGCTCATATCAGGGGGTGTGCCGGTCGGGCTGGTGGGCGAGCTCCACCGCCGGATGCTGGTCGTACTTCTCAGGTCGTCGAAGGACGAGCAGATCAAGCGGGCTGACCTGGTCCGGCAGGTCTGGGAGTACACGCCGTCCGCGCGCACGGTGACCAGCACGATCTCCCGGCTCCGGTCGGCGTTGTCCAGGGTGCCGGGCATCGGTTTGGTCTCCGTCTCCGGCAAGTACGACTACCTGGTGTTCGACCGTCGGCGCGTCGACGTCCACCGCTTCTCCGACGCCGCCGAGGTCGCTCTGCGTTCGGTTCAGGACGGAGCCGAGGACGCGGAGACACTCCTCGACGACTGCCTGGAGCAGTGGACCGGGACGCCGTTCGGCGACATGAGCGGTGGCAAGATCGACGAGTGGCGCATCAAGCTGAACACGCAGCACCGCGACGTGCGCTACCAGCGGTTGCGGCTGAGCGTGGTCAAAGGGCGTGAGCACGAGGTTGTCGACGAGCTCGTAGAGCTGAGCAGGACGAACCCCGGGCACCGGCCGTTACGGGACTTGGCCGCCTACGTGCTGACGTCCGTCGGCCGCGTCGACGAGATCGCCGAGCTGCCGGACGCGGGCCCGTGGTTCGGTGCTATGCCTCCGGTCGTGCGCACCGAGGAACTACTCACGTACCTGTGGGCGCTGCGGTCCGCGTTGAGTCGTGCGATGCGCTGGCATCCCGGTGAAAACATCGCGGCGACGTTCAGCGAGCGTTCCGTCCGTGCGGACAGCGACCCGTCCGCGGGTTCATCGTCCGACCGCGGTTCTCACCGTCGCCGAAGGGAGCTCGTGCGCGGAGACCAGTCGTGGGCGGACGCGGTGGAGCTCGCGCGGCTGGTCGTGGTGCTGGGTGACGCCGGGTACGGCAAGACCTGGCAGCTGCGCGCACACGGCGTCGAACTGTGCGACCGGGCGATCGCGGCGTTGCGCGCGGGAGCCGACCCCATGGCCGTGGAGATACCACTGTGGACACACGCGAGCTCGCTGGTCTCGGCCCGCGACTCGAGTGACCGCGCGGATCAGGTGATCCGCGCGGCGAGCGAGATCGTGGCCAACAGCCCCGAGGCGATCAGCCCGAGTCTGCGCGCATCTCTCGTTCGCGGGATGACGGTGGACGAGGGTCACCTCCACGTTCTGGTCGACGCATTGGACGAGCTCTTCGACAGCGACGCCCAGGACGAGTCGTCGGCCGTGCTCTCGTGGCTGGCCGAGCGGGTCGATGCCGGCCGGCACCTGCGGGTCGTGGTGACGAGCCGGCCGGTCGGCTACCGCAACCCGTTTCGGACCCGTCAGCGGGCGGCTGACCGCAGGCAGGTGCCCGTGCACCACCTCTCGCTGGGCGCCCTCACCTCCGGCCAGGTTCTCGAACTGTGGCGGAACTGGTTCGCGCATCGAGAGGAGGACTTCCCCGAAGATCGCTTGCTCCCGCTCCTGAACCCAGGCAGCCCGCTCGCCGAGCACATCCGCGTCCCGCTGATCGCGGCGTTTTGCGCGTGGGTCGCCGAAGTGGTACCGACCGCTCGAACTCGCGTAGGGCTCTACGAGCAGGTCCTGCGGCGGTTCATCGCTTCGTGGTGGAAGCAGGGCGAACGCACGACGATCAGCAGCACCACCCGGCAGGATCCGCTGCGACAGAAACAGACGCGGCACGCGCTCGAGCAACTCGCGTGGCACATGTCCACCGACGGCGCGACGTGGCGGGACGCGGTGGACGACGAGGAGTGCGAAAGACTCCTCGCGACGAAGCTCGATGGCCTGCCGGGGTGGACCCGCACAGCCGAGCTGGTCACGATCCACGGGTTGCTGGTGCGATTGGGCGGCGACCCGTACTCGTCCTGGGAGAGCCCGATCACCTGGGTCCACCCCACGGTGCACGAATACCTGGCTGCCCACAGGCTGATCACGTTGCCCGACAACGAGATCGACCACTGGCTGGATCACGGACTGCACCGTCCCGAATGGGAGGCGACCTTCCTCTTCGCCTCGGAGCTGGAGCAACTGCCGACGTGACCGAACGCCGCTTCACCGACAGGCTCGCGCGCCGGGCCGCCGAGTCCGACGACCTCGGGTGGTACACATCTCTGCTCGTGGAGAGCGGGGTGGGAACGACCCCGCCCGAGACGATCGAACGTGTGATCCGCTTGGCCGCGATCGGTCTCCTCACCCCCGTCGCGATGGCCAAGGTGCTGGTGCGGATACCGGGTGTCGACTTGGCCAGGACGGTCCGCATGATCGACCGACTGGGGGTGCTGGGCCATCCCGCGCGCGAGATCTGGCAGGCGATGGCGTTGTGCGGCGAGGACGGCCTCGTCCGCCTGGAAAAGGCAGTCGCGGACGAGCCCGATCCGAACGGCGCCGGTAACCTGCTGTACGAAGCAGCTCCGGACCGCAGCGTGACCGCACTGCGCGATCGCATCGTGCGGAACGGCCGTGCGATCGAGTCATCGGACTGCATGCCTCTGCGCCACTTCGACGAGAACGATGTGCGAGTGCTGATCGACCGCTTCACCTCTCGCCCCGACCGTTCGAACGCCCAGTTGCTCGGGTGGACGGGCCACGACCTGGCCCGTGCCGAACTGCTGGACGGCAAGTGGCGCGCGCACCCTGATCCGGCCGCACGCGAAGCAGTCGTCAACGGGTTGCGCGCGCTGTGCCCGCGACGGCCGGACAAGGACGCCGACCTGGCCATCATCGGGTTCCTCACTGATGATCTCTCGCCGGCGGTCCGGCTGGCCGCACGCACCACAGCGGAGATCCGCGCCCATATGTTCCCCTCGGTCCAGGTGTGGCTCGATCAGGCGGTGTCGGAACAGCTCCTGTTGGAGGACACCGCTGTGAACTCTCCGGTCGAGTGGACCAGCGACGTGGTGGCGGATCGGCTGCGGAACGGCGGCTCCGGGCTCCGCATGGCGCTGGAGCTCGTCCGGCAACGACCCGAACTGCTGGCCGTCGGTGAGATCAAAGACCTCGTCGACCGCGTGGCGAACGAGACGTTGGCCGGAACGCACGGCATCGAAGTCATCTACGTGCTGCACGACCTCCTGGGCAAGCCGTTCGTTCAGCGCTGTACCGCGGCGCTGAACGAGGACCGCTCCGGCGTGCTCCATCCCTTGGCGGTGTCGTTGTCGCTGAAAGTTCCTGGCGACGAGGACGTGTACGCAGCTATCGCGCAGCACTTCGCCCGGTTTCCCGAGCCGAGCGCTCAACCCGCCCTGACGAACTACAGGCTTCCGCCGGTGCAACGGGCACATCATCTCGTCGACCTGCTTGAGTCCCTTCGCGCTCCGCGCACGGAGGCGGTGCGGATGTGGGCAGGTGCGTTGCAGGAACTGCAAATCAGCCGCCTCGACGCCGACGAGCAGGGCCTGCGCCGACGGATCGCCTCGGTCACCGAACACCTGCTCTCTCTGTTGCCCGAGCGCGCGAAGAAGGCCCCGGAGTAGACGATCTCGTTGCCCGGCAACAACCTCAGACGCGAGCCGGCCACCTCGACACACGAGTCCACCCTGCTTTGCCCGAAAGCTTTACACAGTAAGGAAAATGGCACACACGACGGCAACATGATCGCGCGAAATCACCTCGATCGCGTGCCTCTGGCGAAAATGAGCAGCTCGCCATGTCCTCCGCAGGTAGCCTGCCACCATGGCCAAGGACTATGACAAGGCGGCGAGCAGGTTCCTCGAAGCCTTGCGCCGCATCGGTGCGGGCATCGTCCGTCAGCGCGAACGCATCCTCGACCGCGCGGACAACGCACCGAGGCTGCTTTCCGGCACCCCCCACGAGGTGATCGACCTGACTGGGGACGATGGCAACGACCTCGACTACTACATCTTCGAACTGGCCCGGCTGAACGACGTCGGTAAGTCGATCATCAAGGTCTTCGGCCAGCCCCAGGAGCTGCTCGACGCGCAGCGCGCGTTCGAGGACGTGCTGCCCAGTCTGCGCGAGATCCGCAATGCGCTGATCCATCCCAACAACGACGAGAAGCTGGACAACGTCGCGTTCTTCAGCTCGGTGATCAGGCTGCTGCCCGGCGGAGAAGTTCGGCAGCTTGTCGATCCGCGCTACGGTCAGCACGACGCCGCCATTGACTACCACGCCATGCTGACCGCCTACCTTCGCGCCCACGTCGCGGCCGCCATCCGGACTCAGCCTCCCGGTCCGATTCGGCGCACTTCCGCCGACGACAACGCCCAGCAGACTCACCAGAAGACGACGACCCGCCGCTGAGAGCAAGGCGCGCTCCGGCTGCGCTGGGCTCAATCGCACTCCGTCAGCCGAGTGCCTTTGCCGGTTCTGGGGCAAGGCGGAGGCTCACGACCGGTTGCTGGGCTTCGTGAAGCGCGACGCCAACCACGAGACCAGTAGGCATGACGATCCCGTCTCCGGTCTGACGGGCCCGCCGACGCGCCTTGCGCGAGTCTCCGGGCGTCGACACGCACTTCAAGGCTCCTCGCACGGATGCCCACTTAGGATCGTTCTTAGTCGAGATCGCCTGGAGCACGGCGGCAGGCAGCCCGCTGGCCGGTCATGAGGGCAGTGGCAGAGGTGGTTCTTCTGGAAAGGCACGTACAGCTCCGGCCGCGACGGTCACCGCAGTGTAGTACCGGTTGAGGTCGTGCGACTCATGACCGATCGTCGGAAAACTGGGAAACACCTTTGCTGGTGAGGAAGACTCGCTGAGATCGATTCGCTTCGCGCACCAAAAGCCGAGGACATCCGCTTCGGTGCACGCGGAGATGCCAGGCGACGTGGCCAGCCGCGCACGCATCTCAGCATAAGCGAAGAACTCCTCAGGACTCGGCAGGACGTCAGCCACCATGAGCAGGTCGGCCAATCCCACCATCCAGGACACGGGGCGTTCGGTGTCCGGGCCTTCGCCTTGTGCGCCAAGAAGATTGGCCGCCAGTGGGTCCAGGCGTTCCAGGGTCACCACGATCGGCACAACCACGGGGACGGTCGTGAGTTCAAGGGGCTTCTTCTTGATCCTCAGCCGCGGTTGTGCTCCGGTGCGACAGAACGCATCGTTTGCATCCACACAAACACTGCCAGGTCGTCTCACTAGCCGATACCCTCACACACATGTTCGGCGCCTTCGGTCAAAACGACCTGTTGATAATGATGATGAACACCCTCGTCGGGGAAAGCGTCGACATGGACGCAGCGGAGAAGGCCTTCGTAACCACGCGGGGAGACTTCCGGGCGAAGTTCACCGCAGCGGTACAGGCACGTATAGCCCAGCAGGCCGTTCCCGAGGTGTTCATCGACCTGCCAGAGGACGCCGAACAGCTCCGCAAGCCCGAACTCGAACGGCTCGTTCGACCGGCTGCCGACGGCTTCCTGCGTTCGTATCCCACCAAGGATGAATTGCTCGACCAGGTCACGCGAATCCGCCGCAGGCAAGAACGGCGACCTGCTTGGATTCCACGCATCGGCCCTGACCTCAAGCCTCTTCCTGTTGAACCTGCCGCGGATGCCGCCGTTCGGGTAGCTGTCCGCCGCCTGGTGGTGGCGGCGCTGCCCGAACTCGGTGAAGTGACGGTGGTCCTTCCCGAGTCCTGGGAAGAACGCCCTGAGCTGCCGATGACACCAGGCGGTGTCGGCGAATGGGAGTGCGCGCTGTTCGCCCTTCTTGGCCTGACGGGGGAGGGCGTGTCCACCGGTCCGATCACACTCGATGCGTCCGCCAATGAAGCCTTGGTGCCGGAGCACGTCCGGTGGTGGTCAACCGAGCCGCCACGACCTGTGCCCGCGACCGAGGACTGCGGGGTGGCCAGCGAAATGCTCGCCACCGTCGAGTGCCTGGGCGGCTTGCCCGTCGTCGACGGCGATCCGGAAGTCGTCGCCAACGCGGTGGTGAACGCGGGCGACTGGAGGTACAGCCCACAATGGTCGCTCAAATGCTGGGCTCCCGGTGAGACTGCGGCCACGACATCGATCACACGCGCTGCTATCGCCGGCTGGGCGGACGAAGACCACAGCGGCCTGCTCGTCTACGTCTACGGCGGTGCGCTGAACGACAGCGACGGACTGCTCGGCGTGCCGGTCCCCCTGCACAGCTATCTGCTCGTGGCGACCCGATCCCCGGACACCGACGCCGTCGAGTCCGTGCATCGGATCTCCTTGTCTTGCCCCGGCGACGAGTGGTGCCGCCGGAACGGCTGTCCTGATGCTGACTTCTTCGAGGCTTCCGCCTTGCTCACGCACGTCGTGACCGCGGGACACGCGGCGGAGATCGCTGATGCGCATGGGACGGAGTCCTTCCAGCAGCTCTACGGCGACGGATTTGGCGCTGACTACTCGGACGGTGTCTTGGAGCACCTGACGATCACGTTGTCGGCAGGAGGCTGGACCGAACTGGGGACTTCGGAGTGGGAAGGGGGCATCGAGGAGTCGTTGCTGCGACGGGGCGAGCATTGCGTCCGCGCTTCGTACGACCCGGTGACCCGGCAGATGAGACTGATCGACGGCAGGAGCGAGCTGGAACTGAATCTGGACCTGCTGGCCGAGGACGGCGTTCTGGTCGATGACAGGATCGACTTCGACGCAGGTGCCGAAAAATGGGACTCCGACCTGCTCACAGCGGCAGACGATCTCCTGCGAGGACGGTTCAGTGAACTCCCCCAGCTGACGTCACCGGCCCAGTTCACGGTGCTTGGGCTCCACCCGCGATCTGACGGAACGTTGCGCGGCCCCGAAGCTGCTCACATCGCCGAAGAACAGCTCCGCGCGTTCGCCGGGGCCGTGGGACTGCTGACTCCGAGGGACGGGTGATCCGCTCGACGGGCACCAGGACGATCACGTCCCCAATAACGTCCACATGAGACGATTCTGCACGGCGGGTGTGGTGTCTCAACCTGGGCAAGCACGCGCAAGCATGTCTTCCAGCTCAACGGCTTAGATCGGCGAGCAGCACACCAAGTAGGGCTTCTTCGTGAACGGCAACCTGATGTGAACGCATCGCTGCCTCCAAACCAGGACTCCACGGCGTTTCGGGTACAGCACCGGTGAGCGAAAGTCCAGATCCCTGAAGCGACAGCGTGTAATCGTCAGCCCCGAAACGCCACGGATGCGCTCCTCGGTCGAACAACCGTGCGGCGATGCGCACGCCGCTGGTGTCGAAGTCACCGTGGTACCGCACCTCGACTCCTGCGGCGATCAGCCGGTCGACCGCGAGAAGCGCCACCGCTGCCGGATTTCCAGATGTGCACAGCAGCGGACGTGTGGCTCGTGCACGTGCTGCCGCTTGCAGTACCTGGGGATTCTCGCAGACGAAGACCACGTCGCCGGGCGAAGCCCACGAGCGGTCAGCGGAGGCATGCCATTCTTGCAGCGTGACGTGGGTGACCAAGCCGAGGTCGGCGCGCGTCCTCATCATCACCGCCCACGGATGATCTCCAGGGGGACGTACGGCCCACGTCAGGACTGTGCCCGAGACGGTGTCGGGCACAACGCCGACCATCGCCCACAGCTCTCTTCGTCCTGCGGCGGTGGAAGGAACAGCTTCGCCCGTCGCGGCGGCGATCGCTCTCAGCACAAGCGCTGCGGTGATCCTGCCGTCGTCCAGGGCGTGCGCGTCCGCACATGCCAGGCTGGCCAGCTCTGCCAACTCGAACGTCGGTGCGATCGGCAAAGCCTCTGGCATGGCGGCAGATTGCTGGGAGGTAAGTGGCATGGCGGCCGCCATCGTTCGCAAGACTGCCGCGGTTTGCTGGATCACGGTCTCGGCCTCGCCGCCGGCCCTGCTGAGGAGACCGGCGCGCCGAACACCGTTCTGCCACTCGTGCACCCAAGGGCTCGCGTCCAGACCTGACTCCGCGAGGGCTTCCTCCCAGCGAGCCCACAGATCCAGCTTTGCCGCCTGGCGTGCTCGTCCTTCTGCTTTGCGATCGGTGAGCTGGCCACCAGTCAGTTCCGCGATGACGGTGACGAGACCGTGAGCGACCGCTGATGCGCGGAGAACAGCATCCAGTTCAACGAGGCGCACGCTGACGCGCCCAGGTTGAACGGAGCGACCGAGCAAGCCCGACAAGTCCTCAGCCGCCTGGTAGTCCAACTCGACGACAACAGATCCGTTGACAGCAAGGCCGTTGCGTTCCAGGCGTTGCCGGATCTTGTGCCACAGAGCGCCCAGGCCGGGCGTGTCCAGGTAGGCGCGGGCAGCCTCGGGAATCCTCTCCACCGCAGACCTACCCGGCCGACCGAAGGTAGTGCTTCGTGCGGCCATCCCAATGCACGTGGGTGGCAGCAGCCGCTGTTCCTGGCGCCCGCCGAACTTCGTAGATGTCGACGCTGGGGACCTGCGGATACGAGCCCCACAACGCGTGCCCAGTCATGCAGAAGTCGACGTCCATGCGCACGAGCAGTCCCATCAGCTCCCCGATGGTGGGGTCGTCGACTTTGGCGAAGGCGTCGTCCAGAAGGATGAGCCGCAACGCCTGGTCGGTGTCAGGCAACCCGGATAGGTAAGCGTCGGCGGCGGCGAAGAGCGACACGTAGGAAACGAAGCGGGTCTCGCCCTGCGAGAGCTTGGCTCGCCTGCTGATCTTACGCACCTGGCCGGGCGCAGGCCCGAGAATGGACACCTCAACGCGGTGCCACTGACGATAGTCCAGTGCTGTGCGCAGATGCTCGCTGTAGCCGGCGTCGGCGTCGTTCTTGTAGCTCTCGTCCACCCGGTCCTTGAGCAGCCGGATGAGTTCCTCGGTGTGCTCTGCAGAACGGACCGCTCCGCTCTCCTTGACGAGGTCGCGAATGCGGCCGATCGGGCTGCCGGACGGTTCGACCAGTTCCCAGCGCAACCGAACGCCGATGCCGTGACTGGTACGGATGTCGCTGAGGCTCGAGTTCATGGCGCGCACGAGCCCATCTGCCTGTCCCAGCCGGCGACGCAGTTCCTCACCGACACCACTGATGATGAATTCGGTGAACACGGTGTGTTCCCGTTCGGTGAGCGCGTCAGCGGCGCGCTCCGCCTGTTCCCTGAGCCGTGCCGCTGCGACAGCCACCGGGTCGCGGCCTGTGGAGTCGGTCAGATCCACCAACCAAATTCCGCTTTGCTTCGTGGGTGTGAGGTCGAACGTGTTGGCCAGGTCGTTGCCTACAGCGCGCAGAGAGCGCATCAACCCGTTCTCCTCGACAGGCTGCGTTGTCCGACCGATGGCCTGCTGCACCACGTCTGCGACGTCGTTTGCCGCAGAGGCCGTGAATGTTCCGGACATGGTGCAGAGTGCGATCAGATCTACCTGTGATCCACTGGTCGCCGCCTCAGCGACCCCAGGCAGGGACACCTGTTCAACGAGAAGCGTGAGTGCGGTCCGCGTCGTCTCGATGGCCTTCACGGTTTCGAGATGTGCCGACTCAAACCGGGATTCCGCGTTCCCAGCCTCCTTGTCCAGCCTGCGCTCATCGCTGGATAGAGCTGCGATCGACTCGCGGACCGTGCGGTGCTCTCGTTCTGCCGCACGCAACTGCTCGCGAACTTCCTCGGCTTCGTCACCAAGCGCTTGCCGCACAGTTGAGAACTTGTTGTTCTCACTGTGCCAATGACGCCACGACTCCTCCGCCATGAGTTCGGTGGCCTGGCGAGCAGCCCTTATTTCACTGAGGTCGTTGAGCATGGCGGTGTGTTTGCGGCGACCGCGGTGCATCACGTCGAGTCGCTCAGCGAGTCTCGTGCAGGCGACATCGGCCTGCTTTGCGGCCTCGGTTATCTCGTTCAGGCCGGACTCACCGGCAGGAAGTCCCAGCCGGACACAATGTTCCTGATGCACTCGCCGATCGGCCACCAGTCGCTCGCGCTCACGTCGGGCTTCTTCCAGTGCCGCGACAGCGATCTTCTGCGATCGCGCCGCCGCTTCCGCAGCGAACCGGGCAGCCAGTCGAGCACGAGCAAGATCGACCGTTGTTGGCGCTGAACGCACAAGGCCTTCCAGTTCTTCCGCATACAGGGTCAACTCGTCTCGCTTGAGCGCACGTTGGTCCTTGCGTCGGGTGAGGTCTGCCAGTTCGTCCTCGATCTGGCCCAGCCGCTCGACTCGGGCAGCCGCACGGGCGCTCGCGCCGATGAAGCGTGCGGTGTCCACGTGGTGCTTGCCCTGCATCAGGCCTGCCTGCCAGCGGCCGTCCGCAGCGACCCAGGTGTGGTGACCAGATCCGAACCCGACTCTCGACAACACCTCCTTGACAACGTGTTCCGGCAAAGCGCTCGCGGGGTCCCAGCGCAACACCTCGGTCAACGGCCTGACCTCAACAGAAGCCCGCGTCGTCAGCAGAACTTGACCATCTTCGGCTCGGACTGCGCCGTCCGCAGTCACAGCAGCGGACAGAAGTCCTGCCGCGAGCAACGCGGCTTCCACTCCGGCGCGGTCCGCCGATGCCAGATCGTCCGAGAACTCCACCAAGCTCCACAGTGGAGCTGATCCGGGCGGGCCACCGCGAGTCCACGGAGCCGTCGGTGGTTCCGGATCACGTTGAGCCAGCAACCCTTCCTGCTCGGCAATGAGAGCTGCGCGAGCCTCATTGTCCCATCGTTGTTCCTGTCGCAGCTCGGCTTTCCGGTCAGCGATCCTGGTGCGTGCCGGATCAGCGGCGAGGTCCGCTACCCCGGCCAGCTGATCGAGATCGTCATCGGTGCTCTGATCCCCGACGAGGGCGTCCGCGTCAACCAGCAGCTCACCGGCCGCGGTGTGCCGCCAGTGAAGCTCACCGATCACGGCGAGGGTGCGCTCGTCCACGGTCCACCGCCGCCACGAGGCCGCAAGTGCCCGTGCCTCGCCGTCGCGCTTGTCTGCTTCCTCGATCGCACGTTCAGCCTCAGCCTCTGCGCGGCCGCTGAGTTCCTCGGCGTTCTCCTCGGCTATTGCGACCTTCTCGCCGCGGGCATCGAGTCGCGCCGCGTCCTTGCTGCGGTTGCCCGCTTCGCGGGCGCGCCTGACCGCGGCCTGACCTATGTCACGAACTGCTCGTGCCGTCTCATCGAGCGGTTCCGGAATGATGTGCAGCTGGGCAGGAACTGGCCGGAGGAGGTCCTCTGTGCCGTCAAGCAGTGAACAACGGACGTCTTCGCGCACCTCCGGTGGAGGAACAAGCCCGACGTCGACAGTCTGCGGAAGAACGCCGACCGGCATCCCCGCCTGGCCTAGGACACGTCTGGTCTCAGACAAGGAAGCCGCGGCGAACTCGGCTTCGCGACGGAGGTCGCTGGCCTGTTCGTCGGCCCGCCGTGTGCCGTCAGCCTCCGCTTCTCGCCTGGTTGCCGCGTTCTTGAGATCGCTGTGTGCGGCACGTGCCAGCGAGTCAACCATCCCCGCCAGGTTCTCAATGTCCAAACCGGCCTGGTAGGCAGGAAGCTCTTTGATCCCATCGATGGTCGACCGCAATTCTGCTTCACGCTTAATCGCCTCACCGTGCTTCTGGCGGACCTGCAGGTGTCCCCGCACAAGATCGGCGTGCGTCTGACCAGCCTTGCGCTCAAGTGTCGCAAGTTCGACCGCATGCGCCGCTGCCGTGCCGACTTCCTCTGCCGTGTCGGACAATGCTCTCGCGGTGTACCGGCTGTAGACAGTGAGAAAGGTGTCGATCTGCTCGACGGCTTCGAGGAGCCTGCGTTGCTCCTCCCGTGAGTCGGACAGGGAGTCGAGGCGTTCGCCTGCTTCGCGAAGAGTGTTCTCCGACAGCGGAGGGAGCGCATCGGAGAGGATCTTGGGCAGATTTCCCTCGTCGATGCGGTTGCCGACGTCAGGGGCCCGCAGCGTGTGCAGCAACTGCAGCAGGCCCGAGTAGCGTTCCCTGCCGGTACTTCCGGTCAGTCCGAACACCTCAGAGGCGATCCTCTCCCGGTGGGAGTCGGGTTTGTCGGTGATCCGATCGGCACCGATCGCTTGCCCCAGCAGCTCCCGTGACAGCGGCTGCCGCCGATCGTCCATCAGCCGCAGACCGTCGCCGACGCGCAGAGGTGTGGTGAAGTACCAGGGCTTGGCCTCCCCCGTGCTCGCCGAGAACCGCACGAGCACACCGGCGGTCAGATGTTCAGGAACGGAATCGTTGGTCTCGCGGCTCAGCTCCAGCCACAGATAGCCAAGCCTGTTCGTTTGTCCTTGGGCGCCGTGGCGCATCAGATCCTCAAGGCGGACCTTGCCAGAGCCGGTCGCGTCCATCTTGCGCCGATCGGCATCCAGTACGAAGGGCAGCAGCATCTCCAGGGCGCGACTCTTGCCCGAACCGTTGGTACCACGCAGGATCATCCGCCCACCGGCGAACTCGAAGACGGTGTCGTAGTAATACCAAACGTTCACGATGCCTGCTCGTGACAGTCGCCACCGGTGTGGATGATGCTTCGGCGAAGCAGGGGCCAGGGTGTCGCTATCCGTCACAGGAACTCCTGGTGCTCATCCGGAACCTCAGGGAACAAGACACCCGTGTGCGTGTCTTCGAGTCTGCGCATCGCGCGAGTTCGAGCGGGAGCCCGGTGGGGTTCGGGCCGAAATCGAGCTGATGCGGGATGCAGCACCAACCCGCCGTCCGCGACGACGACAAGGCTCAGTGACTCCAGCAACCGGACTGTCTCCGTCTTGAGCAGCGCGGGATCGGTGGCGTACTGCTTGCCGAAAGTGCTGCCGTACTGCTCGATGAGCAGCTCGATGTTCGACTCCAAGACGGCCCACGGCACCCAGACACCAGGTACGGTGTGATCACCGACCGTCGCCGTGCAGGTCGCGGTCGCCTTCATGTCGTCGGCAAGTGCGTTCGTCAGCAACAGGGCCGCGTGTGCCACCGTTCCCACGCCTGGGAAGGCGACATCGCTGACCTTTTCTTCTGTGTCATAAGCGAGCAGGCCTTCCGCACGGGCCTCCAACGTCAACCCGAACGACTCGTCGAGGATCCTGGTCAGTTCACGCCGCTCGCGCGACAGCACGTCGCGCTCAGCCTCGGTCAGATCCTCACGGCGCACGAGCGGGTTCTCCACCAGCTTGCGGCGAAGGCTGCGGCGCGGTTGCTCTTGTTCGGAGGGGTCCACGTGCGAGCCGTCGAGCAGAGGATCGGGAGCCGGCACGTCCATTAACGATCGCGACAGCAAGTGGGGCAGCAACGGGCGGTGGACGTCGAGGAGCGCCTCATCCTGTCTCGTCTCCCAACCAGAGATGGAGCCGTCTGTCTCGGTGAGCACACCCCACTCGACGAGGATTCCGATCGCTCGCACGAGCTCTCGGCTTTCCGCGAAAGTATCGTCGACTGTGATCCCGGCGGTGACGGCATCCGCACGGACCTGCTCCACCAATGAACTCATCAGCACCTGGTCCGCAGTGTTCGAGGCGAGAAGACTCGCGCAGACCAAAGCCAGACACGTGTAGGTGCGCGGTGTGAACGGTTTCCCGTTGTGCGCGAGTGCCGGTCGGACGACGGTGTCCTGACTCAGCGGTGTCTTGAGAAGGCGAGCGAAAGTCGACTCGACGACGAGCTGGTAGCCGAGGGTGGTGGCAAACGTCCTCTTGAGCTGCGGAGCATGCCTGCGGATCAGCGCCAGCTGTTCGGGATGCCTTGCGGCCGTGATGATCGGCTTCATCAGCAACGCTCTCGCCGCGGTTCGGCGGTCGCTCGCGTCGTGCTCGTCAGTGCCCGTTGACGCTCGGCTCACGCCGTCCTCCCCGATTCGGCGATCGTGTGCCTTCTCGCGGTGAGCCGGAGACCGTGCACGATCACCGAACCGTCGCTGGCATGAATGCGGGTGCTGCCGCCGAAAGAACTGTCCGCACGGATCTCCAAGTCGAGGTCGCTGTCCGACTCCACCACAGGGGCGAGAAGTTCCTGGTTCTTGGCCAGCAACGCACCTAGCAACGCGAGAAGCAGATCCCTGGCCGCCGGGCTGACATGAGCACCGTCGAGCGTTCCGGCCGCGACGAGTTCGTCAGCTGCGACTCGACGAGCGCGTGCCTCTTGCTCAGCGTCCTGCAACAGTCGTTCCTGGTCCAGACCGGGATCGGGAACCGGCGATGTCCGCCCCCGCGCCGTGCGATCACCGCGATCACGCAGGCTCACCGGCACGTCGACAGAAGCCGCGTCCCACCACGAGGTGTTCACACCGTCGCGAACACCGAGCTCCTCCGGTCCACCGAACAGATGTCGCGCTGGATATGTTCCGAACGTCGCCGCGAACAGCCGGTGCGCCTCGCCGTGGCCGGCCTTGTCGAACCAACCTGCCAGCTTGAGGAGGTCGGTCCGCCTGCTCACACCGGTTCCTGCGGCCGCGAGCATCCGCTTCGCGTTGGTCAGCAACTGTCGCAGAGCCTGGTCCGCCGCGGCTCTCAGCGTGTCCGGTCCCGAACGCCCGTCTTCACCGCTGTACCAGGCGTGCAGCTGTTCCCAGTCAGCCCTGTCGCGTCCGGGAAGACGGTCAGCAGGCGTGCCGTCCGGCATGATCAACGCGGGCAGGCTGCTCAGCATCCCCAGGATCCGATCCAGATGCGGTAGCAGGCGTTCACACCGCGCCGCGACAGCGGGAGCGTGCCGCGAGACGTCCGCCGTGATCAGATCGATGTACTCCAGCAGCAACTCCTTGAAGCGCCGATATTCCTCGCCGACGAGGTCATATCGGGAGAGCACCGCGTTGAGGTAGGCGTAAAAGTCCCGGACGCTCTCGTTGAACACCCTCTGGTTGTTGAACACTGTCGTGATATCGCCCGCGAGCGCTTCAGGATCAGGAGAAGGGCCGCGGAGGCGCTCGGCAATGCGGTCGAGTGCTTCCACGGTGGCACCGAGCAACTCCCGCGCCACCTCCTGAGCACCCTCGCCAGCCGCGAGAACCGCTTCCGCGTCACGATGCACGCGGCCGCCCAGCTTAGACGCCTGATATCGGTTGCGTGATCGAAGAAAGTCCCGCACGGTTGGCACACGAGCATCACGAACACCGCGTACGAGATTGCCCCAGCGATGGAGCTGCTCACAGCGATCAGTCGCCTCGTCCACAGACAGCGAACGACCTCGCTCGCCGAGCTGCTGCGCCACCTCCGCTGCCGACAGGTCCGCCAGCAGCGGACCCGTGAACAGATCCATGATCGCGCGATACTCGGCGGCCAGATCTGTGGTCAGGTACACGAACAACCGCGTGCGCCCGGCCGACTCGTCAGGACAGCTTCCGTCGATGCGCTCCATTCAGCCCTCCCCCAAGACATCATCGTTTGGGCCACGACGTACGTAACACGAGAGAGCGACTTCCTGGTCAGGTAATTCCCCCGCTCCTACTCTTAAGTGCGAGCGGCGGCCCGGTAACACGGACCGCCCGGATGACATCACCTTCCCATCAGCGGCGCCGCACGGTCAGTAGCCCGCCCAGCGGGTCTTGGACCCGCGTGCGAGCAAGAACCCCGGCGAGTACAGGACCTGATGCGCCAGCAGCGGGCGAGGCCGCCTGCGGCGCGGTGGCGGGCACGACGTGAGTCCAGGCTTCGCCCAGCGGCCGCGTCTCGTTTCGAAGGAAGCCGCACTGCGTGGCACGGGGCGGCCCGAAATCCGGACCGTCGGCGTTGTCCTTGTGCTCTCTGAGCAGTTTCTCCACCATGTCGAGCCACGACATCCCGGTCCGGTCGATCGTGACGCCAGCGCTGGCGTAGATCACGAGTGACCGCTGGTTCGCGATGTGCTCGATCAAGGGGTAGGTGTCCGAGTCGCCGAAGAGCGGTTCGGCACTTCGCGCGAAGGACATGCTCCCACCTCACCAAAGGGTTTCCGGCATCACGGCGGCCAGCCGGTCGAGTTCCTCGTCGGGCAGTGGACGGAGGTGCGCCAGCGAGTTGCGGACGTCCCGCGCGCAGAACAGGAGGTCGGCATCCGGGCGGGACAGCTGTACCCGTCTGCTGCTGACCGCCCAGGCCATCGCGCCCAGTTCCAGCGTCCCCTGCCTCGACCGGGTGCGTCGCCGGTCATGCGTGTCCTGTTCCCGCTCCAGCACTTCGATGACCGACTTCGACGCGTTGTCCCGCAACACCTTCTCCAGACGCGCGCGGCACCCGTCCACCAGAGGTGTGAGCGCACGGCTCTGCCCTCGCCAGACCAACGTGTCGAGGTCGCCGTGCTCAGCGGACGACAGCTTGGCAGCGGGGCTGATCCGGATGCGCCTGTCCCACCTGTCCACCACGCCTCTGCGCCAAGCACTTCTCAATGCCTGCGGGGGACGAGTGCTTCCGGTGCGGCCGTCGATCTCGGCCGGGAGGACGTCGTCGGCGGCGTCGTACGGCAGTGCGCCGATCTGCTCGGCCAGCGCGGAGACCTGGCCGTTCCAGGACCGGGCGAGGTGGTCGGCGAGCAACAGGTCCGGTCCAGCGACCTCGGTCATCACCTCGGTCGCGACCAACTGCCGGAGGACGGCCGTCTTGCCCTTCGTCGTGTTCCACAGGGACTGCCGGCGCACGGCCGCCACGACGGTGGCAGTGTCCAGGCGGCCATACACGTCCCACCACCAGTGCACCTTCGTGGTCAACGGGTCGGCTCTCTCCAGCACGGAGGCTGGAAGGTCGTCCTCCCTGACCGCGATCAGCAGACTCGGTCTGGAGGTGGGTGCGAGCCCGTGTTCCTTGAGCAGAGCGGTGAACCGGCTGACGCACGCGCCGAGATCCGCAGCGTCCCAGCCGTCCCAGCCGCACAGCACGACGACCTTGCCGGATAGCTGCTCGTCCAGCACGAGGCGCACCAGTGGATCGCCGTCCAGCGGGATGCCGAACAACGCGCACAGCTTGTCCACGACCGTCTCTTCTGGACGGTCCGTGACGATCGTCGGAGGATCCTGGGGCTCGTCGAACTCCAACAGCCCCAGGGTGTTCCGAGCCCACGCCGGGAGCGTCGTGGGTTCAGGGGCCTGCCAACGGTGTACCGCAGGCACGACGATCCTGTTCCTTTGCGGCGCCTCGACGCGGACGCTGTCGGGCCGCGCACCAGCGATGTCGACGAGATCGTCGGCCGTTCCCCGCTCCACCAGTTCGTCCGGAAGCACCCACACGCAGCTGAACCCGTCGTCCAGGTCGCGCGACAGAACGTCGAGATGGCCGCGCGGACCGGGGAGCGAAGGCAGTTCCCACGGTTGTCTGGTCACGGCGTGCTGCGCAGCGTGGTCAGACAGCGGTGGACCACTCGGTCGAGGGAGACGCCGTTGGCTCCCTCGTCGAGCACTCCCAGTTCCGCCAGCTCCTCCAGCAGCGCGGTCGCGTGAGCGAGACCGATCTCCAACGCCTCCGCGACGTCCACCGGCGAGGCCAGGTCGCCTGGGTCGAAGTAATCGACCCAGACACCGATCCGGTCTCGCAGAGCCGCGCCGACGTCCGCCTGGTCGAGGAACTTCGCGGCCCACTCCCGATCGTCAGTGCCGCGCCTCGCGATGTCGAGCGCCTGCGCCTGGGTCCGTCCGCGACGGACCACCGCGCTGATCAGGTCCTCCACCAGCTCCGGCCAGCCGCCAGTGGCCTCGATCAACTTGGTCCGCGCTTCGACCACGTCGAACGGGCACTCCGGCCAGCTGCGCAGACTGCCGACCGTCCAGCGGGCCAGCCGCACGGGTTCGGCGCCGAGCTTCTCCGCCTCGTCGCGCTCCAGCACCAGCACCGCCGCCACGGACGACTCGGTCAGTAGCTGCTCCGCACGACGAATCTCCGCAGGTGACTTGGCCCGCAGGTCCGCGACGACGACCGTCGGCCGCCTGCGACGTGAAGCGGCCTGAAGCGCCCTGGTCACGTCGGTGCCCATCTTGCAGATGTCCACGTTCAGGCTGCGCACCTTGGCGTAGTCGCTGACAGCCTGAGCCACTCGGTCGATGCCGAGGGCCGCCGATCCGACGACGACGCACAACCCCGCGGTCGGACCGGTCAGAGCGGACAGCTGCCCGTCGGTGAGCGGGCTCCTGCGGTCCACGTCGTTGCCGTCGATCTGGAGCAGCCGGCGAGCGTCGCGTGGGTTGTACTCGTAGGGCAGGTCGAAGTCGGTCTCCCCCAACTCGCGTTCCAGGTCCGACTTCGTTCCGAGCATGTTGACCACGTTCGGGCTGCGCACCGCGAACCTGTCCTGTCCCGACAGCCGGATGAGCAACCCGAGCCCCACCATCTCGGTGAGGTGGATCCTGGTCTGGGTGACCGTCATGTCCTCGAAGCCCTCGGGCCAGTAGACCCTGGCCTTCTCCAGGAGTTCGCCGGCGCTGTAGTCGGCGCCGAAAGAGTCCTCGAGGCTGTCCAGAGCGATGATCAGCATCAGGACCCGGTAGCGGTCCTCAAGGTTGATCGTGATGCGCAGCCGTTCGGCGATGCGGGCCCGCACCCGGTCGCTCGCTGCGACCGCCTCGACATCGCTCTCCCTGATCCGCACCGGCAGGTCCTGGATCTGCGAGACCCGGCTGTGCAGCGTGCGTACCAGTTCCTCGCAGAAGATCTGGATCAGGCTCGCCTGGTAGTTCGTCGCCGCGAGCAGGCGCCAGACCAGCTCGGGCTGTTCGAACGTGTACCCGAGGGCCGCCAGTGGCTCGGCGACGAGCTTGCGTGCGTCAGCTGCGTCCAATGGGCCGACGAGGATGTCGGGACCACCGTGGGCGAGCGGCACGTTCGACAGGTGACCGAACCTCTGCACCTGGTGCAGGCCAGCGAACACGACCTTGAACCGCCGCTCGGTGGACTCCATGAGCTCCTTAAGCCGCAACACGTTCGGGAATGTCGAGACGCCACCTGCCGTCGGCACACCGCGTGAGTCCGCGGTGAGGAACGCGTCGGCCTCGTCCGCCAGCAGGAGCAAACGCTTGCCAGGCTTGTTGTTGAGCCAGGTGCGTATCTGCGTGACCACGTCCTCGGCGGAGACGTCGGCGGCCACCTTCGATTGCAGCACACCACGTTCCTTGAGCTCGACGACGAGCTCGCGCCAGATGCGGCCGGCGGGTTCGGCCTCGCCGATTCCGCGTCCTTTGAGATCCAGGTAGACGGCGTGCTGGTCGTCGACCAAGTTGAACATGGCCTCCACCCGGCGCAGCAACGCCGACTTTCCGAGCTGGCGGCCACCGTAGATGAACAACCCGCCGTGCGGGTCGATCACCTGCGCCATCTCTTTGGCACGTCCTACGAACACCTCGGGCGGAACGAGACCCGCGACGAACGGGGTGTACGGATTGAGCGCCGTCCAGGGCAACGTGACGCGCTGGGTGGCCCGCCACGATCCCGGTGCCTTCGCAGCGACCCAGCTGAACACAGCGGGATCGACCACCAGCGCCTGTGCCGAAGTGCCAACGGCGTGTGCCGCGAGCTGACGTCGCGCGCCCAGGTCCATCGGGTGCAGGTACAGGACGACGTTGGCCCGACCGGACTCCTCCGGACCGAGGACGTCGAGCACCGTCCGTCCCCGGCGTTCGTCCGTCACCACGATCACGTTGTACTCGGAAGCCGCGGACCCGAGCACCGACACGTACGAACCGTCGCTCGGCACTGCCTGCACGCGGAACTTGCGGAAGCCGAGGCGTTGCCGCTGGTTGTACTCCCGTGGCCGGGTCGACGAGTTCAGTCCCAGCGTGCGCAGGATGTCCTTCACCACCACCGGAAGCTGGTCACCGCCGTGCTGGCGGTTGTCGGTGAGCGAGTCCCACGCCATCACTCCCACGGCGCCGAGCTCGGCCAGCTCACCGTCCTTCACGACCAGCTTGGCCCAGTGGGTGGCACCGGTCTGCGGCACCATCAGGTTGCGGGCGACACCTTCGGCCAGCACGCCGGTGAACGCCTTGAGATCCTGACCTGTGAGCTCGGCGTACTCGGGCAGCGGCTTGCCCTCCCGGACGAACGCCAGGAACTCCGCCGCGGTCACCGTGTCGTCGTCCTCCAGCAGCCCGGCCACCCGCTGACGGTCCTGGTCGGAGAGCGTCAGCGCGGCGAGCTCGGACTGGAGCTCCTCGCCCCAGGAACGCTGCTTGGCTTCGAGGCCGCCGACGAGATCGCTCACCTGGCGCGCGGCCTCGTCGAACCGTCCGTCAGGCACCTTGTCTAGCGTCATCAGACGACCGCTGACGGTCGACTCCTCGGCCTGGTCCAGGAGGTTCTGCGTACGCACTCGGGCGAACAACTCACGCGCCTTCATCAGGTTCGCGCGGTGCTTCCGGACGAGCGTCTCCCGCGCCGAGGCGACCTTCTCCGCGGCCGACGCGGCCAGCTGGGTCTCCGGCCAGAAGCCGGAGTCGGCCAGCTCGATCATCTTCAGCGCACTGCGGAGATTCCCGGTCTCGCAGTAGGACCCCAGCGCCGCGTCCAGGTCCAACGGTTCACTCAACCGCGCCAGAACCGCCGACGTTCGCGGATCGTCCTGGTCCGGCCGGCCCTGCGCGTCGCGAGGCAGGTCCGGCAACGGCAGCAGCACGTCGACGCTAGGCTCGGCGATACCCGGTGCCTCGCTAGACAAGGGCGAGTCTCCCGGCCCGAAGCCGGTCCACACAGGACTGGTCGTCGTCTCCAACCACCTGTGCAGCAACGAAACCGCGGCGCCGACCATTCCGGGAGGAACCTCGGCGGAGTCCGCGTCGGTCGCCGCGCGGAGCAGCTTCTGACCGAGCGCGGCGTCGTCGGACTCGGCGGCGGTCAGCCTGCGGTGCACCGCGTCCGCCTCCTGCACGATCGCGCCGACCTCCTCAACGGAGCGGCGCAACGTGCGCAACGCGGTGGCCACTATGGCCACGCGCGACTGCTTGGGTGTTCGCATCGCCTCGTCGGCGGCTTTGATCATGCCGTCGATCGCTCCAGGCGCCGCGAACTCGACAGCCACCTCGGACAACGCCTGGCCGTTCGAGGCGTTCTCCGACCACGCCTGCACCGCCTCGAGCGCGTTCGACAACGGCTGGCCCTTCACCATGAGCCGCTGCAGCACTCTCGTAGCGCGCTGGTAGTTGTTCTTGCGCTTGGGCAGTTCCTCCAGGAGCACTGCAGCCTGCCTGCCGAGCTCGGCACGTGCCTCGTGCACGTCCTCCTCCGGCGGCACCAGTCCCACCTCGAAATCGACGCGGAACTCGCGCCGCACCGCTCTGATGCAGGTGTCCACCAACGTCTGCCAGGTCTCGGGCAACGTCAGCTCGGGGCCGAGCTGGGCGAGCAGCGGATGACCCCACCCCGCGACCAGGCCGGCCCGGAGCACGGCGGTGGTCACCACGACCGCGGCCTCGGTGTCGGCGCTCAGCTCCTGCGCGTCGAGGTCCAGCGCGGCAAGCACCGCGGTGGCCTCGGCGTTGCTCGTGACCGCGTAGGCTGCCGCGGCGAAGCGCAGCGCGGCCACCCGTCGGTCGAACTCCCCCGACATCGCCGTCACCCAGTAGGCCTCGCCGAGCCTGCCCTCGCGAGTCAGGTCGACCGCGAGCGGCGGATCGCCTTCATCCCAGCCGTGCAGGAATTCCTCCTGCGGCGGAGCCTGTTCGTGCTCGATCGCGCTCGGGCTGCTCTCAAGCACCACGTCCGCGACCGGCTGCGGCTCCGGAGTCTCGTTGACCTGCAACGGTTCCTGAAGCTCGGACGGCGGGGCCAGCTCGGGTGGGGGTTCGGCCTCAGCCTCGGGCTGAGACTCGCTTTCGACGTCGAGGTCGCCCGAGGACGTCAGCGCCGCGTAGTCCTTGCGGAGCACGGCCAGGCTGTCCAGCAACCCGCTCTTGGCCTCCTCGGGAAGCGTGCCGAGGATGGTCTCCAGGCGGCGGATCTGCTCGCTGATCTCGTCGGCGCGAGCGGCGGCGGACTCCTCCTCGCGCCGCCGTTCGGCCTCCCGCTCCCGCAGTTCCTTCAACCGTGACTCCGCGTCGGCGAACACCGCGTGTTCCGGGAGCTTCAGGTCACGCAGGAGCTGTTCGCGCCGCTGGCCGTACTGGTCCACGGACACGGTCAGGACCGCCGCCCCGCCACGTTCGACGTCGTCCGCCAGCTTGTGCAGAGACGCCGACATCTCCGCGGCGAAGGTCCAGAGCTCGGTGAACTGCTGATCGAGCTCGACGAGCCCGCCACTGGTCTCCACGCGGTCGGTCACGTCACGATCTCCACTCTGAACGAGGTTTGACAGGGTTTTCCTGGGCGCACTGCGGAGAGCATCCTCGAGATCGGCGCGATACCGCGTGGCAGTCGGCGTGGCATTCGCGTCGCCGAGCAGGAGCCCGTACAGCACTGCTGTCCCGACAGGACGCCCGAGAGCGACGAGCATCTCGGCGAGCTGTTCTCTCGTCGGATCGGCGACCAGAACCTCGCTAAACGACAGATGGTGCACGAGGAGGTCGGCGGCCGGCGGCAACACCGCCTCCGCAGCCAGAACGAGCTGATGCGCCTTCGCCTTCGCCAGCCGGGCACGCGCCGCCCGCAGCTCGCGCCGCACAGGCGCCCGTGTGCCCTCGACGCCATGCGGGAGCTTGGCGGCGGCACGCAGCGGACCGCTCAGCATCAGGACCGCACCGAGATCCGCGTCTTCGAGCGACCTGAGCCACCTGCGGAAGTCGTGGGGCACATCGAGGGCGGCTGTCACGGTCAGTAGTTGTACATCGCGCCGGACTCAACCTGTTAGGTGAACACTCATCATTACCCAAGTGGAGCAACCGCATCTGCGCGAATGCACCCGAACAGCCCAATGCAGAGGCCTGCTCAGGTGAATCACATTCGATCCATCAACACTCGCGCGACAGGTTCCACGAATCGAGTGCCGACGACGGCCAACCGCGCATCGACCGTGGTAGGGCACATGAGAATGCGCACACCGAAGCCGCCGCACCGGCTTTGAAGTGGGAAATCGTCCCTCCAACAGCAAGCACCAAGGCGCCGCGAACTACCACAAGGAAAGATTGACCAGTTTTTGTCCTTGTATTGTCATCTTCACGCACTACGACGAATCGCAATTCCATAGCACAAGTCCGCGCGACTCGATGATCGACATCCTCGGAGCTAACGGAAAGTGACGTCTCGGCCAATGGGCGTGACGATCTTTAGCGGCCCAGCCACACCGGCGAAACGGTTCGACGAGGCGATCTTGTTCTGGAGGACTGCGCGGCCCCGCCGGTCACCGGACCACGCACCGGGAACACGGCGGACTCACCCGGCAGCGGAGCTGTGCTGCCCACCACCTCCTGGCGGGCAGCACGCCTTCGAAGATAACCCTGTCGCCGATCTCCCGGACGCAGGCGGACGGGCGCCAGACAGGTACTGCACCTTCAGAACTGGGGCGTGCGCTTGAGATTGACGACCCGGTCCTGTGGCGGGAACGGCCAGAACCCGTACGAGTAACGTCCGATCGCGTGGCCGCCGGGCGGGTACTTCACCGTCAGCCGTTCCGCTTCCTTGCAGCAGTGGCCGACGTACTAGCTCCAGCGGGTGTCGTTGCACAGCACGGAGAAGCAACCCGCGTAGTCGAGGTTGACCGCGCCACCGGCCGCCGACGAGGCCGCTAGCCACGAGAGGGCGGAGCGCCTCAGCACATTCGTCGTGCGCCAGCCGGTCGAGGGCGACTCGATCGACCCGTTGTTGCTGTAGAGGTACTGGAAGATCCAGTAGTCCAGGCTGTCGCCGCGCACGTTACTGGTGCCCGCCTTCACCATGTTGGCGGGGTCGGCGCGGAGGCCCTCGTACTCGGTCTTCACCTCGGCGACCGTGTTACTAAGTTCTCGGAATCTGGTTGGCGTTGCGCACGATCCACGGCACCAGCTGCTGTTCGAAGCGGCATTGGGCCAACGTTGGGAAGCCGTCGTCCAGACGTCGAGCGCTCGATGCAACCGTTCAGTCAGCAGCGGCAGCTCAGGGACTCCGGATAACTGCTCCTACAGCTCGTCGTCCGGCAGGCGCGCCTTGCCGAGCGCGATGACCACGGCGGACATGCGGCGCCCGATGTCGCTCGCGAGCAGGACCGGCCGTCGCGCCGCGCGGGATACACCAGCTCAAGGGCCTGTGGTACCCGTACGAACACCTGGATGGCTCAGGCTTGCGCTGTCAGTCGGCCGCCGAGTCAAGTCGTCGCCTGAGCTCAACGCCCTGGCATCTATTTGATCTGACCAGGCCGCACGTGCGAACTAGCTGCGGCTTTGCCAACGCGAGAAAGTCGCACAAGATCGAGAGAATCGACCTCTTGACTGCGAGTAAAGGGGTCTATGACCGATGCACTCACCGTCGCGGAGCGGTTCAATCCAACAAAAAGAGGGCCTCCGCAGCACCTGAGCTGCGAAGACCCTCTTGGCCGTCGGGACGACAGGATTTGAACCTGCGACCCCTTGACCCCCAGTCGTGGAACGACTGAGCGGCATGCTCCGGCCTGTTCTTCCAGGTCGGTCTCCAGTGTAACTGGCCGAGTAAAGGAGTCGAAGGTTCCGCACCTCCACTTGCAGGCCGCAGTGGCCGCAGGCCCGTCGCCTGTCAGTCCGTCAACTCCGGAAGCAACGTTTCACAGAGCTCCTTCACCTCGACCGGAAGCACAGCCGCCACAGCTGTTGCGGTGGCAAACGAACTGGTTCTCGCCAGGCTGCGAGCGAAAATGGTGCGAGCAAGCGAGACCAGGGCGGATCGCCTGCCCGGTTGGTCTTCAGACGCCGCCTCCTGCGCGACACCATCCAAGATCCTCAGGTACTTGTAGCTCGTGATCTCCTCATCACCAATCGCACATGCCGCCCGCTCCGCCTCAGCCCACATTCGCTGCTGAACCAGCGCGTCACAAAGCAACCGGTATGCAGACGAGCGTTCATCCGGGTACTCGATACTCGACGCGACGCGCGCGGCCCGTTCGACCTGACGGGTGTCCGCGAGCCCCACTACCAGCGCGACCAGTGCGGCCGCACGTTTGTTGGCATCCGCGATCTCACTGGCAATACGCTCCGCATCGTCTGCGATTCGCGCGGCGCGAGACGGGGCAGTTCGCAGACGCGCGCCCGCGACTGACGCCAACTCTCGTACGCCAAGAAGCGGCAGCGGTTCGTTTCGAGCAATCCCCTCGGCTGCGTCAACCATCCCGACGAGCAGCAACTCCTCACATAGACGCGAAGTCACATGCGGTCGATCGTCATCGTCCGAAGTCCGAAGCAGATGCAACGAGTCCGAAGCGACGCGGGCAGCGGCCTCAGGATCATGCTGCGCGACGACGGCGAGGACTAGCACTCGGATATGTGCGCGGTCGAGCGGTGTCTCCGCATGATCAGCGAGCCGAGCCAGGTCATCCCAACGACCCGCTCGCGCGCACGCTTCACAAGCCGCGATCAGGGTGTTGAACCGCTCGTCGTAGTCCGTGATGGCGTGAAGCAAGTCTTCCGGGTCACACTGCCCTTCGGGCGGCAAAGGGAACACAGCAGAAGCGAATCCCGTCAGAGCTGGTCGACCGCGGTCGCGCTTGTCCGTGGCAGACATTGCATCGATCAGATGTGAGCGCTCCTTGTCGCGCCGCTGCCTGTCCTCGGTTCTCCGCGCGACGTCCTCCGCTTCGATCGCTGTTGTTCTCGCACCTGCAGGATCCTTCGTTGCTTGATACGCGGCGAGCCAGGCGAGGTATCTGGCCTGCACGGCGACGCGCCGAAGTTGCCGGGCTACGTGGATTGCGTGATCCCACATCCCGGACCACGCGAACGCATCGACAATATCCATCCAGCCACGATCACGCTCGTCATCCGGCAGCGAAAGCCAGGCCTCTATCGCCCTGTCCGCGAGATCGTCGGCAATCGACCGATCTACCGGGACGACGATGCCAGCGAGTTGCGCAAGCAACTTCGGCGGGGCATGGCTGTTCCATCTACTCAGAATTACATCCAACTTTGCTTGCGACACAACGCGCTTCGCTAGCTCGATGTGAGCGGCCGCAGGTGACCAGCCCAACGAACTCAACTCTTCGACAAGGGACTCCGCCAGTGGCATGTTGTTCCCTGCAGCAATGATCGCGACCTCGGCGAGAGCAGCCTCCTGCCAAGCAGGATCTTCAATGCGTCGCGCCGTCTCCTCACTCCTGTCGAACAGTCCTGCGCACGCGAGCTCCCAACACAACACAGAGGCAACGCGCCCTCGATCCCTCGCATCCTCGAGGTGCTCCACCGTGCGATCAGCCCGATCCCATTCGCGCGCCGCAGCAAGATCACGTGCGAGGTTATCCAGGGCCACAGACTTGTGATAGGAATCTTCGATAGTCAACGAGAATCGCTCGGCGGCGTCCCACAACCGCGCTTCTGAACACTTGCGGACGAGTTCGGTCCGATAGGTGTCCTCGATGTACTCGTCGTCGACGCGCCGGATATCGTTCTCGACCTCGATGGCTCGATGGACCGCAGCTTCGAGGTCCAGCGAAGCGAGAGCGGCTACAAGCTCGATTCCCACCTCCACAAGCGCACTAGGTTCGCCAAGGCCGTTGACGATTACCTCGACGTCAGCTACTAGACGACGACAGAGCTCAAGATCCACCGCGCCCGCTGCGGCGGCAACTGCAGCGAGCGCCTGTCCGCGTGCGGCCGGTGCGGCGTATCCGCGCGCCAGGGCCTCGGCCTTCTCGAAGTCCCCCAGTCGCGCCCATGCCGCGGACAAGTCCTTCGGAATCTGTTCACTGCGCGCCGCCAGGCCCAAACGCCGGATGAGAAGAGTCCCGAGCGTGACAAGATCAGGCACGGCGACTCGTGCGCCGAGTTCCTGCGCATTGAGGATCTCCCAGCCCGCAGCGGCATCGTTGCCGTACCTGGCAAACATCTGATCATGTCGCTCAGGACTCAAGGCAAGAGCGACGAGTCGTTCTCGGTCCTGCAACTCGATGAGAAGCTGACCATAGGGAGCCAGCAAATAAGTAGGAGTACTAGCTGGCCATCCGAACTCACGATAGCGGTCGGCCCAGTCGTGCAGGTGCTGCCGGTACTGCTCAAGCCGCTGTTCGCCGAACTCCTCCGTTGCAATCGCATGGAGCCCCTCATGCCCGAGCAGGTAGACCTCGGCATCGCGACGCGGGTGTCCACCGCGTGTTTCAAGAATTCGGCCGAGTACCCCACGCAGCCGACGGCGGACCTGACCTGGAGCTTGGCTCGTTAGATCTGCTAGATCGGCGGCGGTCAGACCGCCGCCGGCCGCGGTGAGCAGTCCGAGCAGGTCCTGTTCATTCTGACCGGCGTGCAGCACATGGCTCAGCTCCAGCAGCATCCTGTCCTTGGCGACCTTCGCATGAGGCGAGGCATCCAACGGTCGCAGCACGGCCGTGTTGTGGAGTGGATGTTCGGCTGGGACGTCGCTAGGCAGCGAAGGGCTCGGGCGGCCGGATACGACGATCCGCATTCCCGCGGGCGGACACATGGGCAGAGCGGCGGCGATGCTGCTGCCCTGGGCAGGGTGGTCGTGGGGAGTACCACGGTCCTCGTCGAGGCCATCGATCAGCAGTACTAGCCGCTCACCTCGCTCACGACACTCTTCCGCTGCACGGGCGAGCAAGCCCATCAGATTGCTGTCACGCATATGCAGAGGGAGGGCAATCGGACTGGGTTCGGCCAAGATCTCAGCCAGTTGTTCGCCGACGATGTCGACGAATGCGGTCCGAGTGTCGTGCCCAAGCAACCTGGCAGTGATGAAGAACGACACCACCCGCACACCTGCTGGTGGGTCCAACACGAATGCTCTCATCAACGCGGTCTTGCCTGACCACTTCGGCGCTCGCCACCACCAGTACGCTGGCGCGCCCTCGTCAGAGCTTGTACAGAACTCGGCCAGTTCCGCGAGCTCCGCGTCTCGGTCGAGCAGCGGCGACTGGACGGTCTGCGATATCTGCTCGCGGTAGTACGAACGCGCCGGCGGTGGGCCGGTCATGTGCACCGTGGCCACACCACTGATCGCGACCGCGCCAGGCGCGGTCGCGATCGCGTCTCCGGTTCTGGAGACCTTGGCCTTATCCACCTGCCGCCGTTCTCTAACCACAACTACTCACGCGACACGCCAGATAAGCGATCGATTCGCCACAGCAGTCGGCTCAATCTAGCCTCACGCCCGAGACAGCGTTGCCTCCGTCATCGGCCTGAGCGTTTCCGGTGTCGCGAACCCTGAGCGAAGTTGTGTCGCTGGCATTGGCGCGCACGCCGGTGATCGCGCTACTGCCAGCCCCCACGGCTGTCGCGTCGCCGGTGCGAGCGACCCGAATCCGGCTGTTGGCACGCTCAGCCTGGCTCGGCGAGCTCCGCAGAGCGACCCAGATCGCGACGCCCACTGCGGCGACCGCCCCCAATGCCGACGCCACCGTCGCCACCTTGTTGGCCTGATCCCACTTGGCCAACGCGAACCAGCCAGCCAGCCCAGCCACCATGACGCAGGTCAACACCAGCGTCACACGCGCTCCGCTCATACCTCTCCCCATCGCACGAGCCTGCCCCGTTGTTTCGCACATTCCCCATCCAGAGCCGACGAGGATCTATACGTTGCTCGACCTGTTCGAGAAACACCTGCGCCGCGCTGGTCGTCATCCACAGCCTCACTCCTCGAAATGCTTCGTCACCACGAAAGTCGTGCCGGCAAGTGCCTCTCCAACATGAGTCTTGGCCCATACAGCAAGTTGCTCCTGCCGCCCTCCGCTGCGGTTCAGCAGTTCGACGATCTCGGGAATGGCAGGAGGCGTTGATCGAGCGCATCGGAGGACCGTGTCGCCGTGAGCGGTGCTGTCCTCGTGCTCGGGATCGTCGAGGTCGATGTCCCACTGGCCGATCTCGACCTCCCAATCATGACGACCGTGCTCGCCGCTCGGCCGCGGGGCACAAACGTTGAGGTAGTAGCGATTTGACCCAAGAGGGTCGTCGCTGATCGTGAACTCGTCCAAGAACATGATCTGGTGGTTGACGGACTTCCGGTACGCGTCGAGCAGCAACCGCATGTCCGTGACCCCTTTTCTGATCTTCTCGGCGGTAGCGCCCCGCTCCATACGATTCAGGCGGTCACGATCCTCACCACTCAGTCCTTCCACCCCGCCCTCGAAAGCCACGAACGGGCTCTCGAAGTCCCAGCAACGCTGGTTCTCCGTCTCAGGCACTGAGATGCCCTCCGAGTACTCGACCCATGCGTCGTCGAGTCCACGCGCCTCGGACACCAGCTCGGCCGCAATCGCTTTCCCAACTGGCGGAGGTACGGCCGCCGTAGCCTCGTCAAGGTCGGTCAGTGCCTCGTGCAGAAGCGCTTTCGCTTGCTCGTACCACAGGCTGTGCGCTCCCTTGAGCAGGTCGGCACGGGCCGTTCGATCGGTCAACGCAGCAAGGTGCTCGCGCGGGTAGCGAGCGTGGCGATCGTCGCGGGTGTCCCACACGCTGACGGGCACGGTGGCACAAGCCGAGATCCGGTTGAGCGCATCAACAATCGGACGAGCGAGTGCCGTGTCCTCAACGCTCGTGATTGTCGACGACACCACACCGGCTGGTCCGCGGAAGGTAGCGAGGATCTGCGCTTTTCCGCGGTTCGGGTGCTGAGAGTAGATGGTCACGAAGATGCCTTTCAGCCGACGCGCCCAGTGTGGGGCGTGTCGACAGGTACAGGAAGCAAAGGGAACGAGGCGGTGGCGAAGGCGCGTTCCAACGCTCCGTGCCTCATGGGATGTCGGTGGTGGCTCAGGTCCGATCCCAAGCTCCATGCCTGGCTTCGACCGTACAGCATGAACGTTGTCCATGGCGGGACGTCGAACACGTGCCGATCCGACGCGTTCGAATGCCAGCAGGGTGAGCCGCTCGTCTGCTACAGGTAGACGGTGCGACTTTCCAAGGATCAGCTCGTCGAAGGCATTCCCGCCGAGCAGGCTCGAGAGCTGATGCGGATCTACCGCGTGAACCCTGGGCTCACCGAGTTCGCCGTCGACCTCCTCGAGGTGGGAGAAGCCGACGCAGAGAAGCTGTTGGAGCGGTTCGTCGAGGCTGGCTACCTCGAGATCGCGGAACGCGATCGAGATGGCGCCGCCTGGTGGTTCACGACGATTCGCGGCAACGCCCTTGCCAACGCCAGCTTCGCGAAGCCAATCACGAGGGCCACAGCGCAACGTCACCTCGATGGGTTCCTCGAGCGAGTACGGACGTACAACGCTGACCGCAGCAAGCCCTACAGCGTCACGCATGTGACGGTCTTCGGGAGCTACCTGGACAGCACCCAAGATCGCCTCGGTGATCTGGATCTGGCGATCCAGGTTGTTCGTCGAGGCAGCACCGAGGAGTACCTCAGGCGCCGCGACGCGATCACAGCTGCGTCGAACCGCCGCTTCGGGTCGTACATCGAGCGCCTGATCTGGCCACTGCGCGAGCTCGGCCTGTTCCTCAAGGATCGCAAGCCCGCGATCAACATCACCGACGAGGACGTATCGGTGCTGACTGACCAATGGTCGAACGTGTACGACATCCGAACCGACGAGTCTGCTGAGCAGCCGCCGGAGGACGCGACGGTCGAGGGTCTGTGCTGAAGCGCTCACCCGGCCGTCTCGACCATCAACTCGACCACGCACTAGGCCCCGCCGCCTTCGTACCGGCGAGGTTTGCGCCGTCGAGCGGCTGCTGACCGCCGCGCCAACCTCAGCATGTGAGCAGTTCTGGCGTGTACAGCCATCTCACGCCGTACCTCAGCAGGCAGTTCGTTGTCCGGGTCGACCTCACGCTCGAACCGCTCGAGGAAAGCCTCCGTTCCCCGCGAAGTGCGAGCACCGCGGTCTGATGTCCTCGCCCAGGATGCGTGCGCTGCGATCCGCGCACGAAGGCTGCGTTGTTCGGGGCTCATGCCAGCCGGCGCGGGCTGCTTGTTCAGGTCGTCAGACATTCTCGCCGATCCCAAGGCGCAGCTGCGTGTCCTGCGCTCGCTCCGCCGCCGCGCTGGCGCCGTAGTGGCGAGGCATGTCCTCTGATGTCCAGCCGAGCAACAGCATTAGGTCGCCTGTGTCTCCACCAGCCTTCTTCCACTCGTGGGCGTAGTTGTGGCGCCACCGGTGCGCGTGCACTCCGTTAAGGCCAGCCGCAACGCCGCGGCGCTTCAGCATCATCTTGATGCCGTTCGGCACGAGCGGTCGTCGACCACGCTCCGCCAACCACAGGTCCGGCAGATCAGCGCCGACATGCCTCTCTCGAACCCTCAGGTACCGGCTGATCGCACGCGCGGTCCTCGGCCCGAACCTCACCCTCCGTTCCTTGCTGCCCTTGCCGCGGTAGTGCACTGAGTCGAGGTTCAGATCGACGTGCTCGAGCTGGAGTCCGCCCACTTCAGCCAGACGCGCGCCGGTGTTGTAGTAAAGGCGAATGATCGCCTCGTCGCGCAGGTGGATAAAGTCCTTCCCCTTGCACGTGTCGAGGACCTTCTTCGTCTCGTCGTCACGGATGACCGGGATCAACTTCTTCTGCGTCTTGGGTTGCTTCACCCGTTCCATCGGTGAGCGGTCTATCTCCTCTTCGTCGAGCATCAGCCACTTGAAGAACTGCTGAAGTCCCTTGTGCTTGTTCAATGCGGTCGCGGCGGACCTCGTCTCAACCATCCACGCCTGGAAGGCTTCGATGTGTTCCTTGCGAACCTCGGTCGGATCGTCTGCCGCATCGTCGGCACGAACCTCTACGCAGGATTGGGCCAGGTACGTAGCGAGCTGTGAGGCAGCGAGAAGGTAGTTGTACCGGGTGGTCGGCGGATAGTTGCCTGCCCGCAGGCTCCGGTCCCAGTCTCGGAGAAAGCCCGCCCATGTCCGCGACAATCCGCCCGTCAGCCGTTCCAACTCAAAGGACATGGCAGACCTGTTGTGTAAGCGTCGACGGAGGTTGTGCCGCACGGAACGTGCGTTCGTCGACCAGCGGTTCGTGCACCCTCGGCGCAGAGGTGACCCACTGTTCGACAGGCACCGGACGACCTGCGACGGTGCGGGCCCAGACCTGGCGCCCGGTGTACTTGACGTTGGTGACAATCCGCCGCACCGCTTTGGCAGTCCACTGCCCGGTCGCCGCCGGGACGGGGTACTGACGCGGGTCACCGTTGAGGTGCCTGGCGATGGCGGCGAACTTCAAGCCATCATCGACGCGCCAGTTGAAGATCTGCCTGACGACCGCGGCGGTGCGCCAGTCCGGCACGAGCACCACTCGCAGCTTGCTGTGGCCGGCTGGGCCGGTGACCCGGATTCGCAGGGCACGGTAGCCATAGGGCGGTGGACCGATCTGGTAGCCGGCACGGACGAGTTCGACCATGGCCTGCCGGGACCGGCGGGTGTTCTCGGCATGGTGCGCGGCGAGCACAGCCCACTGGATGCGGTTGCCGTGGGCGTCGCGCAGCTCCCCTGTACCAGTCGCGCTGTTGGCCGCCGGGTTGTCGACTACCTCCGGGGCATCACCCGGCTGAGCTGTCCACAATGTTGTCCACAACCGTGACCACCACGGTCGAATGGTCTCGGCGACCGGTGCAACAGCACAGTGATGACGGACCGCGGCGCGCAGCGCATCGCGCTTCCGCCGGAACGTGGGGTGCCAACCGCAGTCACGACAGTAAAGGCGAGTGGTCATGCCGCTCGCCTCCAGTCGGGGTAGTCCACACCGTTGACGACGGGACGCGTGGCGGTCTTGTGATCGAACGGCAAGGAGCTGTCGGCTCCCGCCGCGGCGAGTTCGGCATCGTGAGCGAGCCGGAACACGAGCACCTCGTGGTGAGCGGTGAGCGCGATGGGCGTTCCGGTGGTGACCCGTGCTCGAGCGACGGCGCGCCGGTCAGCGAACGAGGCCCGCGATACAAGTCGCTCGCCACGTAGTTCCGCGCTGAGCGCGACGCATCGGTCGACTGGTGCCAGTCCGGCGGAGATGCCGGCGGCGATCAGTGGGGTGGTCAGATCGGCCAAGGAGCCGTCGGTGTTTCGCCGGGGTCGGGCGACGACGACGAGGTGTCCGCCAGCACGCAGCAGCGGCTCGCAGCAGGCCAGCGTTGCGGCGAGTTCGTCGATAGTCGCGGTCGGGTCGCGGTCCAGACCGGTCGTGTGCTCGCCTGGGTCACCTGTCGCAGTGCGCAGGGAAGTCAGGACGAGTCCGACTCGCCCGACGAGTCCGGCCGCGTGGATGGTTGTCAGTGCTTTCGGGCTGGCGTCCAGGATGGACCCGTCGTGCCAGGCACCCGCAGCTTTGGTAGCGGTGATGTTGGCTCGGGCGAGCGTCCACCACCGAGAGTCGGTGGTCAGACCGAGCGCGTGCCGGCCAGCCTGCAACGCCGTCACCAGAACGATGCCAGCACCGCATGCTGGGTCCAGGACGAGGTCGCCGGGCAGGCTGTAGGTGGCGATTGCGTGGGCGGCGATCGCGGGCGGGATCAGGTCTGTATCGGTGCTGGTACCGCGCACACAGTCGGCGTCGCGCAGCTGCGTCGCGAGGTCCAGCTGGCCAGTTGACCAGACGGACAGCGGCGGGCTCGGTGGCCCCTCTCCCGACGTCGAGGAGGACCGCCACGACGCTGTTGGACGGTCAGGCATCGGAGGTCTCCTCGCCGTCGACGGCGTTGCGCGGTGCGGCGTGGCCGGTGAAGACCAACAAGTCGTCGTGCACTTGGGTGTGCCGGATGGGAGTCGTCGGCGACGCGGCCTCCGTCTGTGAGTGGTCGCGTGTGGACGGTCCTGCGGTGGCCAGCGCGCCGCGGCGAACAGGTACGCGAAGGAGGGCGATGCGGTCGGTGTAGCGGAGTCCGGCGTGACGTGCGGTGCGCACGAGTCCTCCGGCGGGGTCGGTGAGCAGGCCGCCGGAGTAGTCACGATGGGTGATGACAGCGAGCGTGCCGGTTGAGGTGAGCAGCCCGGTCCAGTCCGTCGGATGAAACCAGCCGAGCGTGCTCGGCTTGGCCGCGGTGATGATGAGGTCGAAGAGGTCCGGATGGCGTCCGGTCGTATCCGAGTCCGGTCCGGCGACCGACTCGGCGGGGCGGTCGCCGGCCGGACTGGCGATGGATAGTCCGGATCCGGACTCCGGCCTGGCCGGTGTGTTGGCGGGAGCGTTGCCCTGGCGATCAGGGTGTTCGACGGCGGTGTGGGTCTGGACGCTGCGGCCGAGTCGGACCACCGTCCAGCCGGCCTCGAGTAGGCCGACGTAGGGGTTGCGACGAGGCCGGTCGGGGAGTCCGGTCGCCGACGACGAGACAGGCGGGGTGGCGAGCGGTAGGACGTCGAGTAGCAGCACTCGTTGACCGGGTTGGCTGTAGGTGGTGACGATCTTGATGACCGCAGTCAGAAGCCAGTGGGCGATCAGCCCAGTGCCTTCCCGCAACTCGTCTTGAGCGCAAGGCCAGACGGTGCTGAGGCTGGGGCGGCGCGGGGCGAGGCGCAGACGACGTCGGCGGGCTATTCGCCGCCTCCGCGGCAGCGCGATCGGGACTGCCGGCGTGGCGATCGACTCGTGCTCTGGGGAGTGGTCTTCCGTGGAGTCATTGCCGTGTGTCGGGGGCATCGCAGGTCTCCTCTGGCGGGTCGATGCTGCGTGTTCTGTCGCCCCTTAACTCCGTTTTTTGACCCGGTTTTGGACACGTCCCACGAACTTATTTGAACTTTCCGTGCGCGATCGACTTGCGTTGATATCGGTGCAGCTGTTCGCCCTCATCAAGCGGCGACTCACAGCCATCCGGGCAATACTCGCGTGCACACTGCGCCTGCAGCGGAAGATTCTTCAAGATCTTTCAGGCAGGCTTCCGGCAGATCTTGAGGTGTCACCTTGTCTCGCGCGGCCGGGCTACTAGATCACTACTAGGTCGCACATAGACGGCCAGCTCAGCGGCTACTAGAGAGCTCATCTGCCCTGAAGGCAGTGCCCGCGTTGCCGATCTTTACGGGCCCGCCCAAACGTGTTGAAATAGTAGTTTCGTAGTAGCGGCCGGAGCCGTTTCTAGTTGAAATCTAGTAGCGGCGTGGTATTTCCGTGGTATCGAGTGTGGCTTCCTGGCGTTGCTGTTCGAATCAACGCACCAGGAGGCACGACATGGCATCACAGTCCACTTTCCGCCGGTTCGGCGATGACACCACGCCTAACTCGCTCGATATTGCACGGGACACCTTCACCTGGCTGGTGGCCGGGCCGCATCCGGTGTCGCTGAACGGAACGCTATTTCCTGGTCTGCCTGACCGGTACATCGCGCTGGACGAGGTCCGTGACCGGCTACTGGCGCGGCGGTGTCCGCAGTCGACGCGGGACGCCGTGTGGGCACATCTGGTGCTGCGCTCCCGTACAGAGGGAGCGACCTGGACGGTCGCCGCGGTCGGCGTCGCGCTGCCCGCCTTGACTTCTGTCGCAGCCAGGTTGTCCGACCGCTTCGCAGGCGATCCGGCCGATGTTCACGCCGAGGTGCTCCGTGGCTTCCTGGCCGCGTTGTCGGGCATCGATCTGCGTCCACCACGGATCATGCTCCGGCTGCGGTGGGCCGCCTACCGGGCCGGCTACGACGCGCTCAAGGAAGCGTTGTCGGGTCCGACTCCGGTCGCGCCAGGTTTCCGTTCGACCCCGCCGCACCCGCCGTGGGGTCACCCGGATCTCGTCCTGGCTCGCGCGGTCGGGGACGGGGTCCTGACCCAGACCGAGGCCGCGTTGATCGGCGCGACCCGGTTGGACGAGGTGCCCATCGCGGACTGGGCCGCACAGCACGAGCTCGGCGAGTGGGCGGCTTACAAGACACGCAAGCGCGCCGAGCTCAGGCTCGCTGCATACCTGCGCGACAGCGCCGTCGACACCGATCCGACCGACTCCCTGACCGACCAGGTGGCCACCGCGGTGGCGCTGGCACGCCCGGTCGCACCAACGCGCGACATGCCACGGCTGTCACTATCCGTGGCCGTCGCTGACGTCGAATCTGCGAAGAAAGTTCAAGGTCGCGTGTCCAAAACGGACGCGAAATCCGGAGTTCAGGGCTGCGGGACACACCCGTGCTCAGCCGAACCTTCGGAGGTGACCCCATGCGCCTGATCTCCCACGCGGCCACGGTGGCCGACCAGCCACACGTACGCCGAACCCGCTGCCCCTCGATCTCGCTGAGGATCGCTGACGGTCCGGTCGCAGGCACCGAAACCAAGTGCGCGTCACCTGGCAGCACTCCGATGTCTGACCGTCGCTGTGACCGAGCACGGTGGCCCCGGCGGTTCCTGTTCGGCTGCCAACTGCTGGTTCTCGCGTTCGTGTTGACCGCGTCCTCCGCTCAAGCCGAGACCGTCCACACGGTGGCGCTGGTCGCGTCTGTGGACCAGGTGCTGACCAACATCCGCAACTGGATCATGGGCATCTTGGCCGCCCTCGCGACGGTGTTTCTGTCCATCGCCTTCGTGCGGCGGATGACTGGGGCCGGGGATCCGGGTGAGATCGAGAAGGCGAAAACAGCGTTCCGGTCGGCGTGTTGGGGCTACCTGGGCGCGCTGCTGACGCCGCTCGTCATCGAGGTCCTCAAAGGATTCGTGGGGGCCTAGCGATGACAGGCATCCACCGCACCATCCCCAGCGCCGGGCACACCTCGTTGAGAACGAGCACTGTGTCGCGGACTGCATCGGGCGTGACCGAACGGCGGACTGCCGCACGGTCCGGTCGTCGTCGGCAGCGTGCGGTGTGGATGCTGCTTGCCGGCTTGGTGATCGTCCTTGGCTGCGCGCTCACGATGACCGCGTCCGCGCAACCGACCGTTCCCAGCGCGCCAACTCCGTCGTCTCCAGTCGCCCCGAGCACGACGCGCATACCAACGCCGACCTCGTCTCTGGTGTGCCCGCCACCGCAGGCCGGCCAGCCGGCCCCTCCGGGTTGTCTGCCGCAACCGACCACCCAGCCTTCAACGTCGGCGACGACAGCTCCCCCGACTATCCCCTCGACCGGATCGTCTGGTGGGGAATGTGGATTCACCAACCCGACCGCCTGTGTCGGCGAGGGCATCAACGCGTTCATCAACCGCCTTGTTGGCGAGTCGCTCAACATGCTGTTGCGCTTCGTGGGCAGCACATTGCTCTCCACGCCGACGTTGGATCAGCTACCGCGGATCGGCGAGATCTGGGAGCAGTCGCGACTGCTCTTGGTGGCCGTCTACTCGCTGCTCGTCCTCATCGCCGGAATCGTCGTGATGAGCCACGGGAGCTTGCAGTCGCGCCAGTCGATCCGGGAGGTCGCGCCCCGCATCGTCATTGGATTCCTGGCCGCGAACCTGAGCCTGTTCGTCGGTGACCAGGCCATCCGCTTCGCCAACGCGCTCTCGATCGCAGTACTTGGCGACAGCCTTGACCCGCAGACCTCCGGCCAAGCGATAGCCGAGCTGTTCGTCACTCTCGTCGCTCAGTCTCTTGTCGACGGCGGATTGCTTGCAGGGTTCCTCTCGCTGGTGTTGACCATCTTGTTGGTGGGGCTGCTCATCGGATACGTCGTGCGGGTTGCTCTCACAGTGGTTCTGTTGGCTGGTGCGCCTCTTGCGCTGATGTGTCACGGGCTGGAGCAGACCGAGGGCGTTGCCCATTGGTTCTGGCGTGCTGGTGCTGGTGTTCTCGGCATCCAAGTTGGACAGAGCTTGGCGCTGATCTGTGCTCTGAAGCTGTTCCTGCAGCCGGGCGGATTCGCGTTCTTCGGCATGGCCCGCCCGAACGGCGTCGTCACTCTCATCGTCGTCATCGCATTGGTGTGGATTCTCGTGAAGATCCCGACCTGGGTGATGCACCAAGTCCGCATTGGTGGCGGCCGCCGCTCGTTCTTGGGTGGCCTGGCCTACGCGTTCGTCTTCGGCAAGGCCATGGCCCTGCTCGGTGCACGCCGATTCGCCATGCAGACCACCGCAGCAACCGCGTCTCGCGGCACTGGTGGTGGCAGGTCAACGCCGGAACCGCGATGGCCGGCGCCGATCCGGGAGTGGGGCGGCGTCGGAGGCATCTACACCCCCGAGGCGATCGCAAGGCGCCTCCAGCAACAGCGCACCCGCGAGCTTGCGCAGCGCCGCACCGTGTCCGGCCAGCAGCACTTGCGCTTCCAGCAAGCCGCGCCACAGACACCCACTCACGACATCGCGAGCTGGAACCCAGCGGGCAGCACCGTGGAGCCGGAGTTCCGCCCGCCAACTCCCGTATCCGGCCGAGCCGAACCGCTGGCGCGACCGATCGGCCGTCCCAGCGTGCCTGAATTCCGATCTGCAATGCGCACGGCCAGCTCCGCCGCGCCCACACCGCCCCGGCTACGAACCGCGGCCGTGCCTGCCGAGTTGCAGTTCCGTCCAGCCGCTCCCACGCCGGAGGTGACGCCAATGCGAGCTACCGGTGCGCCAGCGCCGACGGTGTTCCGGCAAGCCGTTCCCGATCTCGGCGGCCACGGTCGACGAACTCGCTCCCAGACCCCCGCACCCGTGCAATTCCAGGCGCCGTCGCGGTCGCCCGCACCAGGTAACGACGCATCAGAAAGAGGTAGGCGGCCATGAGCCAACCTGTCCGGATCCCCGCCGATGTCGACCGTGAGGACCGCGTGCTGGGCAACCTCACTGCCCGTCAGCTGGCCATCCTCGCCGCCGTGGGGCTGGTGCTGTACGGCGGGTACCTCGCCACGCGGACGTTCATTCCACTGCCCGTGTTTCTCGCCGTCGCGATTCCGGTGGGTGCGTCGGCCGCGGTGCTCGCCCTTGGACAGCGTGACGGGCTGTCGATGGATCAACTGGCCCTCGCAGCGCTGCGCCAGCAATTGCGCCCGAAGCACTGCGTGGCCGCTCCAGAAGGGATCACGCCCGCCCCGGAGTGGCTCACGACCCAGGCCGTCAACGGCAAGGGGCGCGGTGGCCTGGCTGAAGCATCGGTCTCGCCAACCCCGTTGCGACTGCCAGCCGAGGCAGTCGGCACGACGGGCGTCATCGACCTCGGCAAGGACGGGCTCGCTGCAGTCGCTGTCTGCTCGACTGTCAACTTCGGACTGCGTACACCCACCGAGCAAGAGAGCCTTGTGGCCTCGTTCGGCCGGTATCTGCACAGCCTCACCGCCCCCGTGCAGGTGCTGGTGCGCACCGAACGACTCGACCTGTCCGGGCAGATCGCCGAACTCCGCGAGCAGGCCGGCGGCCTGCCGCACGCCGCGCTGGAGGCGGCGGCACGTGAGCACGCCGACTACCTCGATCAGCTCCGCCGAGCCACCGATCTCCTGCGCCGCCAGGTGTTGCTGATCCTGCGCGAACCGCTGCACACCGCCACACCGTCTGATGGGCTCGGTGGTGCGTCGCCACTGACCGCCTTCACCGCGCGACGTAAAGCAGCCAAGCAGGCAGGTCTGGTCGACGACGCCGCGCGACGCGCTGCCGAGGCCCGGCTGGCACGCCGGCTCGGGGAGGCTGTCGAGCTGCTGTCCCCCAGCGGGATCACCGTGACTCCCCTGGATGCCGGACAGGCCACCGCGGTGCTGGCCACCGCCTGCAACCCCGACTCACTGATTCCACCGTCCAGGGCGCTGGCCGCGTCCGATGACGTCATCACCACCGCACCAGAAGAGACCTGGAACCCCAGCGCGTTCGGCCGCCCGGTCCCTGCTGCCACAGACCAGTTCCCGGACGAACCAAATGACGAGTGGGACGACACCGACGACCGGGACGACTTTGAATCGAGGTATCGCCGATGAGGACCAAGTCCGCGCGCCGCGCACGTCAGGCACCTGCCAAGCCGAGGCATGGGCGGGCCGAGGCATTCACACCGGACGCCATCTCGATCCGTCCTCGAGCGTTGGAGGTCGGCGGCGACTGGGTCGCCTCGTTCGCGATCACTGGCTACCCCCGCGAGGTGCATCCGGGATGGCTGCAGCCCCTTCTCACCTACCCCGGCCGGGTCGATGTGTCGCTGCACATCGACCCGATCGACCCGGTCACCGCGGCGGGCCGTTTGAAGAAGCAGCTGTCCAAGCTGGAGTCCGGACGACGGCACACCAGTGACAAGGGCCGACTGCTCGACCCACACGTCGAAGCCGCGACCGAGGACGCCTACGACCTGTCCGCTCGGGTCGCCCGCGGCGAAGGCAAGCTCTACCGGTTCGGCCTCTATCTCACGGTGCACGCTCCGACCGAAGAGACTCTTGGTGACGAGGTTGCGGCGGTCCGGTCGTTGGCGGCGTCGCTGCTGCTGGACGCAAAGCCGACCACGTACCGCAGTTTGCAGGGCTGGATCACCACCCTGCCGATGGGCCTGGATCTGGTCGGCATGCGCCGCACCTTCGACACCACGGCATTGAGCGCGGCATTCCCGTTCACCTCGCCGGACCTGCCGCCGCCGGACCCGAGCTCGGTCGGCGCCCCCAGCGGAGTGCTCTACGGGTTCAACGTCGGTTCCCAGGGGCTCGTGCACCACGACCGGTTCGTTCTGGACAACCATAACTCGGTGATCCTCGGCCGCTCGGGCGCGGGCAAGTCGTATTTGGTCAAGCTGGAGCTGCTGCGGTCGCTGTACCGCGGGATCGAGATCCACGTCATCGACCCGGAAGACGAGTACGCCCGCCTCGCCAACGCGGTCGGCGGCACCTACGTCCACCTCGGCGCCGAGCACGTTCGGCTCAACCCGATGGACCTTCCGGTTCACACCCGCCCGGACGGTCGTCGCACCGCACCACGCGACGCCCTCATCCGCCGGTCGCTGTTTCTGCACACCGTCATCTCCGTACTGCTGCGCAGTGAGCTCGCTGCGACCGAGCGCGCTGTGCTGGACCGGGCCATCACCGCGACCTACCAGCGAGTCGGCATTACCGCTGACCCACGCACCTGGACCCGACCGGCGCCGCTGCTGGCCGACCTCGCCGAAGTCCTCGCCGGCAGCGGTGACCCGGCCGGCGTCGAGCTGGCGGCCCGGCTGCACCCGTACGTCACCGGCGCGTTCTCCGGCCTGTTCTCCGGGCCAACGTCGACGCGTCCCGAGGGGCACCTGGTGGTGTTCTCGTTGCGGGATCTCGCCGACGAACTCAAGCCGATCGGCACCCTGCTCACGCTGGATGCGGTGTGGCGGCAGGTCAGCAATCCCGCCATCCGTCGGCCACGTCTCGTCGTGGTCGACGAAGCCTGGCTGCTCATGAAGGAGTCGGCCGGAGCCGAGTTCCTGTTCCGCATGGCCAAAGCCTCGAGGAAGCACTGGGCCGGTCTCACGGTCGCCACGCAGGACACCGCCGACGTGCTTGGCTCGGACCTCGGCAAGGCCGTCGTGGCCAACGCCGCCACGCAGATCCTGCTACGGCAAGCCTCGCAAGCGATGGACGAGATCACCCGCACCTTCGACCTGTCCATGGGTGAGAGGCAGTTCCTGCTCTCGGCCGACCGCGGTCAGGGGCTGTTGTCGACGGGGACCCAGCGTGTGGCCTTCCAGTCCATCGCGTCCCCCGCCGAGCACTATCTGGTGACCTCAAATCCCGCCGAAACCGTCGAGTATTCCGACGACTCGCCAGGAATCGCGAACACTTTCGTCGAACTCGACGCAGACGCCCCGAGCGGTATCGCCGACTCGTTCGACGGCGAGGCGTCACTGGTCGAACTCGACGCTGCCTGAGAGCCCAGCGCGCCACGCACCGCCCCAAGCCGCATCCACCGAATCGCCCCCAGGGGACAACCATGTCTGCACCACTTTCCATTCCTGCAACGGTTAGCCGCCCGAATCGACTTCTCACACAGAACCGCGAGATGCGCCAGATCGGCGTGTGGAACTGGTCGTTACCCGCCTGGGCCGGGCGCTTGCCGGACGGCCGGACCTACAACACCTGTCCGAGCGCGGGAGTCTGCGCGCAGGCGTGCTACGCCCGCCACGGCACGTACAACTGGCCAGTCGTCCGCGCGAAGCACCAAGCGAACTTGATGTTCGTGCTGGATGACCTGGCCGGCTGGGAAACCGCCATGGTCGCCGAACTGGGCGCAGCCAAGTTCCGTGGTGCCTGGATCAGGATCCACGACGCAGGCGACTTCTTCAGCGATGCCTACCTCGAGGCGTGGATGCGCATCTGCAGAAGCCGCCCCGACACGAACTTCTACGCCTACAGCAAAGAGATCGAGAGGTTTCGCAGACTCATCGAACCGAACCCGCCACCGAACTTTCTGTGGGTCTTTTCGTATGGCGGGACACAAGACGCCGCTCTGAATCCGGCTGCCGACCGGGTAGCAGATGTGTTCCCCAACGAGGCTGCTATCGCGGCGGCAGGGTGGGCCTCCCAGGAAGCCAGCGATCTCCTCGCGGTACTTGGACCGCGGCTGGTGGGTGTTCCCGCCAACCGCATTCCCACCTACCTCACACGGCTGGCAGGGCGCCGGTTCTCCGAATGGCAGGCCGAGGTCGACGCCGAGCGCAACGCGCGCCGTGATCGTCGGCACCTGCATCTGGTCGTCGACAGCACAGGCCCCGACTCGCAGCACACCACAGCTGAACGCAGTCAGGGAGACCAGCCGCACGCCGCCTGACCTGTCGCAAATTCACCGCTCCACTACCACTTCCTTCGTGGGAGGTCACGATGTACTGGGTGATCACCGCAACATCCCTTGCCTCTTCCCGTGATGCGCAGACGGTGAGGATGCATGCCTCGCTGGTGACCGACTACCTGCGCGACCCGCTCGGTGCCTTTCAACATGTGCTGGCCACCTTGCGCGATCTCGCCCTTGCCTGGGGACCCATCGTCGTGCCAGTGCTCGTAGCCGCGGTGACCGCCGCAGTGATCGCACGACAGACGTGGCGTCGCCGCTACCACAAGCGCCTGGTCGCCGATGCCCGGCGTATCACTGTGCTGGCCCCTCCGACGGTCGACCCGACGGGTGCGATCACCGTGTGGTCCAACCTGGTCGGCCTGCTGCGGCCCGGCTGGTTGCGCCAGTTCGGAGGTCAGCCACACCTGGCGCTCGAGCTGACATTCACTGGCGACGGCGTGCAGATCCGCTTCTGGGTGCCCGGTCTCGTGCCGCCCGGCATGGTCGAACGCGCCATCGAGGCTGCCTGGCCCGGCGCACACACCCGCACCACTCCCGCCAAACCTCCGATCCCGACCACTGCGCCCGCGGGCCGACGGATCGAAGCCGTGGGAGGCGAGCTACGCCTGGCACTTCCGGAGGGCCTGCCGATCCGCACTGAACACCCGGCCGACCCGATCCGCGCCCTGCTCGGCGCACCGGTCGGGCTCGGCCCGCACGAGCGGGCCTGCGTGCAGATCCTCGCCCGTCCGGTCGCCGGCCACCGAGTGACCAAGGCCCGTCGGGCCGCCCGCCACGTACACAGCGGTAGTTCCGCCCACCTGATCGGCCGGCTGCTCGACGTCATCACACCAGGCAAGACATCGAGGCCATCGACGAGCACGCGGACACAAGGGCTGGACCGGCAGACCAGCCTGGCCTACTCAGCCCAAGATCGCGCCATTGTCGAGAAGCTGCAGGAGAACCAGTTCGAGACCCGCATCCGCTACGCCGTGGCCACTACCGTCTCCGACAACTCCTCCCTCGGCGAAGTCCACGCGGTGCGGGAGGTGTTGCGGGGCCGTGGACACGCGATCGCGTCGGCCTTCGCTGCTTACTCCGAGCACAACCGCTACCGGAGGACTCGGCTCCGCCACCCGGTCCATGCACTCGCCGAGCGACGGCTGGGCAAGGGCGACCTGCTGTCCATTCCGGAACTCGCCGCGATCGCACACCTGCCGATCGACGACTCCACACCCGGTCTGCAGCGAGCTGGCGCCAAGGCCGTGCCACCCCCACCGGGCATCGCCACGACCGGGGAGCAAATCAAGCCCATCGGGCTCTCCGACTCCGGTCACGCTCGCCCAGTCGGCCTCCAGATCGCCGACGCCCGCCACCACATGCACGTCCTTGGTGCCACCGGCTCCGGCAAGTCCGAACTGATGGCTCGCATGATCCTGGCTGACGCCGAGGCAGGGCGTGGCGTGGTCGTCGTCGATCCGAAGGGCGACCTCGTCTCGGACATCCTGATGCGTCTGCCAGAGGAACTCGGCGAAAAGGTCGTGCTGTTCGACGCCGATTCCCGAGCCCGTCCACCGGTGCTCAATCCATTGGAGGGCGTAGACAAGGCCCGAGCGGTGGACAACCTCGTCAGCATCTTCTCCCGGATCTACGCCTCCTCGTGGGGACCGCGCACCGACGACATCCTGCGCGCCAGCCTGCTCACCCTGACCGCGATGTCCGGCACCCCCACACTGGTCGACCTGCCCAAGCTGCTGACCGTGCCCGCGTATAGAGCCCGAGCCTGCGACCAGATCGACGACGAGGTACTCAAAGGCTTCTGGTCCTGGTACGACGACCTGTCCGAAGCGAGTCGCGCACAGATAATCGCGCCGCTGATGAACAAGGTCCGCGGATTCCTTTTGCGGCCCTTCGTCCGCGCTGCCATCGCGGGCGGTGAATCCACAGTGGACATGGATGAAGTCCTCAACACCGGCGGCATCTGTCTGGTACGCATCGCCCGCGACGCGCTGGGCATGGAAACCGCGCGCCTGGTCGGCTCGATCGTCGTCGCGCGCACCTGGCAGGCAGCCACCCGCCGCGCCCGCGTCGCTCAGCGCAAGCGTCGCGACTGCGGCCTGTACATCGATGAGTGCCACAACTTCTTGAACTTGGCCTACCCGATGGAGGACATGCTGGCCGAGGCTCGGGGCTATCGGCTCTCGATGACCCTGGCTCACCAATACCTCGGCCAGCTACCGAAGGAGTTGGAAGAGGGCATCAGCACCAACGCCCGATCGAAGATCTTCTTCAACGCCTCACCCGAGGACGCCAAGCGGCTCGCGCGGCACACCTTGCCGCGGTTGTCAGATCACGACCTGTCCAACCTCGGCGTCTACCACGTCGCCGCCCGCCTTGTCCTGGGTGGCGAGGAAGCGCCGCCGTTCACCGCGGTCACCGAGAAACTCGCGCCAGCGATTCCAGGACGCGCCAAGGCCATTCGCAAAGCCGCCAGGGCTAATACCCGCCCGCTCACTGCGGATCTTCCCATAGTCGCCAGCCGACCCAACCAACTCACCGTGGATCCACGACGCGCGGCCTGAGCAATTGAATCCCTTTCTATCGCAACAGATACGGGACTTGCGATGTGCGCTGGCTCCAGTTGGCCAGTTGCGCTGACCCCGTTCGTTCCTGCCTGGAAGGTGCGTTCCCAATGATCACGAATCCCACGCCTCAGCGGGAGCTGCGCGGTCACATGCCCCAGCGCCCAACTCCAAGAGCCGCAGCCACTGGCGAACACCATGCCCAACTCGCCGGACGACTCACCGTCCGAGACCGATGGCTGGCCCGGATGCTGAACGAACACAAGGTCTTCACCACATCTCAGATCGTCGAGCTCTGCTACCCCACCATGCGCGCGGCCAACCACCGTCTGCTCGACCTGTTCAAGTGGCGGGTTGTCGACCGGTTCCAACCGTTCATCAGCTCCGGTTCCGCTCCCAAGCACTACGTGCTCGACATCGCCGGAGCGGTCGCCCTTGCCTACGAGGACGGCTTGGACCCCAAGCAACTCGGCTACCGCCACGAGGAAAACATCGGCATCGCCCACTCTCTGCGCCTGGCACACACAGTCGGCGTCAACGGCTTCTTCAGCACCCTCGTGGCACTCAGCCGTCAGCCCGACGCACGCGGGCGGCTGACCGCGTGGTGGTCCGAACGGCGTTGTGGCCAGCTCTACGGCGACGTGGTCCGACCCGACGCCTACGGCCGCTGGCACGAGGACGGCCATGAGATCGAGTTCTTCCTCGAGTTCGACTTCGGCACCGAGGATCTCGGGCGGCTCGCCAGCAAGCTCCGCGGCTACGAGAAGCTCGCCACCTCAACAGGAATTACAACGCCCGTCCTCGTGTGGCTGCCAGGCAACCGTCGAGAAACCGGTGCACGCCGCGCCCTCGCCGACGCCCTGTCCCAGTTGGACCGTCCGGCGCTGGTGCCGGTCGCAACCAGCGCCGCAGACCTCGCAGGCATCACGGACACAAACAGCCCGGCCGTTCGCTGCTGGCTGCCAGTTGCCTCCTCGACTCGCAGGCACGGCCGAGTACGGCTCGCCGAGCTCGCTCAGGTCTGGCCACAGCTCGACACTCTCGCCGGGCTGGCCTCGCCCTCGCCACAACAGTCACCAGCCAGAGAACTCACAGCGCCGAACCCGATTCCGCCGACGCCCTCAAACAACCACTTCCGCACGGGAGGTGAACCATGAAGAACGCCGTCGCCGTCATCACCGCCGTGTTCGCCATCCCCGTCCTCATGGGTGTAGTTGGCGCATCACTCGTCAATGCCCTCTTCGGCGGCGCGAGCACTCAGCCCAGCAGGGAAGCGCTCGCCGACATCCCACCCGACTACCTCGACCTGTACGTAGCCGGAGCAACCGTGTGTCCCGGCCTGGACTGGTCGGTCCTCGCCGCCATCGGCAAGATCGAGACCGATCACGGGCGCAGCACCCTGCCCGGCGTCGCTGACGGAACCGAGAACTTCGCCGGTGCCCGCGGCCCGATGCAGTTCCTCAAGTCCACTTTCGACAGTGTCGTCGCGCGGCATCCGCTTCCGCCAGGCGGCAAGAACCCGCCATCGCCGTGGAACAAGCACGACGCCATCTACGCGGCGGCCTACTACCTATGCGATTCGGGTGCACCCAAGGATCTCCGCACGGCGATCTTCGCGTACAACCACGCGGACTGGTACGTGAACGACGTGCTCGAACAAGCCCGGAAGTACAGCGTCGCCGCAGTCGGTACTGGCGACTGTAACAACATCCAGGCACCCAACCCCGCTGCAGCCATCGCGATCCGGTTCGCCTGTGACCAGCTCGGCGAGCCGTACGTCTGGGGCGGCAACGGCGAGACCGGTTGGGACTGCTCAGGTCTCGTGACCGCCGCGTACAAGGCCGCTGGCGTTGTCATCCCTCGAACCACGCAGCCTGAGTACGAAGCGGGCCCGTTGGTGCCCGCCGGACAGCCGCTGATGCCAGGCGACCTCGTCTTCTATGGCACACCCAGCGATGTCCACCACGTCGGACTGTACCTCGGAGCCGGAAACATGGTTCACGCTCCAACCTACGGTCAGCCCGTCCAGGTCAGCCCATACCGCTGGGCCGGAGACGACTATCTCACCGCATCCCGTCCGTTCAACCAAACCACCTTGTAGGGTCTCGATTTCCTTGACCAGATCTCAGTGATCTTGGCCAATGGGCGGCAAATAGGCCGCGGGATTGAGATTGATCATTGCTGGGCCATCCGAGTGGGACTTTGCGACTCGCCGAGCCTCGTCGAGTCCGCGCACCGTGGCGCCGTGTAGGCCTGGAAGGCGTCCGACGGCTCACCGCTGCCTGCGCGCCACGGCCGATGCGCTCGGCCTGCACCACAAGACCCTCGCCAAATACATCCAGCGACTCGAACGCGAACTCGGCCAGCGGCTGCTCAACCGCGCACCCACCGCGCCCCACGCCTACACCACCCTCACCAGCGAAGTCTCACCCTCGCCGAGACCGTCAACGCCTTCCTCTCCACAGCGCCCGCCAAGACCCAGCGCACGCTCACGATGTTCGTGTCGTGATCCTGCTGCTGCACGCGACACCCATCGTCTTCGCTCCGCGAACTTCGCGCCGTTGCGGGGGGCGTGTGGGACTCAGGGTTCGCACACACGGGAACGGGCACAGATCTTCATCGACAGCGTGTCCGCCCGGTTCACTTGATGGCGCCGTCCGGAAGCTTCGGGATCGGTCGCTGCTTGCGGGGGCGCGGCTTGGGCTTCTGCCGGGCAGGTCGTGGTTCGGAGACGTAGGTCACCGCCATCAGCCAGCACACCACCAACAGCTGGGCACCGAGCACCAGGTCGAGCGTTGTCAGGCCGACGGTGTCGGTAGGCACGAAGACCTGGCGGAGAGCGATCAGGGCGAGGAGCGCGGCCGCGAGCTCCATGGCCGCGGAGGTGTCGTCGCTCCCCGTCATGCGACGGTGTCTGGTACGGACGACAAAGCTCAGCCCGATCATCGCCGGCATCAGACTCACCGCGTAGATAAAGGCCCAGTAGGTCCAGTCCCTTCCGAACTCTGCCTTCATCTCGGCCGCGTAGAAGCGCCGGGGCCAGTGCGTGGCCGGCCCGCCTTCGAGGCTACCGGCGATGATCTTGTCCGTGGTGAGGGCCCACTGGCGAAGCCGGTAGTCGAGCTCGATGCCGAAGGCGATAGGAAGCGCGTCCGTGTCCGGCAGCCCGGCGGCATCACCGGTGGGCGCGTTCTTCCGCACCGTGGTGTGGACGCCAGGAGGCAGGTAGGCGTCGACGCTGAGATCGAGGTAGTAGATGTCGTTGGGGAACCGGGTCGGATCGACTGCGGCGAGGATGGAGACATCTGCCTTGCGGATCTCCGCCGGGGGGTACGGCTTCACAACCGCATCCAGTGGAAATGAAACGCTGGTGTCCGTTCCGAAGGTCCTGTTGATGATCGCGATGGTCACCTTGGCGTCGGCGAACTCAGGCTTGACGCTGCTGCCCTGCACTATGGAATCGCCGCTCTTGTCGACCAACTCCAGCACTTCACCGTACCGGGGTGGGGTGAGCGTCAGCGACGCCTGCAACTTGCGCTCGGTAGAGTTCAAGCCGGTCGCCTTAAGGATGACGCGCAGTGCCGGAACCGGTCCGTCGTACCGGTGTTTGTCCAAGCTGCGGTGGACGGCAAAGTTGGTGCGGTCATCGTCGGTATGCCGCACGAGGTTCAGAAATCCGGCGATCAACGCTGTGATCGCGAAGATGGCAGTGATCGCTTTGACGACTGTGGGACCTCGCACGTGATCTCATGTCGGGTCATCGCAACAAACCGTTACGCCGCAATCAGAACGGGTCGTTCCCGAACCGCGCCTGTACGTCCATCGTGTTCCGAGGCAAATCTCCGAGCGTCTACCGCGACGCGATCCGATACCGACCTCCGCGGTAGATGGGGCTGCTGCTTCAACATGTCGGCCTTGAAGATCCAAGCTCTTGCGTAGGCGCGCTAGCTCACGTTGGTGCACTACGGTCGGCTCGTCGAGACCAGGAAGACGAAAGAACGTCATCCGGACGATCGCTGGTCGAGGTTGGCCTACCTCAGTGTGGTGAGTGTGTCGCCGCTGGGATGGGCTGGCGGTGCTGGCGATCCCTGGAGGAACGCCACGATCGCCAGCACCGCCCCGGCCTGAGCCAGCACGAACGTCAACTGGCCCGCCAAGTTCTGCAGCCCGTACACAGCCAGCAAGGCGTGACGTGGACGCACCCACGCTGGGCTAGTCGGCCGCAGGGACGCGAAGTCCATGAGCATCCCGATGAGCGTCAGGACGACGAAGAACACCGCGCCGTTGACCACCTTCGAAGCGGGCACGATATCGCCGGTCAGCTGGCCGATGCCGATCCCGGCGAGGTTGACCACGATGTAAACCAACACCAGGGGCATGACCTTCACCGGACCCCGCTTGCCGGGCAGGTAGGTCCACAACGCGCCCAGGATCGCGCCGACCATGAACCACTTGACAGCCATCGTCACAGACTTGATCAGCACTGGGAAGAGGTAAGCGTCAGGAAGTTGGTCGAGAGCGAACTGGTTCGGAAACTCCCACAAGTAGATGACGAGCTCCAGAGGCAAGCCCAGCACGAGCGCGTACCGCACTGCGTACCGCACGTTGCCCATGATCTCGGCGCTGGGGCCTCGGGCGAGCAACGCGTCGACCGGCGTTAGCCTTCCCAAGAGGAGCCATAGTCCGGACGCCGGATCCCTCACCCGGTCGTAGTACTCCGTGCGTTCGATGCTGCCGTCGGCGAACGCAAGCTCCGCTGACTTCGCGCGTCTGATGTAGACCTGCCAGTCCTTCGCGCGCTGCCGGAGGTCCTCGACGCTGATCCCCTGCAGGACGTCGCGAACCTTCGCATCACCCGGCCCGATCAACTCGTCTAGAGGCGACTTGAATCGGACGAGGTAGCGCAGCGCCACCCAGCCCAGCACGAACCACAGCGGCAGGTACCAGTGCCCCAACTGGAAGCCGCGATCAAGCACCACGAGCAGGAAGATCACCCCGAGATTGACCTTCACCCACCTCTCGTCGACTTGGACCGCTTGGTTGAGGTGAGACCGGACGAGACCCCATACGATCACCGCGAGTAGACACGCGAGCCAGCCCGAGGCTGATCGGATTAGGGTTCCCGGATACCACTCGAACGTGCAGCACATCGCCACCGCGTCCTGCGGCGATGGAGATGTCCACATGGCTCGACGAGTAATGATGATGTCGGTGACCAGGCGGTCGGCCACGATAGTGGCCGCCATCCCCGCTGCAGCCAGCCACACGAAGGTCACCTTCCACGCGGTGCCGTCAAGGTTCCTGGCTTCCCGTACGGCTTGGACGACCCCGGCGGCGAAGACGGAGAGCAGGACAAGGACGAACGCGATCTTTAACGTGAGGCGGACCGGCCCGTCCCTCGCGACATCGGTCCACTCGATCAGCGGTGCGAGGAAGAACATCATGAGGATCACGAAGCCGATCAACACGAATATGAGAACCGGGGCCGTGCGTGCTCGCCAGCGGACCGCACATTTAGCGACTACCAAGAGCGCCAACGTGGCCTCGGCCAGGGTGTAGAGCGGCCACCACGACTTGAGCCCGGTGACTCCGTGCATCATCGCGGTGGTGGTGTTCGATAGGACGGCGAATCCGCCGATCCAGAAAACAGGAACAACGAGCCTTGTCGCTTCGTGTTTCCACTCAAGGAACTCGTCTGTCGCACCGACCGGCGGCCGACGGAGGTGGAGGTACACGAGGAATGGCATCAGGACGGTGATCAGGTGGAACAGACCGTAGTAGCCGAGCGACCATGGGAAGACGAATGGCGCGACGATGCGCGCTCTGGTAGCCACGTCCGGCATCAGGGTCATGGATATCTGGTTAACGTCCTGGGCCTGTTCAGCCGGCTTCCACGTAGTCTTGGTGGCGTCGCGGTCGAGCGGCGGCCAAGGACTCGGTAGAGCCGACCACCCGGCCGGCGCCTCGATCGAGATCTGCGTCCACTTGGCCTGGGCGAGAACCGGAGGCGGACGGAACCTCAGCCGCCACATGCCGTGCTCATCGGCCGTGACACCGACCATTCCAACTGAGGTGTTCGGCGTGCCGTAAACGCGTCCGTAGACGTAGTCCTCGACGACGACTTTGCCTCCGGTGACCTGGATCCTCGGCAGGGCGGTGCGGAGTTCCGAGCGACTGTTGGAGCGGTCGCGACCGAGCAGGCAGCGCATGACGGCTCGGTGGTTGGGGTCCGCAGGGGATGCCAGGATCTTCTGTGCCAGGAAGCTCTCCTGTGGCATCGTCACCCGGAGCAGGCTGGACACCTGCACGTGCCGGCTGGTGTTGTCGACTGCTGACAGGTGGGCACTGGCCTCGGTGCCTGGGACAGCAAGGGACTCGCAGGCGAAGTCGCTCCAGGTCGGCAGGCCCTGCCTGCTCTGCGCGACTAGGAACACCGCGTACACCACTCCGGCGAGCAGCACCGGAACCGCGAGGGCAGCGAATACACGTCCCCACGGCACCTTCATGTTCGTCGGCGGTGCTTGCACCTCCGCTAGATCGAGAGACACCACCCAGATGTTTCAGGTGCTGGCCAGTCCACCATGAGCGGAGCGACGAGCTTCGACCTGCCCCTCCGCGGTCGAGATGATCATCCGTCTGAGAGCACATGTCGTGAAAATTGAGACTGATCATGGTGTCACCACTGTGAGATAGCCCATAAAAGCGCTGGCCATAGAAGATCTACGTGTTCGAGCGCGGCAAGCTGCACGGTTTTTGTAGTGCCCCAATTTCGATGACACTTTCCCAAAGAACTTGGCGCTGAAATGGCGCTACAGTCGTGCCACGAAAACTGGGATTGATCATTCTTTCCACCTCCAGGCTGTTCGAGCGGGACCCACGGCGTGCCACCGATGATCACGCGGTGAGTTGATACCGAGGCGTAGCTCTGAAGGTCGTCAGTCAGCTCACCTGTTACAGGGAACGACATGACGGATGTGCCGAACGGCTTGGCTCACCCGCAGCGTCAGTTTCCCCGTCTATTAGTTTGATCTGCGGTGTCATCGACCGACTCAGGACTTGCGCTAGCCCGGCCCAGAGTGACGACGCGCCAACGATCTTGCTTGACCAGTTCGTCCATCAACTCGATCCACCCTGAGGGGTATGGCGGCCGGACGGATACCCACTTTGCACTGGGGTCCTGGAGATCGAACTCGATCTTGACCTCCGTGAGGTTGACCTTCCGGGGGTGCATGAACTCCGCCTGTCCGAGGTGGGGATCACCGCGGAATTGTGCTGCGTGAAACTCCACTCTGGCCTCGAACTTGGCGCCGCCGAACGACGTCGCCCTGGTGAAGTACGTCGAAGGGAACCGTGCGTCTCCGCCGAAGCGGGTCTCGGTGAACCGAGTGACGCCCTTGAAGGTCGCGTCTACGAACACGGCCGCTTGTGTGAAGCACGTCTTCGAGAACCTCGTCGATCCGACGAAGGTCGCCCCGTCGAATCGAACGGAACCAACACGGCGCCCGCTCAAGTCCAGGTCGACGAGCACGGCACCGCGGAGATCAAGAGCGTAGGCACCCCAAGAAAGGGGATTGCTCGTGTCCGGTGCGATGGGCTCCAGATGCTCGGTGATGATGCGTTGCGCGGCGAGCCGAACCTCGCGTTCTTCCTTCCTCGGACGCTGGACCTCAACCTGCTGCCGGACCTCTTCGTTGTGCGGATCACGTGGCCGCCTCGCGACCGGCTGAGGTAGTTCGTAGGGCATGCGCAGATACGCGCACATCACCTTGATCACAGTCGTTCGCTGGTCGACGTTCTGCTGGGCAAGGCGCTCCAGTGCGTAGAGCCCGCCCAGACGAACCGCTGGCTTGTCGGAGCCAAGTTGCTCAACGGACTTGGAGTAGAGCTCGGTCACCCGGCGGTCGGCTGCGTCTTTCTCCGTGGCCGCGGCCACACGTTCAGCGTGCAGGCGGGTGTGTTCGGCGACGTCACGTTGCAATTCGTAAGCGCGGGCGACGTCGTCTTGGTCCCGCTCCTTTTGGACCAGACCGACCTCGGTGGCGTGCTGGCGGCGCCAGGCCAGGTAGAGGGCGAAGATCCCGCCGCTGCCGACGCCGATGCTCAACCCGGTGCGCAGGGCGTCGAACCGGGCGGTCACCAAGGCCTCGCCAGACAAGCCAGCGGTGCCAGGCCACCACAACGCGACCACCACTGCCGCTGTGAGCACGAAGATCCCGGCGGAGATCAGCGCGATCGTCCGGGCCGGCATCGGCCGCAGTGGCTCCCGCGCGGACGACGGTGTGGGCACGGGCAACACACCCGCTGCTGGACGTTGCGATGAGGGTGAAGGAGGTTCGTTACTCACAAGGCGATCATCGCTCCCGAGTTCGCCCGCGTGACATCCGCGTCATGCCACGCAGGCACAGCACCCGGCGCGGACGTGGCCTAGCAACTACAGACTCGGTCCTGCTATTGCCAACAACGGCTCGTTCGGCCCTAGATCAGGCCGTCACGCCTCATTCGCTTCCGTTCGAAAGACTGCTTTGCACAAGCCGAAAGGATAGACAGCAGAGCAATAGCGGAAACCACCAAAGAAGCACGATCTGAAGGGTTCCGCACGAGCACAAGGTAGAGCATTGAAATTACGGCAGTAAGCGTCGTCATGACAACGTCAGTCCATTGCCCTCTGCGATAGAAGGCTAGCGCTTTGCTGTCCATATCCCTAGTGGACCGCGGAAGAATTATGAGCCCAAGAAGTATGGCCGCCGTCGCCATGACCCCGAACGCAGAGAAGCTTGCAAGCCACCATTTCACCGCCGACTGAACATTCGTCTTAGCCAAGGAGGTGAAGAGCCCACATTGCGCCAGAAAAGATCCGACCAGAGTGACGGTGTGCGCGAATCCGATCTCATTCGGGATCACTTTGGATCCTGTTAACGTCGATAGATAAGCCAGTACAACCGCCACCGCACCGGTAACCCAGAAGATCCAGAGTGCCAGCCAAAGATCCCCCACTGCAGTGGTCGACATCAAGGCCGGCAACACCGACGCAGCAGACCCCAATGCGACGCCAGCAAGGATCGTAACGAGCAGACGAAAGCCAGCGGCGTTTTCCCGACCTTCACCATCTGACCCCAGGGGGTCGACTGACGATATACCCTTCGACTTTATCGCACTATCAACCTCACCACCTTGGCCACTTCGAGATCTCCACCGGCCAAGAAACACGGCCATCAGCATTAGAACAGCCGCAGCACAGACCTCCAATAATGCCTGCCGGTCTCCCGTCCTGCGGCGCATCAACTCTCCTCACCTCTCGCCAATGACAGGTAAGACGCCCATCGCCCTGTCCTGGTTCCACTGCCAGACCGAACTTCACGCATTTGGCTGGCATTGATTCACCCGCTTGATGCAACGTGAGCGTGGCGGGCATGTCGGCAACTGCATGCTAAAACCGGACTTGGCAGGGCGATCTGAGCTCAGCTACCTTCGCCGCCAGCTGTAACAGGCGACTCCTCACGATTGGGGGATTTATCCAGGCAACAGCCGATTGCACCAGGAAGAGCAGTACCGTCGTGTCGTGAAAGCGCGCACTAGGCGAGCTGTCGAATCGAGCGCATGGACCCCGGACAGGTCGGCGCTGGTCGTGTTCGCCCTCAGCTCGGTCGGAGCGTTGGCCCTGGCGTTCGCGCTGGTGTCGACGACACGTTGGTGGACGCTGCGACAGCTGGATGCCGAGATGCTCTCGTCGTTCTCGCTCATCCAGCCATGGCCTGAGATCCTGATGGCCGCGTTGGTCATCGTGACGCTGTTCTCGCTGCTCGCCCTGCTCCCTGGGTACAAACGAGCGCTTGCCTACAAGCTAGTCGCCGGTGTTGTGATCGTCGGAGCGCTGTTCACAGGGTTGGCGGTTACGGCATCAACCGGTGCAGCTCAAGCCTTGCAGTGCGTGGACGGTGTGGCGCGCTCAACGGCCAGCATGATCACCGGCTTCAGTTTGGGCTGCGTGGAATTTCGCTACCACAACGGCGAGACCGGCGAGGGCCTGCCGCACGGACCCGTCCTGGTGATCGAGGAAACGCCGGAGGCGATCTGGACGTTCGAGGCGAGCACTGGAATCACGTGCAGGGTCAGCACCGATGTGATCATCAGCCGAGCCAGTGTGACAGCATCGCGCTGACTGCGGCGCCTACCTGCATATGTTGGCCGAAGTCGTCTCTGACGGCCTGACCGGCCCGCTGGATCAGCCCTCAACCGTCGGCGGCCTCGTCTTTCCCGTCCAGCAGCTTGTACAAGTTAGTTCGATCCATACCTAGTTCACGGGCTATCGGCGCCTTCGGGACGTTGTCCCCGATGGCCGCAGTAATCCGCTGGAACCGGGTACTGCGAGCCGTCTTGAGCTTCTCAAGTGTGGCGACCCGATCAGCCTGGAGAGCGGCCTCCTTGTCGCGGATCTCCTGGAGGTGGTCCTGGAGCTGCTTCACCTCGGCCGCACTCTTCCTGAGCAGCTCAAAGTGCTGTTCCCTGTCCACTTCTCGCCTCCTCCCCCGCACGCCGGCCAGTTTGGCGGCGCAGGCTCACCAAGCCTGTTGTATCACGGTGTAGACCACAACACCTCCGCTCGACATCGTCGACATCTTGGCGAGATCACTTTTCGCGGTTCCAATCTCCGATCCAAGCGTGGCGGCCGAGCTCGATCAGTTCGGCTTGACGTTGACGCCAATCCGGCATCCATTGGTTCATCTGCCGTTGCCAGGCGTGCCCGTGTGAGCGTCCAGCGGGCCCGGTGGCGTGGGCCATCTCATGGGTCAGCACATACTCGATGAGCTGCGCCGGCATGCTGAACACCGCCCAGTGCACGGCAACGAGGTGCTTGGGCAGGGTGTAGTACAGACCCCAGTGACTCCGACCGAGATCGCGCACGACATAGGCCAGGCTTGAGATCTTGCCCTCGGGCTCGTACCGACGCCCGTAGTGCCGTTGTCGACGCTTCGTGAAAACTGACCCCCAGCGGCTCTCTGAAGGTTGACCCCTCTGAAGGTAGGAGGGTGCTGAACGTGGAGGACTGGGCGGAGA
>NZ_JBFAYI010000028.1:0-110527 GCF_040681245.1 Lentzea sp. NPDC051838
GCCGCGCCCGAGAAGGGGTGTCAACTCGACACGCTTTTCGTCGAGTTGACACCCCTTCCCGGCTGTGGCTCGCTCCGGTACGACTCGTGACGGGGCCCGCCGGACCGCACCACCTACGCAACAGGCAGCCGCCCAAAGCAACAGGCGTGCCATCAGCCCGCTGAAGGCGCTGGCCCCCTGATCAGATTGGCGGGGTTTGGGGCGGAGCTCCCAAGGGGAAGCACGCAACAGGAACGCGCCCCACGCAACCCGACCACCCACAAGGCCGCGACTCGCAACAGGAACTCTGACTACGCAACAGGGGAACGCCGTCGGACACGAAACCGCCAGCCGCCGACGCAACAGGGGGACGACCTACGGACAGGCCGCGCGCGGCCGAAGGCCGCCCCAGATCAATCAGCTCGAGTAAACCTTAGGATCCAACGTCCCGATGTAAGGCAGATCCCGATACCGCTCCGCATAGTCCAACCCATACCCAACAACAAACTCGTTAGGAATGTCGAACCCAACGTACTTAACCGGCACCTCAACCTTGACAGCATCCGGCTTGCGCAACAACGTGCAAACCTCCAACGACCGAGGCCGCCGAGACTGCAAATTCTTGAGCAACCAAGACAACGTCAGCCCAGAATCGATGATGTCCTCGACAATCACCACGTTCCGGTCAGCAATGTCCCGATCCAAATCCTTCAAGATCCGCACCACGCCCGAAGACGAAGTGGAAGACCCATAGGACGAAACGGCCATGAACTCGAGCTGCACCGGAACGGGCAGCGCACGTGCGAGATCCGCCATGAACATCACGGCGCCCTTGAGCACAGTGATCAGCACGAGGTCGGAGTCACCTTCTGGGTGATCGTCCGCGACCTGCTTGGCGAGCTCGGTGACCTTGTCGCTGATCTCCTGCTCGGTGATGAGCACAGATGCGATGTCGCCGTCGTACACGGACAGGTCCCCTCTGCTTCAAGACTCTGGTTCGGACTCTGCTCGAGACTCCGGTGCAGTTCCTGCGCCAGACCTCGCTTCAGACTCCGGTTCGACAACGAGCCTGCCATGCGAGCGCCGCACGACAAAGCCACCTGGTAGCCAGACACCGCCCTGACCGCGCCATTCACTCACCAGTGCGTCAACACGTCGCAGGTGCGAATCGGACAGTTCGGGCACCTCGACCTCGATCAGCCACGACCTGAGCACTCTGCGTCGAAGTGCGACGGGCAACTCCGCAAGATCACCAACAGCACAGCGGTCACCTGTGAACGCCGCCGCCAGGGAGTCGAGTGCGTCACAGTCCTCCCGCAACTGGGCGGCCGTGCGCGCCAACGACGAGGCAACACCGCCCTGCAGCACGTCCTCCAGCAACGGCAGCACCTCGGACCGCAGCCGCACCCGAGTGAACGACGGATCGACGTTGTGCGGGTCCTCCCACACGTCGATGCCCTGCTCGACGCACGCCGCACGGGTGACCGCACGGGACACGCCCAGCAGAGGTCGGCCCCACGGCGGATCGTAGGAGCGCATGCCGGCGATCGAACGCGGGCCGGAGCCGCGGCCCAGGCCGAGCAGCACTGTCTCGGCCTGGTCGTCGAGTGTGTGACCGAGCAGCACCACGCCGGAAGCCGGTGTCAGCGCGGCATAACGGGCTCGTCGAGCCGCCGCCTCAGGGCCGCCGGGGCCGTCCACGCGCACGGTCTCCACACGCGCCGTGAGTCCGAACCCCACACACGTCGAAGCTGCGCGCGCGGCAACAACAGCGGAGCCCGGCTGGAGTTGGTGGTCGACGACGACTGCGCACGCGTCTTGGCGTAGGCGCGACACGGCGTAGGCCAGCGCCAGCGAGTCGGCACCGCCGGAGACCGCGACCGTCACCGCGTCCGGACGCACCTCGTCGAGGAACCGGCGGACCGCTCCTCGAACCGAAGCGACCGGACCGTTCACGGGGCCACGCGACGCAGCCAGGTCATCGGCTCGGTGATCTCGGCACGCGTCGGCAGCGTCTCGGCGGAGGTCCAGATCGCGTTGAACCCGTCCATGCCGACGCGTTCGACGACGAACTCCGTGAACGCGGCGCCTTCCTCGTACTGGCGCACCTTCGCGTCCACGCCGAGCGCCGTGCGGAGAATCCGGTCCAGCAACCCGCCACCCTTGCGCCGGGCGGTGAAGCGGCTGCGGATCGTCCCGACCGACGGCACCACCGACGGGCCGACCGCGTCCATCACGTGGTCCGCGTGGCCTTCGAGCAAAGTGGACAGTGCGATCAGCCGGTCCAGCACGAGTTTCTGCTGCGGCGACTGGATGAGCTCGATCAGTCCGATCGGGCCGTCGCCGGCGCGCAGCTTGTGCCGGAAGTCGCGGATGACCTCGGGCAGCGGCGCGCGGTCGTCGTCCATTGTGGAGAGCAGCGTGGTGACCTGGTCCGAGAAGTACTGGCGCAGCCACGGCACACCGGTGAACTGCAGGCGGTGCGTGCACTCGTGCAGGCACACCCACATGCGGAAGTCGTCTGCGGGGACGTCCAGGGCCTGTTGCGCGCCAACGATGTTCGGTGCGACCAACAAGAGTCGTCCGGCCAGCTGGTCGGTAGGGCTGAACGGGTCGTACTGACCGAGCACGCGCGACGACAGGAACGCCATCACGACACCTGCCTGCACACCGGCGGTGCCCGCGAGGATGCTCGCCATCGCACCGGCCTGACGCGGCATCGCGGGACCCGTCAACGCCGCCAGCCCCTGCGCGGCCGCACGGACCCACGCGGGACGGTCGACGACCTCACCTGGCAGCAGCGGCAGGCCCTGACCCAGCCCCGTCAGCTCGCGGACGTGCACCTCGGCCTGAGGCGCGAGCTCGCGAAGTCTTCCGACGACGTGGTCGGCCTCGTCCTTGCCGATCACGGGACCCGGCCGGACGAGCCGCACGGCGGTCGAAACCGCCAGCTCCCAGTCCACCGGGCCGAGCTCTGCCTCCGTCGCGCCGTTCACCCTGCCGAAGTTACCTGCGCACGCCCCGCTACGAACAGCCACAGCCCCGCAACGCAGTGGCCATCACGTCCAGCGCGGGCCGGACCGCGGTCAGCGGGTCGCTGTTGCTCGCCGACATGAACGCGAACACCAGCACCCGCCCGTCCACGTCGACGACCACGCCGGCCAGCGCGTTGACGCCGGTGAGCGTGCCGGTCTTGGCCCGCACCCAGCCCTTGCCCGCCGCCGCGCTGCCGTTGTAGCGCTCGGCCAGCGTGCCGCTGCCGCCCGCCACCGGCAGTGCCGTCAGCAACGGCCGCAGCTTCGCCGTGCGCGGGTCGTCCAGCGTGGGCTTGGCCGCGGTGGCCAGCACGTCGGTGAGCAGCTTGGCCGGGATCTTGTTCGTGGCGGAGAGCCCGCTGCCGTCGACGAAGTTCGCGCCGGTGAGGTCGAACCCGTTCTTGGTCAGGATGTCCCGCACGGCCTTGACCCCGCCCGCGAACGACGGCTCGTTGCCGGACTTGATCGCGATCTCGCGCGCGACCGCCTCGGTGAGGACGTTGTCGGAGATCTGCATCATGTTGTCGACGAGCTGCTCGATCGGCGCCGACTTGATCTCGCCGAGCACCTGAGCATTGGCAGGTGCCGTGCCCGCCGTGGCACCAGGAGCCCCGATGCGCTGCGCGAACGCGTCCGCCGCCGACTGGGCAGGGCTGCCGGTGCGGGCCGCGACGTCCTTCTTCGGGTCCAGCCGGCCGCCGTCGAGCATGAACGGCACGATCGGCGCGACCGAGCCGCCCGCGATGTCGCCCGGTTCCCACTGCGGGCCGAGCGCCTCGCCGGTGTAGCGGCTGAGGTCGAACTGGACCTTGGTGACCGCACCCTTCTGCTTCACCTGGTTGACCAGGTCGTCGAGCGTCGCGGCGCCGGGGTAGACCGAGCTTCCGGGCGTGCCGGAGATGGTCGGGTCGCCACCGCCGACGATCACCACGGTGCCGGGCTCCGCGCCCTGGACGACCTTCGTGGACAGCTGCTCGGTCTTCTCCAGGCTGAGCAACGCCGCCGCGGCCGTGAGGATCTTGAGGCTCGACGCCGGGGTCGCCGCCGTCGTGTCGCCCTGCTGCCACAACGCCGTGCCGCTGGCCGGGTCGATGACGCTGCCGGTCAGCGTGCCGAGCGCGGCGTTGCCGGCCGGCCCGGTGAGCGCGGCCTTCACTCCCGCCGGCGACGGCGTCGGTGCGCCCGCGGTGACGGCCTTGACCAGCGGCTGAACCTGCGCGGGCGGGGCAGGAGGCTTGGTCTCGATCGCCGCAGGGCCGCCGAACTCGTTGACCGCGTAGATCGTGGCGCCGGCGAGTGCGGCGACGACGAACAGGCCCAGGACGACCGCGAGACCCTTGCGGCCCTTCTTCGGCTCGTCGTCGTTGAGGCGGTCTTCCGGGTCCTCGTCGTAACCGGAGACGGGGAGGGTCTCACGGATCGGCTCTTCCCGCGGCTTGGGCTGCTCAGGCACAGAAACCGGACGCGGAGCAGGCTCCTGACGCGGAGGCTGCGGTGGTTCCTGGCGCGGCGGTTGCGGACGCGGAGCCGGTGCCTCAGGTCTGACCGGCTGGTCGAACCACGACTTCTCGCCCATCGGCAGCTGGTCGACCCGAGCCGTCTTGGCGGGAACCGTCAGGTCCGTCGTCTTCTGCTCGGGCTTCGGCACCACGCGGGTCTGGTCGTTCTTCGGCTCCACCGCGGGCGCGATCCGCACCGGCGCGGCCCGCGGCGGCTCGCCTTTCGAGGAGTCCTGCCGAGGTTGGCCGCCGTCCGGCCGAACCTGCCCGTGAGACTTCCCACCCGAAGATCCACCGGCAGGACCGGAAACGGCACCGGAACCGTTCAAAGGCACAGTCGTGACGCCGGCGGCGGGACCAGCACCGTTCGGGACGGAACGAACCGGCGACGAGCGCGGCGGCTCCGGTGTGGACGGTGACGTGAGCACGGCAGCGACCGGGAAGCGCATGGTCGGCTGGTCCAGCGACGGGCGGCTGACCTGCACCGTTGGCTCGGCGAGGACCTCGTCCTGGTCCGCGTCGTCATCGTCGGTCGGCCACTGGGGCTCGTCCGGCAAAGGGGCCTCCGTCAGCTCGGTACGGGCAATCTCACACCCACCAACCACCGCTCCGATGAGGGTTGACAAGGCGTCGTGGTCCACACTAGTGGGCGTCACGAATGGGCTACATGAGCGAGGACCAGTGGAGTTCGACGTCCTGATCGAGATCCCCAAGGGCGTGCGCAACAAGTACGAGGTGGACCACAAGAGTGGTCGCATCCGCCTCGACCGCACGTTGTTCACGTCGACGCAGTACCCGGCCGACTACGGGTTCATCGAGAACACCCTGGGTGAGGACGGCGACCCCCTGGACGCCCTCGTCCTCGTCCAGGAGCCGACGTTCCCGGGCTGCCTGATCGCCGCTCGTGCGATCGGCATGTTCCGCATGACCGACGAGAAGGGCGGCGACGACAAGGTTCTGTGCGTCCCGGCCAACGACCCTCGGCACGAGCACCTGCGGGACATCCACCACCTGGCGGAGTTCGACCGCCTGGAGATCCAGCACTTCTTCGAGGTCTACAAGGACCTCGAGCCCGGCAAGAGCGTCGAGGGCGCGTCCTGGGTCGGCCGCACCGAGGCCGAGGCCGAGATCAAGCGCTCCTACCAGCGCCTGAAGGACGCCGAGGAACGCGGCGAGTCCTTCCACTAGGACAACGAAAAGGGCCGTCCCCCGCGAGGAGGACGGCCCTTTTTCGTTGCCCGCTAGTGAATCGCCACGGACTCGGCGTCCGCGACCCGCTCCAGACCCGACTTGGTCGACAGCGGCTTCTCGCGCAGGAACCACACGAGGACGAACGCCGCGATCATCACGATGCCGCCGGTCAGGAAGACGGTGTCGATCGCGCTGGAGAACCCGTCGAGGAACGGCTTGGCCAGCGCCGGGTCGAGGTGGTTGAGGAACTCGGTGTTGTTGATGTCCACCCCGTTGCCGCCGCCGTTCTGCAGCTGTTGCGCGAACTGCGGGTTCTGACGCAGCGCCGTCATGAACGCCTCGGTCTGCATCGCCGCCTTCAGCCCCTCGGCGATCTTGTCGCCGACCGTGCTGAACAGGATCGACAGGAACACCGCGGTACCGACGGTGCCACCGATCTGGCGGAAGAACGTCGCCGAAGCGGTCGCCACGCCCATGTCACGCGGCTCGGCGTCGTTCTGGATCGCCAGCAGCAGCGTCTGCATGCACTGGCCGAGCCCGGCGCCCATGATGAACATGAACGACATGGTCACCCAGTTCGGCGTGTCCGTGCCGATGGTGCTGAGCAGGATCAGCGCGACGGTCATCAGGCCGGCGCCCAGGATCGGGAAGATCTTGTAGCGGCCGGTCTTCGACGTGACGCGACCCGCGATCGCCGTGGCCGACATGATGCCGAACGTCATCGGCAGCAGCATCAGACCCGCGACGGTCGGCGTCACGCCCTTCACGATCTGCAGGTACAGCGGGATGGAGACCATGCCGCCGAACATGCCGATGCCGAGCACGAAGTTGATCGCGTTGCCCAGCGCGAACGTGTGGTTGCGGAACATCCGCATCGGCAGCAGCGCCTCGTCGCCCGCCCGGAACTCGGCCCAGATGAACGCGGCCAGACCGAGCACACCGATCACGTACATCGCGATCGACGTACCGGACGCCCAGCCCCACTCACGACCCTGTTCGGCCACGATCAGCAGCGGCACCAGGCCGACGGTCAGCGTCGCGGCGCCCAGGTAGTCGACGCGGTGGTCCACCCGCTGGTGCGGGATGTTCAGCACGCGGCCGACGACGAACAGCGCGAGCAGCGCGATCGGCACGTTGACCAGGAAGACGTAGCGCCATCCCGAGATGCCGATGAACGAGTCGAGACCCGCGAACACACCGCCGATGACCGGCCCGAGCACGCTGGCCGAACCGAAGACGGCCATGAAGTAGGCCGAGTACTTGCTGCGCTCACGCGGCGAGATGATGTCCGCCATGATCGCGAACGCCAGCGACATCAGACCGCCGGCGCCGAGACCCTGCACCGCGCGGAACGCGGCGAGCTCGTACATCGACGTCGCGATGCCCGAGAGCAGCGAACCCGCCAGGAACAGCGAGATGGCCGCGAGGTACATCGGCTTGCGCCCGTAGATGTCCGACAGCTTGCCGTACAACGGGGTCGTGATGGTCGCGGTGATCAGGTAGGCGGTGGTCGCCCACGCCTGCAGGGTCTGGCCGTGCAGCTGGTCCGCGATGGTCTTCATGGCGCTGGCGACGATCATCTGGTCCAGCGCGGCGAGGAACATGCCCAGCAGAAGGCCGGACAGCACCGTCATGATCTGCCGGTGCGTCAGGGAGACCCCTGGTGTGGGTGTCGCCTCGGTTGTTGATGACATCTCTACTTTTCCCCTCCTGCGCGGGTCCCCGTCCCGCGTTCGGTCATGAGCGCCGGAATCGTGCGCTCGTAGTCCTGGACGAAGCGTTCGAACAGGTCCGCGAAGCCCTTGAAGTCCTCGTCGGCCCAGTCCGCGAACACCTGCTCGATCGCCTCGTTGCGCTGCCGGCGTCGTTCCCGGATCAGCTGGCGTCCCGCTTCGGTGACCGCCAGCACGCTGGCCCGGCCGTCCGCCGGATCAGCTCGCCTCTCCACGAGCCCGTCCTTCACCAGCCCGGCTACCTGCCGGCTGACCGTGGACGGGTCGGAGAGCACCGCCTCCGCCAAGCCGCTCGAGCGGCACTCACCGAGTCCGGAGAGCGTCGCGAGGAGCACGAAGGCGGACTTGTCCATGCCCTGCTTGGCCATCTGATGGGCAACCTGGGCGTGCATCTTGTTCAGTCGCACCATCGCCATGCCCACCCGATCAGCGAGCTCGTGCTCGGGATCGAGGTCGGGGCACCTGCCCGGATCGACCATCTGCCACCTCATTGCTTGTATCACCCAACTAGTTGCTCGGTACAAGCATCCATCTCGGTACGCCGGATTGCAAGTGAGTTTCAGGTCTCACTCCACTGTGGAGCGGTACAAGCACCGCGAGTGGCGGTTACCGACGGGTAGCCGAGCGGGTTACCCGTCGGTAGCATCCGTCTCATGAGCCAAGACGTGTCGTTCCTCGCCGAAGCCATGAAGCAGGCCGTGCCGTACGTGAAGACGACGGGCATCGAGTTCGAGGAGGTCTCCCCGAACCGCATCGTCGCGTCGCTGCCGGACAACCCGGCGCTGCACAACCACATCGGCGGGCCGCACGCCGCGATGATGTTCGGTCTCGGCGAGTCCGCGTCCGGCGCCGTCGTGATGGCCGCGTTCGCCGCGCACCTCGCCAAAGCGACGCCGCTCGCCGTTCGCGCGGAGATCGCCTACAAGAAGATCGCAATGGGTGCGGTGCGCGCCGAAGCCGTTCTCGGACGCTCCGCCGACGAGGTTCTCGCCGAACTGGAGTCGGGTACGCGCCCCGAATTCCCCGTGTCTATCATGATCACCAATGCCGAGGGCGTCACCACGTGCGAGATGACCGTGGTCTGGACCTTGAAGCCGGCACGCTGAACTGGAGATCTCCGTATTTCAGTTCGGACTCCTTGTGAACCGATCCGAGCCAAATACGTAACCTTGGCCGCTCTCCGACATGGGAGCACTATTCGGGTTCATGTCGGGGTGGAGAACTGTGAGCGGCGGAATCCTGCTGGTGGCGCTCACCGCCGGGTGCACAGCGACGGCACAGCAGACGACTCCCGTGGCCGTGGAGAAACCGGCGGAGGACGACGCGCCGGCGACGACGACGTCCGCGTCGGTGCCGCCGGCCCAGCTGGGCATCACGGTGGCGTCGATCGTGGACGGTCGTTCGGTGATGCTGTCCGACGGCTCGAAGGCGGAGGTCGCGGGTCTGGCCGTGCCGGGACCGTGCTGGGCTGAGGCCGCGACGAGCTTCGCCAAGGCCATGCTGCTGAACCAGCAGGTCCGCTACGACCGGGTCACGGGCGCGCTCAGCCTCGCGGACGGCACCGACTACACGTTGCTCGCACTGGGCAACGGCGCCGGCCGCACGACAGGCACCCCGAACGCCGCCCAGAAGGAAGCCGAAGGAGCCGCGCAGCGCGTTCCGATGGGGCTGTGGGGCACGCCGTGCGGAGGCAAGGACGTCACCGAGACGCCGACTCCCCCGCCTCCGCCGCCACCGCCCGCTCCCACGACGACGAAGCCCAAGCCGACCACGCAACCGAAGCCCCAGCCCGTCTTCTACGCGACCTGCGACGACGCGCGGCGGGCCGGTGCGGCACCGCTGTACTGGGGTCAGCCCGGCTATCGCGTCGAGCTCGACGACAACCGGAACGGAATCGCCTGCGAGTCGCGGTACAGCGGCGGTTACCGGTAATACTCCGGAGCATGCGCCTGCACGTTCACGAGTGGGGCCAGGGCCCGCGGGTCGTGCTGGTGCACGGCGGTGTGCTCGGTGGCCGGGAGACGTGGCGAGCCCAGCGACCGCTGACCGAACGGTGGACGCTGCTCGCACCTGATCGGCCCGGCCACGGCCAGTCGCCGCCCGCACGGCAGGACTTCGAGCCGGAAGCCGCGCTGGTCGCCGACCAGTTGCTGGACGAGCCGAGCCATCTCGTCGGGCTGTCGTACGGCGCGATCGTGTCGATGTACGCCGCTGCCCTGCGCCCGAAGAACGTGCGGTCGCTGACCCTGTTGGAACCTCCGGCCGCCGGCGTGGCGCGCGGCGTGCCGGTCGTGGACGCGTACGGAGCGGCCACCCGCGCGATCGTCGAGTCCGGAGTGGACCCCGTCGAAGGGCTGCGCCGGTTCTTCCCGATCGCGGGCGTTCCGGTCGAGGTGCCGGACCAGCCGCACGAGACGCTGATCAAGGGCATGCGGCAGCTGCTGGGCGCCCGACCGCCGGACGAAGCCGAGCCGCCGCTGGCCGCGTTGCGCGAGGCGGGGTTCCCGATCCTGGTCGTCTCGGGTGGCCACAGCGAGGCGAACGAGATCATCTGCGACACCATCGCGCGAGAGTCCGGCGCGCGCCGGGAGGTGTGCCGCGGCCGCGACCATCTCGTGCCGGAAGCTCCTGAGTTCAACGCGCTGCTCGAAGGTTTTCTAACCTCAACGGCATGAAGCTGGACAGGAGTGCCGTCGACTACACGCCCGGCGACGTCGGGGCCATCGCGAAGCGGGCGGAGGACCGGGGCTACGACGGGTTCTGGCTCGCCGAGACCAAGCACGACCCGTTCCTGGCGCTGGCCGGAGCAGCCGCGGCAACCGAACGGATCGAGCTCGGGACGGCGATCGCGGTGGCGTTCGCGCGCAACCCGATGACCATCGCGACCACGGCGAACGACCTGCGGCTGCTGTCAGGTGGCCGGTTCAACCTCGGCCTCGGCTCGCAGATCGAAGCCCACATCACCAAGCGGTTCTCCATGCCGTGGAGCAAGCCCGCCGCCCGCATGCGCGAGTTCGTGCTGGCTGTTCGCGCGATCTGGCACGCGTGGGAGACCGGCGAGCGGCTGGCGTTCCGCGGCGAGTTCTACAGGCACACGCTGATGACGCCGTTCTTCGATCCGGGCCCGAACCCGCACGGCACCGCGCCGATCTACCTCGCGGGCGTCGGCGAGCTGATGACCGAGGTGGCGGGCGAGGTCGCGGACGGCTTCCTGTGCCACAACTTCACGACCGAGCGGTACCTGCGCGAGGTGACGCTGCCGGCGCTCGAACGCGGCCGCGCGAAGGCGGGAAAGACGTTGGAGGGCTTCGAGATCAGCGGGCCCGTGTTCGCGGCGTCCACCGACGAGGAGATCGCCGACGTCAAGCGGCAGATCGCGTTCTACGGGTCGACGCCCGCGTACAAGCCGGTGCTGGACCTGCACGGCTGGGGCGCGCTGCACGAGGAGCTGCACCGGATGTCCCGGCGGCAGCAGTGGACCGAGATGGCCGAGCTGATCGACGACGACGTGCTGCGGACGTTCGCCGTCGTGGGGTCACCCGAGGAGATCAGGGCGGGCTTCGACCAGCGCTTCGGCGACGTGGTCACGCGGATCTCACCGTCCGCGAACGTGCTTCACCTGCCCGAGAAGTGACTCAGGCCCTGCCGTGCGAGCTCGGCGTGGAAAGCGTCGAGCTCGGCGCGCACTCTGGCGACGCCCCTCTTGCGGATCCATCTGCGTCTGCCCACGTTGGCGGCGGTCAGGGCGAACGGTAAAGCCAGCAGGGTCAGGACGAGCATCGTGATCATGTGTCTCCTCAGGGGTTGCGAACAAGCAACGACCAATCGAGACACCGCTTACGGTAGCGGGTCCAAAGCCACCCAGGTGGAGCAAAGTCACCGACAGCAACTCAGTTCTTGACTAATTTTGTTTTCGGTGCGACGGTGGATCCATGTTCGAAGTGGCGGTGATCGAGGATCCGGCAGCGGCCGAGGTGTCGCTGGACCCCGTGCGGGCACGCCTGCTCGCGGAGCTGGCAGAGCCGGGATCGGCGACGATGCTCGCCGCGAAGGTGGGCCTGCCCAGGCAGAAGGTGAACTACCACCTGCGCACGCTGGAGCAGCACGGACTGGTGGAGCTCGTCGAGGAACGACGCAAGGGCAACGTCAACGAGCGCCTGCTGCAGGCGACGGCGGCGTCCTACGTCATCTCGCCGACCGCTTTGGCCGCCGTGCAACCGGACCCGGCGCGCTCACCCGACCGGTTGTCCGCGCGGTGGCTCCTCGCGGTCTCGGCCAGGCTGGTGCGCGACGTGGGCACGTTGATCACGGGCGCGACCAAGGCCAAGAAGCGGCTCGCGACGTTCGCGCTGGACGGCGAGATCAGGTTCGCGACGGCGGCCGACCGCGCCGCGTTCGCCGAGGAGCTCGCCTCGGCCGTGACGCAGCTCGTGTCCAAGTACCACGACGAACAGGCCGAAGGAGGGCGCGCGCACCGAGTCGTCGTCGCCCTGCACCCCAGCGTCAGTGCCAAGGAGGAAGAGTCGTGACCCACGAGTTCGAGATCACCAAGGAAGTCGAGGTCGAGGGAACCCCCGAGCAGGTCTGGGACGCCATCGCGACCGGACCCGGCATCGACTCGTGGTTCATGGGCCCGCACACCGTCGACGGACGGGTCGGCGGCCGCATGACGCTCGACCTGGGCTTCTTCCAGGAGGCTTCGACGATCACCGCGTGGGAGCCGGGCAAGCACCTCGCCTACCAGTCCGACAAGGGCGAGGACGGCACGTTCCACGCGATGGAGTACCTGGTCGAGGCCCGTGACGGCGGCTCGACCGTGCTCCGGTTCGTGCACAGCGGCATCCTCGCCGACGGCTGGGGCGACGAGTTCGTGGACCAGCAGTCGAAGGGCTGGGACATGTACCTGTTCACGATGGCCGAGTACGTGAAGCACTTCGCGGGCAGGCCCGGCACGTACGTGTTCGCGCAGTGGCCGGAAGGAACGAAGAGCTTTCCGGCGTTGCTCGCGGCACTCGGCGTTCCCGAGAACGCGCAGGTCGGCGACGAGGTCGTCCTCGAACCGTTCGGCGTCACCGGCGTCGTCGACTACATCGTCCGCCACGACCTGCACGACTTCCTCGGCGTGCGCGGTGAGGACGCCATCTACCGCTTCCACGGCACGAACGCCGTCGGTCACCACCTCTTCGGTGACGCGACCGGTCAGGCCGAGAAGTGGCAGGCGTTCCTGACTCAGCTGGCGGGGCAGACCTCGTAGACGTAGTCGGAGTGCCCGTACGGCACCACGTTCCGGTCGCGGCGGATGATCGACGTCTTGCCGCCGCGATCGGAGCACGACTTCTGGAACGCCTCGTCGGTGTACTCGATCTGGAAGACGTTGTCGCCGAACGCGTCCGAGTACGCCTTGCACTCGTCGTTGGCCTGGCAGTCCTCGGTGATCGCGAAGTCGAAGCCGACGTACTTCTTGCCGGAGTCGCCGAGCTCACCGCCGTTCTTCTGCGCGACCGCGAGCCCTTTCTGGTGCGCGTGCTTCACGAACGCCTTCATGAACTCCTTGGTGGCGTTGATGTCGAACGCCCCGCCGGCCCGCGTGTGCGAGTCCAGGTTGTCGGCCTCGATGGCCTGGTAGCGCGAGGTCTTGCAGCCCTCGATCCACTTCTTCTGGATGTCGAGGATCTTCCCGCGCTTCTCCGTCGTGGAGATGTCGAGAATGCCCTCCTCCCACTCCGGGTCGATCATCGGCTCGCCGTCCGGTTTCTTCACCAGCAGGTCGCCGTGGTTCTGCTTCCACCAGCTCAGGCTGCCCTCCATCGGGTCCGGCTGGGTCTGCAGGGCGTTGAGGTAGCAGATGTTGTAGCGGTCGCCGACGGGGAGCTTGCCGCGGTCGCGCACGACGATCTTGACCCGCGCCTCCGGCTGGTAGACGCCGCCGATCTGGTAGTCGAACTTGCCGCCGCTGGGCGGAAGCTCGACGGGCGGTGCCTCGGGTTCGCTCGTGCTGCAGGAGGCGACGAGCAGGAGCAGGGCGGCGAGCGCCGCGACTGGCTTCATGCGCGGCAGTCTGTCACTCGTCGGATAGCGCAGGCGTAACACTCAGGGCACTCCATCGCTCATAAATGAGATTTAGCTTCCGGGATGTGAAAACTCGGTCGCTCTTCTTGCAGCTGCTCGTCGCGGTCGTCGCCGGTGTGCTGGTGGGCCACTTCTTCCGGGCTTTCGGCGCCGACCTGAAGCCGATCGGGGACGGCTTCATCAAGCTGATCAAGATGGTGATCGCGCCGCTGATCTTCTGCGTCGTGGTGACGGGCATCGCGAAGGTCGGTGACCTGCGTGCGGTCGGCCGGATCGGCGTGAAGGCGCTGATCTACTTCGAGGTGGTGTCGACGGCCGCTCTGGCGTTCGGGCTGCTGGTCGGCAACGTCGTGCGGCCCGGTGCGGGGATGAACGTGGACCCGTCCACGTTGGACGCCTCCGCTGTGGACGCGAAGACGCAGGGTGGTCACCTCCCCGGCGTCGTGCAGTTCCTGCTGGATCTCATTCCTTCCAGTGTGGTGGACGCGTTGGCGCGCAACGCGTTGCTTCAGGTGCTGCTGTTCGCGGTGCTGTTCGGCTGCGCGCTGGCCCAGCTCGGCGAGCGCGCGACGCCCGTTGTGGATCTCCTGGAACGCATCAACCTGGCGTTCTTCACGGTGCTCGGCTACGTGATGAAACTGGCGCCTCTGGGTGCGTTCGGCGCCATGGCTTTCCTCGTCGGGCAGTACGGGCTGGGCTCGCTGCGGACGTATCTGTGGCTGATCCTGTCTGCTTACGGTGCGGCGCTGCTGTTCTGCTCCTTGCTGGGCGTGATCGCGTGGACGTTCGCGCGGGTGAACATCCTGCGCTTCATCAGGTACACGCGGGAGGAGTTCCTGCTGGCTCTCGGCACCGCGTCGTCCGAGGCCGTGCTGCCGCGGATGATGGTGAAGCTGCAGAAGGCCGGGTGCGCGCCCACGTCCGTCGGCCTGGTGCTGCCGACCGGGTACTCGTTCAACCTCGACGGCGCCTCGATCTACCTGTCGCTGGCCACGGTGTTCCTCGCGCAGGCGTTGAACGTGCCGCTGGACCTCGGCGACCAGCTGACGATCGTGCTGGTCCTCGTGCTGACGTCGAAGGGCATGGCGGGCGTACCCGGCTCCGCGTTCCTGGCGCTGTCGGCGACGGTCGCCGCGGTCGGGTCGATCCCGGCCGCGGCGGTCGCGTTGCTGCTCGGCGCCGATCGGATCATGGACTCGATGCGCGTCTTCACGAACCTGCTGGGCAACTGCGTGGCGACGTTCGTGGTGTCGCGCTGGGAAGGGCTGCTGGACGTCTCCGCGATGAGGTCAGCTCTCGGCGAGCCAGTCCGTGACGACCTGGTCGAGCAACGTCAGGGTTAGCCGGCCCCTGCCCAGCACCGTCTCGTGGAAGTCGCGCACGTCCCTGCCCGCTTCGTCGGACCTCTTGCGCAGTTCGGCGAACTTGAGGCGGCCCACCATGTACGCGAGCGCCTGGCCGGGTTGGGCGAGGTAGCGGTCGACCTCGCCCTCCACGAGCTCGCGCGGCATCGGGGTGTTGCCGAGCAGGTAGTCGACGGCCTGCGCCCGGCTCCAGCCGAGCGCGTGCAGCCCGGTGTCGGCGACGAGCCTGCCCGCGCGTTTGACGTCGTTGGTGAGCATGCCCGCGCGGGCTTCCGAGGAGCTGTACAGACCCATTTCGTCGGCGAGGCGTTCGCAGTAGAGCGCCCAGCCCTCGCTGAACGCGGTGATGCGCGCCTTGCGGCGCAACAGCGGGAGATCCTGCAGCAGCAGGATCCTTTCGCTCTCGAAGTGATGGCCGGGAACCGCTTCGTGGAACGCGGTCGCCTCCGCGAGGCTCCGCAGCTGGGTGTGCGGTTCCTTGGTGTTGACGTAGTAGGTGCCGGGGCGGCTGCCGTCGAGCGCACACGGCACGTAGTGCGGAGGGGTGCTCGCCGGCAGTTCCGGCGAAGTCTCGGCGATCACGCACCGTTGGTCCGGAACCGCGCGGAACCACTGCGGGGCAACGCTTTCAGCCCTGCGCAAAGCTGCTTCAGCGTCCTGAAGCATCTCCTCGGCACTGGAGTAGTTGGTGCCGCGATGGTCACCGAGCTCGCTCTTGAGGTTCTCGACGAGTGCGAGGCCGGTGGCGTGCAGTTCGCGCGGGTCGAGGTCCAGCGTCGTGTGCCAGCGGATCGCCTTGCGGTACAACGCTTCGCCGTCCGGCAACCAGCACAGCCCGGCGTGCTGCTCGTCGCGGCCGTTCGGCAGGAGGTCGTTCTTCAGGACGTCGCGGTAGTGCTCGATTCCCGGCACGTCGTGCCGCTCGGTGAGCGCGATCGCCTGTTCCACGAGGTGCCTGACGGGCGTCCGACCGGCGGCGACACCCGCGCGGTGCCGTTCGGCGACGGTGGCGAGGAACCGCTGGACGGCGTGCCGGCTCTTCAGTTGCGGCAGGAAGTAGAGCACTTCGGGCACCGCGTCCTGGAGGTAGCCGCTCACGCCGAACTCGACGGTCTTCGACTCGATCGCATCGATCTCCACCTGGGTCAGGTGCAGGACCAGGCCCTTGGTGATGCGGTCGTCCTCGGATTCCGCGGTCCGTCGCTCCGCCTCTTCGCCGATCTCCCGGTAGCGCCGCAGATGGTCCTGGTCGGCTTCCTCGCTGTGGTCCTGGAGGACGCCGTCGTGACGCAGTCCCAACAGGTTCGCTCGCAGCGCGTGGTGGTCGAAGGTCAGGTCGGACAGCCGCTCCGCGAGGTCACGCATCGGCGAGCCACCCGTCGACGACCTCGTCGAGCAGCGCGAGCGTGAGCCGGCCCTGGCTGAGCACGACCTCGTGGAAGTCGCGCACGTCCTGGCCCGCGGCCTCGGCCTTGCGCCGCAGCTCCTCGAACTTGAGGCGCCCCACCATGTACGCGAGCGCCTGACCGGGTTCGCCGAGGTACCTGTCCACTTCGGACTCGATCAGCATCGGCGTCATCGGGGTGTTCTCGAGGAGGAAGTCGATGGCCTGCTGCCGGCTCCACCCCTTGGCGTGGAGGCCGGTGTCGACGACGAGCCGTCCCGCGCGCATGGCGTCCATCGTGAGCATGCCGAGCTTCGACTCGTCGTTGCTGTACAGACCCATCTCGTCCGCGAGGCGTTCGCAGTACAACGCCCAGCCCTCGCCGAACACGCTGATCGGGGCCTTGCGCCGAAGCACGGGCAGGTCCTTGAGCAGCGAGGCCTTCGAGCGCTCGAAGTGATGCCCCGGCACGGCCTCGTGGTACGCCGTGGCCTCGTCCTCGATCCTCAGCCGGTTCTGCGGCTCCTTGACGTTGACGAAGTACGTGCCTGGCCGGCTGCCGTCCTCCGACGCCGGGAGGTAGTGCGGCGGCACGTGCGCGGGCACAGCGGCTGGAGTCGCCTCGATCGCGCACTTCTCGTCCGGCATCGTGCGGAACCACTGCGGCGCAACGGCTTCAGCCTTCGCGACGGCTTCCCGGGCGGCCGTGAGCAGGTCCTCGCCGCTGGTGTGCCGGAACGCGGGGTCGTTGCGGATGCGGTCGAACACGTCGTCCCCGTACTGGGCGAACTCGCGCTTGAGCTCCTCGATGAGCTTGATGCCCGTGGCGTGCAGGTCTTCCGGGTCGAGGTCCTCGGTCGTGTGCGTGCGAATCGCCATCCGATAGGCCTCGTCACCGCCGGGCAGCCAGCACAGGCCGGGGTGCTCGGTGTCGCGTCCTCGCGGCAGCGCCTCTTTGTGCAGGAAGGCGCGGTAGTTCTCGATGGCGGGCTTGACGTGCTGCTCCACGACCTCGCTCGCTTCGTCGACCACGTCGAAGGCTTCGAGGTTGTCGAGGTGGGCGTCCATCAGCTCAATGGCCTGCTCCACCAGGTGTTTCACCGGCGTGCGCCCGTTCTCGAAGCCGGTGCGATGGCGTTCGATGATCGTCTCGAGGAACGCGCTCAGCCTCCGGAGCCGCTCCAGGTACCCGTTGCGCCGCTCGTCCGTGTCGACCGCCAGCCGCGGCAGGAACGCGAGCGTGCCGGGCACCGCCGTGCGGATGTTGGCGCTGATGCCGAACTCGATCTGCTTGGCGGCGAGGTCGTCCTCCTGCGTGCGCACCTCATGGCCGATGATCCCCAGCGTGATGCGTTCGGACAGGTCAGAGGGCTGAAGTGCGCGCGCCTCATCGCTGATGGCTCTCAGCCGGAGCGCGAACTGCCGGTCAGCCTCCTCGCTGTGGTCGACGAGCGACTCGTGGTCGAGGTCGAACCCCATCAGGCTCGCATCGAGCGGATAGCGCTCGAGGATGAGGTCGAACAGGCGATCGGCGAGCGCGTTGACTTCGGACATCCGTCCCCCAGAGTTACGCCGTTGAGCGGCCTTCCCCGCCCCTTGTAGCGGGTATGCCCTTCTCATGCGGTGGTTACTGCTGATCATCCTGCTGACCGGCTGTTCCGCTCTACCCCTGTCACCCGCTCCGCAAACGGACCGAGTGCCACCCGGCACCCTCGACGCCGTGACCGCGCGCACCTCTCTCGCGGCCCTCCCCGTCGCCGCGGCGGGCCGCCTGGACGGCTACTCGCGCGACTGCTCCCACGGCGCGTGCGTGTTCGGCCAGCCGTGGTTCGACACCGACGGCGACGGCTGCGACCAACGCAGCCAGGTCCTGGCCCGCGACCTGTCCGGCGTTTCCCGCAAGCCAGGCCGCTGCTCGGTGCAGTCCGGCACCTTGGACGACCCCTACACCAGCACGCGCCTGACCGACGTGTCGAAGATCCAGATCGACCACGTGGTGCCGCTGGCCGAGATGTGGCGCAGCGGGGCGGCCGGGTGGGTCCTGGAGAAGCGGGTGACGGCGGCCAACGACCTGCGGAACCTGGTCGCGGTGTCGGGCAAGGTCAACCAGTCGAAGGGCGACAAGACGCCTGACGAGTGGATGCCGCCCAACGCCTCGTATGCGTGCTCGTACGGGCGGATCTACGTCACGGTGAAGGTGGCGTACGGGCTGACGGTGGCGCCGGCGGAACGCGCGGCCCTGGAAAACGCGCTCGCCACCTGTGACACACCTCCTGCGACATAAGCCGCGAAACAATGCCAATTGAATGACAATTGCACCCTCCACCCATTCGTACCAACTTCGATGACGACTGGACAGGGCCCGAGTTATCCTGCCTAGTCCGGCGCGTGTGGGCCGGACAGAGGGGTGGACCGGGTGCTGAAGTCGTTCTCGCAGTGGCTGGAGAAATTCCTCCAGGACGAAGGAGCGGTCGGAGTCGTCAAGGGACTGCTCGGTTTCGTCACGTTCGGCGCAGTCCTGTCCGCCTTCTTCGGTTCGGTCGCCATTCGCGCCGCATTCGTCGCCACCGCGCTTCTCCTCGTGTTCGTGCTGATGGTCCACCTGTCCGCCCGCGTCGCCAAACTCGAGTCGGAGTCCCGCCAGTACCGCAGCCTGCTGTCCACCTACTGCGAGATGCTCACCGAGCTCCAGTCCAGCGTGTTCGACATCAAGGTCTGGGAGCAGGAAGCCGTCATCGAGACCAACGGCGACACCAGGGAGTTCATCACCGTCACCGCGGTGATCAGAGAAGCGGACGCGGCCTTCTTCAGGCTGGTCTTCGGTGCGGGCTGGGACCAGCCGAAGGCGATCCAGAAGGAAGTGACCGCCAGAGTCCGCAGCCTCGAGGTGGACGGCACCGAAGGCCCAAGCTTCGTCGTGACCTCGCATTGGCGTGATGACGGAAGACTCGACATGGTGTCGCATTTCCACTCACCCGCGGAAGTGGACAGCGAAGTACGACTCAAGATGGAGTGGACCTGGCCCAGAAAATGCGTTCCGCTGATGGTTCACCAGAGGCCGGACCGGTTCGTCTTCTCATTCCGGCGACCCGTGGAACGCGCGACCTACAAGATCGTTCTGCCGCCCGGCGTTGACGCCAGATGGGGCGTGGTTTCGCTCACCAGGCCGCGCGACGACTTCGAAATCGTCCCGTCGACCTCTGGCGGTCGCACTGAGATCAAACTGACGCTCAAGAACCTGCCCGCCAACCGCAAGGTCGGCATGATGCTGGAGCTCAAGAGGTAGTCAGGCCTGCACGGCCGGGTGCGGTGCAGGCACCTGAAGACAGGTTCACTCAAGCTCAGCTCAGCGACTCACTTGTCGCCGTTCTCGCCGCCCATGTACGACATGGTGTGCGTTCCTCCTTCTGCCTACGAGGTGATGCGCAACCGTTCACCACCGCACCAGGCGACAGTGGAGGCTCGCCGGTCCCTTGGTGGACTGATCGCACGAAGGTCGGCGATGTTATCCACCTAGGCCGAACTCACCTTAGGTGACCCGGCAGAAGCGCCTGGTCACTGCGTCTTCCACCGGATACGGCCGAGCGTAGTCCTCGGTTCAGGCCAGGGCCCGGCATACGGGAGAAGTCAGGCCGGCCACGCGTGGCGTTGTTGCTGTCATGATCGGGAACCAGGCTCCCCAGACAGCAGAAGGGCCAGGTCAGCGAGTGACCTGGCCCTTCCGTCTCACCGAGCCGCCTATCGGAATCGAACCGATGACCTGCTCATTACGAGTGAGCCGCTCTGGCCGACTGAGCTAAGGCGGCGAGACGCGATAACTATAACCGACCCGCAAGCGCGTTACTCACGGGGGTCGGCTTCGTTGTACGGACCGTGACCGATGTCACCACCTCCTAACCGCCGAGGAGCTGGGTTCATGCGCCGTTCGTTGTCCGTGCCGCTGGCCGGGTTGTTGCTCGCGCTCGTCGCGGCGCCCGCGCTCGCGCAGCCTCCGACCACGCCGGTGCCGGGGCCGCGCGACCCGAACCAGCCGCCCGCGTCGGCGCCGAACGGGCCGCAGTCGCTTGCGCACGCGGTCGGGGATGCGGGGACCGGACTGAGCGTCGTGAGGCTCGGGCCGCAGGGGGTGCCCACGAACACGATCCTGCCCGGGCTCAGCGAGCAGTTGCCCAAGCAGTCGGTCACCGAGTTCGGGCTGGGGCTCGCGAGTGCGCAGGTCAACACCGAGGCGTTCCTGAGCACCGAGCGGGTGGTCACGCAGGCCAACCCGTTCGGGTTCGCGGTGGCCGGGCGGTCGCCGCAGTCGCCGGGGACGCTCGTGCAGACGGCCATTCCGGACAATCCGCAGCCCACGAACGGCGGGCTGCCGATTCCCGAGACGCCGCTGGGCAAGCTCAAGGTCCTCAACGGCAGCGTGCACGCGCGGTGGGACGAGAAGCTCGGGCCGTGCATCAGCCCGCTGGCCACCGCCAAGACCTCTCTCGCCGGTCTCGAAATCTTGAGCGCGCTGCCAGCCGAGGTGCCGTTGCCGTCGAAGAGCCTGGTCAGCATCCCGGACACGTTCGAGGCCAACTCCAACGTCAGGCTCGTCGACCTGCCCGGCAGCAAGAACAAGGCAGTCGAGTCGACGTCGACCATGCGCGCGGTGAGCGTGGAGATCGCGGGTGGCATCAAGATCGACGTGGCCACGCCGCCGACGCTCACGGCTACGGCTACCGGCGACGAGAAGACTTCGAAGATCACCTACACCGCGCCGGTCCTGAAGGTCAGTCAGAACGGCAAGGAGCTCGGCACGTTGGACGCCGCGCATCCCACCCTCGACATTCCGCTCGTCCTCGACCTGGCCGTGATCAAGCTGCAGATCGCCGGGCTCAACGAGAAGAAGGCGAGCTTCAGCGGCAACGGGTTCAGCGGGTTCCAGCTCGGGGCCACTGCACGGATGCTCGACGTGCAGCTGCTGCCGACGGACAAGCTGAAGCTGCCGAACCTGCCGACCGCATTGGCGCAGATCTCGCTCGGTGAGCAGATCGTGCGGGCCGCGGCGCCGCAGGGTGGCGTGGTGTGCGGAACCGCCCAGCCGCCACAAACCCCCGAAAACCCCGGCGGTGCGGCAGCGCCTCCCAAGCAGAAGGCGCCGCCGCTCGCCTACACCAACGCCGCGTACCAGTCGATCCCGCTGTTCTGGGTCGGCACGGGACTGCTGCTCGCGGGCGTGGTCCTGGTGGCCGCGCTGCCGGTCAGGACAAGCCGATCGCGCGTCCGAGCTCCCGGGGTTTCAGGACCCTGAGCAACGCCTCCATGAGGTAGTAGTCGCCGTAGGGCAAAGACACCTCGATGCCGGTCTCGATGCGACGGTTGCGGGTGCCGCGCGCCAGGATGGCCTCGTGCTTTTCGGCGCGAGTCGTCAAACACGTGCGGCACAACGCATCCAGGATCCGCAACGCCGCGACCCGGTACGACAGTCGCCCTGAAACCGCAGCCAGGTCCAGCAGGCCGCACGCCATGATGGCGCCCGCCGACGAGTCCTTGACGTCGTTGGGCGCCAACGGTGAGCGGTAGTCCCACACCGGAATGTGGTCCGGTGTAAGGGCATCCAGCGCGTAGTCCGCCAACTGGCGAGCCGCGTCGAGGAACTCACGACGGCGAGAACGCCGGTACATCGTCGTGAAGCCGTAGATGCCCCAAGCCTGACCACGCGACCAGCACGACGTCGGGCTGTAGCCCTGGTTCGTGTTGGGACCGATGTCCTCGCCGGTCTCCGGGTTGAAGTCGAACACGTGCGGCGTCGACCCGTCCGGCCGGATGAACTTCGCCCGCGTCGTCAGTGCATGAGCCACCGCGACGTCCAGGAACCGCGACTCCCCCGTCTGCTCCGACGCGAACGTCAGCAGGTCGAGGTTCATCATCGTGTCCATGATCGCGCGGCCGGCGTTGTTCGGCGTGCCCAGAGCACCCCACGCCCTGATGAAGCGGCCCTTGTCGTTGTAGCGCTGGATCAACGACGACGCGGCCTGCACCGCCCCGTCACGCCACGAGACGTCGCCGGTGAGCCGGTACGCCGTCACCCACGACGGGTAGAACAGGAAGCCCAGGTCGTGGATCGACGTGTCGGTGCGCCGCGGCGACAAACGCAGCGCCGACTCCACCGCCCACTTCTTGAACTGCTCGTCACCGGAGTCGAGAAACGCCAACCAGTGCATGCCCGGCCAGAACCCGCCGACCCAGCCACCGGAGGCAACGTAGATCCACTTCTCGAACTTCGTCTCCTCGGGGAACGAGGTGACGTTCGGCGCGACCTGACGAAGCCTCCGCAACGCGAAGTCCAAAGAATCCCGGAACAGCCGGGAAGAAGCAGCCGACGCTTCCCCCGCTGCACCAGCCACAACTGGTGCCGCCGCAGCCGCACCGAGCAGAGTCCTGCGACTGACCATCACGGCACCATCCATCCGAGCACGGGTGTGGACTGCAGGTACGCGACCACGCACGTCACCAGCAGCAGCAACAGACTCCAGCCGAAGACCTTGCGGAACAGGTCGCCCTCACGTCCGACGATGCCCGCCGCCGCGGTGCCGATCGCCAGGTTCTGCGGCGAGATCATCTTCGCCATCACGCCACCCGAGCTGTTCGAGGCACCGAACAGGAACGGTGACGCCCCGAGCTGCTGGGCCGCGGTGACCTGCAGACCGCCGAACAACGCGTTGGAGCCCGCGTCCGTGCCGGTGATCGCGACGCCGAACCAGCCGACGACCGGTGACAGGAACGCGAAGAACGCGCCGGTGCCCGCGAGCCAGAGGCCCAGGGTCGTGATCTGGCCGGAGTAGTTCATGACGTACGACAACGAGAACACCGCGAGGATCGCCAGGATCGCCCAGCTGAACTGCTTGATCGTCTGACCGTAGATCTCCAGGCCCTTGCGCGCGCTGATCCCGAGCACCACCAGCGTGATCAGGCCCGACAGGAACAGCAGCGAACCCGTCGCGGACGCCCAGTTCAGCGCGTACTCGACCTTGATCGGCTTGCCGGCGGCGTTCGTGAGATGCATGCCGGGCCAGAGGAACTTGTACGTCAGCGAGTCGAGGAACTTCTTCACCGGCACGATCTGCGCGATCGAGAAGATCACCACGATGATCGCGTACGGGGTGAACGCGGTGATCACGTCGCGCCGCGAGTCCGTCGTCGAACCACCGGCGATCACCGGCGGAATCGACCGCGCCGGCTGCCACACGCGCATGAAGACGATCACCGCGAGCACCGACGCGACGGCCGCGATGATGTCGCACAGCTTGTAGGACCAGAAGTTCGAGACCAGGTACTGCGTCACGGCGAACGAGCCACCGGCGACCAGAGCGGCCGGCCACGCCTGCTTGAGGCCGCGCTTCCCGTCCACCACGAAGATCAGCACGAACGGCACGAGCAACGCGAGGATCGGCACCTGGCGACCGGTCATCGCGCCGAACGTGTCAGCGGGCAGCCCGGTGACCGTGTTCAGCACCGTGATCGGGTTGCCCATGCCGCCGAACGCGACCGGCGCGGTGTCGGCGATCAGCGACAACGCCACCGCCTTCATCGGGTCGACGCCCAGCGCGATCAGCATGACCGAGCAGATCGCGACAGGACCGCCGCCGCCCGCCAGCGCTTCCAGCAAGGCACCGAACGAGAACGCGATGACGATCGCCTGCACCCGCTGGTCGTCCGAGATCGAGCTGAACGACCTGCGCAGCACGGCGAAATGTCCGCTGTGGACCGTCAGGTTGTAGATCCAGATGGCGTTGAACGTGATCCACAGGACCACGAGCACGCTGGTAGCCGCACCGAACGCCGCGGAGTTGAGCGCCTGCCCGAGCGGCATCGAGTAGCCGAACAGGGCTACGCCGATCGCCAGCGCGAGGGCGGTCAGCCCCGCCCAATGAGCCTTCCACTTGAGACCGCCGAGCAGCACGAGCACGGCAACGAGCGGTATCAACGCGAGCAGAGCCGACAGGAACAGCGAGCCTGTCGGATTCGGATTCTGCTGGTACACCAAGGCCGCCTTTCATAAGCCTGAACTCCGGCGGCGTGGAGGCCTCAGGCTTGTTCCATTGCACGGAACGTAGTTCCATGGTGGTCGGCGCACATCGTGTCACTCCGCCGCCCCGATCGGAAGGCATCCTCAGATGCAAATCAGGCACTCGACCCATCCGGCGCAGTTGCCGGGCTTCGACACGGACGGGCTGCGGCAGCACTACCTGGTGGACGACCTCTTCGTACCGGGCGAGATCCGGACCGTCTACACGCACGAAGACCGCATCGTCATCGGCGGAGCCACGCCGAACGTGGGCACTCCGCTCAAGCTTGAGAGCGCTCCCCCGCTCCGGTCTGCGCACTTCTGCGAACGCCGTGAGCTCGCGATCCTCGCCATCCGCGGTACCGGAACGGTGACCGTGGACGGAACCGAGCACAAACTCGGTACGCGCGACTGCCTCTACGTGGGCCAGGGCGCGGAGAACGTCGAGTTCCACGCCTCCGACGACGACACCCGCTTCTACCTCTTCTCCACGCCGTCGCACGCCTCGTTCCCCACGGCCGTCGCGCGGTTCGACGAGGTGGACGTGCTGAAGCTGGGCGACCAGAGCACCGCGAACGTCCGCGAGATCCGCAAGTTCGTGCACGCGGACGGCATCCGCAGCTCCCAGCTGGTCCTGGGCGTGACGTCGCTGGCGCCGGGCAGCGTCTGGAACACCATGCCGCCGCACACGCACGACCGCCGCACCGAGTGCTACCTGTACTTCGACCTGCCGGAAGCCCACCGCGTGATCCACCTCTGCGGCGAGCCCCAGAACACGCGGAACATCGTGGTGCGCAACGAAGAAGCGGTGATCTCCCCCTCGTGGTCCGTCCACAGTGGAGCGGGCACGCACAACTACACCTTCGTCTGGGCCATGGGCGGCGAAAACCAGGCTTACGACGACATGGACCCGGTCGCCGTCACGGAGCTGCGGTGAGCTTCTCTCTCGAAGGCAAAACCGCGGTCGTCACCGGTGCACGCACCGGCATCGGCCGCGCCATCGCCCGCGGTCTCCACGACGCGGGCGCTCAACTGATCCTGGTTGGCCGCGGCGACCTCTCCGACGTAGCCCCGTCGCTCGCCACCGTCTCGGCCGACCTGCAAGACCCGGCCTCGGTCGAACCCGCGCTTGCCCCGGTGGTCGAAGAGCACGGCGTGGACATCCTGGTCAACAACGCCGGCACCATCCACCGCGGCGCCGCCGTGGACGTCTCGCTGGCCGACTGGCAACGGATCATGGCCGTGAACCTCGACTCGGCGTTCGAGATCTCGAAGGTCTGCGGCCGCCGGATGGTGGCGCAGGGCAGCGGCAAGGTCGTCAACATCGCCTCACTGCTGTCCTTCCAGGGCGGAATCCTCGTTTCGGCCTACACGGCGTCGAAGCACGCACTCGTCGGCATGACCAAGCTCCTCGCCAACGAGTGGGCGGCGTCGAACGTGCAGGTCAACGCCATCGCGCCGGGCTACATCGAAACCAACAACACGGCGCCGCTGCGGGCCGATCCCGACCGCGAACCGGCGATCAGGGACCGGATTCCCGCCGGCCGTTGGGGCAAACCGGAAGATCTTGTCGGCCCAACGGTGTTCCTTTCGTCCGCCGCGTCCGATTATGTGACCGGACACGTACTGGTGGTCGACGGAGGCTGGCTGGCGAGATGACCGATACCGCCGTCGAAAAGACGCTCGCCGTGCTGGAGGCCCTGGCCGACCACACGCGCATCACCGACATCGCGCGGGTCACCGGCCTGCCCAAGTCCACGGTCCACCGCCTGCTCCAGACGATGGTGGACCGCGGCTTCGCGACCCTGGGCTCGGACGGGTACCTGACCGGGCCGCGGGTGCTCGCCCTCGCGGGCAAGGTTCTCCGGCCTCTCGACACGGTGGAGCGGGCCCGGCCGTTCCTGCGCTCGCTGCAGGAGTCGACGGGCTGCACGGTGCACCTGGCCGTGCTCTTCGGCGACGAACTGGTCTACGTCGACAAGATCGAGGCCAACAAGCCCTACCGAATGGCGTCCCGGCTGGGCATGTCCCTGCCTGCCCACGGGACGGCCATCGGCAAGGCCGTGCTGGCCTCCCAGGCGCAGTCCGAACTGGAGGCCTACATCGCCCGCACGGGCCTGCCGGGCCGCACACCGCACACCATCACGTCGGCGACGCGCCTCAAGTCCCAGCTGTCGAGGGTGCGACGGTCGGGCTTCGCGCTGGACGACGAGGAGAACGAGGTCGGCGTCCGGTGCGTGGGCGCTGCCGTCCGGGACCACGCGGGTGTGGTGATCGGCGGGCTGTCGGCGTCGTCGCTGGCGATGGAGCACTCGCTGCAGGAGCTGATCGCGCTGGGCCCACGCGTCGTTCAGGCGGCGGGAGAGGTGTCGGCGGCGCTCGGCTGGGCCTAGGCCCGGTCCTGCGAGTTCGTTCGGTGAGAGGCGCGGCCGAGAGACCCGGAGGCGGTGCCGCCGGAATGCCCTCATACCGGGCGGCGGTGCCGCCTCCGGGTCCCTCGGCTGCCACTGTCGCCGGACGAGACTCGCAGGACTGGGCCTAGCCCCGGTGGAGCGTCGTCACCATCGCCTCGACGGCGATGCGCGGCTTCACGTTGACCTCGATCGCCTCCCGGCAGGCCAGCACGGCCTCCAACCGCCGCAGGATCGACTCCCGGGACCACTGCGCGGCAGCGGTCCTGGAGTCGCCTGCCCTGTCCGGATGCATCAGCGCGGCCTCGGACCCGGTGTGCGTCACCAGCGCGTCCCGGTAGAAGCCGGCCAGGTCGACCAGGGCCATGTCCAGCGAGTCGCGTTGGGTTCGGGTGGCACGCGACTTCTGCCGCTTCTCCAGATCCTTCAACGCCCCCTTGGCTCCACGGGTGGCGGCGGCGGTGCCCTTGCCGGTGCCGCCCGCCCCCATCGCGGTCTCCAGGGCCTCGCGCTCGGCCTCGTTGCGCGCCTCGTTGGCCGTGGACGCGTCTTCCTCAGCGGCCTTGATCAGCTCATCGGCGCAGGTGAAGACGTCGGCGGGCTTGCGCAACGCCAGCGGGATCCGCAGCACCGCCTCCCGTCGTGCCCGGACGTCCGAATCGACCGCCAGCCGCCGAGCCCGCCCGACGTGGCCGCCACAAACGGATGCCGCCCAGGACGCCATCTCCGCGGGCACCCCGTCGACGGCTTCGAGAGCCGACGCGATGGCAGCAGGCCGAGGCGACCCCAACGACACCAGGCGGCACCTCGAGCGAATGGTCACCGAGACGTCGTCCGGGTGGTCGGAGGGCGCGCACAGCAGAAAGACGGTTCGCTCCGGCGGCTCCTCGACGGCCTTCAGCAGCGCGTTGGCCGCGCCCTCGGTCAAGCGGTCGGCGTCCTCGATGATCACCACCTGCCACCGGCCCGAGGTGGGCCGGCGAGCGGAGATCTGCACGAGCGCGCGCATCTCGGCGACTGAGATCGACAGTCCCTCAGGAGCGACGACGCGCACGTCGGCGTGGGTGCCGTGCAACGAGGTCCGGCAGCCGGTGCACTCGCCGCAACCGGGCCGGTCGTCGGTGACCACGCACTGCAGTGCGCCCGCGAAGGCCCTGGCGGTGGACGAACGGCCTGATCCGGGCGGCCCGGTGAAGAGCCACGCGTGCGTCATCACGCCCGGCGCCGGAGTTCCGCCCGCAACGATCGTGGCAGCGGCCTCGGCAGCCGCAGACAGGGTCGCCACCGCGTCCGGCTGGCCGACCACCTCGTCCCACACGCTCATGACAGCCAGTCTTCCAGCGCGGGATCAGACGGCGGCTTCGGGGACCGCCCGCTTGCGGGTGGCGAGCAACGGCACCACAGCGGACCGGACTCGCTCGGCCGTCGCGTCCGGGTCGCCGTCGGCCTCGACCACCACGTAGCGGTCGGGATCGGCGGCGGCCATCTCGCTGAGCAGCCGCTGCACCCGCCAGTGGTGCTCCAGAGCGATCGACTTGCCGTCCGCGACGGGCCGGTCCAGCAGGATCGTCAGGTCGGGCCGCAACCTGCCCGTGGCCCAGTCGACCAGGCCTTCGAGCTCCTGGTGTTCCAAAGTCGAGGTCGCGCTGAAGTGGGCCAGCGGTGAGTCGACGTAGCGCTCCATCACGACGACGGAACCCTCGTCCAGAGCGGGCCGCACCTGCCGTTCGACGACATCGGCACGCACAGCAGCAGCAACGAGGGCCTGCGCGCGCACGCCGGCCAGTTCGACCGACGACAGCATCGTGCGCAGACGGCGTTCGTCGTGCTCGGGATCGGCGGCCAGCAGCACGTCGAGACCCTCGGCGCGCAGAGCGGCAGCCAGGCGGCGGGCCTGCACCGACGTGTCCTCGCGGGTGTCGCCCTCGACCGCGATCAGCAGGCCCTTGGTCTGCCGGCGGCCTCGAAGCGCCGCGAACAACGACGACAGCACCGGCTCCTCGCGCCGGTCGTCCATCTGCCGGTACGCGACGAGACCGAGCACGATGGCGATCACCGCGCCGCCGAGCATCACCGGACGGGTCGCGTCGACCTCCATCGGATGCCCGAACACGCTGACCTGGCGCTTCTGCAGCAGAGCGACGACCAGCGGAGCACCGGCCGAGGCGCCGAACAGCACGATCTTGAGCAGAGACTGGATCAACGCGACCGTGCGGCCGCGCATCTCGTCCTCGACCTGCGAACCCACGATCGTCAGACCGGTCAGGAACGCCACACCGGCGCACGCACCGACCAGCGCCACCATCAGCAGCGCCATCCACAGGTGCGGAGCCAGCGCGACCAGCACCAGCGTGATGCCCGCGCCGACGATCGTGATGCCGAAGAGGCGGTTGTAGGCGAGGCGGCGGGCCAGCCGGGGTGCGGTGGCCATACCCACCGCGAGGCCGAGGAACACGGCCACGAACAACAGGCCGAACGTCGAGGCGCCGCCCAGCAGCGACTCCGCGTAGAGCTTGGCGGTCGCGATCACGACACCGGCCGCGGCGAACGCGCCGATCATGCCGATCACCAGGCCGCGGACCAGCGGGGTCGCGGCGGCGAAGCGGATGCCGTCGCGGAACATCGCGACGAAGCCCGGCTTGTCGGCCTCGACCTCCTTCTTCCTGGTCTCGACGCGGCCGGAGAGCTCGGGCAGGCGGGTCGCGATCAACACGGCCGATGTGAAGTACAGGAGCCCGTTGATGATCACCGCGATGGTCGCGATGCGGAACTCGAGGTCGCCGCCGGTCAGGTTCAGGTACGCCGGCACGCCCGCGATCAGCGAGTACAGGCCGAAGCCGCTGATCGTCGAGATGCCGTAGGTCATCACCAGGCCGAGCTGGTTCGCCGACTCCACCTGGTCAGGGCGGCGCAGCAAGTTCGGGACCGCCGACTCCTTGGCCGGGATCCACAGCATCGCGCAGCAGCCGACCAGGAAGTTCGCGACGAAGAGCCAGATCGGAGAGCCGATCAGCGCGATCGAGATGAACAGCGAGCCGCGCAGGACGTCGCAGACCACCATCACCTTGCGGCGGTCGAACTTGTCCGCCAGCACCCCGCCGATCGGCGCGAACAGGATGCCCGGCAGCAGCTGGGTGAGCACGACCAGCGACAGCGCGAACGACTGCCACTGGTAGCTGTTCATCATCTCGGAGACCAGGCCGGTCAGCGCGAGCAGCGACAGCCAGTCACCGACGCTGCACAGGTACGTGACCAGCCACAACCGGCGGAACGGCCGGATCGCGAGCACCGACCGCAGCCGGTGGACCGTGGACACGCTGGACTGGGCGGACCCTGCCTGGCCTGCCTCGGTCACTCCTGTGTCCGCGTCCTGAATCTCAGTCACCCCTCATCGGCCCAACCCGTGGGATCAGGGTAACCGGCGCAGGCACGCCGCAACGCCGGACTCTCAGCCTCAGCCGCTGAAGATCGCCCCAAGAATGTTCACGAGCACCAGGACAAAGAAGCCGATCACGATCAGGCAGCCGATGAACGCGGCCACGCCGTTCGACTGCTTGGCGGGCTGTTGTTGTTGCGCCCCAGGGAACTGCGGCGCCGGCGCGAACTGCTGCAGGCTCGGCTGGGGTTGCTGCTGGGGCGCTCGCGGACGGCGGCCGCGCGGCCTGCGCTGCTCCTGCTGCATCTGGTTCCAGATGGCCTGACGCATCTCGTCCGTGGGCGTCGGCGGTGTCGGCACCGACACACGTGACGTGGCGTACCCGGACGTCCACTGAGGAGCGATGAAGACGTCGGCCGTCACCAGGCCCGCCAGCGGGTCGGGGAACAGCCGGGGAGGTGGCGGGGCCTGAGTCCCGTCCGGACCGAACTCGTTGATCGGCACCGCCACCCCCTGCTCAGCTCTTGGTCTTGGCCGGAGCCTTCTTGGCCGCCGGCTTCTTCGCGGCCGCGGGCTTCTTGGCAGGAGCCTTCTTCTTGACCGGCCCCTTGGCGCGCTTCTCGGCCAGCAGCTCGGCCGCGCGCTCGTCGGTGATCGACTCGACGCTGTCCGTCTTGCGCAGCGACCCGTTGGTCTCACCGTCGGTGACGTACGGGCCGAAGCGGCCCTCCTTGATCACCATCGGCTTGCCGGACACCGGGTCGTTGCCCATCTCGCGCAACGGCGGTGCGGCGGCCGCACGACCGCGCTTCTTCGGCTCAGAGTAGATCTTCAGAGCCTCTTCCAGCGTGACCGTGAAGATCTGCGCCTCGTCCGTCAGCGACCGCGAGTCCGTGCCCTTCTTCAGGTACGGGCCGTAGCGGCCGTTCTGCGAGGTGATCTCGGCACCCGTCTCCGGGTCCTTGCCCACCACGCGCGGCAGCGAGAGCAGCTTCAGCGCGTCGTCCAGCGTCACCGTGTCCAGCGACATCGACTTGAACAGCGAGCCCGTGCGCGGCTTGGGAGCCTTCGCCTTCGACGGCGCGGCGCCGTTCTCGGCCGGGTCGGGCAGCACCTCGGTCACGTACGGGCCGAAGCGGCCCTCCTTCGCCACGATCTCGTTGCCCGAGACCGGGTCGGTGCCGAGCGAACGGCCCTCCTGCGGCGTCGAGAACAGCTTCTCGGCGATCTCGTCGGTCAGCTCGTCCGGCGCCAGGTCGTCCGGCAGGTTCGCGCGCTGGGCGGCACCGTCGACCTCGCGCTCCAGGTACGGCCCGAACCGGCCGACGCGCACGACGACCGTGCGGCCCTCGGAGTCGCTGAACAGCGGGATCGAGTTGACCTCGCGCGGGTCGATGTCCTCGACACCCGTGCCGACCAGCTTCTTCAGGCCGCCGGAACGGCCGATCGAGCCGTCCGGGCCGATGCTGCCGCCGAAGTAGAAGCCCGACAGCCACGTCGTGCGCTGCTGACGACCGGCGGCGATGCCGTCCAGCTCGTCCTCCAGCGCGGCGGTGAAGTCGTAGTCGACCAGGCGGCCGAAGTGGCCCTCCAGGAGCCCGACCACGGCGAACGCCACCCACGACGGGACCAGCGCTGCGCCCTTCTTCCACACGTAGCCGCGGTCCTGGATGGTGCTGATGATCGACGAGTAGGTGGAGGGACGGCCGATGCCGAGCTCCTCCATCGTCTTGATCAGCGACGGCTCGGTGAAGCGCGAGGGCGGCGAGGTGGTGTGACCGTCCGCGGACAGCTCCGCGATCGTCAGGTCCTGGTCCTTCACCAGCTGCGGCAGGCGCGACTCCGCGTCGTCCGACTCTCCACCGGCCTCGGCGTCGACGGTCTCGACATAGGCCTTGAGGAAGCCGGCGAACGTGATCGTGCGGCCGGACGCGGCGAACGTGACCTCCTGGCCGGTGCCCGCGCGACCCACGATGCGCACGCTGGTCGTGTTGCCCCGCGCGTCGGCCATCTGGGAGGCGATCGTGCGCTGCCAGATCATCTCGTAGAGCTTGAACTCGTCCGCGTCGAGCTCGGCGGCCACCTGGCCGGGCGTGCGGAAGACCTCTCCCGCCGGCCTGATCGCCTCGTGAGCCTCCTGCGCGTTCTTGACCTTGCGCGTGTACTGGCGGGGCTGCGGCGACACGTACTGGGCGCCGTAGAGGTCCGTCGCCTGCGTGCGGGCCGCGTTGATCGCGGTCTCCGACAGCGTCGTGCTGTCGGTACGCATGTAGGTGATGTAGCCGTTCTCGTACAGCTTCTGGGCCGTGCGCATCGTGCGGTCCGCGGAGAAGCGCAGCTTGCGGCCGGCCTCCTGCTGCAGCGTCGAGGTCATGAACGGCGCGTACGGCTTGCGCGTGTACGGCTTCTCCTCGACGGAGCTGACCTTGACCGGCGCGTTCTGCAGCCCGGCCGCGATGGCCCTGGCCTGCTGCTCGTCCAGCACGACCACGTCGGCCTTGCCGGTGAGCTTGCCGTCCGAGCCGAAGTCGCGACCCGTGGCGAGCCTCGTGCCGTCGACGGCCACGAGACGCGCGCCGAACTGACGCGGCGTGGCCTCGGCACCGGCGTCCATCTGCGCGGAGATGTCCCAGTAGCTCGCACTCACGAACTTCATGCGTTCGCGCTCGCGCTCCACGACCAGACGGGTCGCCACGGACTGCACGCGGCCAGCCGAGAGCTTCGGCATGACCTTCTTCCACAGCACCGGGCTGACCTCGTAGCCGTAGAGGCGGTCGAGGATGCGGCGGGTCTCCTGCGCGTCGACCAGGTCCTGGTCGAGGTCACGGGGGTTGGCGGCAGCGGCCTGGATCGCGGACTCGGTGATCTCGTGGAACACCATCCGGCGAACCGGGACCTTGGGCTTCAGGGTCTCGAGGAGGTGCCAGGCGATGGCCTCACCCTCGCGGTCACCGTCTGTCGCGAGGTAGAGCTCGTCGACGTCCTTCAACGCTTCCTTGAGCTCGGTGACCAGCGACTTCTTGTCAGCGGAGACCACGTAGAGGGGCTCGAAGTCGTGGTCGACGTCCACGCCGAGCCTCGCCCACGCCTGGCCCTTGAACTTCGCGGGAACGTCGGCGGCACCGCGCGGCAGGTCCCGGATGTGTCCCCTGGAGGACTCCACGACGAAGTTGGCGCCGAGGTAGGACGCGATCTTGCGCGCCTTCGTGGGCGACTCGACGATCACAAGTCGTCGGGTGCTGCCCGCTCCTCCGCTGCTCTTTCTCGTCCGTGTCGATCCAGCCACTCGCCGTCCCGCTCTCTTCCAAACCCGGTTCCCAGGCCCGCCAGTGTTGCCCAGCGTCGGCCGAAAAGCACACCATCCGCGACGCCTGTACGACGAGACAGAGTGACACAACCTTGCCGGACCGCCCGCTCAGGCCGCCGGCCAGGTGCTGCACGCCACCCCGTGCGGAGGGCTTCCGACCAGCTCAGCGAGCCTCGCGAGGCGCCGACGGCCGGTTACCCGCAACGCGGGTGCCCCTACCAGGGTGCACGGAAGTCCCGACGCGAGCAGGGCATTTTGCAACGGCAGGTGTGTCTGCGGTGCGTTGGGGTCCAAACCGAGCAGGTACGCCGACTCCATCCAGCTGCCCGCGGCCAGCGCCCAGACCCGCAGCACTGCTCCGTTCAGCTCGAAGTCCTCAGGCATTCGTTTTGCAGATCCGTCCAGCCAGCGGGCGGCCAGTCCGGTGAGATCCGTCCGGAACGGCGTGCGGACGAACCGCGTGCCCTCCTCGTTGACGCACAGCTCCGTCGTCACGCCGCGCTCGGCGCACGCCTGCTTGAGCGGCCCCAGGCGCCACTCGTCCCTGAGCTCGACGTAGACGCGGGCCGCCGTGCCGCGCGCGAAGCTGACGGCCTGTCCCGGCCCGCAGAGGAAGCCGGCGAGGTCCGCCTTGGCCGGCGTGCGCGCCTCGGCCGAGAAGAAGGACAGCTGCCCAACCACGGCCCACAGAGTAGAACAGGCGTTCGACTGTGACCAGTGGTGCGTGTGTGACTACGCCGGTCGAGCGACTACTGCTGCCCCAGCACCTGCCCCTTGGACTTGATCTCCGAACACGGCGCCGACTTGACCAGCGCGTCGGCGTACTTCGGTCGTTTCTGCAGGTCCTGGAAGGTCTCGCGCAGATCTTCCGGACTGCTGACCTGGTTCTTCGCGGCCAGGATCTTCTCGGCTTCGTCCCAGAACTGCGCGTTCGGTTCGAGCTTCTCCACCGGGGCCTGCGCGTCCTGATACGACTTCGCCGACTGCTGGACGAACTTGAGCAGCCGTTCGTGGACCTTGTCGAGGTCTCCGTCCGGCGAGCCGAGCTCGGTCAGCTTCTTCTCGGCCGTCCCGAACGCCGTCGCGTTCGCAGTGACGAGCTTGACGTAGGCCGCCTTCACCGCGACTGGGTCTTTCGCGTCCTGTTTGCGCAGCTCAAGGCCCGCTTCCATGCCCGGGAGGACGCCGTTGCAGAAGGCGTCGACCCACTGGCCCTGGGCGTCGGTGAGCGGCGCTTCCTTGCTGTCACCGCACGCGGTCAGGGCGACGGAACCGGCCAGGGCGACGGCGAGCAGGCGTGTCCTCACGTGGCTATTTTCCACCGGCGAGTTTCTGCCAGTCGGCGCACACCTTGTTCGCGCGGAAGACCTCGCCGTACTTCGGGATCTCCACGGCGATCGCGGCCGTGCTGAGAACGGCCGCGACCAGGCGAAACGTCGTCACTTGCCGATCAGCTTCCCGAGCTTCTCGCGCATCTGCACGCACTCGGGCGCCTTGGCGATGGCGTCCTTGTACTTCGGGTCCGAGTCGAGCTTCTTGATCTGCTCGGAGAGCTTCGACGGGTCCGCGGAGTCGCCGCCGAGCTTCTCGACCTGGTCCATGAAGTCGGGCGCGTTGGCGTCGAGCTTGCGCATCTGCTCGGCGACCGTCACGTACTCCTTGGCCGCCGTCCCGAACAGCTTCACCATCTCGTCGTGCAGGGCCTTGGCGTCCTCACCGGGCGCGCCGATCTCCTTGAGCTTGGTCTCGGCCTCGGCCATCGACTTCGAGCCCGTGTCGAGGATCTTGAGCATGCCGTCCTTGAGCGCCGCCGGGTTGTCGGCGTTCGCGGCGGCGACGGCGATGAGCTCGACCGCACCCGTCAGCACCGGCGTCGTGCCACCGCAGAAGGCACCGGCCCACTTGACCGGGTCGCCGGACGCCGCCGGGGTCGCCGAGGTCGTCGTAGGCGTGTTGTTCTGCGCGGACGGCGCCGCGCCGCCCGAGCAACCGGTGACGGCGAGCGCTGCCGCGGCGCAGGCGGCGATGATCGAAAAACGTGTGTTCACGGTGGAATCCCCCAGAAACGTCGAACCAGACCGGCGGAAGGTACACGTTCGGGGGATTCGATCCGTTGCCTGAAATCTGTCAGGAAGTCGGCGTCGGCGCCGTCGAGATGTTCAGCTCCTTGCAGTTGGCGGCCTTCTGCGCGGCCGAGCCGAGACCCGTCTCGTCGAACTTCTTCTGCACGTCGGCGCCCGTCGACTCCAGCGCCGCCGCCTTGCTGATCATCTCGGTGAACGCCGTGACGACCTGGGTGGCGTCGGTCGCGGAGTCGAGCTTCGACTTGGTGTCGCCGAGCAGGGTCCTGATCTGGCCCAGGCCCTGTTCGGCCGCCGTGACCAGCTCCTTCGACTTCGGGTGCGGGCCGTTCTCCAGCGCCTTCAGGTCCGCGATCGACTTGTCGACCGCGGCGACCTTGGTGCCGAGCCAGTCCGAGAGGCCCGTCTTGAGCTTCGACGGGTCGTTCATGTCGATGTTCGGCTCGTCCGACATGGCCTTCACGGTGCCGCCGACGGCACCGCAGACCTTGTCCATCCACGCCACGACGTCGGCCTCACTGGCAGTGGCCGTCGTCGGGGACGTGGACGAACCTCCGCTGCTGCACGCCGTGAGCGCGAGCAGACTCGCCAAAAGGGCAATGACTGTGTGACGCATTGGGTGACGCATGGCGCGGAAGCTACTCCGAACGGCCTCGCTCAGCTCGTCGGCGTGATGTTGAGGCGCTGCATGTCCTGACAGTTCTTCGCCGTCTGGGTGGCCTTCTGCAGCTCGGGAACACCCTTGAGGTCCCGCAGCGGGTCGGCGAGCTCCGAGAGCTTGGCGATCGCCTCTCCGGCGGCTTGGAGGCCTCCGGTGGCGTTGTTCGGGTCCGCCTGCTCGACCTTGGCCTTGGCCTCGGCGAAGACGGTGCTCAGGGAGGTGAACGTCTCGGCCATCTTGTTGACGGCCTCCTCGCCACCCGCGACGGGTGACGGACCGACGTTCTTGAGGCCTTCGGCGGACTTGCTGAAGGCATCGGCGAGCTGGCCCATGTAGGTGGCCATCTCGGCCTTGAGCTTCGCGGGATCGCTGGCGTCGAGCTTCGGGGCCGTCTTCTCGATCTTGGCGAACTCGGACGCGGCGCCGCACACCTTGTCCATGTAGGCGACGGCCTGGGGGCTGGCCGCGCCGCTGGTGGGCGTCGATGAAGTGCCGGAGTTGCCGCCAATGGTGCACCCGGCCAGCGCGGCGGCTGTGATCACGGCAGTGGCGACGAGGCGGAGCCTCATGTCGTAACTCCTCGGTCGGGGTACGTCGGGGGAAGCCCGAACGTACCCCGACCGGAGGCGGAACTACGCGGCGCCGTTGCTCACGGTCTCCGCGGGCGCGTCGGCGATCGCGGTGCCGCGACGCTTGGACACGACCACCGCACCGACGATGATCAGTGCCGCGACCACTGCGATCGCGATGCGGATCGGGTCGGACGCCTGGTCACCGATGGAGAAGGTGACGATGGCGGGCGCGATCAGCACCGAGACCAGGTTCATGACCTTGATCAGCGGGTTGATGGCGGGGCCGGCGGTGTCCTTGAACGGGTCGCCGACCGTGTCGCCGATGACCGTCGCGGCGTGGGCGTCGGAGCCCTTGCCACCGTGGTTGCCGTCCTCGACCAGCTTCTTGGCGTTGTCCCAGGCACCACCGGAGTTGGCCAGGAAGACCGCCATGAGCGTGCCGGTCGCGATCGCGCCGGCGAGGTAACCCGCCAGCGGGCCGACGCCGAGGCCGAAGCCGACGGCGATCGGGGCGAGCACGGCCATCAGACCCGGAGTCGCGAGCTCGCGCAGCGAGTCCTTGGTGCAGATGTCGACGACCTTGCCGTACTCCGGCTTCACCGAGTAGTCCATGATGCCGGGGTTCTCGCGGAACTGACGGCGCACCTCGAACACGATGGCACCGGCGGCGCGCGTCACGGCATTGACCGCGAGGCCCGAGAACATGAAGACGACGGCCGCACCGATCGCGATGCCGACGAGGACGTTCGGGCTGAACACCAGGTTGGTGAACGACACGGGCAGGTCGCCCGGGATGTTGCCGACCTTGATGATCGCCTGGGTGATCGCGTCCTGGTACGAGCCGAACAGCGCCGTCGCGGCGAGCACGGCGGTCGCGATCGCGATGCCCTTGGTGATGGCCTTGGTGGTGTTGCCGACCGCGTCGAGCTCGGTGAGGATCTGCGCGCCCTCGCCGTGCACGTCACCGGACATCTCGGCGATGCCCTGCGCGTTGTCGGAAACCGGGCCGAAGGTGTCCATCGCGACGATGACGCCGACGGTCGTGAGCAGACCACAACCGGCGAGCGCGATCGCGAACAGCGCGACGACGACCGAACCCGAGAGCAGGAACGCGCCGTAGACGGCCGCACCGATGACGAGCGCGGTGTAGACGGCCGACTCGAAACCGACCGAGATACCGGACAGGATCACCGTGGCCGCACCGGTCAGCGAGGTCTGGCCGACCTCCTTGACCGGCTTGTGGTCCGTACCGGTGTAGTAGCCGGTCAGCCAGAGGATGACGCCGGCGAGCACGATGCCGATGATCACCGCGACGGACGCGATGAGCGCCGGGTTGCCGCTGGTGGCCTTGACCGCGTCGCTGATGCCGTTGAGGTCCGCGAAGGAGCTCGGCAGGAACGCGAACGCCGCGATCGTGCACAGGACGGCAGAGATCACCGCGGAGATGTAGAAGGAGCGGTTGATGGCCGTGAGGCCGCTCTCGCCCGCCTTCGCGCTGGTCGTGTAGACGCCGATGACCGCGGTCACCACACCGATCGCGGGAACGATCAGCGGGAACAGCAGGCCCTGCGCGCCGAACGCCGCGGTGCCGAGGATCAGCGACGCGACCAGCGTCACGGCGTAGGACTCGAAGAGGTCCGCGGCCATGCCGGCGCAGTCACCGACGTTGTCGCCCACGTTGTCCGCGATGGTGGCGGCGTTGCGGGGGTCGTCCTCGGGGATGCCCTGCTCGACCTTGCCGACCAGGTCGGCGCCGACGTCGGCGGCCTTCGTGAAGATGCCGCCACCGACACGCATGAACATCGCGAGCAGCGCGGCACCGAAACCGAAGCCCTCCAGGACCTTCGGGGCCTGACCGGCGTACACGAGCACGACGAGCGCGGCGCCGAAGAGGCCGAGGCCGACCGTCGTCATACCGACCACACCACCGGTGCGGAAAGCGACGCGCATCGCCTTTTCGCGACCGCCTTCACCTTCGTTGGCGGCGGCGGCGACACGCACGTTGGCGCGCGTGGACAACCACATGCCCAGGTAGCCGATAGTCGCCGAGAACGCGGCACCGACGATGAAGAACAACGACCTGCCGATTCGTTCGGCAAGATCGTCCGCCGGTAGCGCGAACAGCAGTACGAACACGATCACGACAAAAATGCCGAGCGTGCGGAACTGCCGGTTGAGGTAGGCCGCTGCGCCCTCCTGAACCGCCTTGGCGATGTCCTGCATCTTCGGGGTGCCCTGGCCCGCGGCCAGCACCTCCCTGAGCAGCACGTACCCGACGGCGAGAGCAGCCAGGGCGACCACGGCGACCACGGCTACGACGCCGCGATCACCCCCGGAGAGCTCGAGGCTCTCCGCGAGGAATTGCCGGGACATCCGTCCTCCTGGTGAGTTGCCATGTGCAGCGCCAAGGCAGACCAGCCGCCCAGCGCGACGTGACGCATCCCTCATTGGATGCGATGAGCGGGGAGTCTAGGGGGTACTTGCAACGGGGCAACGAACCGTCCCGATCCGTGCACACACCGTTATCTGCGCAGGAAGTCGAGCACGGCCCAGTCAGGACTGTCGGTGGTGTATGCGAAGCTCGGCTCTGTGGTGGATCAGGGACGGCGGTTGCTGGACCGCGTGCTGGCGGGCGTTCCCGCCGGGGAGTCGCCTCTCACACACGCGCGTGATCTGCCGTTGCGGCAGGCTGATCACGTCGAATGGCCCTCGTGGGCGGCTGCCGACGTGGTCGCCGCCTTCACCGAAACCGGTGTGCGCGAACCGTGGCGGCACCAGGTCGAGGCAGCTTCCCTTGCGTGGTCTGGGTCACACGTCGTGCTGGCGACAGGTACAGCGTCCGGCAAGTCGCTCGCCTACCAACTGCCCGTGCTTTCCACTCTTTTGGCGGACACGAAGGCCACGGCTCTGTACCTGTCACCGACCAAAGCCCTTGGGGCGGACCAGCTCCGGTCGCTCGACGAGCTCGGTGTCAAGGGAGTGCGCGCGGCGGCCTACGACGGCGACACCCCGATGGCCGAACGCGACTGGGTCAAGGCGCACGCCAACTGGGTCTTCACCAACCCGGACATGCTGCACCGCGGAATCCTGCCGCAGCACCCGAAATGGCTCCGGTTCTTCCGCAGGCTGAAGTACGTGGTGATCGACGAGTGCCATTCCTACCGCGGCGTTTTCGGGTCGCACGTGGCGTTGTTGATGCGAAGACTTCGCCGGGTCGCGCGGAAATACGGCGCGGATCCGATCTTCGTTTTGGCATCGGCCACTGTGGCTGATCCTTCCGCTTCGGCCGCGCGATTGCTCGGCGTGCCCGTTTCCGCTGTAGTGGACGACTTTTCGCCGCGCGCCTCGCGGACGGTCGCGCTGTGGGAACCTCCGCTGACCTCTCTGGAGGGTGAGAACGGCGCCCCGATCCGGCGGTCCGCGGGCGCGGAGACGTCGCGAATCCTGGCCGACCTCGTCGTCGAGGGCGCACGGTCGCTGGCCTTCGTGCGGTCCCGGCGCGGAGCGGAGCTGACGGCACTCGGCACCCAGCGCATTCTGTCCGAAGTGGACAGTGAGCTGCCTTCTCGCGTGGCCGCGTACCGGGGCGGGTTCCTGCCGGAGGAGCGGCGGGCGCTGGAGAAGTCCCTGTCCACGGGCGACCTGCTGGGCGTGGCCACGACGAACGCGCTCGAGCTCGGCGTCGACATCGCCGGCCTCGACGCCGTGGTGGTGGCCGGTTTCCCGGGCACTTTGGCGTCGTTCTGGCAGCAGGCGGGCCGCGCCGGCCGGTCCGGTGACAGCGCGCTCGTGGTGTTCGTGGCGCGCGACGACCCGTTGGACACGTACCTGGTGCACAACCCGGCCGCGGTGCTGGACCGACCGGTCGAGGCGACGGTGCTGGATCCGTTGAACCCCTATGTATTAGGGCCGCAACTGGCCTGCGCCGCGTCCGAGATGCCGTTGACCCCGGCCTGCCTCGACGACTTCGGCGGTCCGCTGGCCGAGGCCGTGCTGGACGAGCTCGTGGCCGAGAAGCTGCTGCGCCGCAGACCCGCCGGCTGGTACTGGTCGTCGCACGACCGGCCGCACGCCGGTGTGGACATCCGCGGCTCCGGCGGCGACCAGGTGGCGGTCGTGGAGGCGGACTCCGGCCGGATGCTCGGCACCGTCGACCCCGGATCCGCCTGCTGGCAGGTGCATCCCGGCGCCGTCTACCTGCACCAGGGCCGTGCGTACGTGGTCGACGAGCTCGACCTGGAAAGCGGCCTCGCGATGGTGCACCGCGAAGACCCGGAGTGGACGACGCAGCCGCGCGACTGCGTGGACATCACAGTGGTGCGCGAGGTCGAACGCACCGATTTCGGTGGCGTGTCGGTGTGCCTGGGCGAGGTCGAGGTCACCACGCAGGTCGTCGGCTACCTGCGACGGCTGCCGTCCGGCGTGGTGCTGGACCAGATTCCGCTCGACCTCCCCGAACAGACGCTGCAGACCCGCGCGGTCTGGTACACGGTCGACGAGTCGCTGCTGGTCGCCGCAGGTGTTGAAGGCAAACGGATCCCCGGCGCGCTGCACGCCGCCGAGCACGCGGCGATCGGCCTGCTGCCGCTGTTCGCGACGTGCGACAGGTGGGACATCGGTGGCGTGTCGATGGCCGTGCACCCGGACACGGGCATGCCGACCGTCTTCGTGCACGACGGCCATCCCGGCGGCGCGGGCTTCGCCGACAGAGGCTTCGAAGCGCTGCGGGCGTGGCTGTCGGCGACGCGTTCGGCGATCAGCTCGTGCGCCTGCCCGATGGGGTGCCCGTCGTGCGTGCAGTCGCCCAAGTGCGGCAACGGCAACGACCCGCTGGACAAGGCCGGTGCCGTGCTGGTGCTCGACGTCGTGCTGGGCAAAATCGCCTGACCGTGCCGGATTCGCCCGGTTATGGTGGGGTCGTGACCGCATGCAGCTGCAACGCCACAGACCGGACTCGTCGCCTCTAGCGCGGTAGAGCCGAATGCTCGCCGTGCCCTCGCGCGCGGCGTGATCGCCCCGACGCTCGCTGACGCGGGGTGTCGAAAGCTCCGCCGCGCCCGTTCCCCTTCTGGCCACGGGTTCATTGGAGTCTGCCTTGTTCACGCCATTTTCTGATCTTGACGCACTGCTCGCCGACCTCGTCTCGTCGGTCCGCGAGATCCTCGGCCTCACCTACGTGGGCGCCTACGTCCAGGGCTCTTTCGCTCTGGGCGCCGGTGACATCCACAGCGACTGCGACTTCATCGTCGCCTGCACCGAGCTGCCTTCGGGTGCTGCTGAGGCCGGTTTGCGCGCTTTGCACGACGAGATCCCGTTGCGGCCAGGCCACTGGTCGACCGAGATCGAAGGTTCCTATGCCGACGTCGAGTCGCTGCGCTCGGTGGCAGGCCTGGGGGTTCCGTGGCTGTTCAACGACCACGGTCATCGCACGCTGATCTGGGACACGCACTGCAACAGCGCCCACGCCCGGTGGATCCTGCGCAACCACGGCATCGTGCTGGACGGACCGCCGATCACGTCTTTGGTCGACGAGGTTCCGGCTTCGGTGTTGCGCTCGACGATGCGTGCTGATCTCCCGATCCTGTGGGAGGGCATCAAGTCGTGGGCGCCGATGGACGTCGCGTGGACTCAGCGCTACATCGTCGCCCAGTACTGCCGGACGCTCTACACACTCCACACCGCTGAGGTGACCTCGAAGCGCGGGGCTTTGGAGTGGGGATTGATTGTGCTGGATCAGCCGTGGCACCCGCTGATCCAGCAAGCTCTTGAGGACCGGGACCTCGGCTGGGACGCCGACGCTGCCCCGCGTCCGGGAAGCATGGAGCAGACGCGAGCTTTCGCGGCCTACTGCGAGCTTCTGTAGTTGTTTCGTGGGCGCGGCGCCTCGGCTCACGGGTACCGAGGCGCCGCGCTCTCCACGTGCCGAACACTGTTTTCCCGCCTGCTACCGCTTCGCGACCGGATCCCTTGGAACATCGGTGGAATCTGGTTGTTCGTCTCGACAGGACACGCGGGAGGCGACGGTGTCGACTGTCATCGGGACGAACTCCGGGGAGGAGCCGGCTTCACCGACCGCGGCAGAGCGGTTGCCCTGCCACTAACGTTCCTCGGCCCGGTCGTTATCGCGGGAGGCTGTCCTTCGGGGTGCGTGTTCGGCTTTTCGCCCGTTCCTCCGTGGCCCCTCAAGTGCGGGGTAGAGAGGCCGATCATCGGATCGGGCTGGGTGGAACGGCCGTGCAGGGCATCGCCTTCGGGGTTGTCGGGGAGAGTCCACGACGACACCCAGCACGGCCGGGCTCTTCTTTCAGTTGTGTCAGACGGTTTCGAGCTGGTAGCCGGCCGGGGCGTGCAGCGCCTCGGTCAGCGCGTCCTGCACGACGTGCGCGTCCGGGAGGTTCCAGCCGCAGATCGACGGCTTGACCCTCCAGTGCACGACGCCGTGCGCCATCGGGGTGGGCGGCAGCGGGATGTACTCGCCCTTGCCGTACAGGTGCACGTCCGCGTTGTTGGCCAGCTCGGTGTTGAGCTTCGAGCCGGACTTCACGAGGAACATCCACCGGCCGGACGGGGTCGCGGCGATCGGCACGGGGACACCGATCGAGCGCAGGGCGACGGCGGCGCGGCGGCCGAGGTCGGTGCCGACCTCGATCGCGTCAACGACGTGGCCCGTCGCGACGAGCAGGCTGTAGGAACGACCGGTCCACCACGTGGCGACCTGGTCGGGACGGGTGCCGATGCGGTCCACCCAGTCGCGGTGCACCGGGATCGGGCCGTGGAGCTCGAGCCCGCTGCGGCCCGCCCACTGCGTCACGCCGTTCTCGGAACCGGCCGGATAGGTGCCGGGCAGTACGGGCCAACCGCGGTACGCGAGGCTGACCGCCTCGGCACGCAGTTCGATGCGGAAGGCCCCGCGCCAGCTATCCGACCAATCCATCTTCCGTCGCCTTCTTCCTAGGTTCTGACTCGACATCGAACTTGGTGTCGGTGTTCTTGGGACACCGCGTCGGTGCCGCTACTACAACTAACGACACCGGCCCCTGGCTTGGTAACCCCCGCCGCGACAACTGGTAGCTACGGGACGGCGAACGCCCCTTGCGAGAACGAGCCACTGAACTCCGCGCGTTTAGTTCGATCACCGTTCAGCATGTCCCGGCGCCGGTGTGAGTCCGCTCACCGCCGGAGGACGACCGCTCGTCGCGCTCCAAACGCTTCGATCTTCGGCCGGACCTGCCCTCGACCGCGCGCTCACCGGGCCGAACGGCGTAACGGCCGATGCCTCCGCAACCACCTCCCAACCACTCACCGCGCAGCTCTCGAGCCGCGCGCCGTTACCCTCCGCCACGCGTTTCGCCTGCTCACAAGCACTTTCGTCGCCGTCGACCAATCCCGCCGCACCGGCGAGAGCCGCCAGATCAGCCGCACCGGTCACCCGATGCCGCACGACGACCGCCGCCCCGATCTGCGCGCCGACGAGCGTCACGATGATCAGCAGCACCATCGCGACGACACCGCTCACCGCAGCCGAGCCGCTCTCATCACCAGGCACTTCACCGTTCATCGCGGCTCCAGTGCGGCGAACGCCCGCGCGCTGAGCGGCACGCCCAACGGCCCGCGCTTGGTCACGACGACGGTGATCGAGTCCCCATCCGTCTGGATGGAGCTGTTCGCTCCGGGTGCGATCCGGCCAACCGCGTCCTCACCGCGCTGCCGTTCACCGCGTGCCGTCAACCGCGCCGCTTCTCTCGCCGCGTCCGTGCACCGCATCTGCTCGATGACCGCCGTCAGCGCTACCGCCGCCAACGACATGACCACCAACAGCGCACACACGGCGATCGCCGCCTCCACCGTGGCCATGCCGCTGTCGTCAGACCGACGACACCGCACGCTGTATCAGCCCTTGAAACAGGTGCTCCATCCAGTCACTCGTGGCGATCGCGTACAGCACCGCAGCCACCGCGGCCGCAGCCAGCGTCCCGATCGCGTACTCGACCGTGCTCATGCCGCTGTCGTCCTTCAGCAGTTCCACTTCGTTCTCCTTCTAGTTGAGGAATTGATCGGCCAGCCCCAGCACCACCGGCACAACGCCGAGGCACAGGAACGCCGGCAGGAAACACAGAGCCAGCGGTGCAGCGACAGCCACTCCCGCTCGCTGCGCCTTGGCCTCCGCTTCGTCCTTCGCTTCAGCTCTGGTCCGCTCAGCCAGCTCCAGCGCCTGCCCCGCGAACGCCGCACCCGACCGCGCCGTCCTCCGCGCGGCCCTCGCGAGCGCCGCAGTCGTCGGGTTGTTCAGCGCTTCCGCCCAAGCGGTGTTCGGGTCAGCGCCCAACGCGAGCAGTTCGGCGACACGACTCAGCTCTCCGATGCCTGACGCCTTGATCGCCGTCGGTACCGGCAGCCCGGCCTTGAGGCAGGCGGCCATGAGGTCCAGCGCCGCCGCTCGTTCGAACGGTCCTTCTGTCTTCTGGTTTGTCGGCGGCGGGTCGTGCGCCTTCGGTCTCAACCGGTCGATCGCTCGTCGCGGTGTCGGCGCGACAAGAAGCGCCAGCGCTATGAGCAGGAGCGTCACGGCTCCACCTCGGTGATCCTGCGCGTCCACCACAGTCCGGCGGCGAGCAACAGCGCACCGAGGACGAGCAACAGCTGTCCCGCCGTGGTCTCGACGAGTGTGTGCAGCGGTCTCGCTCCGCTCAGTTCGCCGAGCAGGATGCCGAACACCGGCAACCCCGCCAGCACCGCCGCACTAGCTCTCGGCCCTGCCATCCGCGCATGCACCTGTCGCGCGAACGCGGCCCGTTGGTCGAGGTCGCGTCTCGTCGCGTCCAAAACATCCGCCAGTGCCACGCCGTGTTCGGCCGACACGTGCCACGCCTTGGCCAGCTGATCCGTAGCCGTCGCGAGAAGCGGCTGTCTCAGTTCGCGGAGTGTTCGCTCGACATCGCCACCGAGTCGCGCTGTTGCCGCGGCAGCGCGCAACACTTCGTCGGCCGGCTTCGGGGTGTCCTGTGCCGCGCCTTCGGCCGCGTTGGCCGGGTGGGCGCCCGCTCGCAGTTCGTCGACGACGCCGGCCAGTCCGTTGCTGAGCGCTTCCGTCGCGGCTCGCAGTGCCTTGTTCCGCTTGCTCTGCTTGATGATCCGGTGCGCTGTAGCGGCTATGACAGCGGCGGCAATCAGCCCGCCCAGACCTGCTGCCGCGTAGGCGATGGTCGCTGCCGCGGCCACCCAAAGCCATTTCGGCACAACGACTTCGCGCTTGCCTTGCGGTCTGAGCCGTCTGATCTGTTTGAGCTGCGGCCACACCAGCAGCGCTGCCGCCAGGAGTCCGAGGCTCAGCACAGCAACTCCTTCTCGTGCCAGCCGTGTTCCTTTGTCCAGATTGGACAGACCTCAAGTCCCTTCACCGTGCTGGTGAATCTCCCGATCTCTGCGAGGTGCCGCTGGCCGTTGTCCGCGCGGCGCATGTGGAGCACGAGTTGCACGGCCGCGGAAACTTGACTCCGCAGTGCTTGCGGATCAAGCCCTGCGAGCGCACCAAGCGCCTCAAGCCGCGCCGGCACCTCAGCCGGCGAGTTGGCGTGCAACGTCCCGGCGCCGCCTTCGTGGCCGGTGTTGAGCGAGGCGAGCAGTTCCCTCACCTCGGCACCCCTGACCTCACCGACGACGATCCGGTCGGGCCGCATCCGCAGCGCCTCCCGCACCAGCTCCCTGACGGTGATCTCGCCGGCGCTCTCGACGTTCGGCGGCCGCGCCACGAGCCGCACGAACTGCGGGTGGTCCGGGTGGAGCTCGCCCGCGTCCTCCACACACACGATGCGTTCGGTGTGCGCCACGCACCCCAGCAGCGCGGACAACAACGACGTCTTGCCGGAGCCAGTGCCGCCGATCACCAGGAACGCCAGGCGTTTGCGGACGATCGACCTGAGCGCGTCCGCGATCTCGGCGTCGAACGTGCCGAGCGCTTGGAGCGCGTTGAGGTCGTGGGTGGCTGGGCGGAGCACGCGGAGCGACAGACAGGTGCTGTCTGCGATCGGCGGGAGCACTGCGTGCAGGCGGACTCCGCTGCCTGGGAGCCAGCCGTCTACGCATGGTGAGGCGTCGTCGAGGCGTCTTCCTGCGGCTACCGCCAGGCGTTGAGCCAGGCGACGGACTGCGTCTTCGTCGGGGAAGGTGATGGTGGTGCGTTTCAGGCCCTCGGTGCCGTCGACCCACACCTGGTCTGGTGCGGTGACGAGGACGTCGGTGGTGCCGGGGTCGGCTAGCAGGGGGTCGAGCGGGCCGGTGCCGCTGAACTCCTGGCGGAGTACTTGGAGTGCTTCCAAGACGTCGGAGTCGGCCAGGACGCCGCCTGCTTCGGAGCGGACCGCGTGGGCGACTACGGCGGCGGTCATCTCCATGTCCGCGCCGGCCAGGCGGTGGCGGACGCGATCGATTAGGGCGGTGGTCATGTGGTGGCCTCCGGAGGTTGGGTCCGGCGGGTGCCGTTGCCGGCAAAGGTGTTGCGGCGCAACGAGCCCGGCGAGATTGCGGCGGTGGGATCGTCGCGAGCGGTGGGGTCGTCGCGAGCCGTGGCGGCGGGGGTCATGTTGCGGCCTCTGGGCGGCGGGCGTGGCGGCCGTGGGTGATCTCACGGCCTGTTAGGCGGAGCCAGGTTTCGTGGCACCAGGCTAGGAAGCGGCTCATTCCGGGGGTTCCTCCTTGAACACGAAGGGAGGTGGGATGGGGCGGCCGTAGACGAAGAGGTTACGGAGCATGCGCAACCAGATGGCCACGCGGAGGCGGAGGCGGGTCACGGCTGCTGATCCGTTGCGGCGGAGGCGGTTGGAGGGTGGCCGCGTTTGGTGAAGGCGGGGCTGCTCGAGGGAGTGGGTGGAGGTTCGGGCGGGCGGGTTGCCCCGGAGCGGGGAGCGTTCGCGCTGGGCTGTTGCTGTTGTGGGACTGGTGCGTCGGCTCGTTTGGCTGGGCGGTGCGTCGCCTGCAGGATCGGTGGGTGGTGTGGGCGGGTCATGGGCGTAGTTCCTTCAGCACCTGGCGGGCTGCTGTGGCCAGAGGGCCCTTGGGGTTGCGGGGGAAGCGGCCCCGTTCGAGCGTTTCGGGCAGGCCTGGTTCTGGGCGCATCTGGGTCAGGAGGGGGATGCCGATCACCTCGGCCATTTCGGTGGCTTTGAGGTTGCCCGGGGAGGGGCCGCGGACTACCAGGCGGAGGTTGCGGCCTTGAGTGAGGAGGCGGGTGGCCACTCGGCTGGCGGCTGCTGTGGCTCGGACTTCTGCTGGGACCACCAGGATCGTGAGGTCGGTGCGGTCCAGGGCCGCTGAGGCTGCTGCGGTGGGGTGGCGTGGGAGGTCGCAGAGGACGGTGCAGCCCGAGCGGCGGCCTGCGTCCAGGACGGCTGCTACTGCTGCTGGTTCTGGGTCTGGGCCGGAGCGGTCGCAGGCCAGGACGCTCAGGCTGCCGGAGACCGGGAGGGCTGCGCGCAGGGCCGACATCGGGACTCGGCCGCCTGTGCAGTGGACTCCTGGCCAGCGGGCTCCCTCGTCGGACTCGGTGCCCAGGGCCAGGTCTATGCCGCCGCCCAGTGGGTCGCAGTCGACGAGCATTGCTTCGCCGCCCGCCGCTACGGCCTCGCGACCGCAGGCGATGGCCAGGATCGAGGCTCCTGAGCCGCCTCGGCCGCCTACGAAGGAGACCACTCGGCCTCGGTCGGAGGGTGGGCCCTCTGCCACATCGGTCAGGGCGCTCACCAGGGTGCGGCCCTCCAGAGGGAGCTCCAGCACCGCGTCTGCGCCCAGGGCCACGGCCGGAGCCCAGGGCGGGTCGCCTCCGTGGACCACCAGGACGCCTGAGCGGCGAGGGAGATTCGCGTCCAGGCAGGCGGAAGCGGCGGAGGAGTCCAGCAGGACCAGCGGGGCGTTGTGCCATTGCGAGCGCAACGAAGTCACGTCGGGGGCGCACGAGAGGGAGCAGTCCGCGGCGGCGGCCATGCGGAGGACTTCGTCGAGGAGGTCCTGGTCCGTCAGCAGGGCGATGGGGTGGGTCATGGGGTCCACGCTGCTGGGTCGTGATGAACGACACAACGGGCGAAGATCGAGATGTGGACAAATCGCCGGGTGTGGACAAGTCGCGATCTTGAAGCGCCGCAACGGCAGGAAGTGTCGGAGTGGTGTGCGACGCTGAAGGGTTGGGCGCCGAAAGCAAGACCAAGAGCGGCAGAGGTCCAGTCGGACCGACCCGGAATCGGGGTCCGGATATGGGACGACCCCCGCCAGGGGGGAGGGACGGGGGTCGTCAATGGTTCAGTCCCGGGGGGTCGGACTGAACCCGTCCGTCGAACCGGACTCTCCTACTGTATCCCCATGCGCCAGTGCTGCGCGCAACTTCGGCAACAGCTGCGGGCCAAGTTTCGGTAACCGTGTCGCACAACGGTTTCGTACACGAACGAAATGCCGCCCGAACGGCCTACTGACGAGTACACCTAAGCTGAGCTACATGAGTCGGATCGCCGCCTTCTTCGACCTCGACAAGACCGTGATCGCGAAGTCGAGCACGCTGGCGTTCAGCCGTCCCTTCTTCCAGGAGGGGCTGATCAACCGCCGTGCCGTGCTGAAGAGCGCATATGCGCAGTTCGTGTTCATGCTCGCCGGCGCGGATGCGGACCAGATGGACCGCATGCGCGCGCACATCACCGCTTTGGCCGCCGGTTGGGACGTCGAGCAGATCCGCAGCATCGTCAACGAGACGTTGCACGACATCGTCGATCCACTCGTCTACAAAGAGGCGACTCAGTTGATCGCCGACCACAAGGCCGAAGGGCACGACGTGGTCATCGTGAGTGCGTCCGGGGAAGAACTCGTCGCCCCGATTGCACAGATGATCGGTGCGGACTACAGCGTCGGAACGAAGATGGTCGTTCACGACGGCCGCTACACCGGCGATGTCGACTTCTACTGCGCCGCCGACAACAAGGCGGTCGCCATCAAACAGCTCGCCGCCGAGCACGGTTACGACCTCGCGAAGAGCTATGCCTACTCGGACAGCGTCACGGACCTGCCGATGCTCGAGGTCGTGGGCCACCCGACCGTCATCAACCCGGACAGGGGCCTGCGCCGCACCGCCGCGCAGAAGGGCTGGCCGGTGCTGCAGTTCTCCGACCCGGTGAGCCTGCGCTCCCGCATCCCCACCCCGTCGGGCAAGGCCGTCGCGGTCACGGCCATCAGCCTCGGCGCGGTCGCCGCCGCCGGAGCCGCCTGGTACGGCCTGCGACGCAAGCGGAACCGCGATTAGTCAAGCCCGCTAAGCACAACAGCACCGAAGGAGACCGGTACCGGCGAGTAGCGGCAACGCCCTGCACACGTGGTACCCGCGTGAGTGCACGCGCACGCCCTGTCAGCGGTACCGGAACATGTACAAAACCTCACAAACGCTGAAACCGCAGTACTTTCACTACTGAACGTGGCTTGAACGGTGCACCCGTCCGAGCCCTTGCCGTGACCTGCGACACGCACTTAAATGGGTGGTGCGGAACTCGGGTCGGCCAGGGACCTGGCGAAGAGAAGCCAGACTCCACCCCGGCAGGGCTCCGTGCGCGGACTTCGAGTACCCACGCGCAGCACGCCGCGGGAGGCTTGTCGTCTAGGGCCTGCGTACCGGGACGCCGGACGCCGAGGCCAGGGTTGTACGACTGGAGTTGCACGCTTGGTAACTCGCAAGCCCGCGCTGAAGACGGGGCACCCTTTCGAGGGTGCCCCGTCTGCTTGTTACGTCAAAAAGACCCGCCGAACGGCAGAATGTCCGCCCGTTGACCCACCACGCAGCCGTGAGTAACTTGCGAAATACGCCAGTTACGTGTGGGAACATCACCGGGAGGCTTGGACAAAGTGCGGAAGTTCGCCGCGTTGACACTGGTCACGGCCATGGTCGCCCTCACGCCGGTGGCGAGAGCGGACGCCAGCGTGACCACTCTGCGCGGGATGTCGCTGGAACAGAAGGTCGGCCAGCTCTTCGTCACGTACGTCAACGGCCAGGCCGCCGACGTCCCGCACCCCAAGAACCAGACCGACTTCGGTGTCGCCACGCCCGCGGAGATGGTGCGCAAGTACCAGCCGGGCGGCGTCATCTACTTCAACAACTCGAGCCGCGACAACATCGACACCCCGAAGCAGATCGCGCAGCTCTCCAACGGCCTGCAGAAGGCCTCGAAGATCCCGCTGCTCATCTCGACCGACCAGGAGATGGGCCTCGTCACGCGCATCGGCCCACCGGCCACGCAGCTGCCGGGCAACATGGCCCTCGGCGCCGGCCGCAGCACGCAAGACGCTGAAGAAGCCGCACGAATCACCGCCCAAGAGCTCCGCGCGATGGGCATCAACCAGAACTTCGCCCCGGACGCCGACGTCAACTCCAACCCGGCCAACCCGATCATCGGCGTGCGCAGTTTCTCCAGCGACCCGAAGCTCGCGGCCGACATGATGAAGGCCCAGGTCACGGGCTACGAGGGCCGCCGCTGGTTCGACCCGAACTCAGTCACCTCCACCGCCAAGCACTTCCCGGGCCACGGCGACACGTCCGAGGACAGCCACACCAGCCTCCCGGTCTCGAACCGCAGCCTCGACCAGTGGCGTCAGATCGACGCGCCCCCGTTCAAGGCCGCCATCGACGCCAGGATCGACTCGATCATGACCGCGCACATCCAGGTGCCGCAGATCGACCCGTCCGGCGAACCCGCCACGCTGAGCCCGAAGATCATCACTGATCTGCTCAGGAAAGAGCTGAAGTACGACGGCGTCGTCATCACCGACTCGCTGGAGATGGCCGGCGTCCGCAAGCTCCACCCCAACGACGCGGAGATCCCGATCCTCGCCATCAAGGCGGGCGTCGACCAGCTGCTGATGCCGCCGAACCTCGGCCTCGCGATCGACAGCGTCGTCAAGGCGGTCCGCAGCGGCGAGATCTCCGAGCAGCGCATCGACGAGAGCGTGCTGCGCATCCTCAAGATGAAGCTCATGCGCGGCGTGATGCTGGGCGCCGAGGTCGACGAGAACAGGGTCGACCAGATCGTCGGCTCGAACACCCAGCAGGCCCAGCAGATCGCCGACCGCACCATCACCGCCGTCCGCAACGACGGCCAGGCGATCCCGCTCAACGCGACCGCTCCCCTGGTCATCGGCACCAGCGACGCCACCACGACGGCCCTCGCGACCAGGCTCAAGGCCGCCAAGGTCGTCACCGCGACCAGCCCGACGCCCGCGCAGACACAGCAAGCTCTGGCAGCGGCGGCCACCGCGGACAAGATCGTCGTGCTGACCAACAACCTCAGCACCAGGCCTGCCCAGCGAGACCTGCTCGACAAGCTCGTCGCCACGGGCAAGCCGGTCATCGCGGCGGCCACCGGCAACCCGTACGACGTGGCGTACACCGACGCGAAGACGTGGCTCGCCACCTACTCGACCACGACCGTCTCCATCGAGGCGCTGGCCAAGATCCTGCTCGGCGAGGCCAAGCCGCAGGGCAAGCTCCCGGTCGACGTCCCAGGCCCGCACCCCTACCCGTTCGGACACGGAGTGACCTGGTGAGAAGGCGGAGCTTCCTCGCGGCAAGCGCCCTGTCCGTCCCTCTCGTCAGCACCACGACCGCCAACGCGACCCCGAGACTCTCCACGGGAGCCGAGCAGCTGGCCACAGGCGGCTGGCGCAAGCTCAAGGGCCGCAAGGTCGGCGTGCTCACGAACCCGACGGGCGTCCTCAAGGACCAGACCCACATAGTCGACTCGATGGTCGCCCATCAAGCAGCACCGACTGCCGTCTTCGGACCGGAACACGGCTTCCGCGGCACCGCCCAGGCAGGCGGCTCCGAGGGCGACTACCAAGACCCGCGCACCGGCATCCCGGTGTACGACGCGTACGGCGCCAACGCGACCAAGCTCCAGGCGATGTTCACCAAGGCGGGCATCGACACCGTCGTCTTCGACATCGCGGACGTGGGCGCGCGCTTCTACACCTACATCTGGTCGATGTACACGGCGATGCAGGCCGCGCCGAACCTGGACTTCATCGTCCTCGACCGCCCGAACCCCATCGGCGGCAACGCGAACGGCCCGCAGCTCGACCCCGCGTACGCCACCGGTGTCGGCCTGAAGCCGATCGTCCAGCAACACGGCATGACCGTCGGCGAGCTCGCCCGCTTCTTCAAGGGCGAGTTCGACCTGACCACGAAACTCGACGTGGTCAACGTCCGGGGGTGGCGCAGGAACCAGCTCGACACCGGCCTCCCGTGGGTGCCGCCGAGCCCGAACATGCCCACCCAGGACACCGCGCTCGTCTACCCCGGCACGTGCCTGTTCGAGGGAACAACGCTTTCCGAAGGCCGCGGCACCACCAGACCGTTCGAAACCGTTGGCGCACCAGGTATCGACTGGCGCTGGGCAGAACAACTCAACGCTCTGAACCTCCGGGGCGTCCGGTTCCGCGAAACCTACTTCTCGCCGACGTTCAACAAGTTCCAGGGCAAGACCTGCGGCGGTGTCACCCTGCACGTCACCGATCCGCAGAACCACGACGCCATCAAGTCGGCCATCGCCATGCTGATCACCGCGAAGTCGTTGTACCCCAGCGTGTTCGCCTGGCGCCCCGACAACTGGATCGACAAGCTCAGCGGCTCCGACCGCCTCCGCAAGATGATCGACGCCCAAGCCTCGCTGGACGAGATCACCGGTGCGTGGCAACACGAGCTGCAGCAGTTCCGCCGCACCCGCCTGCCCTACCTGCGCTACCGGTGAGGACGCCATGCTCATCCCTGCACTGGCCGTCGCACTCGTGACGGCCGCGATCCCCGGCCACTTCGACCAGCCCCAGGACGGTTTCGCGCATCCCTGGACGACTCTGCGCGAGTCCAACCCGTACTGGGCCCACCTCGACCCGCAGCCGATCAACGCGGCCCTGCGCCAGCTCCGCGAGTTCCAGAAACCGCAGGCCAACGGCAAACCGCTCTTCGCGGGCGCCGTCACCATGCTCGTGCACGACGGCAAGATCGTCACGCACGACCGCACGGGCTACGCGGTTCTCTACAAGGATCAGCAAACCCAGCTGCCGGAAGAAGAACGCGTCCCGATGCAGAAGGACACGATCTTCGACTTCGCCTCGATCTCCAAGCTCTTCACGTCGATCGCGGTGATCCAGCAGGTCGAAAAACACAAGGTCGACATCGACGAGAAAGTCGCCACCTACCTGCCCGAGTTCGGCGTCAACGGCAAAGAGAACATCACCGTCAAGCAGCTCCTCACCCACACGAGCGGCCTCGAACCGTTCATCCCGCTGTGGAAGCTGTACCCGGACATCCCGAGCCGCATCAAAGCCGTGATGGACGTGAGGCCGAAGTCCACACCCGGCACCACGTACGTCTACTCCGACCTCAACCTGATCACACTCGGCGAGCTCGTCCACAAGGTGAGCGGCAAGCGCCTCGACGAAGCCGTGAAAGACGGCATCACCAAGCCGCTCAACATGAAGGACACCGGCTACAACCCGAAAGCCAAGGACCGCACGGCCGCCACGGAGTTCCAGACAGCACCACCACGCGGCATGGTCCGCGGCGAGGTGCACGACGAGAACTCGTGGTCCCTCGGCGGAGTAGCGGGCCACGCAGGCGTCTTCGGCACCGCCAGGGACCTCGCCGTCCTCGGCCAGACGATCCTCAACGGCGGCACGTACAACGGCCGAAGGATCCTCACCGAGCACTCAGTCGAGCTGATGCTGACGAACTTCAACCAGCAGTTCCCCGACAACGCCCACGGCCTCGGCTTCGAGCTCGACCAGCGCTGGTACATGGGCGCGTTGAGCAGCCCGGGCACTGCCGGCCACACCGGCTACACGGGCACGTCGTTCGTGATCGACAAGGCCTCCCGCTCGATCGCGATCCTGCTGACCAACCGCGTGCACCCGTCCCGCGACTGGGGCAGCGTCAACCCGGCCCGCCGCGCCGTGGCGGACGGACTGGCCAACGCCCTCGCCGTCCAGTCACACGGAAAGCAGTGGCGCGCAACGACTTCCGGCGGCACCCTCACCGCGGAACGCCCAACAGAGGTGTTCGTCGACGGGGACAAGGGCGACAAGCTGACGATCCAGCACTGGAACGGCACCGACTGGCAGGACGCGAAGACCATCACGACGACCGGACGTCGTTGGCTCCCAACCGAACCGGTGAAATCCAGGTTCGTCTACACCAAGGCAGGCCAGTACAACGGCCGTGGCGTCTACGTCCACGCACGCGGCGACGTCACGGCTGACGGTTGGTCATTGGCACGCCGCTAGCGCCTCGGCGAACAGCGGGAGCGCCCGTGGAAACGCGGGCGCTCCGAAGCTGACCACGATCCCCCTGCGGTCGGCGTCGCTCAGCTCGTGCCGGAACGACGAGAGGGGAAGAACCTCGATCCCCCGTTCCCGCGCCGCCTGCACGACGGCTTCCTCGTGCGGTGTGTCGAGCACCGCGTGCATCCCGGCCGCGATACCGGACACCGCGGTGTACGGCGCGACGGCCTCCACGAGCCGATCACGTCGGCGTTGGTACCTCAACCGCATCCGCCGCACGTGGCTGTCGTAGGCACCCGACGACAGGAAGTCGGCCAACGTGAGCTGGTCGATCATGCTGATGTACTGCTCGCGATCGGTCTTCAACGCGAGGACCGGGTCGACGAACCGGTCCGGCAGCACCATCCACGCGATTCGCAACGCCGGTGACAACGCCTTGCTGGCCGTGCCCAGGTACGCGACGTGCTCGGGATCCAGTCCCTGCACCGCGCCGATCGGCTGCCGGTCGTAGCGGAACTCCCCGTCGTAGTCGTCCTCCAGCACCAGGCCACCGACACGCCGGGCCCACTCCACCGCCAGCGCACGGCGACGCGGGTGCAGAGGCCCTCCCAGCGGGAACTGGTGCGCGGGCGTCAGCAGGCAGGCTCGCCGGTCGTCGGGCAACAGTTCGGTGTTCGCGCCGTGGTCGTCCACCGCCAACGGCTCCGTCGCCTTCCACAACGACCGGTGGTAGCCCAGCCCGTACTCCTCGACGACGACCGGCGGCTGGAGCACCCGGTTGAACATCCGCACGGCGTCCGCGAACCCGGAGCACACCACGATCCGCTCGGGATCGGCCCGCACACCGCGAGCCCGCGCCAGGTACTCGGCGAGCGCCGTCCGCAGCTCGATCCGTCCCTGCGGATCACCTGCCCCGAACGCCTCCGCCGGTGCCGCCGTCACCGCGCGCCGCGTCGAGCGGATCCACTCGACGCGCGGGAACTCGGTGACGTCCGGGGTGGACTCCGTCAGGTCGAACCGGATCCCCTCGCCCGGACTGCGGCGTTTGAGCGGACGCGGCGGCGCGACCCGTTGCGCCACCACGGTTCCCGATCCCTGGCGCGCGGTCAGCCACCCTTCGGCCACCAGTTCCGCGTACGCCTCGGCAACGGTGTTCCGCGCGATCCCGAGATCGGCCGCCAACGACCGCGAGGCAGGCAGGCGGGTACCGGGAGGCAGCCGAGCCGAACGGACCGCTTCCCGCAGCGACGCCGTCAACCGGTGCCGCAGGCCACCCGGACCGGACAGGTCGAGGTGGAAGTCAAGATTGGCCCACGATTCCACGACTGGATTGCACCATGCCCAGGGCCAATCCGCGCCATAGGTTTGTGACATGACGAACCGCATCGACCTCGCCAAAAAGGCCCCGAAGGTCTACCGCGCCATGATCGCTCTCGACGCCGCCGCCAGCGAGGGCATCGACCCGCAACTGGCCGAGCTGGTCAAGATCCGGGCCTCCCAGCTCAACCACTGCGCCTACTGCCTGAACATGCACACGGTCGACGCGCGCAAGGCCGGCGAGTCCGAGGCCCGTCTCTACCTCCTCAGCGCGTGGGAGGAGGCCGGCGACGTCTACACCGAGAAGGAGCAGGCCGCACTGCGTCTCACCGAGGCCGTCACGGTCATGAGCAGCCACGACTACGTCAGCGACGAGGTCTACGAGCGGGCCGCGAAGCACTTCGACGACGAGGAGCTCGCTCAGCTGATCTCGCTGATCTTCACCATCAACGCGTGGAACCGGATCGCGGTGTCGACGCGGAAGAAGCCGGACGTTCGGTAACGAGCCGAGAGGGTGACTTTCGGGCACACTCCGTTGACCCTCGCAGTGGCGGTTAGTAAGTTTCCCACGTGTCCACTGAGAGCAGTGCCGAGTCAAGCCCACTGGTGAGGATCCGGTCGTTGCTGCCGGGCCTCGCGCGCGCCGAGCAGCGCGTCGCGAAGGTGGTGCTGGAGAACCCGGCAACGGTCGCGCACCGCAGCATCACCGAGGTCGCCGAACAGGCGGGCACGAGTGAGACCACGGTGACGCGGTTCTGCAAGGCCATCGGCGTCGGCGGGTACCCGGAGCTGCGCATCGCGCTCGCCGCCGACACCGCGCGCAGCCAGGCCAGGGCCAACCACGACATGGGCGGCGACATCGGGCCGGGCGACGACCTCAAGCAGGTCGTGGGCAAGGTCGCGTTCGCCGACGCCCGCGCCGTCGAGGAGACCGCCGAGCAGCTCGACATCGAGTCGCTCGACAAGGTCGTCCAAGCGGTCGCGGGCGCCCGCCGGGTCGACGTCTACGGTTTCGGCGCGAGTGCGTTCGTCGCGTTCGACCTGCAGCAGAAGCTGCACCGCATCGGCCTGACCTGCTTCGCGTGGAACGACACGCACATCGCGCTGACCTCCGCCGCCGTGCTGACCCCCGCGGACGTCGCCGTCGGCATCTCGCACACCGGCTCGACCGTGGAGACCGTCGAGGCGCTCCGCGTGGCCAAGGAGGCCGGCGCCACCACCGTCGCGCTCACGAACTTCCCGCGCTCCCCGATCACCGAGGTCGCCGATCTCGTGCTGACGACAGCCGCGCGCGAGACCACGTTCCGCTCCGGCGCGATGGCCAGCCGCATCGCGCAGCTCACGGTCATCGACTGCCTGTTCATCGGCGTCGCCCAGCACCACGTCGACTCGGCGAAGACGGCGCTGGAGGCCACGTACGAAGCGGTGTCCGGCCACCGGCTCGGTGCGAGACCAGACGGCCGCCGACGGCCGCGGGAGACGACTAAATGATCTCCCCCCGGAACGGTGTGGTGGTGCGCGTGGAATCTCCGACTGAGCAACGGAACCCTCGCACGACCGACATCGACCGGGTCCCCACGATCGACGTGCTGCGGATGATCAACGACGAGGACCGCACGGTTCCGTCCGCCGTCGCCGCGGCACTGCCGGACCTCGCTCGCGCGGTCGACCTCGGCGTCACCGCGATCATGTCGGGCGGCCGCGTCCACTACGTCGGCGCGGGCACGTCCGGGCGACTCGCGACGCTGGACGCCGCCGAGCTCGTGCCCACGTTCAACGTCCCGCCCGACTGGTTCGTCGCCCACCACGCGGGCGGCTCCGAGGCTCTCGTCCGCGCGGTCGAGGAGGTCGAGGACAGCTCGGGCGCGTCCCAGATCCGCCGCCACGCCACACCGAAAGACCTGGTCGTGGGAGTGACGGCGTCCGGGCGCACGCCGTTCGTGATCGGCGCGCTGGAAGAGGCGCAAGCGCTTGGCGCCCACACGGTACTGGTGTCGAACAACGCGTCGGTGCCGATCACGCCGGACGTCCTGGTCGCCCTCGACACCGGTCCGGAGGCCATCGCCGGATCCACGCGGATGAAGGCGGGGTCGGCCCAGAAGCTGGTGCTGACGTCGTTCTCCACCGCGGTGATGGTCAAACTCGGCCGCACCTACTCGAACCTGATGGTCAGCATGCGGGCGACGAACGCGAAGCTGCGCGGGCGGACGATCCGGATCCTGCACGAGGCCACCGGGCTGTCCGAGAACGCCTGCGCGCAGGCGTTGGCGGACGCGGCCGGCGACCTCAAGGTGGCGCTGGTGCACCTGCTCTCGGGCGAACCGACCGAACGTGCGGCCGCCGCCCTGGAGGACACGAAGGGCCACGTCCGCAACGCGCTGGACCGGCTAGCGGGTTAGGTCCGGCCCGAACACCTCGTAGTGGATGTCGGTGACACCCTTGTCGAGCAACTGGGCCCGCATCGCGCGCAGGAACGGCACCGGGCCGCAGAGGTAGGCGGTGGCGTCGAGCGGCACCGGGACGTCGGCAAGATCGACGAGCCCGGTCCGCTCGGTCGGCCACTGCCCGACCGGCCGCTCGTAGAAGACGTGCGCCTGCGCGTCTTCCAGCTTGGCCACGAGCTGGGTGAGCTCGGCCCGGAACGCGTGCGTGAACTGGTCGCGGTCGCCGTGCACCGCGATCACCTGGCGCGGCGAGCCGGTGGCGGCCAGCTCGGCGAGCATCGAGATCATCGGTGTGCAGCCGATACCGGCCGACGCCAGGAGAACCGGACCGGTGCCGGGCTCGAGCGTGAGATCCCCCGCGGGCTGGCTGAGCTTCAGGGTGCTGCCCACCGCCGCGAAGTCGTGCAGGTGGTTCGACACCTCACCGTCCCGCTTCACCGAGAACTGCAGCGCGTCGTCGGTTCGCCCGGAGAGGCTGTACTGGCGGATCTGCCGGGCACCGTCGGGAAGCGGGACGTGCACCGACACGTACTGACCGGGCTTGTTCGGCGGCACGGGACCGTCGAGCGGCCTCACCACGAACGTCACCACGTCCTCGGTCTCCTGGAACCGGGCGATCACCCGGTGGTCCTGCTGTCCCCTCGGGAGGAAGCGCTCCAGGCCGATCAGAGCGTCGGCCATCAGCCAGTAGACCTCGCTCCAGGCCGCCCCGATCTCCGGGGTGACGTCCAGGACTTCGGCGATGGCCGCGAGCAGGTACTTGTGCACCACCGCGTACTGACCCGACGTGACGCCGACCGAGACGTGCTTGTGCGCAATGCGCCGCATCATCGCGTCGGGCTGCTGTCCGGCGAGCAGGCCAGACGCGAAGGCGGCGACCGACCCCGCCAACGCCTGCGCCTGGGTGCCGTTGGCCTGGTTGCCGCGGTTGAACATGTGCCGCAGCAGCACGGGATGGTCGGCGAACATGCGCGCGTAGAACAGCTTGGTGATCTCACCGATCGACGCACCCACCGCGGGCAAGGTGGCTTCGACGAGTTCGGCGGACTTCGGGGACAGCATCGACGTGCTCCTCACCTCAGCCGAAGACTGAGCAGGACGGGTCCGGTGGGATCAGCGACGAGGTCCTCGACGCGCAGTGGATCGAGCGAGGCGTAGAAGGCTTCCTGGGCCTGACGCAACGCGCGCCGCAACCGGCAGGCGGAACTCAACGGACACGGCACTTCGCCTTCGCAGTCGACGACGTCGCCGTTACCTTCGAGCTCGCGCACCAGGAATCCGATCGAGCTCGAACGGCCCGCCTCGGTGAGCGCGAGCCCTCCGCCACGGCCGCGCCGCGCTTCGACGACACCGAGGTGCTGGAGCTGGGCGACGACCTTCGCCGCGTGCGTGTACTGCACGCCCATGGCCTCCGCGACCTCACGAGTGGTCGCCGGCTCGTCGGCGACGGCCAGCCGCATCACGATCCGCAGCGCGATGTCGGTGCTCTTGGTCAGCCTCACGAGATCGAGGCTAGCTTAATTTGAATCTCAGATACCAGTTATCCCGGCAACACCGGACGCCACGGGATCGGCGTCGACAGCACCATTGCGCTGGACGTCTCACCGTGACTCGCCAATCGGACCAAAAGCCGTTCCAGCTCGAGGATGGACGTGGTGACGACCTTCACCACCGAGCAGATGTCTCCGGTCAGCCGCACGACCTCGACGACCTCCGGAAGATCGTCGAGCAGCTCCGGGTGGACCGTGATGCACCGCGGGCCGTAGCACTTCATGCGCACCAACGCGACGACCGGACGCCCGACGACGGTGGGGTCGACCACGGCCCGGTAGCCGGTGATCGCGCCCATGTTCTCCAGCCGGCGGACCCGTTGGGCGACAGTCGGCGGCGAGACGTGCACGCGGCGCGCGAGCTCGTTGTACGAGAGGCGCGCATCCTCTTGGAGGGCCTCCAACAGGGCCTTGTCGACCTCGTCCAGCATGAACGCAAAGCTACCTCGCGATCTGTTTTGCGTTTGAAAGAAGTTCGAGCCGAACGCCTTTCGTCGCCCATTCAGGTGAAGGGGCTCAGCGACGACGATTGACGGCATGAGCTGCCCCGTGTCCCCCAAGCTGGATTTCGGCGGCACCACGCCGTACGAGGACTACGTGCACGCGTCGGTGTTGCACACCCTTCAACAGCAGTGGTCCAAAGATCCCCGCGAGATGTCGTTCCTGGTCATCACGCAGGTCATGGAGCTGTACTTCGGCCTGCTCTGCTTCGAGTGGCGGCAGGCCCAGACCGAGCTCCGCGCAGACGACCTCAAAGCAGCCGTCCGCACGCTCCGCCGCTCGGACCTGCACCTGCAGGCGCTTTCGGCGGCGTGGCGGCCGATCGCGCGCATGACGCCCACCGAGTTCAACTCGTTCCGCGACGCGCTGGGCGAGGGATCCGGCTTCCAGTCGGGCATGTACCGCGAGATGGAGTTCCTGCTCGGCGAGAAGTCCGCGTCGATGCTCGTGCCGCACCGCGCGGTGCCGGCGATGCACGCGCAGCTGGAGGAGTCGCTCTCCAAGCCCTCGCTGTACGACGACGTGCTCGCGGCCTTGAAGCGCCGTGGTTTCGACATCCCGGCCGAGATCCTGGAGCGCGACCCCACCAAGGCGTACGAGGCGTCGCACGAGGTCGAGCAGGTGTGGGCGGAGATCTACCGCGGCGACGACCGCGACCTGCTCGAACTGGGCGAGGCGCTGACCGACATCGCCGAGGAGTTCGCCCGCTGGCGCTACGACCACCTCCTCGCGACCCGGCGTTCGATGGGTGCGAAGGTCGGCACCGGTGGTTCCGCAGGTGTTGCATGGCTGGAGAAGCGCACCCAACGAGCGGTGTTCCCCGAGTTGTGGACTGCCAGGAGCTACGTGTGAAGCGCGAGCTGTTCGACATCCCCGAAGGCGTCGTCTACCTCGACGGCAACTCGCTCGGCGCGCCGCCGAAGCACGTTGCCGAACGCGTGCAGGAAGTCGTCAAGCACCAGTGGGGCACGCGACTGATCCGGTCGTGGTCCGAGGGCTGGTGGGAGGCGCCGCAACGGATCGGCGACCGCATCGGCCGGCTGGTCGGAGCGGCGGAGGGACAGGTCGTCGTCGGTGACTCGACGTCGGTCAACGTCTTCAAGGCGTTGATGGGCGCGGTGAAAGGCACCAGCCGCACGGAGATCGTGTGCGACGAGTCGACGTTCCCGACCGACGGCTACATCGCCCAGTCCGTGGCCTCGTTGACAGGACTGAAGATCCGGGCCGCGCATCCGTCCACTTTGGAACTGACGCAGGACACCGCCGTGGTGCTGCTCAACCACGTCGACTACCGGACCGGCGAGCTGCACGACATGAAGGCGCTGACCGAGCAGGCGCATGCCGTTGGGGCACAGGTGGTCTGGGACCTCTGCCACAGCGCGGGCGTGCTCCCGATCGAGCTGGACGCGTTGAACGTCGACTTCGCGATCGGCTGCACCTACAAGTTCCTCAACGGCGGGCCGGGCTCGCCCGCGTTCATCTACGTGCCGAAGCACAAGCAGGCGACGTTCGAGAACCCGTTGTCGGGCTGGAACGGCCACCGCGAGCCGTTCGCGATGGAAGCGAGCTACGAGCCCGATCCCGGCGTCATCAGGGCACGGGTCGGCACGCCGGACATCCTGTCGATGCTGGCGCTCGACGCCTCGCTGGACGTGTGGGACGACGTCGACCTCGTCGAACTGCGCGAGCGAGGGCTCAAACTCACGCAGCTGTTCCGCGAGCACGTCGAGAAGCTCACGAACCTCGAAGTGATCACCCCGGAGGTGCGCGGCAACCAGATCTCGGTCCGCTGCCCGGACGCATCAAAGGTCATGGACGAACTGATCGCGCGCGGAGTCATCGGCGACCACCGGCCGCCGGACATCCTGCGATTCGGGTTCGCGCCGCTCTACGTGACCGACGACGACGCGATCAAGGCCGCGGAAGTTCTCGCGGAGATCACCCGGTGAGTGCGGCGTCCGCGATGCTGCGAGCCTCGCGGGCGCCCGCCTCCAAAGCCGAGCAGACGAACAGGATCCACTGACCCAGACCCTCCAAGGACCCGGACGCGAACGCCACGGAAGCGGCCTCGTACTCGGCCGATCGGCGCAGGCACGCCACCTCGGGCACGCCGAGGCCCTTGGGGTCGAGGCCGGTGGAGATCGACGTCAGCCGCGCCGCCGCACGGGCCACCACCCCGTTGGCGACCTCGAACGGCGCCAGCCCGAGCAGTTCGCCGTGCACCACCGCCACGACGATGGGCGCCGGCACCGAAGTTCCGCCGGTGACCAACGACCCCAGGAGGTCGAGCCGCTGCGACACGTCCTCGGAAACACGCGGCCGGCCGACGTCGGCGGTCAGGTCCGCGGCAGCCAGAACGTGCAACCGCGCGAGAGCCTGCAACGGCGCGCGTTGCCAGGTCGCGACGAGCCCACCCAGTGCCTCGGCGACCCGCAAAGACCCTGCCAGCACGGGATCCGAGACCTCGCCGGACGAGGGAATCTCGGTCGGGCCACCCTCCAGAGCCGCTGACGCACGGGCCGCGCGCACGGATGCCTCGGCCGCCGTCGTGGCCCAGCCGCGCAGATTCACCCGATGGCGGTGCACCTGGAAGACGGCGTCCTTGGCCGCGTTGGCGGCGTCGGCCACGCCAGGCAGGGAAAGCAGCGGAGCAAGCGGATCGGTCACGGTCGCGCAGAGTACCTGACCAGGTGAAACGCGTGATCCAGCTCACTAGGCAGACCGTTGAGCGCGCAACTTCGCCCGTTCATCGCCCCGCACGTGCTTCAACCAGACAAAACGGGTTACACAATGACGGCCGTGTAACCAACCTCCCAAGATTGGTCTGAACCTTTCGGGGGAGGAGCCTGTTGGAAGTGAACTGGCTCGCACTACGGTCAGTACCCGCATCCCCAACCGGTCTGGATTTTCCAGGAGGTCTCGCACCATGACGCAGTCGCCAGGCCAGGGCAACGCTCTGGACAACCTGCTCACGGAGAGCAGGACGTTCCCGCCTTCCGACGAGTTCGCGGCTCAGGCGAACGCACAGCCCGCCCTGTACGAGGAGGCGAAGGCCGACCGCGAGGCGTTCTGGGCGAAGCAGGCGGAGCGGCTGCACTGGGACACCAAGTGGACCCAGGTGCTCGACTGGTCGGACGCGCCGTTCGCGAAGTGGTTCGTCGGCGGCAAGCTCAACGTCGCCTACAACTGCGTGGACAGGCACGTCGAGTCCGGCCACGGCGAGCAGGTCGCGATCCACTGGGAGGGCGAGCCCGGTGACTCCCGCGCCATCACCTACGCCGAGCTGCAGCGCGAGGTCTCCAAGGCCGCGAACGCCCTGACGTCACTGGGCATCGGCGCCGAGGACCGCGTCGCGATCTACATGCCGATGGTCCCCGAGGCGATCTTCGCGATGCTCGCCTGCGCCCGCGTCGGCGCGATGCACAGCGTGGTGTTCGGCGGCTTCTCCGCCGAGGCGCTGCGCACCCGCATCGAGGACTCCTCGTGCAAGCTCGTGATCACGACCGACGGCCAGTTCCGCCGGGGCAACCCCTTCCCGCTCAAGCCGGCCGTCGACGAGGCCGTCGCCGCCGCGCCGTCGGTGGAGAAGGTCATCGTCGTCAAGCGCACCGACACCGAGGTCGCGTGGACGGACAAGGACATCTGGTGGCACGAGCTGGTGGACGCGCAGTCCGACCAGCACAGCCCCGAGGCGTTCGACGCGGAGCACCCGCTCTTCATCCTCTACACCTCGGGCACCACGGGTAAGCCGAAGGGCATCCTGCACACGTCCGGCGGCTACCTCACGCAGGCTTCGTACACGCACTACAACGTGTTCGACCTCAAGCCGGACACCGACGTCTACTGGTGCACCGCGGACATCGGCTGGGTCACCGGCCACAGCTACATCGTCTACGGCCCGCTGTCGAACCGCGTGACGCAGGTCGTCTACGAAGGCACGCCGAACACCCCGCACGAGGGCCGCCACTGGGAGATCGTGCAGAAGTACGGCGTCTCGATCTACTACACGGCGCCGACGCTGATCCGCACCTTCATGAAGTGGGGCGCGGACATCCCGGCGAAGTACGACCTGTCGTCGTTGCGCGTCCTGGGTTCGGTCGGCGAGCCGATCAACCCCGAGGCGTGGATCTGGTACCGCGAGAACGTCGGCGGCAACAAGGCCCCGATCGTGGACACGTGGTGGCAGACCGAGACCGGCGCGATCATGATCTCGCCGCTGCCCGGCGTGGTGTCGACCAAGCCCGGTTCGGCGCAGCGCCCGCTGCCCGGCATCGGCGCGAAGGTCGTCAACGACGAGGGCGTCGAGGTGCCGCACGGTGGCGGTGGCTACCTGGTGCTCGACGAACCGTGGCCGTCGATGCTGCGCGGCATCTGGGGCGACGAGGAGCGCTACCGCGACACCTACTGGTCGCGCTTCGGCGAGCAGGGCTTCTACTTCGCGGGTGACGGCGCCAAGTACGACGCCGACGGCGACATCTGGCTGCTCGGCCGCGTCGACGACGTGATGAACGTGTCCGGCCACCGCATCTCCACGACCGAGGTCGAGTCCGCTCTGGTCTCGCACCCGACCGTGGCCGAGGCGGCTGTCGTGGGCGCGTCCGACGCGACCACGGGCCAGGGCATCGTGGCGTTCGTGATCCTGCGCGGCGGCGCGGGTTCCGACGCCGGTGGCGCGGACGCGATCAAGGCGCTGCGCGACCACGTGGCCAAGGAGATCGGCCCGATCGCCAAGCCGCGGCAGATCATGGTGGTGCCGGAGCTGCCGAAGACGCGCTCGGGCAAGATCATGCGCCGCCTGCTGCGCGACGTGGCCGAGAACCGCGCGGTCGGCGACGTGACGACGCTGGCCGACTCGTCGGTGATGGACCTGATCTCGGCGGGTCTGCAGTCGGGCAAGTCCGAAGACTGACACTGATCTGCGCAAACGTGACGGGCGTCCTCCGAGGAGGGCGCCCGTTCGCGTTAAGATCGCATCAGGGTGAGCCGGGAAGTCTGGTCGGCACGAGTATTTGACGTACCTGCCGGACCAGGGAGCATCCGTTGTCGCGCAAGAAGGCCGTCGTCGCCGAGTTCGCCCGCTACCTCCGCACCGAGACCGTCGGTGGCATGGTGCTGCTCGGAGCCACGGCCATAGCGCTGCTGTGGGCCAACTCGCCGCTGTCCCCCACCTACTTCGCACTGCGGGATCTGGACGTCGGCCCGCTGACCGTCGGCGCGTGGGCCAAGGACGGGCTCCTCGCGATCTTCTTCTTCGTGGCGGGACTTGAGCTCAAGCGCGAGCTCGTCGTCGGAGAGCTCTCGGACTTCAAGGCGGCGATCCTGCCGGTGGTGGCGGCGATCGGCGGCATGATCGCGCCCGCGCTGATCGCGTTGTCGATCGGCTGGGGCCAGCCGGGCATCGAGAAGGCGTGGGCGATTCCGGTCGCCACGGACATCGCGTTCGCCTTGGGAGTGCTGGCGTTGACGGCTTCGGGGCTGCCGTCGAGCCTGCGGGTGTTCCTGCTGTCGTTGGCCGTGGTCGACGACCTGGGCGCGATCATCGTGATCGCGATCCTGTTCACCGCGAAGTTCAACCTGCTCGCGGCCGGGGCGGTCGTGCTGCTGCTGGCGCTGTACTGGTTCCTGCAGCACAAGAGGATCACCACGCCGTTCCTCCACGTGCCGATCGCGCTGGCCACCTGGTGGTTCATGCACGAGTCGGGCATCCACGCCACGATCGCGGGCGTCGCGCTGGCGTTGCTGACGCGGGTGAAGCGCGACCCGTACGAGCACGAGGCGCCGGCGGTGCGGCTGGAACACCTGCTGCAGCCGTGGTCCGCAGGCGTGGCGGTGCCCGTGTTCGCCCTGTTCGCCGCCGGTGTGCCGGTGGGCGCCGAGGCGTTCTCGAAGCTGTTCGCGGACAAGATCGCCATCGGGGTGATCGTCGGGCTGGTCGTGGGCAAGGTGATCGGGATCGTCGGGGCCTCGGCGCTGGCCGTGTGGTTCAAGGCGGCGGTCTGGCCGGCCGGCGCGGGGCCGCGGGACATCGTCGCGGTGGCGGTGCTCGGCGGGGTCGGGTTCACGGTCAGTCTGCTGATCGCGGACCTCTCGCTGGCCGAGGCCGAGACCGCGAAGGCCGCCGTGCTGCTCGCGTCGATGATCGCGTCACTGCTCGCCGCGGTGTTGCTCATTCGCCGCAGCCGGGCACATGGCACCATGTCCGGGTGACCACCAGGGAGCACATCACGTCGATTCCGCTGACCGCAGACGACCCGACGGCCGAGGCCTCGATCGGCGGTCTGGTTCGTGACGCGACCGCGCACATGTCGACGTTGGTCAGAGCAGAGGTCGAGCTCGCCAAGGGAGAGCTGGTCAAGGAGCTCAAGAAGGGCGCGTTCGGCAGCGCCTTCCTGATCGCCGCTCTCGCGGTGATCTGCTTCCTGCTGTTCTTCCTGTTCATGGCCTTGGGGTACGGCTTCTCGGAGTGGTTCGGCTGGCGGACGTCCAACGGCTTCTTCCTGGTGACCGGCGTCATGGTGGCCGCCGCCGTCGCCCTCATCGTCCTCGGCGTGCGCAAGCTCAAGAAGATCAAGGCGCCGGAGAAGTCGATCGCGGCCGCCAAGGACACGATCGCCGCGCTGACGAACCGGGGCGACGACAACTGAGCCGCAAACCCGACCCGTCCGTGGTGCGGGTCGCGGGCCCGTGGACGCACCGCGACGTCTCGGCCAACGGCATCCGCCTGCACGTCGCCGAGCTCGGCGAGGGACCGCTCGTGCTGCTCCTGCACGGGTTCCCCGAGTTCTGGTGGTCGTGGCGGCACCAGCTGACGACGCTCGCCGAGGCCGGGTACCGCGCGGTCGCCGTCGACCTGCGCGGGTACGGCGACTCGGACAAGCCACCACGCGGCTACGACGGCTTCACGCTCGCCGGTGACATCGCCGGTCTGATCAAGGCGCTCGGCGCCCAACGCGCACACCTGGTGGGTCACGCGTGGGGCGGCGCCACCGCCTGGACGGTCGGTGCGATCCACCCGCGCCTGGTCTCGTCGATCTCGGTGCTCGCGGCACCGCACCCGCTCGCGATGCGCAGGGCGTTCCGCAGGCACCCCAGGATCAACTCGCACGTGCTGCGCTTCCAGCTGCCGATCTACCCCGAACGCTGGCTGACCGGCGAGAACGGCCTGCAGGTCGCCAAGCTGCTGTCGGCGTGGTCGGGGCCGAAGTGGCGGTCGGCGCCCGAGTTCGACGAGGTCATCCGGCGCTGCCGGCAGGCGATGACGATCCCCGGCGTGGCCCACAGCGCGATGGAGTACTTCCGCTGGGCGGTGCGCTCGCAGATCCGCAGCGACGGCCGCCGGTTCATCGAGGCCGTCGACAAACCCGTGCAGGTGCCGGTGCTGCAGATCCACGGCGCCCTGGACCCGATCGTGCTGGAGTCCTCCGCCCGTGAGTCGCGGCCGTGGCTCGGACCGGGGTCGGAGTACCGGTGCCTGCCCGAGGTGGGGCACTTCCCGAACCAGGAGGCGTCCCACACCACGAGCAGGCTGATCACCGAGTTCTTGCAGAAGACGTCCTGAACGCCTCCTCGAGGGTGGAGGCCGGGTCGTCCGGCAGATCCGTTGAGCGCCAGGCGATGTAGCCGTCCGGCCGGACCAGCGAGGCACCCTTCTCGGACAGTCCGAACGCGTCCAGCTGCTCGACCCGCTCGTACCGCACGCCCACTCGTTCCGCCGCTTCCTCCCACTGCGGGTGGTCCGCGACGAGCACCCAGCCTCGTCCGAAGAGGTCCACAGTGGACTTGCCCGGCTCGATCCACTGGTGCGGGGCGCGCGTGCCCGGCTGGCCGTTCCACTGCTCCGGCAACTGCGCAGGAGGCAGGTCCGGACCGGCGCCGAGCACGGCGTTCGAGCGGTAGAGGAGGCCGAAGTGCATCGCGTAGTTGTCGTACAGCGGCGCGTCTTCCGGCTGGCCGTCGCGGTTGTGGCCGTCGTTGCGCGAGAAGATCTGCTGGTGGCACAGGGTCGCGACCGGGCGCCGTTCGGCGTCGTAGGTGTCGAGCAGCTCCGGGCGTGACTCGCCGTTCAGCACGGCGGCGAGCTTCCAGGCGAGGTTGTGCGCGTCCTCGATGCCGACGTTCGCCCCGAACCCGCCGCGGCTCGGCGGCAACGTGTGCGCGGCGTCGCCGGCCAGGAAGATCCGGCCATGTGAGAACTGGTCGGCCACCGACGCGCTGATCGTCCAGCGGCCGGTGGTGATGATCTCGACGTCGAGGTCGTCGCGACCGATCGCCTGGTTGATCTTCGCCAGCAGCTCGGGTTCGGTGTACTCGCGGTCGTCGAGCATCAGGACCCAGCGGCCGTCGCCGTAGGTGGTCAGGAACCCGACGTCGTCGATCACGAACTGACCGATGCCGTCCTTGAGGTACTCCTGCAACGGCGCGCGGAACAGCACGCTGCGGGAGGTGTGCATGAACCCGCGGCCGGTGCGGGTGATGCCGAGCTGCTCGCGGATCGGGCTGCGGTGGCCGTCCGCCGCGACCAGGTAGTCGGCTTTGATCTCGTACGGCTCGCCATCGCCCTGGACGATCGCCGTGACGCCGTTGTCGTCCTGCGAGAACTCCAGCATCCGCGTGCTCATCCTGATGTCCGCGCCCAATGCGCGGGCCTTGTCGCGCAGGATCGGTTCCATCCGGTCCTGGGCCACGCCGACGCCCGTGGTCGGCGAGTACTCGACGTCGGAGAGCTCGGCCGGCGGCGACCAGAACGTCTCGTCGTACTTCCTCCCGACCAGGCTCTCGGCCCTGACCCGCCGGATGCCGAAGCCCTTGGTCATCCGGCTCGCCGGCAGCTCCTCGTCCAGGCCGACCGAGCGCAGCAGCTCGCCCACCCGAGCGTTGAAACCGACCGCTCGCGGGTGCGGTGAGCTGCCGGGATGCTTCTCCACCAAGATCACGTCCACGCCTCGCCACGCCAGGAACATCGCGGCGGACGTACCCGCCAGGCCTCCCCCGACGACCAACACCGAAGTCTTCATCGCATCCTCCCAATACGCTGTATCGCTCAATACACTGTATCGCTGACAGACGGTGTATTGTCCAGTCCGATGTCGAACGAACTCGTGTGGGACCGCCCAGAGCCGCCCAGCAAGCCGTCGCCGACCCCGTTGAGCAGGGAGTTGATCGTGAACGCCGCGATCAGGCTCGCCGACGAGGGCGGGCTCGACGAAGTGTCGTTCCGCAAGGTCGCCGCCGCGCTGAACGCCGGCCCGATGCGCCTCTACGGGTACGTGGAGACCAAGGACGAACTGCTCGACCTCATGGTCGACGAGGTCTACGGCGAGATCGCGTTGCCGGATCCGGGCACCGACTGGCGCGCGGCCCTGACGCAGATCGCCCACGGCATCCGCACGGCGGCGAAGCGGCACCCGTGGCTCGTGGACCTGCTCGGTGGCCGCCCGCACCGCGGCCCGAACTCGCTGGCGCACATCGAGGCGTCACTGGCCACGCTCGACGGCAGGCCCGAGTTCCCGACCATCGACCACGTGCTCGGCGCGGTCAGCGCGGTGATGGCGTTCGTCCGCGGCGCGGTCGGCAGCGAGATCGCCGAAGCCCGCGAGGAGCGGTCCAGCGGCATGACCGAGGAGCAGTGGCAGGCCGCGTCCGGCCCCTACATGCAGCGGATGCTGGCCACCGGGAAGTTCCCGACGCTCGCCAAGGTCATGTTCGAGGCCGAGCACACCAACGCCGAACCGTGGTTCGACACCGGCCTGAACTACGTGCTGGACGGGATCGCTACGAGGCACAGCCCTGCGTAGAGGCCCGGCGGGTCAGCGTCGGCGCCTTCTGCACCATCGACTGCACCTGCTGGGCGGTGAGCACGAAGCCGGTCTCCGGGTCGTCCACGGCAGCGCCGAAGACCACGCCCATCACCCGGCCCTGCGTGTCCACCAGCGGACCACCGGAGTTGCCGGAGCGGACCTCGGCACGAACCGTGTAGACGTCACGGGTGACCGTCTGCGCGTCGTAGATGTCCGGGCCGCGCAGCAGCTCGATCCGCTCGCGCACACGGGCGGGAGAGGGCTTGTACGGGCCGTCCAGCGGGTAGCCGAGCACGATGCCGTCCTCGCCCGGCTGCACCGCGTCCGTGCGGAACTGCAGCGGCGTGGCCTCCAGGTCCGGCACGGCGAGCACGGCGATGTCCACGCGCGGGTCGTAGGCCACGACGGTGGCGTCGAACTGGCCGCGGCCGACCTCGACCGTCACCTCGTTGGTGCCGGCGACGACGTGCGCGTTGGTCATGACGCGTTCGGGCGCGATCACGAACCCGGTGCCCTCCAGGGCACGCGAGCACGACGGCGCGCGGCCGCGGACCTTCAGCACCGACGACTGCAGCCGCTTCGGCACGGGAGAGTTCGCGAGCTGGCCGTCCGGCGGCTCGACCTCCTTGAGCGGCGTGCGGTTGAACGGGTCCATCGCCTGCGGGAAGCCCGAGACGTCGAAGAGCTTCTGCAGGTCGTTCGACAGCACCCTGGCGGCCTGCGGCATGGTCTCGTTGACCTTGCCGAGGATCACCGACTGCTTGAGCGACGAGGTGAGGTCCGGCAGGCCGACGACCGAGGTCAGCGGGAGCGCGATCATCCACGCCACGATGAAGACGACCAGGCCCTGCACGATGGCGCCCAGCGCGTTGTCCGCGCCCCGCAGCGGCGAGGCGTTGACCCTGGCCTTGATCGTCCGGCCGATGTAGACGCCGATCGTCTCGCCCAGTGCCACGAGCAGCACCACGATGCCGACCGCGAACACGACCTTCGTGACGACGTTCTCGAACTGGGACACCAGCAGCGGTGCGATCTGCGTGCCGAGGATCAGGCCGACGAGCACACCGACGAAAGCGGGCAGCGCGACGACCATGCCTTGCCTGGCCCCGGACACCGCGGCGATCGCGGCAAGGCCCAGCACGAGCAGGTCAACCCAGTTCAACCCAGAACCTCCGCCTCACTGTGTAGCGCGCAACGCTAGTTCAAGGTCACGCACATCGGTCGCATCCCACGGCTGTTCCCAGCCGCCGAGTGCGATCAGGCCGTTGATCAACCCCGCGGTGAAGCCCCACACCAGCATGCCCGGCGCGGAGAAGGCCGCTCCGACGTAACCCGCAGGGTGACGCACCCGGAACCGGTTCGCAGGATCGGCGAGGTGCGCGACCGGCACCCGCGCGACGGCGGCGGTCTCCGCCGGGTCGACAGGTGCGACGGGGCTCGGCTGTTCCCAGTAGGCGAGCACGGGTGTGACCACGAACCCGGACACCGGCACGTACAGCTCCGGCAGCAGGGCGAGCGGTCTCACTCCTTCCGCCAGTACACCTGTCTCCTCGTAAGCCTCGCGTAATGCCGTGGCGAGAGGCCCGTCGTCGGTCGGGTCGGCGGCTCCACCGGGGAACGCGACCTGGCCCGGATGCGAGCCCAGCGTGTCCGAACGGCGCAGCAGCAACAGGTCCGGCCCGTGGTTCTCGTCCTCGCCGAACAACATCAGCACGGACGCCTTGCGCACACCGTCGGACGGCGCCCGCGGCACCCGCATGAACACCTGCGCGTCGATGTCCTCGGTGGCCTTGGCCAGGCGCTGCATCCAGTCGGGTGGCTCTGCTGCCTCCGTCATCGAACCGCCTTCTCCACCTGCTCGGCCGCCTTGAAGTACGGCGGATCCGTGATCAGCCGCACCGAGCCGTCCGCTGCTACGTAATACGTAGCGGGAAGCGTTATCGGCGCCTTGACGCGCTTGCGCAACTCGTCGGCACCGTCGTAGACCGAGGGCAGCCGCACGCCGAGCCGCGCGAGCAGCTCCAGGCCGTCTGCTTCCCTGCTGTCCACAAGAACTGGGACGACCGGGACCGCACCTGGTTGCTTCGCGTACGAATCGAGCACGGGCAGCTCCTCCTGGCACGGCTGGCACCAGGTCGCCCAGAAGTTGATCAGGAGCGGCCCCTTCAGCGCGAGGGCCGTCCGGGTTCCGTCGCCGAGGCACGTGACGTCGACGCCGCCCTCTGCCGTGGGTTGGCACGCTCGCAGCTGAGCCTGCGCGCGCAACGCGTCGACGTCCTGGGCAGGGCGGGACGACGTGGGCGGCGGCTGCGGTGACTTGTCACGCGGCCACAGCGCCACGACACCTGCCACGCCCAGGACGAGCACGAGGACGAGCCAGCGCGTGCGGTTGTTCACCCCACCAGCTTCTCACCGGACCGCACTCGGTCGGCGAGCTCGAGCAGGTGTGGCTTCTCGTCGCCCTTCACGAGCTTGGCCGCTTTGTCCGGGTCCTCCGGGCCGAGGCCGTACGACGGGCAGTCCTTCATCAGCAGGCAGGCGCCGCAAGCTGGGGTTTTGGCGTGGCAGACGCGGCGGCCGTGGAAGATGATCCAGTGCGAGGCCATCGTCCAGTCGCGCTTCTCGATGAGCTCGCCGATGGCGTGCTCGACCTTGACCGCGTCCTCGAGCTCCGTCCAGCCCCAGCGGCGGACGAGGCGCCCGAAATGGGTGTCGACTGTGATGCCGGGCACATCGAACGCGTTGCCGAGAACCACGTTGGCCGTCTTGCGTCCTACACCTGGGAGCTTCACCAGCTCCTCGAGAGTGCCGGGAACCACACCGTCGTACTGCTCCACAAGAGCAGCACCGAGACCTAGCAGAGACGTTGCCTTGTTCCGGTAGAAACCGGTCGGGCGGATCATCTCTTCGAGTTCGACCCTGTCGGCGCCGGCGTAGTCGGCGGCCGTCGGGTACTTCGCGAAGAGCGCGGGAGTGACCTCGTTGACCTTCTTGTCGGTGCACTGGGCGGACAGCACCACGGCCACGATCAGCTCGAGTGGCGTGGTGAAGTCCAGCTCGCAGTGCGCGTCGGGGTATCCCTCGGCGAGCACGCGCACCATCCGGCGGGCCCTGCGGGTCAGACCGAGTTTGGTTTCCGGCTTCTTGGTTGCGGGCACTGATTCAGCGTAGTCAACACGCCGACACGACCCCCTAGACGCGTACTCGAATCCCTCATGCGCCACACTGCGGAGCATCATGACTGCCTGGTTTGTGATCGTCGTCCCGATCGTGATCATGTTCTTCGCGCTCTTCATGGAGCGGGTCGAAGCGAAGCTCCGGCACGGCGCTGTGCAGGAGAACGAGGTCGAGGAGTTCCTGGAGTCCGCCAGGCCTGAAGAGGTCAAGGCGCTCTACGGACACGGCATCGGTCGCGCCCTCGAGCTCTTCCGCCTGCGTCGCCGCGGCCGTGGCTCGGCCCGCAAGCGCGTCCGCTGACGGGCCGCGTGCTGACCGTCATCCGAATGGCGTAGACTGATTCGTTGGGCTCTGGATCGAGTCAGTCGGGTTGTTCCTAGTAAGACGGCGAGCCGAGCGGCGATCCACAACACAGCCCTTAGACTGCAACGCAGTGATCGGCGGCACGGCGCTGACTCCACCAAAGATGGTGGTAGGCGTGCCGTCGCGTCGATTAGGAGGGACGAGGTGGACGAGACCCTGGCGCGAGCGGGCATCTTCCAGGGGGTTGACCCGGCTGCCGCAGAGGCACTGGCTCAGACCCTGGAGACGGTGGAGTTCCCGCGTGGCCACGTGATCTTCGCGGAGGGTGAGCCGGGCGACCGCCTGTACATCATCCAGTCCGGCAAGGTGAAGATCGGCCGCAAGTCGCCGGACGGCCGCGAGAACCTGTTGGGGATCTTCGGACCCTCCGACATGTTCGGTGAACTGTCCATTTTCGATCCCGGCCCCCGCACGTCGACTGCGACGACGGTGACCGAGGTGCGCGCGGTGTCCATGGACCGCCCCGCGCTCCGTCAGTGGATCACCAACCGGCCGGAGATCGCCGAGCAGCTTTTGAGGGCACTTGCCCGCAGGCTGCGCCGGACGAACTCGATGCTGGCCGACCTGATCTTCACGGACGTGCCCGGCCGCGTGGCCAAGGCGTTGCTGCAGCTGGCGCAGCGCTTCGGCTCGCAGGAGGCCGGTCTGCTCCGCGTCACGCACGACCTGACGCAGGAGGAGATCGCCCAGTTCGTCGGCGCGTCCCGCGAGACCGTGAACAAGGCTCTGGCCGACTTCGCGCACCGCGGCTGGCTGCGGCTCGAAGGCAAGAGCGTGCTGATCCTGGACCCGGAGCGACTGGCTCGCCGGGCTCGCTAGGTTTTCAGAAACACAAAGGACCGGGCGCCACCCCCGACGTGGCGCACCGGTCCTTTGTGTTGCACGGCCCATCCCCCGACGAACCGTGCCTTCCATCCCTCTGGCGCGCAGGCCCCGACCCTCAAGCCAGAGGTTGGTCTCGGTGGATGAGTCAACTTTCGCACGTCTCCACCCCGACCGCTCAAGCCCTTTCACCCTCAAGGACCCCCGGCGTGGCCGATTCGTTGCATGTTTCACCCGGTCATCCCATTCCTGTGACCCAATCGCAACCATGGTGACTCTCGGCACCCGACCTGGTACTTCCGTACCAGATTTGGCATACTGGTACGCATGTCCCACTCCGCTCGTCTCTCCGACTACCGTGCTGCTCTGACGACCCCCGGCATGCGCGGCCCCGTGGTCGCGTCTCTGCTCGCCCGCCTCCCGATCGCCATGGTCGGGCTCTCGCTGCTGCTCTACGTGGAGCGCGCGACGGGGTCGTTCGCGGTTGCCGGCATGGTCTCGGCGGCGGCGCTGGTGGGCGTGGCGCTCGGCTCGGTCGTCCAGGGCCGGCTGATGGACCGCTTCGGCCCGACCCGGCCGTTGATTTTTGTGACGGGCCTGTTCGCACTATTCGTCACCGTCTCCGTGATCGCGGTCGAGGCCGGTGCCTCCGTGTTCGTGCTGGTCCCGCTGGCCCTCGGCGTCGGCGCTTCCGAGCCGATGGTGGGCTCGGCGTCGCGGGCGCTGTGGGAGCGGATGCTGCCGTCCGGCGCGACGCGGATGGCGGCCTACGCCTACGAGTCGATCAGCATGGAGGTCTTCTTCATCCTCGGACCGGGTCTCGCCGGTCTGCTGCTGGCGGCGCCGTGGGCGGGCACCGGTGTCGTCGCCGGGGCCGTGATGATGGTCTTCGGTGCGCTGTGGTTCGCGACGAACCCCGTCGTGCGCGCCTGGGGCCCGGTCGCGTCCACGCCTCGTCCGTTGCTCGGTGCGTTCGCCTACCCCGGCATGCGGACCGTCGCACTGGCCGCGCTGGGCTTCGGCGTGACGATCGGTTTCGTCGAGGTGGCCGTGCCGGCGTTCGCGAAGGCCGCGGGTCACGCCTCGATGGGTGGCCTGATGCTGTCGCTGTGGTCGATCAGCTCGGTGATCTTCGGCGTGCTCTACGGGATGCGCCCGTGGCCGCGCCCGATGCACCTGCGCCTGCCGGTGCTGCTGGGCGGGTTCGGGTTGCTGTCGCTGCTGCTGGCGATCCCCGCGTCGCTGCTGGGCCTCGGGTTGGCGCTGTTCGTGGTCGGCACGCTGATCACGCCTCAGTCGACCGCCCACTCCGCCGCGATCGAGCAGGTCACGCCCAACGGCATGGCCGCGGAGGCGTTCGGCTGGGTGATCACCTCGGTGACCGTCGGCCTCGCCATCGGCCAGGGCCTGTCCGGCCAGCTGATCGAGCACTTCGGCACGCGGCCGGCGTTCGTCGCCTCCGGTGTGGCGGGGCTGCTGATCGCCGCGGCTGTCTGGCTGCTGCGCGGCACGGTTCGCCGTGGCGTGCCCCGGTCGGAGGAGCCGCTGCCGGCGCGTTCCGAGATGGACCTGGCCGCTCGCTAGGCCACGGAACGCATCGGCACCACCAGGTACGTCAGTTCGACGCCGTCTTCGCCCGGTGTCGACGTGAGCACGGTGGAACGCAGGCCGTCCTGGATCTTCAGCTCGATCCGGCGGCCTGCGAACGCCTTCAGCGCGTCCGCGAGGTAGCGGGCCTGGAACGTCTTGGTCAGGTGGTCGCCCTCGACCGTGGCCTTGACGAACTCCTCCGACTCGCCCTGCTGCGGGTCGCTTCCCTTGACCCTGATCTCGCTGTCCTCGACCTGCAGGGTGACCGCCTGGTGCGGACCGCCGTAGGGCGTGGCTCTGCGGACGGCGCGAGCCAACGCGTCCGCGTCCACGAGCACCGTGCTGTCGATGACTGCCTCCAGGAGTCGGCGCGCCCGGTCGTCCGGGAACGGAGCGGCCAGTAGTGCGGTGGAGATTTCGTTGCCGTGCCAGGTGAGGCCGATGCGGTCGGCGTCGGCGTGCAGCGCGACCCCGCCGGTGGCCTGACGGGCCGCCTCGGTGATCGGCTTCGCTGGTACCAACAGGTCGAGTTGACCTTCTTGTTCCCACGGCAGAGTGGCGTAGGCCATGCGGTAGCGATCAGTGGCCATCACGTGCAGCTTCTCGGCGTCCGACTGGATCCGGATGCCGGTGAAGATCGGTAACGCGTCGTCCTTCGAGGCCGCGCCCGCCACCGCCGCGATGATCCGCAGGTGGTCGGCGTCGACGTGGCCTTTGCGCGGCGGCAGCTCCGGGATGCCGGGGTGGTTGGCCAGGTCGAGCAACGGGATCGCGAACCGCGAGCTCGGCGTGCGGATCGCCAGCCGCTGACCTTCGACCTTCAGCCCCACCTGCGGGTCGTCGAGGGCTTGGAGCGTCGCCGCCAGCGGCTTCGCGGGCACGAGCACCTCGCCTTCGGTGTGGACTGTCGCGTTCACGGTCAGCCGGACGCCGTGCTCCTGGTCGCTGCCCGCGATCTCCACCTGCGTGGCCGCCTTGATGCGCAACCCCGCGAGCACCGGGTCGAGCACGCGGGTGGGGAGCAGCCGTGCCACCTCGGCGGCGGCCCCGGCCAGGTCGGCTGTCGTGGCGGTGAGGTCCATGGCTGGGACGCTAGCGAGCGGGTCTGACAATTTCGGAGGCGAGAACGGAGCGCAAGCATGCCGTCTCAGCGGGTGACGGAAGGGTGCCTGGTCTGCGCCAAGCACCGAGGGGTGGGACCGCTGGTCGGACCAGTGGTGTTCGAGGACGATCTTGTCGTCGTCTCACATCGGCCAGGTGACGTGCTGGGGTACCTGTTCGTGGAGACGCGACGACACGTGCCGTACTTGGACGAGCTGACGGTGGAAGAGGCCGAGGCGGTGGGCCGCGCGGCGAGGTCGGCAGCCGCGGGGTTGCGGGCCGAGCTGGATCTCGAGTTCGTGTTCTCGGCGATCGTGGGACGGGCGGTGGCCCACTTCCACCAGCACGTGTTCGCGCGGCATCAGGGGACACCGGAAGCGTTGCCGTGGGACGAGGAGTGGTCCGGAGCGCCGACGGGCGACGTGGTCGCGTTCTCCGCCGGGCTCGGCAGGTACTTCACGAACAGCGGGCCTCGGCCGCGGTGAGCGCGACCCGCGTCGACTCGACCAACGCGGGATCACCGCCTTCGCGCAGTTCCAGGGCGCGCCGGAAGTGTTCGCGAGCCTCCGCGTACCTGCCCTCGTCGAAGTAGCACTTGCCCCAGTGCTGGTGCACGAAGTCAGGCATCTCGCCCGTCGCCAGGCACGCGGCGAACAGCTCGTGGGCTTCGGCGAGCCGGCCCTGCCACTGGAACACGTGCGCCAGCCGCAGCCGCGCCGCCGTGGACGGGCGGAGGTCGAGAGCGTTGAGCAGGGCGCGCTCGGCGAGCGAAAGTTCGCCGAGCATGCGCGCTGCGACGCCGATCTGAGTCCAGGCCTCGTAGGAGTCCGGGATCTCCCGCAGCGTCTCCGGGTCGATCGTGAACTTCACGCCCCGGCCTTGCGCCTGGCGAGATCGATGATCCGTTGCAGGTGCAGGCCGCGGCGCACGTCGCACTCGTGGGTCGTGGTGCCGCTGTGCACCATGGCCACGAAGTCGTCGAGCAGGTTGGTGAAGCAGTCCAAAGCAGGGGTGTCACGGTTGGACAGCGTTCGGTGCCCGTTGGTTCCGAAGACGGTGAAATCCGCGAAGGGCGGTTGCATCGGCAAAGACAGGCACAAGGACACCGTGCTGGTGGCGCCACCCGCGTGCTGCAGGATCAGCTGCCACAGACCGGTGGCGGACACATGGGCGGCGATCACGTCGGTGATCTCGCCGAGAGCGGCGTCGAGCAGGTCGAACGCGTGCGGGCCAACGTCGTCGAGAGCGCCCTTCTCGTGGCGCCACGGGGAGTTCGAGAACGGGCCGTCCAGCAGGGCGCCCGCGAGCCAGCGGCTGTCGGCTCCTGTCCAGCCGCCCGTGCGGTGCAGCTGGGCCAGCATCTCCTTGGTCTCCGGGGCGTAGCGGCGGGTCAGGACGACGAGCGACGCGACCCCCGCCTCCTCCACAGCAGCGACGAGCTCCGCGGCCACTGAGACCGACGACGCGATCGGCTTCTCCAGCACGAGGTGCTTGCCCGCGCGAGCCGCCTCGATCGCCATCGGGCCCTGGACGTCCGGCGGCACGCAGAACGCCACAGCGTCCACAGTGGACAGCATCGACGCGTAGTCCGCGAAGGGTTCGGCGCCGTAGGAACCGGCCAGGGAAGCCGCTGCCTCCGGACGGCGGGCCCACACCCCGGTCAGGGTGGTGCCGGGGTGGTTCGCGATGCCCGGAGCGTGGATCATCTCGGCCCACGGGCCCGCACCGACAAGTCCTACGCGCAGCTGTTCGTCCACTCGCACATCCTGCCTCAGGAGTAACTGGCCTTGGGGACGAAGATCTCGCCCCCGTTGTCGAACTTCAGCCTCATGCCGCCGGACGAGACCTCGCGGTCCGGGTCGTGTTCCCAGCCATTCGGCACCGTCACGACGTGGCCGCGGTCCGGCGCCGGGCCGAGCCAGATCTCGTAGTAGGTGCCGCCGACGAGCCGCGAGACCTTCTTGACGTACACGCCGGGTGCGGTCGAGGTCGGATCGACGCTGATCACGGTCGTGCGGTCCGGCACGAACATGACCACGCCCGCCACCGCGGTCATCCCGGTGCCCAGGATCGCGCCGAGCAGGAACAGCAGGATCTTCACCAGGCAGCCGGAGACGTTCGTCGCCATCACACCATCCTCGGGTAAGCACGGTCGTACGCTCGGAGGATGCCCGACGACATGACCTTGCCGGGAAACCTGGTACCCGCGAATCCGGTGGCTCAACCCGCCGAGCCCCGCGACGCCGTCACCGTGGTGCTGCTCAGGGACACCGAGGACGGCCTGGAAGCCTTCCTGCTGCGCCGCGTGAAGGGCATGGCGTTCGCGGGCGGCATGACCGTCTTCCCCGGTGGTGGCGTGGATCAGCGCGACGCCGACACGTCCGTCGCCTGGGCCGGACCGCCGCCGGAGTGGTGGGGCGAGGTCTTCGGCGTGGACGCCCCCACGGCCCGCGCGTTCGTGTGCGCGGCGGTTCGGGAGACGTTCGAGGAGTCGGGCGTCCTGCTCGCGGGACCCGACAGCGAGTCGGTCGTCGCCGACACCTCGACCTTCCACCAGGCCCGGCAGCAGCTGGTGGACCGGGAAATCTCGCTCGCCCAGTTCCTGGCCGCCAACAACCTGGTGCTGCGCGCTGATCTCCTGCGCCCGTGGGCGAACTGGGTGACCCCGCTGGAGGAACCGCGCCGCTACGACACGAGGTTCTTCGTCGCCGCACTCCCCGAAGGCCAGCGCGCCGACGGCGAGACCACCGAAGCCTCCGACGCGACCTGGCAGACGCCCGCGGAGGCGATCCAGGACGCCCAGGACGGCCGTCGCATGCTGATGCCGCCCACCTGGCGCACGCTCGACGAGGTCGGCGCGCTGAACACGGTCGAGAAGGTCATGGCCGAACAGCGCAGCGTCGAGAAGATCATCCCCAAGCTGATCCGCGACGGCGACCAGATCCGGGTGGTGTTCCAGTGAGCGGCTCCCCGCTGATCGGCGCCCGTGCCGCGCACCCGAGGTACGGCGAGCTTCGTCAGGTGACCGAACACGCCGCCGTGCTGCTGGCCGACAACCCGAGCCCCATGACGCTCGACGGCACCAACACGTGGCTGCTCAAGGCCCCGGACGCGACCAGCTACGTCGTCATAGACCCCGGCCCGCTCGATCACGCCCATCTGAAGCGGATCGCCGAGACAGGCCCGATCGCCGAGATCCTGCTGACCCACGGCCACCCGGACCACTCCGAGGGCGCCAGGGAGTTCGCCGAACTGGTGAAAGCCCCGGTGCGCGCGCTCGACCCGACGTTCACCTACGGCTCGGAAGGACTCCGCGACGGCGACGTGATCACCAGCGCCGGCCTGGAGCTGAGGGTCCTCGGCACGCCGGGCCACACCAGCGACTCGCTCTGCTTCGTGATCGACGGCGAGGCGGTGCTGACCGGCGACACGGTGCTGGGCCGCGGCACCACGATCGTCGCCCACCCGGACGGCAAGCTGGGCGACTACTTCGAGTCGCTCAAGCTCCTGGCCGAGCTCCCCGAGCACACGGCGGTTCTGCCCGGCCACGGCCCCGAGCTCGCGGACGCCGGTGAGGCGGCGCGGATGTACCTGGCCCACCGCACCCAACGGCTGGAACAGGTCCGCAAGGCCGTCGTCGAACTAGGTGGCGAACCGACCCCGCGCCAGGTCGTCGAGATCGTCTACGCGGACGTCGACAAAGTGCTGTGGCCCGCCGCGGAGTGGTCCGTGCGGGCCCAGCTGGAGTACCTGCGCACCGGCTACTGAGACTGGTGTCCGTTGTTGGACGTCCCGAACGCCGACTGACGCGCCGACGACCGGTCGATCTGCCAGCGACCGGAGTCGGTCGTCTTGGCACCGGTCTGCTCCCGCTGCGCCAGCTCCTCGTGCAGCTGCTGCAGCAGGGCCCGTTCCCGCTCGCTCAGGTTCGCGTCGACGGACGACGGCTCGGCCGGCTCCGACTCGGCCAGAGCGGCCTGCAGGGCCGCCAGCTCGTCCGGCTTCAGCTCCGTGGTCACCTCGGCCCGGTTGATGGGCATCGGCTCCGGCAGGGCCTCGATCTCCGGCTCTGCCGGTGCCATCGAGATCCGCTTCACGGGCTTGGGCGGGAACGGCTGCGAGCCCTCCAGGGAGGGTGTGCGCATACGACGTGAGCCGGTCTCTTCCACTACTGGCTCCGGCACCGGTGTCGGCTCGGCCACCGGTGCCGGAGCGGAAACGTCTTCAGACTGGTCGAACCAGGTGGGCTGTTCGTGCGACTGCGACACGGCCGCCGGCGTCGGCGGCGGTGAGAGCGGGGCGCCTGAGATCGACACCGGACGCGACGCCGTCACCGCGGAGGCGTGGTAGTCGCTGAGCTGCGTGCCGACCGTCAACACCTCGACCGCGGCCCGGATGCCGGCCTTGCGCAGCACCGCGTCGACCCGGTACGCCGTCGCGGGCGCGAAGCCCTGCGGACCGATGTCCACCAGAACCATGCGCTGCGGCAACGGTCCCGGCGTCGAACCGGCCGGCGAGGAACGCCAGACGCAGCGCACCGAGCGGACGTCCGGCAGCACCGAGACCGCTCGGGTCAGCACGCCCGCCAGATCCGCCGCCGGGTCGTGCTCGGCGGTGAACCGGTGACGCAGGAACGGCAGCACCTCGACCACCGGCAGGCGGTCGGTCAGAGACGCGTCGGAACGCACCTCGTGCAACGCCCACGTGATGGCTGCTCTCTCGTCCGGCAGCACCGGGATGCTGCCCGCGAGCAGAGTGCCGACGAGCAGCTCGACCGCCCGGTCGAGCTCGCCTACCGCGAGGAACTCTCGTGCCTGCGACAGGGCGTCGTCGTCGACACGCCCGGCCATCGACAGCAGGAGATCGTGGAGACGGACCGGCAGACCGACACCGTCGTTCGTCACGTCAACTCTCCTTAGCTGAGCACCAGGTGCTCCTCGGACTCGGCGCCGGCGCACACCAGCTCCGATGCCGCCAACGCCGCCCGGTGGTAGGGCGGAAGATCCAGACCGGACGGCACGACCTCGACACACGGGTCGTGCTCGCCCAACGCCCGCAGCACGCGCTGCAGCTCGCCGGTCAGCCGGGCGTGGCCGGTGGTGGCGGCTACCAGCAGGACGCGGTTGATCCCGGAGGGACCGATGCGCCAGCAGGAGCGAACCTCACCGACCCCGTGGCGGCCTCGCAGCGTGGCACCGAGCACGACGGTCGCGGAATCCCCCATCGGCACCCGATCAGGTGATTCCGGGGAAAAGGTGTAGTCGGTGGGTGGCAGTTCGTCCAGCCCTTTGACCGAACTGACAGCACCGGGTTCCGCCCCGTAGGGGACCAGCGCGTCCTGCAAAAGGCGCAGTTCATGATCAGTCAGAGGGATGCGTCCGTGCAGCAGAGTGCGCGGCAACGACCGCGCTAGCACCGCATACGCGTCCGAAGCCGCCCAGTCCCGGTACCGCCACAGCAGGTCGTCCGGAAGGCGTCCGGCGAGTCGCAGCAGCAGTTCGTGGCACGTGTCCGACATGTCACACCTCGACGATCAGTTCGATCTCCACCGGGGCGCCGATCGGCAGCTCGGCCACCCCCACAGCCGACCGGGCGTGCTTGCCCGCGTCACCGAAGATCTCCCCGAGCAGCTCCGAGGCGCCGTTGATGACACCCGGCTGTCCCGTGAAGCCCTCGGCGGAGGCTACGAAACCGACAACTTTCACGACACGCTTGATCGAGTCAATCCCCACGAGCGCGTGGACCGCCGCGAGAGCGTTGAGGATGCAGGTCGCGGAGTACTCCTTGGCCTCCTCCGGGGAGACCTCGGCGCCGACCTTGCCGGTGGCGGGCAGCTTGCCGTCGACGAACGGCAGCTGGCCGGACGTGAAGACCCAGGACCCGCTCTGCGTGGCGGGAACGTAGGCGGCGAGCGGGGCGGCGACGCCGGGCAGCTCGATGCCGAGCTCCTTCAGGCGGGTGCTCCAGGTGCTCATGCCTTCGCCCTCTTCAGGTACGCGACGTGCTGCTCACCGGTCGGGTTCGTCAGCACGGTGACCAGCTCCCAGCCGTCCTCGCCCCACTGGTCGAGGATCTGCTTCGTGGCGTGGATCAACAACGGCACGGTCGCGTACTCCCACTTCGTCATGCGCGGAGCCTAACTTGCCACCCGAACGACGCCTGCGCGGTTCTCGCACTTCGGGCTACCTTGATCACATGGAGACGTGGCGGATCATCGCCACCAGCCTGTTCGGGGTGGGCGGGCTGGTGATGGTGCTCGTCGCCATGGCGCAGGTGCGTGATCGCAAGCACAGCCACCACTCGGACGTCGTCAAAGCAGGGCTGATCGGGCTCGTGATCGTGGCGGTGATCACGCTCAGCATCGCGCTGTGGCTGCCGTCGGTCGTGGCGTGGGCGCTGGTCGCCGCAACCGCGATGGCCGTCTTCTTCCTCACCATGATGGATTGACCGACCAGTCCACCTTCGGGCGATTTCACACCTAGTCTGGACGTGTGACGTCGTGGACCGAGGAGCTGACCCGAGCCCGCCTGCACGTGGTCTCCGGCAAGGGCGGCACGGGGAAGACCACTGTCGCCGCCGCGCTCGCCCTGGCGCTCGCCACCGGTGGCCGCCGGGTGCTGTTGATCGAGGTCGAGGGCCGTCAGGGCATCGCCCAGCTCTTCGACCGCGCCCCGCTGCCGTACTCCGAGGAACGGATCGCGTCCGCTCCTGGCGGCGGTGAGATCCACGCGCTCGCGATCGACGCCGAGGCCGCGCTGCTGGAATACCTGGCGATGTTCTACAACCTCGGTTTCGCCGGACGGACGCTGCGCAAGATGGGCGCCATCGAGTTCGCCACCACGCTCGCCCCCGGACTCCGGGACGTCCTGCTGACCGGCAAGGTCAAGGAGTGCGTCAACCGCACCGGCAAGGACGGCCGCCACCTCTACGACGCCGTGGTGCTGGACGCGCCGCCGACCGGGCGCGTGGTCAAGTTCCTGGACGTCACGAAGGCCATGGCCGACCTCGCGAAGGTCGGGCCGATCAAGGGGCAGAGCGAGGGCGTGGTGCGGCTGCTGCACTCCGGCGACACGGCGGTGCACCTGGTGGCGCTGCTGGAGGAGATGCCGGTGCGCGAGACCCTGGACGCGGTCGCCGAGCTGGACGCGGCGGATCTGCGGCCGGGCGCGGTGCTGGTCAACCGGGTCCACCCGGCACGGCTGCCCGCCCGTTCCGTCCCGGTCGCCGCCGAGGGTCGAGTCGACTCGTCCCGCGTGCTCGCCGGGCTGAAGACGGCAGGACTGGAGCTCGACGAGTTCACGCTCGAAGGTTTGGTCGACGAGACCGTGGAGCACGCCATCCGGGTGCAGTCGCAACAGGAAGCCATGGAGCTGCTCCAGGAGTCCGACCTGCCGACCCTGGAGCTGCCGGAGCTGACGGACGGGGTGGACGTGGCCGCGCTGTACGAGCTGGCCGAGGTGCTGGTCGCGGCGGGTGTGCGGTGACCGAGAGGCTCGACTTCGACCCGCTGCTGGACGACCCGGCGACCCGAGTCCTGGTCTGCTGCGGTTCCGGTGGCGTCGGCAAGACGACGACGGCGGCGGCACTGGCGTTGCGGGCGGCTGAACGCGGCCGGCGCGTCGTCGTGCTGACCATCGACCCGGCCCGGCGGCTCGCGCAGTCTCTGGGCCTGCGCGAACTCGACAACCATCCGCGCGAGGTCGTCGTCGAGGGCTTCGAGCCCAAGGGCGAGCTGTTCGCGATGATGCTGGACATGCGTCGCACGTTCGACGACATGGTGCTGACCCACGCGGGCCGCGACCGGGCCGACCAGATCCTGTCGAACCCCTTCTACCAGACCATTTCCTCGTCGTTCTCCGGCACGCAGGAGTACATGGCGATGGAGAAGCTGGGCCAGCTGGTGGCGCAGGACGAGTGGGACCTGATCATCGTCGACACCCCGCCGTCGCGGTCGGCGCTCGACTTCCTGGACGCGCCGCAGCGACTCTCGACAGTGCTCGACGGCAAGTTCATCCGCATGCTCTCGGCACCCGCGCGCGCTTCCGGACGCGGCCTGCTCAAGATCGTCGGAACCGGTTTCAGCCTTTTCACACGTGCCGTGTCGACGATCGTCGGCGGCCAGCTGTTGCAGGACGCGTCAACTTTCGTTCAGGCGTTCGACAGCATGTTCGGAGGATTCCGCGAACGCGCTCAGCGCACGTACGAGCTGCTCCGCTCACCGGGCACCGGATTTGTCGTGGTGGCGGCGGCGGAACCGGACGCATTGCGCGAAGCGAGCTATTTCGTTGAACGGCTCAGCGCCGAGAACATGCCGTTGTGCGGGCTCGTCGCGAACAGGACGCATCCCGTCATCGCGACGGACCTGTCCGCGGCCAACGCCGTCGCCGCGGCGGACGAGCTCGACCGCTCCGGTGACGCGCCGCTGGCATCGGCAGTGCTCAGGCTGCATGCGGACCGGGTAGCAGTCGCCGATCGGGAAAGGCGACTGCTGGCCCGGTTCACACGTGCTCACCCCGGTGTGGCGCTGGTCGGCGTGCCCGCGTTGCCCGCGGACGTGCACGACCTGGACGGCCTCCGAGAGATAGGTCGGCGCCTGGCCGGGGAGTGAGCTTTAGCCCACCCTGGTGTCTTCGAGGTGCTCTTGACGTGCGTTGTCGAGCAGCTCGAACCACGAGTCGACGTCCGGACGGCGGCGCAGCAGAGCACGGCGTTCGCGCTCGGTCATGCCTCCCCAGACCCCGAACTCGATCTTGTTGTCCAGCGCTTCGGCCAGGCATTCCATGCGAACTGGGCAACCCAGGCACACGAGCTTCGCCTTGCGCTGCTCCGCACCTCGGACGAAGAGCTGATCCGGCTCCTCATCTCGGCACGAAGCGTTGATACGCCAATCCCCCTGGTTCATATCCCCCACTCCTCAGTGCTGTCCAAATGTGGAAATCCGCCACACCCCTGCCACGGATGCCGTAGCGTTCGAGCTACGGCTGCATTCCTTGGACGTTGACGGACTGTAGTGCCGTTCGGTTCCACGTCCAACCCTGGGCCACCGAGTTGTTACCTGTCTTGCGTATCTCTACTCATGCTGAGTAACGACCCTTACTGATCACCTTCACCCGTTCGTGTACGGCGTACGCTGACCCGCGTGCGAGTCAGGAATGGCGTGCTCAAGATGCTCGGCCTGTGCCTGCTGGCTGGGGTTCTCCTCGCCGGCATGCTGTTCCCGGTGGTGGGTGCGACAGGCCTCGTGTCGAACCGCGCCAGCGACACCGTGGACAGCATCTCCGCCGACCTCGTGACCACGGATCCCCCGTTGATCACCACGGTCACCGACAAGGACGGCGTACCGATCGCCTACCTGTTCGACCAGTACAGAGTCCTGACACCGCCCGAGAAGATCTCGCCGACCATGAAGGCGGCGCTGATCTCGGTGGAGGACCGCCGGTTCTACGAGCACCAGGGCGTGGACTGGAAGGGCACCATCCGGGCCGGCCTGACGAACCAGGTCAGCGGCTCCGTGTCGCAGGGTGCCTCCACACTGACGCAGCAGTACGTGAAGAACTACCTGGTTCACGTCGTCGCGCGGAACAACAAGCTGGAGCAGGCCAAGGCGCAGGAGCAGACCATCGCGCGCAAGATGCGCGAGGCCCGGATCTCCTTGCAGCTGGAGCGAAAGCTCGGCAAGGAGGAGATCCTCGCCCGGTACCTGAACGTCGTTCCATTCGGCTCGACGATTTACGGCATCGCGGCGGCGGCGCAGGCTTACTTCGGCACGACGCCCGACAAGTTGAACGTTCCTCAAGCCGCGATGCTCGCCGGAATGGTGAACAGTCCGTCAGCGCTCGACCCCGAAGCGTATCCGGACAAAGCGCTGGAGCGGCGCAACAAAGTGATCGACAGGATGGTCGAGAACGACAAGCTCTCGCGCGATGCCGGTGAAGCCGCGAAGAAGGAAGGACTGGGTCTGCAGAACCCCGTCCGCACGCCACCGAACGGTTGTGTCGGTGCCGGTCCGGAAAACGGTTTCTTCTGCTCGTACGTCGTGAACTACTTGCAGCGCGCGGGTTTCAGCGAGGAACAGCTGCGCACCGGCGGCTACACCATTCAGACCACTTTGGACAGAAGCGTCACCTCGACGGCGAAGGCCGCGGCCGAGGCGGGCGTGGCCAAGAACAACGACGGCATCGCGAACACGATGGCCGTCGTGAAGCCCGGCAAGGAACGCCACGAGGTGCTGGCGCTGGTCGCGAACCGCGACTACGGCCTGAAGGCCGACCAGAACCAGACGACGTTCGACCTGCCCAGCGGCGTGGAGAACAAGTTCGGCGCCGGATCGGTCTACAAGGTCTTCACGGCCGCCGCGGCGCTGGAGAAGGGTCTTGGCATCGACAACGTCATCCCGACGCCGACCCACCACGTCTCCAAGGTCTTCAAGGGTGGTGCGCAGCGCTGCCCGAGCACCGGTGAGCCCGGCACCCGCTGGTACTGCCTGTCGAACTTCGACGGCAGCTACCCGTCGTCGATGACGCTGCAGCAGGCACTCGCGACCTCGCCGAACACCGGCTTCGTGATCCTGGAGGAGCAGACCGGCATGGACGCGGTCGTCGACATGGCCTCGCGGCTCGGCATGCGCGAGACGATGGCGACGAACCTGCAGGGCACCAGGCCTGACCCGAAGGCCAAGGACAAGCAGAACCGCATCTCGCAGACCGAGTTCTACAAGCAGGGCGGCGGCAACGCGTCGTTCACGCTGTCGCCCGCGCCGGTGTCCACTCTGGAGCTCGCGAACGTGGCCGCGACCATCGTGAGCGGTGGCAAGTGGTGCCCGCCGACGCCGATCGCCAAGGTGCTGGACCGCAACCAGAAGGCGGTGCCGGTGAACGAGGCGCCGTGCGAGCAGGTCGTCGCCGAGGGCCTCGCGAACGGTCTCGCCGCCGGCATGAGCAAGGACGACCAGGGCAACGGCACCGCCGCGGCCGCCGCCCGTGCCGCCAAGTGGACCCGCCCGATGATCGCCAAGACGGGCACCACCGAGGAGTACAAGTCGGCGGCGTTCATCGGCGCGACCCCGGACTTCGCGGGCGCCGTGCAGGTGTACAACGACGGCACGGCACCGCGCCCGATCTGCCTGGCCGGCGCGGGTCAGCCGCGGTTGTGCGGTGGCGGCAACATCTTCGGCGGCACGATCCCGGCGAAGACGTGGTTCGACACGATGACGAAGGTGCACGGGTCGATCCCGGCCTCGAACCTGGCCCCGGTAGAGCCGCGCTACCTCAAGGGCGGCAGGGAGATCCAGGTTCCGGACGTCGTGGGGCGCCAGATCAACGACGCGACCGGGATCCTGGAGCGGGCCGGCTACAAGGTGAGCCAGCAGACGGTGAACTCGGAGCAGCCGAAGGGCACCGTGGTGAGCCAGACGCCGCGCGGCAACGCGTTGCGCGGCACGATCATCACGTTGTCGGTGAGCTCGGGGTACGTGCCGCCGCCGGTGGCGACCGAGCCGCCGAACAGCAACCCCAACGAGCCGCCTCGCAACCCCGGCAACCCGAACGAGCCGCCGCCGATCACGTTGCCGACCGACCCGGTTCCTCGTTAGAGCATGGCTTTGAGGCGCTGCACGCTGGCGTCGATGTGCTTTCGGATCTCGGCGACCGCCCTGTCGCGGTCGCCGAGCTCGATCGCGTCGAGGATGACGCGGTGCTCGGCGATGACCTCCTCCGGCTTCTCCTCCCTGGTGAGCACGGTGAGGTAGAAGCGCAGCTCCTTTGTCATCGCGGCGAAGAACTCGTCGAGCCGTGAGCTGTCGAGCAGCGCGACGATCTTCTGGTGGAAGACCAGGTCCCTGTCGACGATCTGGCTCGTGTCGCCGGTGTGCGCGGCTGTCTCCAGGTCTGTGAACGCTTTGGTGATCGCTTCGAGCTGTTCTGGACGTGGTTCGCGGGCCGCTGCGGCCGTTTCGAGGCGTTCGCGGGCGGTGTAGAGGGCCTCGACGGTCTCCGGTGTCGGGGCGATGACGACGGCGCCGCGGTTGACCTCGTAGCGCACGAGGCCGGTCAGCTCCAGGATCCGGACGGCCTCGCGGATGGTGTTGCGCGCGACCCCCAGCTCGGCCGCGATCGCGCTCTCCCTGAGCCTGTCACCAGGGCCGAAAGCGCCGGCCATGATCCGTTCGGAGAGGCCGTCGGCGAGCTGCTGAGCCGTGGTGGTGCGCCGGACTTCGAGGCCGTCGAGGGCTGACATGTGTCGAGTCTAACTCGCTTGCTCTACAGTTGAACTGTACTACAGTTTGTCGGCATGGACCTCACTCAGTTCAAGGCACTCAGCTTCGACTGCTACGGCACGCTCATCGACTGGGAGAGCGGGCTCGCCGCGGTTCTCTCGCCTTGGGCGCGTTCGGAGGGGCTCTCACTGACCGACGAGGAGCTGCTGCTCGCGTACAGCACTCATGAGGCGGAGGTGGAGGCATCGGCGCCGTTCCGGCTGTACCCGGAGGTGCTGGCCGAGGCGTTCCGGCGGACAGGTGCCGCGCTGGGGCGCTCAGTCAGCTCGGAGTGGGCGTCCCGGCTGGGTGCGTCCGTGCCGGACTGGCCCGCGTTCCCCGACTCGGCGGATGCGTTGGCGCGCTTGGCATCCCGCTACCAGTTGATCATTCTGTCCAATGTGCACCGCGCCGGGTTCGCGGGCAGCAACCTGCGGCTGCGCGGAGACTTCGCGGCGATCATCACCGCCGAGGACGTCGGCGCGTACAAGCCTGCTCCGGCCCACTTCCGGGCGTTGGACGCGAAGCTGGAAGAGCTCGGCGTGGAACGTTCCGGGCTGCTGCACGTGGCGCAGAGCCTGTTCCACGACCACGTTCCGGCACGTCGCGAGGGACTGCCGTCCGTGTGGATCAACCGCCGGCGGGACAAGCCGGGCTGGGGCGCGACGCCGCAGCCGTCCGGCGAGGTGGGCTACTCGCTCGAGTTCGGCTCGATGGGCGAGTTCGCCGACGCGGTGGTCTAGCCGCGGGTGCCGCAGCGGACGTGGGTCCGCTGCGGCAGTTCGTGCTAGTTCGCGAGCTTGGACTTCACCGCGGCGGCGACACGACCACCCTCGGCACGCCCCGCGACCTCGGCGTTGACGGCCTTCATGACCTGGCCCATCTGCTTCTGGCCCGGCGCCTCGCCGAGCTGCGCGGCGACGGCCTCGTACGCCTTGTCCACAATGGACGCCAGCTCGGCGTCGTCGAGCTGGGCGGGCAGGTAGGTCTCCAGCACGGCGAGCTCCTGGCGCTCCAGCTCGGCCTTCTCGGCCCGGCCGGCACCGTCGAAGGCCTCCGCGGCCTCCTTGCGCTTCTTCGCCTCGCGCGTGAGGACCTTCACGACCTCGTCGTCGGTGAGCTCACGGGCCTGCTTGCCCGAGACCTCCTCGTTCGTGACAGCCGTGAGCGCCATCCGCAGCGCACCAGCCGTGACCGTCTCCCGGGCCTTCATCGCCACAGTCAGGTCGTTCTGCAGCCGCGTCTTCAACTCCGCCATGGCGCAGAACGGTACCGCCCGCAGGATGCCGCGCCGATCGAGTTAACCGCCTTCCGTACCCTTGACACGTGAACAAGCTCGGCCGAGCCCTCCTCGCCACGACCGCTGTAGGCGCCGCGACCATCGCGTACGCGGCGGGAATCGAGAGAAGGCACTGGACGCTGCGCACAGCGACGGTGCCGGTCCTGTCGCCCGGCGCGCGCCCGATCCGTGTGCTGCACATCTCAGACCTGCACATGACGCCGAACCAGGTGTCGAAGCAGCGCTGGGTCGCCTCCCTGGCCGACCTGAACCCGGACTTCGTGGTCAACACGGGCGACAACCTCGCGCACAAGGACGCCGTACCGGGCGTGCTGCGAGCCCTCGGCCCGTTGCTCGACAAGCCGGGCGTGTTCGTCTTCGGCAGCAACGACTACTACGCCCCGCGCCTGAAGAACCCGGTGCGCTACCTGCTGCCGTCCGCCAAGACCAAGCGCATCCACGGCGTGACGCTGCCGTGGCGCGACCTCCGCGCGGGCATGATCGAGCGCGGCTGGCTGGACCTGACCCACGTGCGCCGCTCGATCGAGGTCGGTGGCCAGACGATCTTCGCCGCAGGCCTCGACGACCCGCACCTGAAGCGCGACCGCTACGCCGACATCGCCGGTGCCCCGGACGCCTCTGCCGCCCTTCGTCTCGGCGTCACACACTCCCCCGAACCGCGCGTGCTCGACCCGTTCGCCGCCGACGGCTACGACTTCGTGATGGCCGGCCACACCCACGGCGGCCAACTGCGCGTGCCTTTCTACGGCGCTCTCGTGACCAACTGCGAACTGGACCGCGGCCGCGCGCGCGGAGTCTCACGTTGGGGCTCGCACATGTGGATGAACGTCTCCGCCGGCATGGGCACTTCGCCGTACGCGCCAGTGCGCTTCTGCTGCCCTCCCGAGGCTTCCCTGCTGACCCTGGTGCCGCGGCCCGTTACGCCAGGTCAGGGCCGAAATGAGGGGGTCCGATTCGGAGCTGGGGCGGACATGATGTAGAGTTCTACTCGTTCCCAGCCGGGGTGTGGCGCAGCTTGGTAGCGCGCTTCGTTCGGGACGAAGAGGTCGCAGGTTCAAATCCTGTCACCCCGATTGAAAATGGGGCCGATTCCAATCTGTTTTGGAATCGGCCCCATTTTTTGTTTTCAATCAGCCTGAATGCCGCGCGATGCAGTCGACAAGTCCGCCGGGCAACCCGGCCGCGACCGCCGTGAAGATCGTCCAGGTCCAGATCTCCCCGGCGAGGGACCTCGAACGAGCCGCTTCCGCATCCGACGCGAGGCCAACTCCAGCCGCCAGCCCCACCACGCCGGACCCGCACGCGCCCTGGGTGCGGGTCGGCTGAATTCGGACAGGGTCGAATGGCTGCGGCCTTCACGCGAAAGGTCACTGCCGGTCGTTAATACCACCCGATCGTGTGGTCTGGCTCGACACGAGCGGCCCTAGAGGTCACCGTGTTGATATGACGGAGCGCCACCGTTCCGCACCAAACTATACGGAACGCGCACGTAGCGTTAACCCTTACGAGTGAAGGTTGACGGTTCAACTCACGTTCCGTAACGGGCGTCTTGATCCAAACGACGAACGCAGTGGTTCGGCACTCGTTGAAAAAGTCGGGAGATGTAGATGATGGACTCCGCCGCCGCCAAACCTGTCCATAGGTCGTGGATCGTCATTGCGGCCAAGTCCATTGTGGTGCTTCAGGCACTCGCGATCGTCTACCTGCTCACGTCCGCCTGGGTCGCTGCCGCGGTGGCCGCCGGGTTCGTTGTGGTGGTGGGCGCGGTCAAGGCCCTGTCGCGGGCCAACAAGCAGATGGACCAGATCTTCGAGGAAGAGCTCGGCCGCTCCTAAGTTCGGATGCATGCTGACCCGTGTGTCCGAAGCGCTCGTGAAGCCGGGGCGTGAGCAGGAGTTCGTCGAACGGGTGCGAGATCTCGTCCGGACGTTCCCGGAGACGTACGACGGCCTGATCGGCCACGAGGTCCTGGTCGACCTTCAAGAGCCGCAACGGGTTCAGTACGTGAGCCACTGGCGCGACGAGCAGGCGCTGCAGAACTACGCCGGGCCTGGGTGGCGCACCGACCCCGTGACCTTCCCCGACGAGGACGAGTACCTGCAGCAGCCGTTGACGCTGCGGCACTTCCGGGTCGTCTAGTTGAAGAAGCCCCGCGCGGGCAGGCCTTCCGGGAAGCGTTCCAGCGCCTCGCCGGCAACGCGGGCCAGCGATTCCAGCGTCTCGGTTTCCGCGGGCGTCGCGGTGTGCGGGACGGCCCAGTAGCAACCGATCGCGCCGAGTGGATCAGGGCGCAGGATCGGGGCCATGAGCAGGCTTCGCACAAATGTCGGGCGATACGCTTCTTGAGGAATCCTCGCGTCGAAGCGAATGTCCCTGATCGCGACGGTTTGGCGATTGATCATCGCCCAGCCGCTGATGCAGTTCACCGCGGGAAAGCGCTGCCCCTTCCACAGCGGGCTCATCGAGTCCTCGTCCGCGTAGTAGCAGAGGTCGCCGTCAAGCAGCACCAACGTGGCGCCGTGGGCTGCCAGCGAGGAACGGGCCGTGGTGCGGACGATCCGTTGCACTTCCTCCAACGTGGCTGCCCCGGCGAGGCGTTCCATCGTTTCGGACATGTATGAACATTAACTCCCGATGGGCGTGCAACCTAGATATTCCGGGGCGCGGCGAAACCTGGTGCGATCAATTGATCGCCGATAGTGTGCTGACCACGCCGCAGACATCCGATCTATGCCTTCGCCGCGGGCTTTGTACCGAAGGAGATCTGATGCGCGCACACTGGGCGCTCACCGCAACGATCATTGCCGCTTTGCTCACCCCGAGCCAGGCACACGCCGCGAACGTCTTGTGGGAAGCCGATCCCGCGAAGGGACCGGCGGCCGTGTTCGACGGGCTGGAACAGGATCCGGGCAGCATCACCGTCGCCAACGACGCGAAGTACGGCGCGTCGATCAAGTACGAGACCTGGGACTGGAGCAACGGCAAGGAGCGCTGCGAGAGCCGGGGCATGCGCAAGAACGGCTCGCCCTACCGGATCGGCTCGGCGGACGTCGGCAAGACCTTCTACTTCGGCTGGCGGGCGAAGTGGGACGTCAACCCCAACGGCGGCCACTGGATCGCGGTCTACCAGCTGCACATCTCCGGGTCGAGCGGGTCGCAGCCCAAGTCGGGGCCGTTCGTGCTGCGGACGCTCGGCGACGGCAAGCTCCACTTCCAGCTCACCGCGCCGAGCGGCGGCACCAAGCACATCTGGACCGTGCCGTTCCCGACCGGCCAGTGGAACGACTGGGTGATCGGCTTCAAGCTCAGCCGCGGCAACGACGGCTGGGTCGAGCTGTACCGCAACGGGGTGCAGCAGACGTTCGACAACGGCCAGAAACGCTACGCCGGCGCGACGCTGTGGGGCACGCACGTCAACACCAAGTGGGGTGTCTACCGGTCGGGTCCCAACAGCGGGCGCGCCACGGCCTGGCTCAACAGCGCCAAGCTCGGCACCAGCTACGCGGACGTCGCGCCGTAGGTCTGCTTCAGCGTGAACACATGAGACGACGGGCCGTGCGAACGCAGGTGCACCAACCGTTCCTCGGCTTCGGCGACTGACGGCCGGTGCCCAGCAGGCACCCACCACAACGCCGTCATCGCCTCGGCCGGGTGGTGGAACCACTGGCGCCGGCCACGCAACACAGCCCGGTGGGCGTCGCCGTAGACGAAGTCCAGCAACGTCTCCGGCGACTCCCACACGGACATGTTCACGATCAGCCAGTCGTCGTCGAAGACCCGGATCGCGGTCGCGTCGCCCGCTTCGCTCTGCAACCGCCAGCGGAAGCCCGATGCGGCGTCCGCGACCGCGTTCACCTCGTCGAGGGCGTCGACGAACTCCTTGAGCAGCGGGCTGTCCAGCGGTGCCAGCAGCCGCGAGATGTTGACCTGGGCGAGTTCGAACGTCATCGGCGGTTCGCTGCCTTCCAGTGCTTCACCCGCGGCCCGAACGTGAGGACGAAGGCGACCACGCACAACACCGCGATCACCGCGACCAGGACCCCTGGGACGGTCGGGAAGCCCTCCCGCAGCACCGAGCGCTGCAGCGCGTTGCCGAACTGGAGGAACGTGAGGCCGCTCGCGAGCCGCGACGTCGTCACCTCGGGGGCGTTCTGGCGGTACAGCCCCAGCACCGCGAACACGTTGATCAGCCCGAGAAACGCGATGTAGCTGCCGTACCAGGCACCCCAGAGCACGCTGTCCTCGGAGATCGAGCGGCCCACGGCGGTGACCGCGGCGAGAGCGCAGCTCGCGACGGCGAGGAACCAGTGCAGCAGGGCCGCCGTCATGAGACGCGGCGGCATCTGGAGAGACATCGGAGGTGGGTGCAGCTGTGCACCCCACTGCGGTGGTTGTGTCATTTCGAATCCCCCTAGAACCGGCTCTGACTCTAGTGTTGAGACGTGACAACGCACCCCGCTCCGAACGTTCCGGACCAGCTTTTCGACGATCCGGCCGCCGAGACCCGGTGGCGCGAGCGGTTCACCGCTCCCCGGATGAGCCTGCCGGGCTGGGCTGACGACGCACCGGACCGCACGCTGTACGTCTCCAACGCGAGTGGCGTCTGGGAGATCTACGCCTGGGACCGCGCGAAGGACGAGCACCGCAAAGTCACGGACCGCCCGAACGGCACGTCGCACGCCACGCTGAACCCGGACGGCTCCGAGATCTGGTGGTTCGACGACCACGACGGCGACGAGTTCGGTGTCTGGGTGCGCGAACCGTTCGACGCCGACGGCAGCAAGGCCGAGCCCGCTCTTCGTGACGTCCACGCCGGCTACCCCGCCGGGCTCGAGCTCGGCCGGGACGTCGTCGCCGTGGCCGCGTCGACCGATGACGGCACCACGGTGTGGTTGTCGCGCAACGGCACCTCCGAGGTCATCTACCAGCACGTCAACGACGCCGGCGTGACCGCGCTGTCGAAGGACGAGTCGCTGGTCGTGATCGCGCACTCCGAGCACGGCGACAACCGGCACATGGCCCTGCGTGCTCTGAACGCCTCGGATGGCTCGGTCGTGGCCGAGAAGTGGGACGGCAAGGGCCTCGGGCTGGACGCGATCTCGTTCAGCCCGGTGCGCGGCGACCAGCGGCTGCTCGTGCTGCACGAGCGCCGCGGCCGCGAGGAGCTGCTGGTCTGGGACGTCGCCACGGACACCGAGACCGAGATCGTCCTCGACCTGCCGGGTGAGGTCGCCGCGGACTGGTACCCGGACGCCTCCGCGTTGCTGATCGTGCACACCCACCACGCGCGCAACACCGTGCACCGCTACGACCTCACGACCGGCGAACTGTCCACTCTGGACACCGCACCGGGTGTGGTCGGCTCCGCGGGCGTGCGTCCGGACGGCACCGTCGAGTACTCGTGGTCGTCCGCCGAGAGGTCCACGGTGATCCGCGCGCTGGCGACCGACGGCACCGAGAGCGTGCTGGTCGAGCCGGTCGGCGCCGTTCCCGCGACGTCCGCGCCGTTGCAGGACGTCTTCGTCGGCGAGGTGCACGCGCTCGTCTCGAAGCCCGACGGCGAGGGCCCGTTCCCGACCGTCTTCCTGATCCACGGCGGCCCGCACTCGTCGGACGAGGACCGCTTCTCCGCCTACCGCGCGGTGTGGCTGGACGCCGGGTTCGCCACCGTGCACGTGAACTACCGCGGCTCCAGCGGCTACGGCTCGAAGTGGCGCGACGCGATCGAGGGCAGGCCGGGCCTCACCGAGCTCGAGGACATCGCCGCCGTCCACGACTGGGCGGTCGAGTCCGGGCTCACCGAACCGTCGAAGTCCGTGCTCAGCGGCGCGAGCTGGGGAGGCTATCTGACGCTGCTCGGCATCGGTGTGCAGCCGGAACGCTGGGCTGTCGGCGTCGCGGGTGTCCCGGTGGCCGACTACTTCGCGGCGTACGAGGACGAGATGGAGCCGCTGCGCGCGTTCGACCGGGCGTTGTTCGGCGGTTCGCCGGAGGAGCTGCCCGAGCTCTACGAGGAGTGCTCGCCGCTCACCTACATCGACCAGGTGACCGCGCCGGTGCTGGTGCTCGCGGGTGAGAACGACCCGCGCTGCCCGATTCGCCAGATCGACAATTACCTCGACGCTCTCGCGGCTCGTGATCACACTTACGAGATGTACCGCTACGACGCGGGACACGGCTCGCTGGTCGTCGCCGAGACGATGCGGCAGACGGCGGCCGAGGTGGACTTCGCGCGGAGGCATCTGGCGAAGTAGAGGGCAGCTGGGGGGCGGCCGGAGTTGGACGACAACCTGACGTGGATCGGGCGAGCGCTGTTCAGTGCAGCGCTCGCCTGCGTCTTGTTCGTCGCGGTCGGGGTGGCCGTCATGTGGGTCGTGGTCGACGCGACGGTCTACCAGCCGGACGACCACGACGACTGGGCCCTGCGGGGCGAGTTGGCCGCCGACGAGGCGCTGCTCGACCGGGCCGAGCAGGTGTGGCGCGACACGGGTGTCCCGGTCGGTGACGTGGAGCCGGTCTACGCCGGCCGGTCGTCGTCGCTGCCGGTGAACGTCGTGCTGGTGGCCCTGGCCGGCGAGACCGCGGACGAGCGGCCGGTGGTGGCTTTCGTGACCAGCCCCGCGACGACCGGCACACCGAGCAGCGATCAGTTGTTCGTGCGCGCGCTGAGCTTCCCGGACCCGGAACCGATGGCCATCGGCTTCATCGCCAACCGCCAGGACCCCGCCGACGCGCCGATCCCGGACGGGGGCAGCCTGGCGTTCGCGCTGGCCGCGCCTGGACTGCCCTCGATGTTGTTCGGCGGCGGATCGTCCGGGGAGATCATCTGGCGGATCCTGCCGCGCGGGGAAGGGGCGTGGAACCGCACGATCACCACGTACACCGACGAGGACTCCGACGGGCGGCCGACGTGGCCCGGCGCCGGGGTACGCGACACGGCGATGACCGCGGCGCCGGTGTCCAGCGAGGGCGACACGATCACCGCCCGGTATCCGAAGCCGGCGGTCGGGGACCTGATCGTCAACTGGCACGTGCTGGTGGGTGTGGTCGTGGACGACTCCGGTCGGGTCGACATCTCCCCCATCACCCAGCCGGGCAAGGGCACGGTGCGCATCGGATCCGCAGACGTCCCCGGTGTGCTCAAAACCCGGCCGAACGGCACTCTGACCTTCACGCCGACCGGGCCCGCCGAGCTGAAGAGCGGTGATCCGGTCGACTTCACCACGTCGTCCGGCGTCGTGGTCAGGCTCGGCTGGCTGACCGAGAACTTCAAGGGCGAGTGGGATGTCGGGCGAGGGATCCGGCTACCGCTGCGCGACGAGGACGCCGTGGCGATCAGCCCGCGGTGAGCGGAGTCAGGGAAACGTCACCGGGGTGTCCATAAAGTCGCGAGCATGAGGAAAGCTCACTGGGGAGCGGCGTTCGCGCTGGTGGCGTTGATGCTGCCGGTGCACGCCGCGGAAGCCGCCACGCCGCAGAGCAAGGTCGCCACACCGCGGGCCGAGGTCGGGTCGTTGTCCGACGGCGGCGACCCGACCGACCACCACTGCTCGGGCAGCGTCGTCGGCAGCCCGCGCGGCAACGTGATCGCGACGGCGGCGCACTGCGTCTACGGCAAGAGCAAGGTGTACTTCACGCCCGGCTACCACGACGGGCAGGCGCCGTACGGGACGTGGCAGTCGGCGGCGATCTACGTCGACCCCGGCTACGCGACGAACCACGACAACAACGCCGGGTCGCCGTACGACTTCGCGTTCGTGGTTCTGCAGCCGCGCAACGGGAAGAACATCGCCGAGGTCACCGGGTCGTTCAACCTGAAGATCGACGCGACGCTGCCCGCAGACATGACGGTGTACGGGTATCCGTCCGCGAAGGACAAGCCGTACCTGTGCGACAGCACGGCGAACAAGGACGGGCAGTACTGGGAAACGTTGCAGTGCCTCGGGATTCCGGGCGGGTTCAGCGGCGGGCCGTGGGTGCTGCGCGGCACGAAGGACCTGATCGGTGTCATCGGCGGCAAGGGGCAGAACCTGCCGGCGACCGACCCGCGCAACTACAGCGTCCGCTTCGACAGCCGCGTGAAAGCGTTGTACGACAAGGCGGTCGCGGCACGAAGGACCTGATCGGCGTCATCGGCGGCAAAGGGCAGAACCTGCCAGCCACCGACCCGCGCAACTACAGCGTCCGCTTCGACAGCCGCGTGAAAGCGTTGTACGACAAGGCGGTCGCGGCACCGGTCCCGCCCGGCAACGGCAATCTCGGCTACCCGCTCGGCGGCGCCGGGACGTGGAAGCACGCGCAGCTGATCACCTCGGGCAGGTTCACCGGCAGCACGCAGCCGGACATGATCGTGCGGTGGAGCGACGGCGAGGTGACGCTCTACCAGGGCGGCTCGACCAACGACCCGCAGAAGCCGTTCGCCGGTGAGACGCGACTGGCAGCGGCGGGCAGCATCTGGACGCACGCCAAGGGCATCGCGACCGTCAACAACGGGCTCGTCGTCACGTGGGACGACGGAGAGGTCACCTACTACGGGTCGGTGAACGAGAGCGGCTTCCACAACGAGGTCCAGCTCGCCGCGCCCAACGCCCTGTGGAAGGACCACGCCTCCTACATCGCCGGCCTCGGCGGCGACCTCGTCGTGGTGTGGAACGACGGTGAGACCACGCTGTACCAAGGCATCGCCGCGAACAAGCTGGGCTCGGAACGTCAGCTCGCCGCACCCAAGAGCATCTGGACGCACGCCCAGACGATCTCCGGAGGCAATTGGACCGGCTCCAACACGCCGGATCTGCTGGTCCGGTGGAGTGACGGCGAGTTCACGATCTACAGCGACGTCGCGACCGCGAGCCTCGGCCAGGAGCACCAGGTCCAGGCGCCGAACGACCTCTGGAAGCACGCCACGGTCACGGCCGGGCGCGGCAACGGCATCGTCGTGCGGTGGAGCGACGGCGAGCTGAGCTACTACCCGGACGTCGACGGCAAGTTGCACCGCGAAATTCAGCTCGTCGCGCCCTGACGCCGGGGACGCGCTGGCCTTGATCGCGAGTTGTCCACAGGCTGCCGATTCACTGCCCATTGCCTCACGTCAAGATGCCCGCGTAGGTGGCTTCGTTGCCTCATGGGAAATGCCCGTGACGGACAGGCCTCGGTAGGGCTTGACTGGGAAGTATCTCCTGGTCACTTCAGTGGCGAGGGCGTCGGTGAGGGCGTGGATCTCGCGGCGGATGGCGGCGGGGTTGAGGGTCAGGTAGTGGCCGTGCAGGCGTGATTTGTCGTAGATGTCGACGGTCGGGTCGGCGCAGGCTCGCTGGAACGGGGTCTGCGCCGTGTCGTGGTGCCTGATCAGTTTCGGGCCGTCGCGAACCGCGCTGATCAACTTCTGTTGTGGTGTGAAGAAGTTGATCTGCTCGTTGAGCAGGGCGTAGATCCCGTTGAGCAGATCGACCTGCAGGTCGCCGCTGTAGCGGTGGTAGCCCACGGCCTGGCGCACGACCGACCAGTTCTTCTGCTCGACGTGGGCGCCGTCGTTCTTGTTGCCCGGCCTGGACCGGGTGAAGGTGATCTCCTGCTCGGCGCAGTAAGCGAACAGGTGGGCGTTGATGAACTCACCGCCGTTGTCGGAGTCGATCCCCAGCACCGGGAACGGGAACGTCGCGGCGATCTCACGGATCGCCGCGACGACGTGCACGCGGGCTTTGTTGCGCACCGCCCGCACCACGGTCCAGCCGGTGGCGATGTCGGTGACGGTCAGGGTGCAGGCGAACTCGCCGCACGGGTTGCCGCCCTCGTGGCCGACCAGGTCGACCTCCACGAACCCCGGCCGGGCGTCGTCCCACTCACGCCAGGTCCGGATCGGGATCTGGGACTTGAGCAGGCTGCCCGGCTTGGTCAACCGCCGGCCTTTCGTCTTCCACCGGGCCCGCTCCGCGGCCAGCCGGCGGTCGATGGTCGCGGCGGACATCCGCACCAGCCGGTAGCGGACCTCGTCGGGCAGGTCGAGCTCACCGCAGGCGATCAGCCGGTCGACGATCTCGGGCAGGAACGGCGCCAGGCGTTTCCCGGCCGGGGCGTCCAGGATCGCCCACACCTTCCGCAACGCGGCCAACTCCGCCTCACCGTAGTACGGGTCACGCGGTTTCCGCTGCCGCACAACGGCTCCCGGCCGGTAAGCCTGCCGCAGTGCTGTGCGGGCGTGATCACGATGCCACCCGGTCAACGCGCACAGCTCGGTCAGCATCACCGCCTTCTGAGCCCGGCCCGCGGCGTGATAGCGGCGGGCGAGCTGACCGGTCACCACCTTGCGCTCACCCATGCTCAACCCCATCGCCAACGATGCGCCGACATGGCTTCGCGGGCACTTCCTCATGAGGCAACGAAGCCGCTACGCGGGCATTTTCTGTGAGTCAACGCGACTGACCTGCGGTTATCGGGGGTCGGGTAGCCTGTGGACAACGCGGGAACCAAAACCGGAGTTCGCGCGTTGCGCCAGGAGGAAGCGCGCGGGGGGCGGTGGGTGCGGCTGCTCGGCCACCGTGACACACCACGGGGCCGGTGTCGGAAACGCCGGGTTCCGTGCGCGCGATAGCCAGCTGTGACCGAGCACGAAAACGCCCGCCCGGCAGGCCCCGCGCGAGGCGCAGGCCCCGGCCAGATGCACGACTCGTGGCTGCTGCGGGAGCTCCTCGACGACGAGTGGTCGGAGGCGATGCTGGCCGGACTAGCCGGCGGCATCGGGTTCATGTACTTCGTGTTCGAGTACAAGGGCCACCCGCCGACCATGACGATCATCGCCCGCCACCACCCGGCGCCGCCGTTCATCCAGGCCGCGCTCACCCACGCCGGCATCGCGCACGACGTCACGACCACGACGTCGAAGAAGAAAGCCGAGCAGCAGCTCAGGAACGCCGAGGGGCCGGTGATCTGCATGCTCGGCCAGTACAAGCACCCGGTCGGCGTGCTCGGCGTCGACGGCGACACGGTCACGATGCTCAACCAGGGCACCACGCACGAGCCGATCGACGAGTTCATGCTGCGGTGGGGCAACGGCAAGCACGAGATGATCAGCATCGGCGAACGCACCGGTGAGCCGGACGTCGCCAAAGCGGTCAAGATGACCTGCGAGCACCTCACCGGACCGGTGCTGGGCAACAACTTCGACGTGAACTTCGGCTTCTCCGGCATGCGCAAGCTCGCGGAACAGTTGCGAGACAAGGGGAAGAAGGGCTGGACGCAGCGCTGGGCCGACGACCCCGGCTTCGTGAAACAGCGCCTGCACGACTGCCTCGAGGTCGAGTACACGGGGCCAGGAGCCACCCGCCCGCTCTACGCCGACTTCCTCGACGAGGTGAATCTCCCCGGCGCACAGGAGTTCCGCGCGAGCGGGAAGCTCTGGTCGGAGATCGCCCAAGGCGGCGACTACGACGAACTGGCCCGGAAAGTGGACGAGGCCCGCTCCATCGAGGAACGGGCCATCCGTCAGCTGATGTAGCTCAGACCGCGACGGTCAGCGCCACGTCGATGTTGCCGCGCGTGGCGTTGGAGTACGGGCACACCTGGTGCGCCTGCTCGACGAGCTTCTCCGCGACGGCCTGCTCGAAGCCGGGGATCGTCACCGCGAGCGCGACGGTCAGCTGGAAGCCGCCAGCGCCGTTCGGGCCGATGCCGACCTTGGCGGTCACCTCGGAGGAGGGGAGCTGGATCTTCCCGGCGCGCGCGACCGCCGCCAGGGCGGAGTTGAAGCACGCCGCGTAGCCGGCTGCGAAGAGCTGCTCGGGGTTGGTCGCGTCGCCGCCGGGGCCGCCCATCTCCTTCGGCACCGAGAGAACCTCGTCGATCACGCCGTCGGAGGAGCGCACCTCGCCGTTGCGTCCCTCGCCGTAAGCAGTCGCCTCGGCCGTGTACAGCGTGTTCATTCCGCTCTCCCTTGAGTCAGTGGTTTTGTTACTCACTGGTACCAACGGATCGCACACGACTTATCTGCCCGATCGTGAGTCAGTTCACGTCGAGATGAGACGCCTGGCGCATCGCGAACTCCACGACCTGGCGGCCGATGACGCGCAGATTCCGGTCCACGTCGACGTCTGAGCAGGCACCATCGCCGTCGAACTTGACCTGCGCGGAGTTGATCGCGGCACCCAGCGGCGTCGGCCAGCCGCGCAGCGCGTGCACGATCGAGCGCACCGCGGACAACGTGTTCACCGCCGCCTGCCAGCCGTACGCGGCGGTGATGGTGCCAACCGCGCGGCCGTCCAGGTACGGGCGCTCGTCGTCACGAAGATCCTCGATGTAGTCGAGGGCGTTCTTGACCAGACCGGACACGGTGCCGTGGTAGCCGGGCGACACGAGGATCACGCCGTCCGCCTTGCGCAGGTCCTCCACCATCCGCAGGGCGACGTCGGTGCGTTCCGGCACGGACGGGTCGTAGAACGGAAGCACCAGCTCAGGCCCGCTGTACTGGATCGTCTCCGCACCGAGTTCGCGAGCACCCTCCAGAGCCACGCGCAGCGCCCGCTCGGACTGCGAGTCGGACCTGATCGAGCCCCCGATGCCCACCACCGTCACCGTCATGACATCGATCCTTCCACCTCCAGATACCTGGAGATCTAGCACTACTCGCTAGTAACGTGAAACACATGTCGAACTTCCAGGCGGCCGTGCTGGCCGGTGCTCTGCGCTTCGCGTTCGGTCTTCCCGGCCCCGTGCGCCGCCTCATCGCCGGCACGCCGATCCGTCTGGACGGCCAGGACCTGCACCCGGAGGCGCAGCTGTTGCTGAGGCTCCAGCAGCTGTCCGGAACGGACTGGCGCACGAAGTCAGCCTCCGAGAGCCGCCTCGACCTGGAGCTGAGCTCCAAGCTCGTCGCGGGTCCGAAGATCACCGGAGTGGGGGCGCGGGAGCTCACGATCGGCGAGTTCGCCGGACGCCTCTACACACCAGATGGCCTGGCAGAGGGCTCGCCGCTGCTGATCTTCTACCACGGTGGCGGCTGGGTGACCGGCAGCCTGGAGAGCCACGACCAGCTGTGCCGCTTCCTCGCCAAGGAGGCCGGGGTGCGGGTGCTCGCGGCCGACTACCGGCTCGCACCGGAGGCCCCGTTCCCCGCCGCGGCCGACGACGCCGCCGAGGTGCTGCGTTACGCCGTCGCGAAGGCCGAGGACCTGGGCATCGACGCGAAACGGATCGCGCTGGGCGGTGACAGCGCCGGCGGCAACCTGGCCGCGGTGACCGCGCACGCCGCCGAGATCGACCTCGCGTTCCTGCTGCTCTTCTACCCCGGCGTCGACGCGTCGGTGCGCCGCCGGTCGCGGGAGATCTTCGGCGAGGGGTTCTTCCTGACCGACGAGAAGATGGACTGGTTCCTCGACAAGTACAGCGAGGGCGGCAAGGACCGGCACGACCCGCGTCTGTCGATCATGCTCGCCGACGACCTGTCGAAGCTGCCCCCGACCTACATCGCGACCGCGGGCTACGACCCGTTGCGCGACGAGGGCGAGGCCTTCGCGGAACGCCTGGCCGCCGAGGGTGTTCCGGTCGTGCTGCGCAGGCACGAGGGCCTGTTCCACGGCTTCGCGAACGTGCTCGGCGTCGGCGGGATCTTCCGCGAGGCCGTGTCCGAGGCGGTGGGTGCGCTCCGGACCGGCTTCGCGCTGACGAACTCTGCTCAGGACGTGGCCGAGACCGCCTGACGCTGGCGGGAGAACGCCCAGCCCAGCCCGGCGATCAGCAGTCCGGCCAGACCTGCGACGACGAAGCCGAGCGGGGGTCCGCTGTGGTCCACGGCGACCCCCGCGAGCGGCTGACCAGCGGCGACACCAAACGTGAACGCCGAACCCTGCAGCCCCAGAGCGAGTCCCCGAGCTGACGCGGGCGCGTGCTTGCTGATCAGCTCGGTCGAGGCCGCGATGGTCGGCGCGCACGCGAAGTTCATCGGGATCAACGCGATCGCGAGCAGCGCCACGTTGCCGTCACCCAGCCCGACCGGGATCTCCAGCAACGCCATGACCGCGAGCAGCACGACCCCGCTCGGCACCCGTTTCAGGCTGCCGTAGACGAGCCCGCCCAGCGCCGACGCCGCGCACATCACCACGAAGATCAGGCCCAGCCAGCTCTGCTCGCCCACCCGTTCCAGCGACGCGATCGAGGCGATCTCCATGCCCGACAACGTCATCGTGGCGCCGAACGGGATGATCAACGCCGCGATCACCGGGCCGCGCAGCCACTCGAAGAGCTTCGGTTGCGGACCGTCGACGACCTCGTCCTCGTGCACCAGCGCCGGGTTCACCACGAACAGCACCGCGCTGGCCACCAGGATCGCCACACCGATCGAGATGAGCGCCGTGCCGGTCGAGAACTTCGTCGCGATGGCCACACCGGCAGCGGGTCCGACCATGAACGACAGCTCGACCGAGATCGAGTCCAGCGAGAACGCCGGCCGTCGTTGCGGTTCGGGGATGAGCGCGGTCAACGCCTGCCGCCCGATCGACATCATCGGCACCGCGACCAGCCCGTTGGCGAACGCGAGCACCAACAGGACGTAGTAGTTCATCAGCGGTGCGGTGACCCAGAAGACGCCTTCGAGCAGGCTCAGTGCGAGCACGAACCTCAGGCCCTTGCTGTCGACCAGCCTGCCCATCAACGGCGACCCGAGACCTAAGCCGATCATGGTCGCGAAACCGACGGTGCCCGCGGCCGCGTAACCCTGGTGCAGCGTGGTGACGACGTGAAGGGTCACCGTGACGCCCGCCGCCGTCGGAGGGATCCTGGCGAAGAGCATCAGCAGCATCAGGGGACGAACCCCCGGCAGCGCCAGGACGTGTTTGAACGGGGCGAGATTCACGCCCCTCATCGTCACCCCACTGGCAATGGATTTACCTGTTGGCGCTGCCGGGCGAGCACCCACGCGACGCCCGCCACCAGCAGCCCGATCACGCCGACGATCGCGAACCCGGCAGGAGCCCCGGCGCGGTCGATCGCCACGCCCGCGAGCGGCTGGCCGATCGCGTTGCCGAGGGTGAACGCCGAGCCCTGCAGCCCCAGAGCCAACCCGCGAGCCGTGGGCGGCGCGAGCCCGGAGATGTGCTCACCGGAAGCCGCGATCAACGGCGCGCACATGAGGTTCATCGGCACGAGGAGCAGGCACAACAGCAGCACGTTGCCATCGCCCAGCCCAACGGGGATCTCCAGCGCCGCCATCAACGCGAGCAGCACCAGCACGCTCGGCACCCGCTTCACACCGCCGTAGACCAGGCCGCCGATGATCGACGCCGCGCACATCGCGAAGAACACCGCGCCCAGCCAGCTCTGCTTGCCGATGTGCTCCAACGACGCGATGGCCGAGACCTCCATGCCACCGAGGCACACGGTCGCACCGACACACACGACGAACACACCGACGAGACGGCCGCGCAGCCACTCGAAGATCTTCGGCTGCGGCCCGTCGACGACCTCGTCCTCGTGCACCATCGGCGGGTTCGCCCAGTACAGGACGACTCCGACGGCCAGGATCGAGCAGCCGATCGCGACGAGCGCGGCGTTCGTGGAGACCTTGGTCGCGACCAGCACGCCGAGCGCCGGACCGCCCATGAACGACAGCTCGACCGAGATCGAGTCGATCGACAGGGCAACGCGCCGGCGGCTCTCCGGCACCAGCGCGGTGATGATCTGGCGGCCGATCGACATCATCGGCACGCCCAGCAGACCGACGAGGAACGAGCAGACCAGCAACGTCCAGTAGCTCATCAGCGGCGCGGTCAGCCAGAAGACCGCGGTCGCCGTGACGCTCAGGGCCAGCATCGACCGCAGCCCCCTGCTGTCGATCAGCTTGCCCATCAGCGGAGCCCCGAGCCCCATGCCGACCGTGCCCGCCGCCCCCACCAGGCCCGCCGCGCCGTAGCCCCGGTCCAATGTCACCGCGACGTGCAGGGTCAGGATCACGCCGGTCGCCGCGGGAGGCATCCTCGCGAAGAACAACAACAGCGCTAGTGGACGAACCCTGGGCAGCATGAGGACGTGTTTGAAGGGGGCGAGATCCACACAGCCATCCTCACTCGGATGGCAAAATGTTTAACCCTTCGTTTTCTTGATGTGTTCAAAATCGCAGGACTAGGGTGATGGCCGTGCAGGCACTGGACCACCTCGTGTGTCGCGAATGCGGGCGGATCGAAGACGTGGACTGCGCCTTCGAGCCGGCGGTCGAGGTAGCCGGTTTCCACGTGGAACGTGCCGAGGTCACGTTCTGGGGCCGGTGCCCTCGCTGTACAGCTCCTCCAGCGCCCGGTACGCCCGCGCCACGAACGGCCGGGCCTTCGCGTACCTGACGATCGCGTCCTCGTCGGGCGTGATCGTCCGCGTCGGCCGCACCAGGTCGACGGTCAGGCTCGGGATCTCGTCCAGGGCACGCCACGCCAGCAGGGCCGCGCCGACGGCCGACCCACCCGCGTCCTCGGTCAGGTGCAACGGCATGCCGAGCGTGTTGGCCAGGGTCTGAGCCCAGATCGGGGCGCGGAACGCTCCGCCGGTGATCCGCAGCGAGTCCACCTGAGGGACGGCGTCGAGCACCAGCGCGAGTTGCTGACACACACCCTCCACCAGCGCTTTCGTGATCTGCTGCGGGGTGTGTTCGCGACGCAGGCCGAGCAGTGCCGCGTGGGCGGTCGGGTCCCACCACGGCGCTCGCTCGCCGAGCAGGTACGGCAGCGCGACGAGGCCGTCGGAGTCCACGGCCGCGGCCTGGTCGAGGAGATCACCGACCGGGATGTTGAACGTTTCCGCCGCCCACTGGGCCACGACGCCGCCGTTGCTGATCGCGCCGCCGCGAACCCAGAGGCCCTCGGCGATGGCGTAGCTGAACGTGCGGCCTTCCTCGTCGACGCCAGGACCCTGTTGTGCCACGCGGAGTGCGCCCGAGGTGCCGAGCGACACCGCTCCTGCACCTGGGGTGGCCGCACCGACGCCGAGGTTGCCGAGCGGGCCGTCGCCACCGCCGATGATCACCGGGATTCCCTTGCGCAGCCCGGGAATCTCGGCCACCAACGGCGTCGAGTGAGTCGGTTCCACGAGCGGTGGCAACTGGTCGGCCGTCACGCCCGCGAACTCCAGCGACGGCTCGTGCCACTGCAGGGTGTTGATGTTCATCAAGCCTGTGCCGGAGCCACTCGAGTGCTCGTTGAGCAGCTCTCCGGTCAGGTGCAGGTGGACGAAGTCCTTGATCTCGCACCACTTCGCGGCCCGCACCCCGTTCTCGTGGAACCACGCGAGCTTCATCAGCGGCGTGAACGAGTGGATCGGGGCGCCGGTGAGCTGGTGCAGCTCGCGGCCTTCTTCGGTACCTCGCAGGCGTTCGGTCTGCTCGACGGCCCGGTTGTCGGCCCAGCTCAGCGACTCCGTGACGGGGTTCAGCGAGGCGTCGAGGCCCATGATCGAGTGCATGGCACCGGTCAGTGCGATGGCACGGACGTCGTCAGAAGCCAGTTCGGCCAACGCGTCCAGGGCTGCGTTCAGGACCTGCCGCGGATCATGCGTGGCTTCCGATCCACTCGTGCGCATCGGGTAGCCGCGTTCCGTCGACGCCACAACGCGGGCCTGGGCATCGACCGCGACGACCTTCGTGGCCGTGGTGCCGAGATCTACCGCCAGAACTAGCGCCATGCGGCCACCCTAGTGGCGGGTCCGTGAACCCGTTCGGGGCGATCTACCGATAACAGGGCGAAGACCCAACGCTGGAAAGGCCACCATGACAGCAACCGACGCGGAGCTCATCGCGGCTTCGCTTCGCGTGCCGGAGAGCTTCGCTCGCATCTTCGACCGGCACGCACCGCACATCGAGCGCTACCTCGCCCGGCGCCTCGGCCGGCACGTCGCAGACGACCTGGTCGCCGAGACGTTCCTCGTGGCGTTCTCGAAACGGGAGCGCTACGACTCCTCCCGCCAGGACGCCCGGCCGTGGTTGTACGGCATCGCCACCAACCTGGTCGGTCAGCACCGGCGGGAGGAGGTGCGCCGGTACCGGATGCCCTCGGTTGTGCGCTCCGCTGCCGACCACGCCGACCGAGTGGCCGCGGACGTCACCGCGCAGGCCATGCGGTCGATGTTGACCGGCGCGCTGGCGGCGTTGTCCGTCGAGGACAGGGACGTGCTGCTGCTGGTCGCGTGGGAACAGCTCAGCTATCTCGAGATCGCGGAGGCGCTGGCGATCCCCGTGGGCACGGTGAGGTCCCGGCTGAACCGCGCCCGCCGCAAGGTCAGGGAAGCGCTGGGAACCGACAACCACACCGAAGTAGAGGAGCTGCTCAACAATGGATGACCTTCAGCTCGTCCGGGAACTGGACGACACCCCGCTCAAGTCCGCCGACCAGCTGGCGGCCGCACGTGCCCAGTTCGTGGCGGGCATGAAGCCACCGAAGCGCGGCCGTGCCGGCGTCATCGCCGTCGCCACGCTCGCCGCGGCGGCAGCGGTCACCGCCGTGGCGATGGTGCTGCCGTCCGCCTCACCGGACTCGGCCCGGCACGACGCGGCGCCCACGTCCACGGCTCCGGTGGACACCGCCGTGCAGCTGCTGAACCACGCCGCCGCGGCAGCCCGTTCGAAGCCCGACGAGGTGCCTCGGCCAGACCAGTTCTACTACGTGCGCAACGGCGAGTGGGAGGCGTGGTTCTCGGCCGATGGCACCCGTGACGGCAGGATCAGCACCGGCGGGGACGACGCGCCGAACACCCTCCCGGGCTGCGTCGGCGGCCGCAGGAAGGTGCTCGACAAGTACGACCAGCCGACGGGTTCGACCGAGGAGTGCACGCCACGCCGCGCATACCGGGACGATCTGCCCACCACGGCTGACGCCATGCTGAAGTTCTTGCAGGGCACGGACAAGGACCGGTCGGTCAACTCGTACGGCAAGGACGTGCTGGGCATGGTCAGCGGCTCGTACCTGCCGGGGCCGCAGCGGGCCGCGTTGTTCGAGGCGGCGACCCACGTGCCGGGGCTGACGGTGGTGGAGAACGTCTCGTCCGGCCGGCCGGGGATCGGGATCAGCTGGCCGGTGCCGGCGGGCTCGTCACCGAAGGCCAAGCCGACGGTGATGGTGTTCGACAAGGACACCTACGAGTACCTCGGCACGCAGAACGAGCCGCTGGACGCGTCCGGGTTCGTCAACCAGGTGGGCGACCGCCTCTAGCACCTGCTGAAAACGATGAACGGCGCTTTTGTGCACCTCAGGTGGACCTGGTGTTTTAACCAGGGGTGAGTTCCTTGAGACGGGTCGTCGCGTCAGCGGCGGCCCGTCTCTTGTTGTCTGTCGTGGGTTTGTGAGCTGCG
>NZ_JBFAYI010000029.1:0-109360 GCF_040681245.1 Lentzea sp. NPDC051838
TCCGTGAAACGAGGTGAGGCCCCATCCATGATCGGATGGGGCCTCACCTGCTGTTACGCTCCCCCAACTGGACTCGAACCAGTAACCCTGCGATTAACAGTCGCATGAACGCCGAGAGGGGCGGCTCGCTTTTGCGGGCCGCCCCTCTCGTTCGTGCTGTGTTACTCGGAGAGCTCGGCGAGCTGGGCCTTCACCTTGGCCAGCTCGGCCTCCAGCTCCTCCATGCGGGTGCGGTGCTGGTCGCGCGCCGCCTCCAGGACACCCTCGATGCCCTCAGCGATGGACTCGTGCAGCTCCTTGGCCGCCTTGGCCACGGCGATGGCCGGGATCACCAGGCCCGACACGACGCGCTGCGTGCCGTGGACCAGGTCGGCCTGCCATTCACCCTCGGCGGTACCGGTCACCGTGAGCGTGAGCTCGACGGTGCGAGTCTTCTTGGCCGTGCTCTTGGGGCGGCCGGCCTTCGGCTTCTCGGCCTTGGGAGCCGGAGCCTCGGCCTTGGGGGCTTCGACCTCGGGGGCCGGCGCGGGGGTTTCCTCCACGACGGTCTCCTCGACGTCCTGCACCTCGGTGAGCGTGTCCGACACGATCAGGTTTCCTCTCTCCGCAACGACTGACCCGGCGCGCATCCTAGAACACGTGTTCGATCGGGCGGCAATGGGGTCAGCCATGAGCCTATTGCGCTGCCGAGGAGGATTTGGTGCGGGGAGGGGATCCGGTTGCGCAAACACTGGTCATGGCCCGTGCTCACCGCCGTGGCGGGGCTCGTGGCGTTCACCGGGCTCGCCTCTCTGGTCGGGGCGATCGTGGTGCCGAACGGCAAGGGGGCGTTCGAGTTCAGCGTCTGGTCCGCTCTGGTCGCCGCCTCCGCCGTGGTCTTCGCGTTCTTGTTCTTCCACGCGCTGCCCCAGGCGACCGGGTGGCGCGAAGCCGGTGTGCGCGGCCGCGGCCCTCTGCTCTGTTACGTCGCGTTCGCCGGGGCGATCATGGCCTTCCTGTGGGCCGGAGGTGGCGGGCCGCTCGCGCAGTTGCAGCCGACCGCGGCGCTGAAGGTGTCGCGCGTGCTGGTCCTGCTCGCGCTCACCGCGGCCGCGCCGACGGTGCTGGGGCTGTGGCTGGTCGCCACGCGGTTGCGCCGGATGTCGGAGGCGTTGGAGGGGCCGACAGACCCGCCGACGCGAGCGGACGCCGTGCTCGCCGGTCTGATCGACTGCCGGCGCTCCATCGGTGTCTGCCTGACGGTGCTGGCGACGATCGTGACCATCGCGGTGGTCTGTTCGGGAGCTCAGCGCAAGGCGTTCCTGGCCACCGGCATCCCGCAGGAGAAGTTCCCGCCCGAGTGGGTGCTGCTCTACGGCGCGCTGTTCACCGCGATCTCGCTGTTCCTATATGTGCCAACGTTTGTCGCGTGGCGCACGCGCTGTCTGCTGTTCGTGGACCAGTGCTACCCGCTGCCCGACGACGCCCGGCCCACCGCGGACTGGGTCGACGGCCGGGCGCGCCTCACGAGCGTCCTCGGCGCGGACGTGACCGTCTCCAAGAGCCTCACCGCCGCCTTCGGTCTGCTCGCGCCGCTCGCTGTCAGCGTGCTCAGCGTCGTCGTCCCGGGGCTGAAGTGATCAGTACGGCGGGAGCTGCACGCGCCACTGCCGTTCGACGTCGATGACGCCCGGCACGGCCTGCAGCGCGGGGATCGAACGCACCTCCGCCGTGCCGGTCACCACGCCGAGGGCCTCCAGAACCGTGTCGATGACCAGGCCGGCCTCCCTCAGGTCGTCGAGGACCTTCGGGAGGCTGCCTTCGGTCACGGAGACCATCACCTGGTCGACCGAGGTGGTCATGGCGCCTGGACGAGCCCGCTGCCGATGTCGGTGGAGGGCAGCGGCAGCCGCAGCGCCGTGGACGACAGGCGTGCCCACAGCTCGTAGCCGCGCGCTCCCGTCGCCTGAGCGATGAGCACCGCGATGCCGGCCGCGTGCGGAGTGGCCATCGAGGTGCCGCGCAGGCGGGCGTACTGCTGCGGGAGCTTGAACGACGAGTAGACGTCCACGCCGGGGCCCGCCACGTCGATCTGGCCGATCTTGTCCGCCGAGCCGGACGAGAACGACGCGATCGCGCGGTTCACGTCGATGGCGGCCACCGCGATGATGGACGGGCAACGAGCCGGGTGACCGACCGGGGCGATGCGGGCCGGACGCGACGAGGCGTTGCCCGCCGCGGCGATGATCAGCGTGCCCTTGGCCATGGCACGCTGGGCCACGGTCTCGTACACCTGCGAGTACGGCGTGTTCACCGGGACGTCGGCGCCCAGGGACATCGAGATGACCGCGCAGCCGTTCGTGATCGCCCATTCGATGCCCGCGAGGATGCCGCCGTCGGAGCCGGAACCCGCGTTCGACAGCACCTTGCCCGCGAAGATCTCCGCCTCGTACGCGACGCCGTAGCCGGGCAGCGTGGCGGGCGTGCGCGGGCCCGACGACGTGCCGATGCAGTGCGTGCCGTGGCCGTGGCCGTCCTGGACGTCCTCGCCGGTGATGAACGACTTCGTGGTGATCGTGCGACCCGCGAAGTCCGGGTGGTTCTTCTCGAATCCGGTGTCCAGCACGGCGATCTTGATGCCCTTGCCGGTCGCGGTGCTGACGGCCGCACCCGTCGCCTGCAGGCCCCAGGTCAGCTTCGACTCTTCTTCCGCCGTGCCGGGGTCGGCGTCCTTGATCAGGTGCACGACGCGTTCCGGTTCGACGATCTGGACCGGGCCGGGGCGCGCGGCGGCGCCGTTCAGCTCGGCCAGCAGGTTCGGGTCCGCGGACACCACCGCGACGCCCAACTCGGGGAACACCTGCACGGTGTCCGCGTCGAGGTCGCCGCTGTTCGGGTCGAACCCGGCGATCGCGCCGAGCTCGGCCACCCCCTCATCGACGGCGTCTTCCTGCAGCAGCACCAGGAACCGCCCGGTGAACTCCTCCACGGGTTCGGTCATGACGTTCTCGCCCCACTCTCCGTGTAGCCCTCACTAGAGAGTCGTCACTTCGGGGCACTTGTTTCAGGCCATTTGGCGTCTGCGTTGAAAGAATTCCCCGATTGGCTCAACGTACTTGGCCGCGATCGGCCCCAGGATCGCCATCAGCAGCACGTACGCGGTCGCGAGCGCCGCCAGCTGACCGTCCACCTGGCCAGACGCCACCGCCAGGCCCGCGATCACGATGGAGAACTCTCCGCGCGCGACCAGCGCCACGCCCGCACGCATGCGCCCCATCTTGCCGATGCCCTGCCTGCGCGCCGCCCACCAGCCCGTGACGATCTTCGTGAGTGTGGTGATGGCCGCCAGTGCGACGGCGATTCCAAGAACAGGTGGAATCGAGCGCGGGTCGGTGTTGAGTCCGAACACGACGAAGAACATCGCGGCGAACAGGTCCCGCAACGGCTCCAGCAAACGGGTGGCGTTCTCGGCCGTCGAACCTGAGATCGCGATGCCGAGCAGGAACGCGCCGACCGCCGCCGACACCTGCAGCTGCGAGGCGACCCCGGCGACGAGCAACGCCGAACCGAGCAGCTTGAGGAGGAAGACCTCGTGGTCCGGACTGTCCACAATGGCCGAGATGAACCGGCCGTACTTGAGCGCCACCACCAGAACCACGGTGATCGCGAGCAACGAGATGCCGACCGACGTGAGTCCGCCGAGGAAGCTCACCCCCGACAGCACAGCCGTGAGCACCGGCAGATACACAGCCATCGCGAGGTCTTCGAACACGAGCACGGACAGCACGACCGGCGTCTCGCGGTTACCAAGACGGCCGAGGTCGCCGAGCACCTTCGCGACGATGCCGGACGACGAGATGTACGTGACGCCCGCCATCGCCAGCGCCGCGACGGGACCCCAGCCGAGCAGCAACGCCGCGATCGCGCCCGGTGCGGAGTTGAGCACCAGGTCGAGCACGCCCGCCATCCACGACCGCTTCAAACCGGTCGTGAGCTCGGAGGCCGAGTACTCCAGGCCGAGCAGGAGAAGCAGCAGCACCACGCCTATCTCGCTGGCGATGCTGGTGAACTCCTGGATGCCGTGTAACGGGACGAAACCGCCGACGCCGAAGGCCAGGCCCCCGACGAGGTAGAGCGGGATCGGCGAGATGCCTATCTTCCACGCGACTCGGCCGAGCAGGCCGAGACCGAAGAACACCGCGCCGAGCTGGATCATGGCGAGAGTTGTCTCGTGCACTGTGCTTTAACCGCCGTGGAGGATCTCAGCGGCGGCGTCGAGGCCGTCCGCGGTGCCGACGACGACAGCCAGGTCGCCGTTCTCGAAGATGAAGTCGGGGCCGGGCGACGGATGCGCGTTGCCCGAGCGCACGACGGCCACGATGGACACACCGGTCCTCGTGCGCAGAGCGGTCTCGCCGAGAGTGTGGTTCGCGAACGCCGTGACCGGCAGCTGACGCGTGGTGATGCCCGCGATGTCGCGGTGCTCCTCGCGCAGGTGGGCGACGAGCTGCGGCGCGCCGAGCAGGCCCGCGAGCGTGTTCGCCTCTTCCGGTGAGAGGGGTATCGAGGCGGCGCAGGAGTCCGGATCGCTCGCCTTGGAGAGGATCAGCTCGAACCGGCCGTCCCGATACGTGATCACGCCGACGCGACGTCCGGCGCGGATCATGAAGTCCTGGCGCGTCCCGATACCCGGCAAAGGCGTGATCTCTACGTTCACACAGATCATGATACTGGGATGACTCTGCGAGTACGCCCAGTGCGACGCGGGTGGGTGGTGCGCGACCGCGTGCCCGGCCCCGACGTCGACGAGTTCGCCGAACCCGGTCAGGTGATCGGAGCGCTCGCCAGAGCCCCGCACGGCACGTTGCTGGCCGTCCAGCACCCCCACCGCACGCCGGCGGCCCTGGCGGCGGGCACGGGACTGCTCGACGCGCTGCCCCACGCGCGGGCCGAGCTCTCGGCGTTGATCCGGCGGGCGTACCGCGAGGTGACGGACGTGGTCGCGCCGTACCGGGTGGACGGACCGGACGGGACGGCGTGCGGGCTGCTGTGCCTCGTCGACCCGGACGCGATCGAGCACACCGAGGACGTCTACCCGGACGTGGTCGCCGAACGCGGTCAGGTGCTCGCGTCGCTCGGCATCGCCACGAGCGCGGCCATGTTGATCCCGATCAACCCCCACGACGGGCTGACGGATCTCGTGCTCGGCATCACCGACGAGCCGGCGGTGTCGCTTGTGGACTCCGGCGGGCGCAGGCACTGGGTGTGGCTCGTGGGACCCGGTGAGCTTCAAGACGCCTTCCTGGAAGCGGCCGGCGCGCACCCGTTGCTCGTGGCGGACGGCAACCACCGGGTCGCCGCGGCCAGGGAGGCGGGGCTGGCCGGACTGCTGGCGCTCATCACGTCCGGGCCGGGGTTGCGGGTCGGGCCGATCCACCGCGCGATCGTGGGCACCGGGTTGGGCGCGTCCGATCTGGTGACGGCGTGGGAACGGGTCGGGCTGACGGTGTCGTCGTTGCCCTACGTGGTGGAACCGGAGCCCGGTGTGGTGGTGGTGCGCTGCGCGGACGAAGTGTTGAGGGTCGAACTGCCTGTGGGACAAGGGATCGACCACGCCGTCGTCGAGTCGTTGCTGCTGGACGCCGCGTTGGGGCTGGACCCCGAAAGTCCCTGTCTCAGGGCGGTCGTGGACCCGACGGTGGAGGCGGAAGCGGTGCTGCTGATCGCGCCGGTGCCGTTGGAAGAAGTGCTGGCGGGCACCAAAATGCCGCGCAAGAGCACGTATTTCACGCCCAAGCCGCGCAGCGGACTTCTGCTGGCTGACCTGCACCCGTAGGGCCCTGCCGGGCGGATTCGTTCGGCCCTGGTTGCCGATCACCCCAGCGATGAAAACTCGGCACATGCGCGCTGACGTGTCACCTTCGTTGCCTTCGCCTCACTCGAAGATCGGGCTTGTGCACGTCAGGCATCTCAGGGCGATGACGGCCGCGTTGCGCGCCGTCGACTACCGCTACGGCGGCGGGTCGTGCCGCACCCAGGTGGAGGCCCTGTTGTCGTGGTGCGACAAGGCGTTCGCGCACTCGGCGAGCGCGGCTGTGCGCCGTGACTTCCGCGGTGCCATCGCCGAGTTGCACTCGCTCGCGGGGTGGACCGCGTTCGACGCCGGGCTCGGCGGGTCCGCGCACCGCCACTTCCTCCTCGCCCTGGACTTCGCCCAGGACGAGGACCTGGTGGCGAACATCCGCTATCGGATGGGGCGGGTCCATCTGCACCACGGTGGGCCCGCCGAGGCGCTCGGCATGTTCCGGCAGGCGAGTCTGATCGCGACGAGTCACCACACGAACGCGATCCTGGCCGCGAACCAGGCCTGGTGCTACGCGGAAATGGGGCAGCGGGTACCCGCACTGGCGATGCTGGGGCGTGCGCACGACGAGTTCGCACGCGGGGATGTGGACAGTGCTGCGCCGTGGGCGGCGTTCTTCGACGAGAACGACCTCGCGGGCATCACGGGTGCCATCTACACAACTCTCGGACGCACTGTGGACGTGAGTTTCGCGCAGCCCGCCATCACGGCGTTGATGCAGGCGGCCACGGGGTATCGCGATGACATGACACGCAGTAGGACGTTCAGTCTCATCGCGTTGTCGCTCAACCATCTCGTGGCGGGAGACGCGGACGAAGCGGCGGCGGTCGCGGCGCTCGCCGTCGCACAGACCGACTACATGATGTCCGCCCGCACCCGCAAGAAGCTCGAACCCCTGCACTTCGAAGCGGGCAGACGCCGTGCGATCACGCTGAAGGAGTTGATCACGCCGTTGCTCGAGGCTCCGTCGTACGCCGCGTGATGAGCGCGCAGACCCGGTGGTTCCCGGCGATCCCGGGGTCGTTGCCCGAGATCCGGGCTTTCGTGCGCGAGCTCGCCGGTGAGTCGGGTCTGAAAGGGGACGACGCGCGGGACGTGCTGCTGGCGGTGTCCGAGGCAGCGGACAACGCGGTGCAACGAGCCGGCGCGTCGATCGTGGGGGTGACGTGGGAGCCGCGCGACCACGCTGTGTTGCTGACCATCGAGGACGACGGGGTGTTCGACCTCGAAGCCGGGACGTCCGCCCGGCCGCTGGGGCTGCGACTGCTGTTCGGCATCGCCGACGAGGTGCAGGTGCGGCCCGGCAAACCGACCTGGCCCGGCACGGTCGTGCGAGCGCTCGTCCGGGTCTGGTCACGCGCGGGCGCCCCGGATCTGCCCGCGCCACCGGGACGCCCGCGCGTGTTGCTCGTCGACGGCGACAGGTTCTCCGGCCAGTCGCTGGCCGCGTTCCTGCACGCCGAGGGCTACGACGTCACGCTGACGACGACCGTCGCGGCCGCCGAGTCGGCGCTGGAGAGTCCTCCGGCACTGGCGATCGTCGACCTGCTGACGTCTCATGGAGAGGGGACACGGTTCGCAGCCGTCGCACGGACGTTCGGAGTGCCGGTTGTAGCCGTTTCGGCGATCGAGCCGGCGACTCTTGTTGCCGATGCTTACTTGCCGAAACCGGCGCACCCACTGCGCGTGCTCGCGGCGGTGCGCGACCTGTTGTCTCTCGACTCGTGAGGCGCACGAAATGGAACCCGAACCGGGCCTGCTGGAGGTACGTCGCCACGGTGCTGTGGTGACGCTCGCCGGCGAGGTCGACCTCAACACCAGCGATCTGCTGAGGTCCGAACTGGCTCTGGCCTGCGCGTTCGGGGACGGCCTGGGTGACGTGGTGATCGACTTCAGCGCGCTGACGTTCATCGGGTCGAGCGGGCTGCACGTGCTGATCGAGACCGCGACGGCGCTGGGGGAGCGGCGGCTGGTGCTGCTCGGCGGAGGGTGGGCCGTCTACGTCGTGAACCTGCTGGGTCTCACGGTGCGGTACCCCAACATCGTCGTCGACAAATGATGCTTCCTCAAAACTGACTGACGCGTTAGTTTTCCGTCTTGCCGCGGGTCGCTGGATGTTCCACCTAGTGATGGGACGTTCATGCGCAGACCTGTCCTGCTGGTCGTTGCTTTAGTTGCGTTGGGTCTACCGGGAGTTGCTTCGGCCGCTCCACCCCCTGCCGAACGGGTGATCACGTTGATCACCGGCGACGAGGTGGTGCTGACCGGGTCGTCGCGGGTCGCGGTGCGGCCTGGGCCCGGGCGGTCTTCGGTGAGCTTCCTGCAGCAGACCGGCACGCCCGACATCTCGATCGTCCCGTCCGACGCGGCGCCGTTGCTGCGGGACGGGCGGCTGGATCCTCGGCTGTTCAACATCTCGGAGCTGGAACGGCAGGGGTTCGTCGGGTCGCCGCTGCCGCTGATCGTGTCCGGTTTGCCCGGAGTGCAGTCGTTGTCGTCGTTGAACGCCACTGCTGTTCGGGCGTCTTCCGAGGTGTGGCAGGCGGCCGTGAGCGGGTCGGCTCGGGTGTGGCTGGACGGCCGGGCTCGTGTGGTGCTGGACCAGAGCACGCGTCAGATCGGGGCTCCGGCGGCGTGGGACGCGGGGATCACCGGTGCCGGTGTGACGATCGCGGACCTCGACGGCGGCTGGGACCCGACGCACCCGGATCTCGGTGCGGTGGCCGAGGCGCGCGACTTCACCGGGACGGGGATTCGCGACGGGTACGGGCACGGGACGCACACCGCGTCGATCATCGCCGGGCGGGGTGGTCGCTATCGTGGTGTCGCGCCGGATGCCCGGTTGTTGGTGGGCAAGGTTTGCACGGACGACGGCAGCTGTCCCGAGTCGGCGATCATCGCCGGGATGGAGTGGGCGGCGGCTTCCGGTGCCACCGCGGTGAACCTGTCCCTCGGTGGCGCGCCCACCGACGGCACGGACCCGATGTCGTTGGCTGTCAACGCTTTGACGGCGCAGTACGGGACGTTGTTCGTGGTGGCGGCGGGCAACTCCGGTGCTCCTGGCACTGTGGGGACGCCCGGCGCGGCCGATTCCGCTTTGACCGTGGGGTCTGTGACCAAACAGGACGGGTTGAGCTCGTTCTCGTCCCGTGGGCCGCGTGTGGGGGACTACGCCGTGAAACCGGACATCGCGGCGCCGGGCACGTCGATCGTGGCGGCGCGGGCTTCGGGGACGTCGATGGGCACTCCCGTGGACGCGTTGTACACCTCGGCGTCCGGCACCTCGATGGCCACGCCGCACGTGACCGGCGCGGTGGCGTTGCTGAAGCAGGCGCATCCTTCGTGGCGTGCCGGTGAGTTGAAGTCCGCGGTGATGGCGTCGTCGTTGGAGCTCGGTCTCTCGGTGTACGAGCAGGGTGCCGGGCGGCTGGACGTGGCGCGGGCGCTGGGGCAGTCGGTGACGTCGTCGCCTTCTTCTTTGTCGTTCCCCTTTGACGCTTGGCCTTGGGGATCCGTGACGCGCACGGTGACCTACTCGAACGCTTCGGCTTCGGCGGTTTCGTTGTCGTTGAAGGCACCTGCCGGGCCGTTCTCGTTGAGTGCTTCTTCTCTTGTGGTTCCTGCTGGCGGTACGGCTTCCGTTGACGTGACGTTCACGCCTGGTGCTGCCGGGCAGTTCGGCGGTTCGTTGGTCGCCACTGGCACGGGTGTTGTTGTTCGGACGCCCGTTGGTGCCGTGGTGGAGGAGGAGAAGTACACGCTGTCGTTGGACGTCGTGGGCCGTGATGGCGGCGATCCGTGGTTCGCGACCGTGCAGGTGATCGACGTGGCCACCGGTGTCTCGCACGGGTACTTCTTCACCGATGGCGCGCATGGGTCTGTGCGGGTGCCCAAGGGGCGGTACGACGTGCACGCGATGGTGTACGGGTACAAGCGCGACACCACGTTGATGTCGTCGCCGGAAGTCGTTGTTGGTGGCGACACCTCGGTCCGGTTCGACGCGCGGACGGCCTCTGCGTTGCTGCCCAAGGTGGATCGGCCGGGCGCGAAGCACGGGATGTTCTTCCTGTCGCTGTACTCGGGCAACGCTTCGAAGTCGACAGGGATCGGGCTGATCTCGTCGGTCGGCGGGGACACGTTCGTGGCTCCGACCGCACGGGTCTCCGGGCGGATCTTCCAGTTCTGGTATCAGCCGGTGCTGGTGACGTCCGACGCTGTGTACAACCTGATGTTCGTGCGCGAGGGAGCGATCCCTGATCCCGCTTCTCTTGTGGTGCGTGACTCTTCGTTGGCACGCGTGAATGCGACCTATCAGTCGCAAGGTGGCGCACCGGCCGTTGGTGTGCGTGGCGGCTACGGGTACTACAAGGGGTGGGCGCCCAACGTGACCGTTCTGCTCGACATGCCCGTACCTACTACGCGAACCGAGTTCTACACACCTGGGCGTGATGTGGAGTGGGACAGCACGTTCGGGTTCCGCGGCGGTGGCTGGGGCGAGTACCAGCGGTCGCCCAAACGTTCGTACGCGGCGAAGTCGTACACGGTGGTGTGGAACAGGTCGCCACTCGGACCGTCACTCGGGTCCTACGAGGACAACTGGGGACTGTCGCGGACCGGTGATGTGCTCAATGCCTCGATCCCGTTGTTCTCCACCGCGGGCGACTGGGCGTACACCGAGTCGTGGGGCTCCTACGCCAACGCCTCGACCACGTTGTCGTTGGACGGCAAGGAGATCGCCTCCTCGCCGTATCCGGGCTGGATCGCCACTCCGGTGCCCGGCGCGGGCAAGTACACGCTCTCGACGGTGACGGACCGCCCAGCGCCCTACTCGGCGTTCGGCACGCACGCCGAGGCTTCGTGGACGTTCAACTCGCCTGGCACGACCGAGGCGAAGACCGCGCTGCCGTTGATGGTCGTACGCGCGTCGGGCCGCACCGACAGCCAAGGCCTCGCGCCGTCCGGTCGGCCGTTCTTGCTCGACCTGAAGGTGGACAAGCAAAAGGGTGCGAAATACGGGCGAGTGGGCGTGCCGCGCGTCGAGGTGTCGTACGACGACGGCAAGAAATGGGAGCGCGCTCTCGTAGTCGGCAAACACGCGTTGCTTTTCCACCCGCACGGCAAAGCGTTCGTTTCGCTGCGCATGTCGGTGTCGGATTCTCTCGGCAACTCGGCCACGCACACGGTGATCCGGGCGTACGAGGTCGTACCGCGCTAGGGTCGGGCCCATGGCGGTACGAGCGATCAGGGGAGCCACGCAGATCGACGCGGACTCGCGCGACCTGCTGCTGGAAGCGACGGCCGAGCTGGTGCGCGAGGTCCTGGAGCGCAACGCGCTGACAGCCGACGACCTGATCAGCGTCGTTCTCACCGCCACACCCGACCTGACGTCCGAGTTCCCCGCCTACGCAGCGCGTCAGGCGGGGCTCTCGGACGTGCCGCTGCTCTCCGCCACGGAGATCGCGGTGCCGGGCGCGATGCCGCGGGTGATTCGCCTGCTGGCGCACGTGGAAACCGATCTGCCGCGCTCGTCGGTGAAGCACGTGTACCTGCGCGGAGCGGCCGCTCTGCGCACTGATCTGAATCACTGAAGCCCGGTCGCTTTCTGTGAGGCCTGGAATTTCTGAACTCACCCAAATGGGTGTTTTGCCCCTGCCTGGATACCGATAGGAAGGATGCAAACCACACGTCTGATTCGTATCGCGCATTGTTCTGGGTCACCTTGGGGAAGTCGTGACCGGCGTTGACGCGGACGGGCGGGAAACCTTGGGGGCAGGGGGAACTGTGGGGATTCGTGAGGCGCGCCGGTCGCGCCTGATAGCGCTGAGCTGTGTCCTGGCGGTGGGCGCGAGCCTGCTGCAGGCGGTGACGTACGGGACGGCTGCCGGTGCCGCTCCCGGAGTGACGGCGGGTGCCGGACCGGTGGACCGGCCCGCGCCCGCGTCGGCACGGCCGGACGAGGCGGTGTCACCGGACAAGTGGCCACCCGTTGTGCCACAAGGGATCAAGGCCGGCGGCGGACCGGCCAAGGTGGACAAAGCCAGAATCGCGCAGGTCAAGGCCGAGGTCGACGAGGTCTTCGCGAACGTCGACCTGCGTTCGGGGTTCGTGCTCGGCGACACGTCGCTGGTGGCCTACTTCGACGTCAAGGACGACCCGCGGCCGTGGCAGTCGTGGCGCGTCAGGGTTTTCGAGGCGGGCAGTGGAACCGAGCAGGCCTCGACGACGTTGCCGCGATCCGATCTGAACGTCCGATGTGGAGCGGTGCGGCAGTTCTGCCGGTCGTTCGGCGCTGCGGACGGCTGGGTGCTCGACCGCGAGAAGGACTACTTCGTCACGATCGCCGCGGTGCTCGACGAGGGCGGCGAGCTCGTGTCGGCGCCGAGTCCGGCGAGCAGGCCGCGCACCACGGAGCTGCCGGATCCGCTGCCGATCGAGCAGGTGTCCGGCTGCGGTTGTGGTGCGGCGCTGAGCAGCACCGGTGCGCGGCCGGCGTTCCGCGGTGATGGCGTCAACACCGCGACCGGTGCCTACAGCAGGCTCGAACCGGACCTCGCGATGGCGTCGTTCGGCATCCCGTTCACCTCGAATCGCGTGTACTCGTCGAGCCTGACGATTCCGGGGCCGTTCGGGCCGGGCTGGGCGTGGTCGTACAACATGCGCGTCACGCCGACCGAGCAGGGCGCTCTCGTGCTCGCGGACGACGGCGCACAAGTGCTCTACAAGAACGCCGAGGGCGGTTTCCAGCGTCCGCCGGGTGTGCGGTCGACGTTGCGCAAGACCGCGACCGGTTGGGAACTGGTCACGCTCACGCAGATCGTGCACGAGTTCGACGGCCAAGGCCGGCTGATCGCGATCCGCACACCGCGCGGTGTCGCGACCAAGCTCGCGTACACCGGTGAGGGCGTGGAGATCACCGACCCGTCCGGCCGCGTGGTGAAGGTGCGGGTCGAGAACGAGCGGATCCGCTGGATCGAGCTGCCTGACCACCGCAAGACGTACTACGACTACGACGATTCCGGGCGCCTGAAGGTTTTCAAGGACGCGCGCGGTTTCAAGTGGAAGTACGGCTACGGCGCCGACGGCCGGTTGACCGAGGTGCAGAGCCCGCAGGACCACAAGCGGATCATCCTGGTGCGCAACGAGTACGGCGCCGACGGCCGCGTCACGAGGCAGCTCGACGCGCTGGGCAACGCCACGTCGTTCGCGTGGAACGGTGAGACGCAGGAAGCCACCACCACCGACGCGGACGGCGTGATCATCCGTGACGGCTACCGCGGCAACGTCTTGCTGTACACGCGTCGTGGCGCCGGTGACACGGACAACCACCGCTATGACAAGTCGCTGAACCGCGCGTTGGTCGTCAACGGCAACCACAACCAGCACGAGTCGTTGTACGACCTGAACGGCAACCCGGTCACCAGGCGCGCGCCGGCACCGATGAAGTTCGACGAGAAGACCAAGTACGACGCGCGCAACAACCCGATCGAGTACACGGACGCGAACGGCAACGTCTGGAAGAACACGTACAACGAGTTCGACGAGCTGATCCGCAGCACGGACGCGGAGAACCACTCGATCACCCACGCCTACGACGACCGCGGTCTGCGCGTCAGCACGACCGACCAGCGCGGCAAGGTGACCAAGTACGAGTACTTCGCCGCGGGGCAACAGAACTCGGGTCTGGTCGCCGCCGTCGTCTCGCCAGAAGGCAGGCGTTCCGAGCTCGGCTACGACAAGACCGGCCGTCGCGTCACCGAGACCGATCCGCGCGGCACCGTCCCCGGCGCGAACCGCTGGGACTACACCACGAAGACGAGCTACAACGAGCTGGACCGCGTCGTCGAGGTGCAGGAACCGGGCAAGGACCACTCGTACCGCACGTTCTACGACGAGGTGGGCCGGGTCCGGGCGATGATCAACCCGGAAGGCCTCGAGGTCAAGAACCGCTACCTCGACAACGGCCGCCTGGACGCGGTGATCGACCCGCGCAAGACGTCGTCGATCGCCTACACCAACGCGGGCAGGCGTGCGGCCACCCGCACCGAGATGCGCGGCGACGGTCCCGACCTCGTCACGTCGTACAAGTACAACGCCAAGGGGCTGCTGCAGTCGACCACGTCGGCGCGAGGCAACGTGCCTGGGGCGAACCCGGCGGACTTCACCACCACGTACCTCTACGACGCGAACGACAACATGGTCCGCATGTCCCGGCCGTATCCGGGTGGCCAGGTCGTGCACCGCGACATCAAGGTCGACCAGCTCGACCGCACGACGTCCACTGTGGACGAGCTCAACAAGACGTCGTCCAACCAGCGCGACAACAACGGTCAGGTCACCTCGGCGACCGACACGCTCGGCCGTGAGCTCAAGATGGGCTACGACCGCAACGGACGGCAGACCTCGCAGACCGACGCGGGCGGCAACTCCTCGAAGTTCACCTACGACGAGGCCGGCAACAAGACCAGTCGCACCGACGCGACCGGCGGCAAGACCACGTGGGAGTACAGCGACGACGGCCTGCTGGTCGCGACCACCGAGCCGCGCGGCAACGTGGCGGGCGCGGACAAGGAGCGGTTCACCACCCACGTCGAGTTCGACCTGGCGGGCAACCGCACCAAGGTGATCAACCCGCTCGACCAGGTCACGACGACGGCGTGGGACGCCAACAACCGCATGACGTCGGCCACCGACGCCAACAACCACACCACGCGTTACCGCTACCGGGAGGACGACCAGGTCCACAGCGTCCACCAGGCGGACGCGAAGTACCACCCGCACGCGCCGGACATCAACGCCACCGTCTACGACTACTACGAAGACGGTCTGCTGAAGTCGGTGCGGGACCCCAACTTCCACAGCTCGCGCATCGAGTACGACCGGGCCGGGCGTCCGGTGGGGTCGGTGGACGCGTTGGGGCGCAAGGTCGAAGCGGGTTACGACGCCGAGTCGAACCTCGTCACGATGATGACCCGCCGGCAGGGCGAGCACATCTCCGACGAGGAACGGGCCAAGCGCACGATCGTCAACACCTACGACATCGTGAACCGGCGCGAACGGCGTGCTTTGGGCACTGAAGGCCATGCGTACACATGGGGTTACGACGCCAAGGACCGCGTCACGTCCTACGGCGACCCGTTGGGCGTCCGCGAGGTCACCTACGACGACGAGGACCAGATCAAGAAGGTTCTTCGGCGTGAAGCGGGTGGCCGCACCGAGACGTTCAACTACGAGTACGACGTCCGCGGTGACATCAAGAGCCGCGAGTACCCGGACGGCACGCGCGTCACGTCGGACTACGACAAGGACGGGCGGGTCACCAGCGTCTCCGCGGCGGGTGCGACGTGGAACTTCGGCTACGACGTGGCCGGACGGCGCACCAGCACGACGTTGCCCGGTGGCACGGGGCTGACGGAGAACCGGGCGTACGACGACGCTGGACGGTTGACGGCCATCGGCACCGAGCGGGTCGGGCCCGCGCGGCCGGACGTGCAGGATCCGGTCTCCGCCTACAAGCTGACGCTGGACCCGGTCGGCAACCCGACGAAGGTCGACACCACCCGTGGAGGCGTGACCGAGTCCGTCGCGTACTCCTACGACGAAGCGGACCGCGTGACGTCGGCGTGCTACGCGGCGGCGGACTGCGGCAAGCACACGCCGTCGGCAGGCCGGATCGACTACGAGTACGACCTGGTCGGCAACCGGTTGTCGCAGAAGAGGTCCGGCACCGCGGGCGAGGATCTGACGCGGTACCACTACGACGCGGCGAACCAGCTCACCAAGAAGATCTTCGATCCGCGTGGTGGTCTCCCGACGATCACGGACTACGACTACGACCTCAACGGCAACCAGACCAAGGCCGGTCGCGAGAAGTTCACCTACAACCTGGACAACTCGCTCGCCACGGCCACGAACGCCGGTGGTCAGCAGACGTCGTTCTCGTACGACGCAACGGGTCTGCGGCTCGCGGGAGTCAGTGGCGAGAACACCAAGCGCTGGTCGTGGGACGTCAACGGCACGCTGCCGCAGATCGCGGTGGACACCACGTCGGGTGCTTCCGGTGCGGTGCTTGAGAAGCGCACCTTCGCCTACGGGCCGGACGACGAGCCGCTGGCGTTGATCGACCCGGCCGCGGGCGTGCACCCGTACACGCACGACTGGCTCGGCGGCATCGCGAACATGCTGTCGCCGGACGGAAAACCGTTGGCGGGCTATGACTACGACCCGTACGGCAACCCGCGGAAGGGCTCCACGCTGCCGCCGGGTGACCCCGCGGGACCGGCGAACCCGCTGAAGTTCACCGGCCAGTACCAGGACTCCAGCGCGGGGGACGGCAACTACTACCTGCGGGCCCGCAACTACAACCCCGACACCGGCCGGTTCACCTCGACCGACCCGATGCCGCAACCGGGGCCCGCGATCTCCGCCTACGCCTACGCGGAGAACAACCCGCTGGCGTTCACCGACCCGACCGGCGCGGTGGTCGACGCGGGTGGCGGCGGTGGCACGACGCTGGAGAACGGCGCCACCGAACCGACCGGGCCGAGCCCGGAGGACGTGGCGAAGGCCCAGCAGATCCAGAGCAAGAGCGTCCTCGACGTCATCCTGGAGGCCGGCGGTCAGATCCTCATGGAGTTCCTGGGGATCAACGACCTGATGAACTGCCTCAAGGGCGACCTGGGCGCGTGCGTCTCGCTCGTCGTGGGCGCGCTGCCGTGGGGCAAGATCTTCAAGGCCCCGAAGATCATCGGCGCGATCTTCAAGGCGGGCAAGGCCGTCGTCACCTTCTTCCAGGAGCTGAAGTGGGCGCGCGCCATCATCCAGGGCGCGGAGAAGGCCGCCGAAGCGGCGAAGGCGGCGGCCGCGGCAGCCGCGAAGGCAGCGGCGGAGAAGGCGGCGAAGATCCGTGCCGCGGCGGAGGAGGCGGCTCGCAAGGCCGCCGCTCAAGCCGCTGAACGTGCCAAAGCCGCGGCGGCGAAGGCGAAAGCGGCGACCAAGAAGAAACCCGAGACGTGTCCGGGCGTCAAGCACAGCTTCCCGGCTGGCACGCGGGTGCTGCTCGCGGACGGCTCGACCAAGCCGATCGAGGAGGTCCAGTCCGGCGACACGGTCGTGTCCTCCGACGAGAAGGCCGGCAAGTCGGCCGCGCAGCAGGTCTACTTCACGATCCGCACGGACCACGACAAGTCCTATGTGGACGTTGTGCTGGTGGGCGGCGAGAAGATCATGGCGACCGCCAACCACCCGTTCTGGTCGGTGACCGCCGGGCGTTGGGTGGACGCGGGTGATCTGCGGCCGGGTGATCTGCTCAAGACCGCGGCCGGGACGTTCGTGCAGATCTCGGCGGTGCGTGCCCACACGGCGTCGCAGCGCACGTACGACCTGACGATCAACGGGACGAGCACGTACTTCGCGCTCGCCGGTTCGACGCCGCTGCTGGTGCACAACTGCGGCACGAACCTCGCGGACGAGGCCAAGAACCTGCCGAAGGACCGCGACCGGAGGTCCACGGGCATTCTCGACGTCGGCACCGAGCAGTTCCCGATCTCGAGCGGTCCCGGTGGTCATTCCGAGCTGGTCAAAGACCTTCCCGGACGGACCAGGCAGAACGCGGACCACGTCGAGACGCACGCGGCGGCGTTCCTGAGGAGCAATCCGGGGATCAGGAAGGCGGTTCTTTACGTCCAGAACGCCAAGAACCAGATGTGCACAGGGCCCAACGGATGTGCTGCCAACCTCGAGGACATGCTTCCGGAAGGGGTGCAGATGTGGGTGTACATGAACGGAAGGCCGTTGGCGAAGTTCATCGGTAACGCGAACTAGGGCATAATGGTCGGGTGGAAGAACTTCTTTCGATATCCGGCGAAAGTGTCGAAAGGTTTCTGAGGAGATGGCACGGCGAGCCGGACCTACCGGCTCGCCGTCTGCCTGTGGACGCACCGGCGGCGCTGAAGGCCTGGTCCGAGCTCGTCTCCCGGTGGTCTGCCGACCTCTTCGGGGTCAGCGGGCCGCTGGATCCTCCTGAGCTCGAGGCCGGAAAGCTGATCTTCTGGGCTGATGGATCGGATTCCTGGGAGTTCGGTGTATCCGTTTCCGAGGATGATCCGCCGGTGTTCGCCAGGGAGGTGGACTCGGATTGGGTGCCCGTCCAGGAGTCTCTTTCCGAGTTCCTACTGCACGTGACTGTGCTGGAGTCCGCGATCGGGGCTGCTGATCAGTGCTCGGCTCGCGCTGTTCCGGTGGAGCGGTTGTCCGGAATTGTTTCCGGCTATCGCGCTCTTCCGTTGCCGGCGTTGCCGTGCCCGTCGATGGATGTCCGGATTTACGTCGGACCGGATTCGCTCCTCCAGATTTCGGAGAGCGTGAGCGATTTGACCGCGCCGAAGGGACAGTTGTTCGACGTTTCGGTTTCGGCGCTGGTACCGGCGTCGATCGACGAGGTGATGGAGCGTCATCCGGAGATCGCGTGGAAGCGCTACTCCGCTGCCGTTGCAGAGGGGTTCTCGCCCGACGATCTTCCGGAGTTTCTCCGCTAGAACCGTCCCGCTGCCTGTGTGAGCCTCCGCACCAGGCACAATGGTCGACCGTGGGCGTCTCGGAGGGAGCTGTGGTGGGCCAGGGTCAGTTGCGCGGTGTGGTGGCTCTCGACGGACCTTCCGGCACCGGGAAGTCCACCGTGGCGAAGCGCCTGGCGATGGCGCTGGACGCGCGCTACCTCGACACCGGCTCGATGTACCGGGCCGTGACGGTGGCCGTGCTGCGCGCCGGGGTCGACCCGGCGGACGAGGCCGCGGTCAACGAGGTCGCCGAGGGCGCGAAGCTCGTCGTGGGCACCGACCCGTCGGCGCCCGGCATCACGCTGGACGGCGACGACGTGTCGGTGGAGATCCGCGGACCCGAGGTGACGCTGGCCGTGTCGCCGGTGTCGGCCACGGCGCACGTGCGAGAGCTGCTCGTGGCGCAGCAGCGGGCGATCATCGCGGACGCTGTCGACCACGTCGGCGGGATCGTCGTCGAAGGCCGGGACATCGGCACCGTCGTGTCGCCGGACGCGCCGCTGAAGGTGTACCTGACGGCGTCGGCCGACGCTCGGGCACAACGCAGGACGAAGCAGGACAACGCGGCCAGCCGTGAGTCCACTGTGGACGTGGTGCTGAAGGACATCCAGCGCCGCGACAACTACGACTCGTCGCGCGCGGTGTCGCCGTTGAAGGCCGCTGACGACGCCGTGGTCGTCGACAACACTCTTCTGGATCTCGCGGGCACTGTGGACGCGCTGCTGGACCTCGTCGAACGCCGTGGGCTGCGGGTGACAGGGTGAGCGTTCCCTCCGGGAGTCTGGGGTGGCTGTTCGACTTCGGACGCTGGATCGCGCGCGTGCCGTACGCGTGGCAGTTCCGGATTCGGGTGCACGGGCGCGACCGCGTACCCTTGAGCGGCGGCGTGGTCGTCGTCGCCAACCACAGCTCGATGGCTGATGGACCGATCCTGTTCGGCGTTGTGCCCCGGCGCGTGACGTTTCTGATCAAGCAGGAGATGTTCAAGGGCATTGTGGGCTACCTGCTCGCGAAGATCGGACAGATCCCCGTTCGTCGGGGAGAAGCCGATCGCACCGCGCTGACCAGCGCGTTGGCCGTGCTCAAGGCCGGTGGCGTGATCGGGATCTTTCCCGAGGGCACGCGCGGAGAGGGCGACGTGGCCTCGGCGCAGAACGGTGCGGCGTGGCTGGCGCGAGTGGGCGGTGCGGTGGTGCTGCCGATCGCGTGCCGCGGGACTTTCGAGGCCAAGGGCTGGCGGCCTGAGGTCGACGTGCTGATAGGTGAGCCGTTCCACCTCCCTGAGGGGAAGGGGAAGGCCGCTCTCGGCGTTGCCACCGAGCAGGTGCGCGACCGCCTGGCGACACTGGTCGCCGAACTTGATGGACTTCGTGTGAGTGAGGGAAGACGATGACGGACCTGGACGGCACCTGGGAGGACGAGGCCGACTGGTCAGCCTTCGACGACCTTTCCTCGGAGGACGAGGAGGCCACGCCGCCGCAGCCGGTGCTCGCGGTGGTCGGGCGGCCGAACGTCGGCAAGTCCACGCTGGTCAACCGCATCATCGGCCGTCGTGAGGCCGTGGTGCAGGACGTGCCCGGCGTGACGCGTGACCGAGTGGCGTACGACGCGCTGTGGAACGGCCGCAAGTTCACCGTGGTCGACACGGGCGGCTGGGAGCCGGACGCGCAGGGCCTGCAGGCCGCCGTGGCGCAGCAGGCCGAGCTCGCGATGGCGACCGCGGACGTGATCCTCGTGGTCGTGGACGCGACGGTGGGCGCGACGACCACGGAAGAGGCCGTTGCTCGCGTTCTGCGCCGCTCGAAGAAGCCCGTGATCCTCTGCGCGTCCAAGGTGGACGACGAGCGGCTCATGGCCGACGTGGCGTCGCTGTGGTCGTTGGGCCTGGGCGAGCCGTTCCCGGTGTCCGGTCTGCACGGCCGCGGCTCCGGTGACCTGCTCGACGTGATCCTGGCGAAGCTGCCCGAGACGCCGCGCGACGACTTCCGCGGCGGCGCCGGTGGCCCTCGTCGCGTGGCTTTGGTCGGCAAGCCGAACGTCGGCAAGTCGTCGCTGCTGAACCGCCTGACGGGCGAGAACCGCTCGGTCGTCGACTCGGTCGCCGGCACCACCGTCGACCCGGTCGACTCGCTGGTCGAGCTGGACGGCGAGATCTGGCGCTTCGTCGACACCGCCGGCCTGCGCAAGCGGGTGAAGTTCGAGAGCGGCGCGGAGTACTACGCGTCGCTGCGCACCAAGTCGGCGATCGAGACCGCCGAGGTGGCGATCGTGCTGCTGGACGCGCACGAGCCGTTGTCCGAACAGGACCTGCGCGTTCTGACCATGGTCGTCGAGTCGGGCCGCGCGTGCGTGCTGGCGTTCAACAAGTGGGACCTGGTCGACGAGGACCGCCGCAACGAGATGGTCCGCGAGCTCGAACGCGGCCTCGTGCGCGTGCCGTGGGCCGATCGCGTGAACATCTCGGCCCTGACCGGCCGCGCGGTCCACAAGCTGGCGCCTTCTTTGCGCACGGCTTTGAACTCGTGGGACACGCGCGTTCCCACGGGCCGCCTGAACCAGTGGCTGTCGGACCTGATCGCCGCGACCCCGCCGCCCGTGCGTGGCGGCAAGCAGCCCAAGGTGCTGTTCGCGACCCAGGCCTCGACCCGCCCGCCGACGTTCGTGCTGTTCACGACCGGCTTCCTGGAGGCGTCCTACCGCCGCTTCATCGAGCGCAAGCTCCGCGAGGAGTTCGGCTTCGAGGGCAGCCCGGTCCGCATCTCCGTGCGCGTGCGCGAGAAGAAGAAGGCGGGCGCGTCGAAGAAGTAGTACTTGGGTGATCTAGTTGCCCTTTGGCATGAGGTGCGGTTGGTTGGGTTCGTGGCCGTACGAGTAGTCCTAGCCGACGACGAGGCCCTGCTGCGGCGGGGCCTGAAGGTCCTCCTGGAAGCCGACGGGCGAGTCTCGGTGGTCGGCGAGGCCGCCGACGGCGCCGAGCTGATCGACGTGGTGCTGGCCCATCTGCCGGACGTGGTGCTGGTCGACGTCCAGATGCCGGGCGTCGACGGCCTGGAAGCGGTCCGCCGCCTGCGCACCTGGGCCACCCCGCCCGCCATCGCGGTCCTGACCACGTTCGACCTGGACGACTACGTGGCGACAGCCCTGGACCTGGGCGCCCAGGGCTTCCTGCTGAAGGACGCCGAGCCCGAGGCCCTGGTCCGCGCCGTAGTGGATCTCGCGGCTGGTGGGGCGGTGTTGGACCCGCGCATCACGGCCCGGCTCCTGCCTCGGCTGCGTGGGTTTCGAGCCAATAGACAGCTCGACTCGCTGTCCGCCCGCGAACGCCAGGTGCTGGAGCTCCTGGCCGGCGGCCGCTCGAACCACTCGATCGCCGACGAGCTCTGCCTGTCCGAGGCCACCGTGAAGAGCTACGTCTCAACCGTGTTGACCAAACTCGGCGTGGAGAACCGGGTGCAGGCGGCTCTCGTCGCGCACCAGGTCGGTGTGTGGTGAAACCTGTTCTGCGCGAGGTCCTCACCGTGGGCATCACCACGGGAGTCGTGCTGCTGACCCAAGACCGTCCTTTCCCATGGTCTTTCTGGACCGCGGTCGGTGCTTCGTTGTTGCTGCCCCTGCGGTTGCGTTGGCCATGGCTGGCCTCTTTGCTGTGCGTCCCCGCGGTAGCCGGCGGACTCGGCTGGGCTCCGGCTCTGGTGGCCCAATTCCGCTTGGGCCGCAAGGAAAAATCCATCCCGGTCCAGGTGTTCTGGGTCCTCCTCCTGACCGTGGCCGCAATCGCCCCCGTCCTCCTGACCGAGGACATCCCTCTTGGGCCTTTGCTCTTGGCCACTGCGTTCGCCTTCGGCCTGGCCGCGGCTCCTACAGCTCTGGGCGCTCTGGTGACAACGCGCAAGGAACTGACCCAGTCGCTCTACGAAACCCGCCGAGCCCGTGCCGCCGAACTGGAAGCCCAGGAAACCTCAGCCCGAGCCGCCGAACGAGCCCGAATAGCCCGCGAAATCCACGACGCCGTGGGCCACCACGCGACCTTGATCGCAGTGGAGTCCGCCGCTTTGGCCGCCACCGCCTCGGACCCGGCCGTCCGCGAGACAGCCCAGCGCTTACGTGCCCTGGCAAAGGAATCCTTGTCCGAGATGCGCGCGGCGCTGGGCCTGCTGAACTCCGACACGTCGTATGCGTCGCTGGCCGAGCTGGTAGACCGAGCCCGAGTGGCAGGCGTCGCCGTAACCCTGTCCGAAACGGGTGAGACCGTCCTGTCGCCTGCCGTGTCCCGAGCACTCTTTCGTGTGGTCCAAGAAGCCCTGACCAACGTGACGAAACACGCACCAGGAGCCTCCGTCCTGGTGACCGTCGACCGCTCCTCGCCCGTACGCGTCTCAGTGGTGAACGGCCCAGGCGACCTGCCTTCGTTGGGAGATGGCGGCGGCGCGGGCCTGCACGGCCTCTCAGAGCGCGTCCGCCTAGCCGGTGGCACCTTGACCACGTCGTATCGTGCGGACGGCGGCTTCAGCGTCTCGGCCGTCCTACCGCCCGGTAAGTCGAAGGTTGACGGACAAGACTCGACTTTCGGCGGTAGTGCACGATCCACCGCCGACGCATAGTTCTACCTGTCGGTCGAGGATCGGGGGATCGGTCGGACCGAGGGACGCGGGGACCCGTACGCCGGGTCCCCGCTGTATTTCTCCTGTTTCCGCAGCTCGGAGCCGTTGTGAGGGCCCGTTTTTGATCTCCGTTCAGGGTGTTGTAGGATTCTTCCTGCACGCCGGGGAACCGGGAGTGTGGCCGGGACGTGGCGCAGTTTGGTAGCGCACTTGACTGGGGGTCAAGGGGTCGCAGGTTCAAATCCTGTCGTCCCGACGGCCAAGAGGGTTCTCGCAGGTCAGATACTGCGAGGACCCTCTTTTTGTGATCTTGCCGAGTTCTGCCGGGTCGAGCACGCCGCTCATCGACCCCTTTACTCGGAGGGCTTTCACAATGCCTCTTCTCGACCTGAACAAGCTCTCAATCGGTCTCTCGAAGACCTGGACGGGCTATCTGCGCGACTGGGACCGCACACTCCGTTCCGCGAGTCATCCGGAGACCACTCGCTACAACTATCTGCTGGCCGCCGCTCAGCTCGCGCGCTACCTGGCCGAGTACTCGCCCGACCCGGAGGCCGATGACGCCGCCGACGACCCGTGCGAGGTGACTCGTGCGCACATCGAGTTCTTCCAGGCGTGGATGATCGAGACCCGATCGGGTGCTACAGCGCTGAACAAGCACAAGGGCCTGCAGCAGTTCTTCAAGTGGCTTCAGCTCGACGAGGAGGACATCGACCGTTCGCCGATGGAGCGGGTGAAGCAGCCCAAGCCGCAGAAGAAGCTCATCGCCGTCATCCGCGACGACGACACCAAGAAGGTCCTTGGCACCTGCAAGGGCAAGGACTTCGTCCAGCTCCGTGACGAGGCCATCATCCGGCTTTACTACAACACCGGCGCCCGCCTGTCCGAGGTCGGCAATCTCAGCCTCGACGACCTCAACCAGGACACCGACTCGGTGCACTACCACGGCAAGGGCAACAAGGACCGTCGCGTCCGGTACGGGCCCAAGACCGCACGAGCGATCAGCCGCTACCTCCGCGCTCGCGCGAAACACAAGGGCGCCGAGCTACCTGACCTGTGGCTCGCCGACCGCGGCGGCCGGCCGCTGAAGCCCAACGGCATCAAGATCATGATCAAGCGCCGTGGTCTCTCCGCCGGGCTGACCGGTGTGCACGCGCACCGGTGGCGGCACAACTTTGCGCACGAGTGGAAGCGCGCGGGTGGCGACACCGGCGACCTGATGCTGCTGCTCGGCTGGACTTCCGAGGACATGCCTCGCCACTACGGCGAGAGCGCGGCTGCGGAGCGTGCTCAGGAGACTCAGCTGCGGATGGGGATCGGTGAACATGTCTGACGACCTGATCCGCCGGGCCGTGGTCGTGATCATGGCGACCGTCGTCGGACTGACGTTCCTCTTCGGCTTCGGCAACGTGCTGAGCCTTGGTTTCCGGCTGGGCGTGCCGACCTGGGTAGCGCCACTCGTGGCGCCCGCAGTCGATCTCTCCGTGCTGGGGTTGTTGATCGGCTTGCGCCAGCTTTCGGCGACTGGTGCCACACCCGGCCAGTTGCGGCCAGCGCGACGACTGCTGTTGTTCTGCAGCCTGGTCACGCTCGCTCTGAACGTGGCCGATCCGATCATCGCGGGCGAGTATGGCAAGGCTGCCTTCGACGCGGTCGGTCCCCTTCTGCTCATCGGTTGGGCCGATGTCGGCCCGACGCTTCTCACACGGATGACTGCACCCGCTCCAGTGGGCGACCAAGAGGTCGATTCTGTCGTCGAGGAACTACCCACTGGTCGACCGGCCGACGAACCCGCTGCTCCCGCGGTCGTACAAGACGAGCTGCTCGAGCGGGCGAGGCGCGAGGACATCCGGCATCGCGAACTCCACCACCGGCCGATTTCGGCAGAGGCGCTTCGTCAACGGCTCCACGTCGGCTCCGCAAGGTCGAGAAGGCTAGTAAGGGCGGTTCGCTCGGAGGACTGGTCAGGCGTTGGGCCTGTACTCGCCAAAGCCTGAGCGAGTGTGGGGTCGGTCAAACGCGTAGTGACGAACATCGACTAGGTGGCGAACCTATAGGTATGACTCCGATCCATCGTAGAAAACTCGCCTCTGCCTCATCACGATTACCTGCTCCGCGTAGGCGTCATGGCCGAACTGGTCTGAAGAGACCATTGTCGACTTATCGGGAGTGGAAGGCCATGAACTGGTCAATGATCACTTCAATCACGTCCATGATCACGACGATGATCACCGCCTTCACCGCAGTAGGAGCGTTGGTGTTCACGAGTCTGGCGCTCAAGGCTACGCAGGCTCAGAATGCGGTGACCGAACAAGGCCACTTCACCGACCGGTACACCAAAGCGGTCGAGCAACTCGATAAGGCAGGCACCGACCACTTGCAGGCCCGCCTCGGCGCCATCTACAGCCTTGAGCGCTTGGCGCGAGACTCTCCCCGTGATCAAGCCACCATTGTCGAAGTCCTCTCCGCCTTTATCCGTACCAACGCCGCAGCGCCGACGATTGCCAGCCGTGATCGGAGTTCCTGCCCAGACCTACCTCCTCATCCTGATGTCCACGCGGCCCTTGCGGTTCTAAGCCGCCGCGACAGTGGGCGTGATAACCGGGCTTTGGTCGACCTGCGCGGAACGTGCCTACGTAACGCGCGCATCACTCACTTACCCAGTGGTGGCTTCGGCACGAATGTCTACAAGGCGCAGTTTGCGGGCGCGTACCTCGATGGCGCAGACCTCAGCGGTGCAGAGCTCTGGTTCGTGGACCTCCGCGGCGCACACCTCGATGGTGCGTACCTCAATGGTACGAAATTGGGCAGCGCAGATCTCTTCGCTGCAGCGCTCACAGACACACACCTCAACGGCGCAAACCTCAGAGACGCGGACCTCAGAAGCGCAACCCTTAATGGCGCAGACGTTCGTGGCGCGGATTTTAGCCGAGTCCAGCATGATGAATTCACTGACGTCGAGGGTGTCACCACGGACACAAAGACGCTCGGTCGGTGGTGGTGATCGAAAGTATCCGTATGAGCATCAACGATGCCGCAGGGCTTCACCTACGGCATCGCGCAGACCAACTACCGCGGCCTTGGTCACCTAGAGCGCGCCGCGAGCGGTGTGCTGCGGGCCAGCTACTACTTCGAGAGCAGTCGGACATCCGGCGCAAGACGCACAACTGGTAGGACCGCTGAGGGACGACTGGCAGGCAACCGTCAAGGTCGAGGTTATGGCGATCGTCTGCTCGCTAATCCTCAGGGTGAGCGACCGGCTCGTATGGCCTGATCCTGCGGGCGATTGGTACCTGCAGGACCGACGGTCGCAGTGATCGCAGTCCCTAATCGTTGCGGTGTGCGCAGGTTCGAACCCCCGGCAAGGCACCACGCAGACCTGCTCACCACTTCGGCCAAGCGTCTGACCGGCAAGTTGGTACTTGAGACCAGCTTCGTCGTGGACGAGCCGCGGGGTGGGCGATGAACCGCCAGGTGGAGCGCGGTGCAGGTGGCCTGGTCGTTCGTGCGGTTACGTGGATCATGGCTGCGGTCGTGGGGCTGACCTTCTTGTTCGGGTTCGGCAACGTGCTGAGCCTTGGCCTCCGCCTCGGCGTGCCGGTTTGGGTGGCGCCGCTCGTCGCGCCTGCGGTGGACCTCTCGATCCTCGGCCTTCTGTTGGGCATTCGGCATCTCGCGCTCATCAATGCCCCTATCGAGGTTCTACGTCCAGCGCGGCGGCTGCTGATCTTCGCGAGCCTGGTCACCTTGGCGTTGAACGTGGCAGACCCGATCGTCGCCGGCGAGTACGGCAAGGCGGCGTTCGATGCCGTTGGGCCCGTGCTCCTGATCGGCTGGGCAGAGGTCGGTCCTGGATTCTTGCAAGCAATCGGCGCTGCCAACCTGTCGGAGGCCGCCGCCGTGCCGCGGAATCGTGGCATGGAGCAGCGCATCGTGAAACTTGAGAACGAGGCAAAGGGCGGATTCGGATCGGACTCGCGGATGCGTAATCAGACGCGGGCTCGGAGCCGTCCGCTGGAGCAGTGTCTCGACGAGGCACGTCAGGCGGATGCGGCTCATCGGTCCGCCCACCAGAAACCGATCTCTGCGGAGACTCTGCGCGTCTGGTTGGGTATCGGTGCCGCGCCTGCTCGACAGCTCGTCAAGATCGTTCGCGCGGAGTACCAAACTCGCCTTGCACCTGATCCAGATCTTGACGAGTTCAGCCGGTCGCAGGGGGCAGATCCGGTCCCGGTGGCGTGATGAGGTCTTGCCCCTAGGCGAGCACGTGATGTGAGCGTTCGGAGTTGACAAGGCCTGCGGGAAATTCAGGTAGTCCATCGCCGCATCAACTACTGGCTCTGCGGGCGGCGGATCGAGAAGGAACCAGGAGAGCCGATCACCTGCCGACAACGTCGACTGGGCCTGCCTGCCACCGCGCGCCGCCGGACGGCCTGGGCTGGCGAGCGAGACGGAAAGGTATACGTGAAGGAACTAGCGATTAGCGCCGCTCAAGCTGCCCACTGGCTCCAACCTGGCAAAATATGGCATTAGCGCGTGCCCCAGCAGCTGTCCTGGGCAACTGCATCGGATAGCGCACATCCACCCGTGGTTGAGTGGCAGCCCAAGTCGATCTTGGACTCGGTCCCGAACGAGCGTTCGTGATCTGCTCTCATGATCCAACAGTACGGTGGTTCACAGGTTCCACAACCCGAGGCATTTGGCGGTTATGGAGCGTTCGAGGTCGAACTGCATCGGTTGGCAAGCCGCAAGTATCGTCTCAAATGGACACAGAGGCGCTTTCGGCTCGTTCGCCCAGTTCGACCTTCGCACGAGACTTGGAGGGCATACACGCGCTTCTGCGTTCGATCGCCCGGGATGGCGGCGCGGACCTGAATCGGGTGTTGGCGTTCATAGATGGCTGTCACCATTGCGATCGCCACGGCATGCGGGCGAGCTGCGAGGTGTGCCGGCCCGCCGGCATCACGGCGGAGATGCTGTTGACCCTGAAGCCGCTCAGGATGGCGATACACCGATCTCCCGACCCGGACGCTGCATGACGCTCACTGCGACGGCCTACTTGGCTCGTTGGAGGTTCATGGGCAAGGCTGTGCTGACCAATGGAATCCACGACCAGCGAGCAGCCGTTCGGTAGACAGGTCTTGAGCTAGGTGATCGTGTCCTTGGCCGAGGGTGTGATGGTGCCAGAGGGCTATCGGTGGTAGACCCTCCGAGGGGCGGTGCCTCGATCCGGCGTCAGTCAAGTCGCTCGTTCGAGTTCTTCAGGCTGGTCGCCGCGATCATCTGCTTCCTGCGAACCAGCCTCGCTGCCTGCCTGCTCTTCGTCGTCAAGGCGTCCTAGCCAAGCTTTGGAGTCCAGGTTGAGTGCCTTTCGCAGAGCGTTGCCGGCCGCTGACCCGACGTTGGCAGGTTGGTCCGGCTTGCTGAAGTACAAGATGTGCGGGAGCACAGGTACGAACCGTGTCAACGGTCCGCTGTTGATGCCGACGTCCTCGACCCCAGCGCCGAAGACCTTCGCGACAGGCCCCGCGAACCAGTCACCGAACATGCCTTTGCGGGCCGGGAAGAAGATGTTGGTCCACCTGGTGACGCCGAACAGCGCGGCGTGATGTAGGAGCCGAATCTTGCGTTCTCCGCCCGACTTGTTGTACTTGCGCTCGTAGCCGTAGCCCTTGCCGTCCTCGTGCGTGTCCGGGACGGGAGGTGAGGTCGGCAGTTCACGGTCGTCTATACGAACTTTCAGGGTCGTCCGACGGCGAGCGAACAGCATGTCGGCATGACTGAGTGGACTACCCAGGCTCACGAAGTCCGTCACCAGCCATGGGTTGCCGTTGCGGCGCTGTTCCAGCCAGGCTTCTCGTTGTGCTTCGCGGTATGAGTCCAGATCTGTGGTCGGGGGAGTTTTCACCAACGCTTCGCCCTTCAGGTAGAGCGCGTTGGTTGCCTTGACCTGCGGATTTTCAGGGCTGCCGTGCTGACTGTTGAAGTCTGGATACAGGAAGCAGAGAGCGTCGTATCCGATGATGCTGCCGAGACTGTGCCCGACGACGACAACGCGGTCGTACCGACCGGATTTGTGGATCCGCCGGATCAATTCGACCGCTTCGGCGCGGATCTTCTGGCGTACAGCCACGTTTCGAGGCGAGCGGTCTAGATACCGTGCCACGTCGCCGAAATGTGAGACCGCGAAGCCTTGAACCACGACGCGGATCAATGCACGGACAACGAGCCTTCCAAGTCCCGTCAGTCCGATCGCGCCGAGCACGATGGCCAGGGTCAGCCCGTCCTGTGTGGACAAGGCGTTCGCGCTGAGGGCGAGGGCGCCAAGCAACACCAGCACCGTCAGCCAGCCGAGGACCCACATCAAGCGCAGACTTCCGGACACTTTCCAGCGGAGGAGCAGCGTACGCACGAGCGTCCACAGATGGGTTGGAAGGTTTCCCTCCATGTGGTGTGCCCAGTAGTACTCGTAGAAGTCGGTTCCTGGTCGCTTGTCGTTCTCAGGTGCGTGAAACTTGCGCACCTCGAAGAGTTCCGACATCTGGTCCGGCTTAGACCAGTACTGAGCCTTCGCTTGGCCCTTCTGCTTGGGGTCCGGCGGCGACCACAGGGCCGCCTTGACGAAGCTTCGCAGAAAGTCCATCGCTCTCTGCTCGCCCATGCCATGGATGACGACAACTGCCTGCCGCATCACCCTCACCACCTGCGGTCGTACGGTCGACGCTGTGACGATAGGTCGCAGGACCGCGGGCTCGTGTTACCGACCCAACCAAGTGGTGCGGAGGACGCCTGCTGATCATCTCGTTGTCGACGGCGCGCGGCTGATCGGGCTGAGGCGCTCTGAGCCGACTGCGTTCGCCGCGCGAATGCCACCTGACGGGCCCAAGTCTCGTCGCTGGTCACCTCGCAGACGGCGTTGCTCGCATCCGGTGTCATGGCACTGTTTTGACGCAGCGGCTCGCATCAGCCAGCTCTGCGACGGCCCGAGGCTGTTGATCCCCCTCATCGAGGCCAGAGGTTGGATGGGGTTGCGACGTCGCCACCGGATAGTTGACGTGACCTCTTCTGACACGAACACCGCCGGAAGCAAAGTCGCAGATGCCAGACATAGATCCCGCGCAATCTCTGCACGGCGTGACGATCTGCACCAAAGTGACGATGTTCAGACCATGACGCGACGACGAGGGCTCCTGATCGGTCTCACGCTGATAGCGGGTGCACTGGGGTGGTGGGTCCTGAAGTGAGCCTGTTGTCGGACGCAGATCGGGTCAACGCCAGTGGTTACGGGCAATTCGTTACGCGCGTGCACAGGGAATGATTGGAGCGTGGGGACGCCGGATGCAATCAAGAAGGCGGAAGAAATCCGCAAATGCCTGCTAACGACTTCTCGTGGATGTGAATCTCCACCTTATAGTAATGATCCGCCATCCAAGGCGCCGGGATTCACTGCAGTTTCGGCTTTTTGTGCAGGAAGGCCGACCTATACGTGACTGCCGTCCGGACCCGGCCGAGGGTCGCTGCTGCGCTCAACATGGGCCTACGAAGCTGTGTTTACCTATTCCGAGAAGGTTCACAGCTGGCATGGGAGGTTCCTTTGCGGTGCAGATCCTTCGTCCAGTAATATCATCTTGCCTGACTGTGAATACATTCTCATCATGCGCCCCGAGTGCGATGATGTCGTGATCATTGTTTTGTAGTACATGTACCAGGTGGTGCTGACCGTTCTTGAGGTAGATAATTTCATGCGGAAGCCATATGCCGCTTCCGCCTCCTTCGTGGATCATTGTGATGGCAAGTCCAGCAACTAGTGAAGCGGTTAGATATCGTCGGGTCTTGCGATCCTGCGGGGATGTCAAAGCGTGCGCTCCACGCTTACTTACTCTATTTTCCGGGCCGGTTGAGGTTGCAATCTGAGCAATGTTAACAGCGACGGCCAACGTGAGTAGGAAAAAAGACGATCGAGGCGTCAGTATGGCTGCCAAGGCGAGTCCGATGAGACCCGCAGGAATTGCCCTCCTGGCGGGCAAGGTTCCAATCGACCCTAGTTGCAGTACCACAAAAAGTGACATTGAAAGTAAGGCTGGCAAGATCTGAAAGAGCACGTTCAAGAACGCTGTAGGGATGTTCAGGCTGCTCACTATGATCGATATGTTATGCGGGTCAAAGTGGCTGACAACGACCAGCTGTGAAGTTGTCACCAGGGCTGGAATGCCTGCGAATAAGAGGCCTAGCCAACCGGTCAGCTCCCTCCTGAACACAGAAGATTCTCCAGCCGCCGAAAGTTCCCCTTCGCGGGTTTCGCTAGGATCGTTCTGTGGCATCTCGCGAGTTTCTCCCTTCGATGTGGTCCTTGATGCGCCAGGCTTGGCACAGGCACCACGCGTGCGCGGCAGTTCGTCAAGATCATTCGATCCGAGTATGACGAGCAGGTCGGTGCGGCGCGACATGACAGTGATCGAGCTGACGACGCCGATCAAGCAGCGATCCTGATCGCCTGAGCTGCAGCCGATCGCTGATCCAGGGCTCCGCGTCTGGTGGTGGCTCGACGGTTGGCGCGAAGCAGATGTTCTTGGTGGACCGTCGGTCGCGGATCAGTCGTCTTTGGCGAGGAGCGCTTCCGTCACGGTTCTTAGATCTTGGCTGTCAAGCTCGCTGAGACAATCGAGGATGCTCGGGAAGACATGGTTGGCACTGACACCGGCATCACGGAGAAGCAACGTCCGCATGTGCCTTGCCGTCGCAGGAAGAGGGTCAGTGGGAATGTTGGCTGGATTATCGACCGGCAGAGCTGCTCTGACGGCTGCCCTTGTTGCAGAGACCATGTCGCGAGCGGATTGGCCGCGGGCGCAGAGCGACAGGAGGTTTCCTGCGAGGAGCAAGGAGCCAATCTCGATAGCGGCACGAGTATTGGGACAGTGCATCACCGAGCCGAATACTGCCGCGTATAGCCAAGCGGCGACTTGATCAGGCTTCTCTCGTTGGCAAGCCCGCAGGACGTTGCTAGTAAGCGTCGTCGTGTCGGCGATGTCAACCCAAGCTTGGGGCTGCATGAGACTCGACGCGGCGCTGCCTGCCTGCCAGTCTTCCTGGCGGGCAATCTTGATGATCCGCGGAAATTCCAGATTCGGGTTGCCGATACGTTCCTGAACAAAGGTATCGAGTACGGCGTCGAACCTGGTTGTGCTCAGAATTTTTTCTTTTAGAAGATGTTCAAGAACCGCCAAGGTTGAGAACGTGGGCACGCCAAGGTCGCGGATCACCACGCGGGCCGCGGAATCGTCACACCACACCGCAATTCTTTTGCTCACGCTAAGCTGCACCACTGAGGCGTGAACGTTGAGTCGAAGGCGCTCGTGATCCACGTTGGGCCGTATCGGCTCGCGCCGCAGTCTGGTGATCAGAGACTGTGCCGCAGTCAGGCTCGCTCTGGCGGCAGTTACCTGTTCCTCGGTAAGTTCCGTCACTCCAGGCGCATCCGCGTCCGCGTTGTAGTAGAGCGTTCCACTCTGGCGACTGAGAGCCTCGTCGTACTGGCGCGCATCGCGCGCCACTTCCTCGGTTGTAATGCCACGACGAAAGACTGCCAGGGCGGCTTCACGGATCTCTGCTGGAAGAGTGTTGAGCACCACGATGCTCGAGGCGTCGATCGCGACGTCACGATTGGCAGAATTGCGTACAGTCTCGCGGCACAGCAACGACTCGCGAGTGTCTGGATGAACCATAGGGAGGACGCCGGTACCTCTGCGGATCAGCACGTCGCAGTAGGTCCGTCCCGTGTACTCCGCCAGCAGGATGAGCGGCTTCTCACCGCGGTAGAACTGGCGGGTGAGGCGATTGCGTTCGGCCAGTCGTTCTGGAGTAGGTCGCACCGAGTCGGTGAGCGCCTTGATAAGAAGCTCGTCGTCCTCGGTGCGAATACGGCGCAGGCGGGGGCTTTCCGGCCACCGCTCGAAGAACGACTCGAGTTCTTGGTGGTATTCGCCGAGGAGCTCTGCCGGAATGGGATCGTCGGTGGGTTGCTGCATCATGATGGACCACAGAACGAAAGCGCTGACCTCCTCGTCACCGCGAAACTTTCTGAGAAGGTCCAGGCAGCCGCGGATCGTGGTAGCGGGATCGGCGAATCGCCGATGAAGCTCCGCCCACATCTGAGCGTGTGAGCGGGTTTCGGGCTGTAGCTGTACTGGTGAGGCCAGCAGGGCATCCCATGCGTCCGTCATGTGGTCCAGGACCATGAGGCTGTTGATGAGGACCCATCGAGTCGAGCTGTCGCTCGGATTCTCCTGAAGGATCTGCCGGCTATAGGCGATGGCGAGGTCAAGGTTGGGCTCGTCGAGCGCAAGTTGAGCTGCAAACCTCAATACGTCAACGAACTCAGGCCAGTCGAGGTCTCTGCTCTGAATCAGAGTGGAGACCAATTTACTAGCTCGTTCCGTCTGCCCCGCGCCGGCGAGGACCATCGCTGCCTGAAGGCGAAGGTGGGGGTCGCTGAAGTCATCGGCAGCGTCCAGGAGTGTTTCTGCCGCAGAGTCGATCTCACCTATGGAGCCGTAGGCGTCTGCGAGGGTCATTGCGGCTGTAATGGATTCGTGGCGTTGGACTCGTAGCGATGCAACCGAGCGGTCGTAGTTTCCAGCATGAATTTCGGCGGCCGCTTGAATCTCTGCGGCTGCTTGCGGATGTATCTCCCTCAGGTCGTCCAGTCTGGGGAGGTCAGCTGCTCCGGTCCTGGCCAGGCCGCTCAATGCTTGGACGAGGTAGGTGTAGTTGTCAGCGGCGAGATCGACAGCTTCGCGCCAGAACGGCGTGCTGTCTTCCCGTCGGACCTGGGCGCTCAGAGCCTCGATTAGCTTTCGGTGGAAAGCAGAAGTGACATTGGCCGTGGCCAGCTCAGCGATGTCAAACTTTCGGAGCTGCAACGCTGCCAGTGCGACTTGCTGGGCAACGTCAGTGTGCCTGAACTCTTCAGCGGTTGCGGTACCACCTAGATCGGTTGGCAGACCTGTGCGCAGCACAAAGTCGAGGTCTCCACGTATCCCAGCCGCTTCGCATGACGCGGCGGCAGCAGCGGCGCTGTCGCCGCGGAATCGGCGCCGATCATCTCGTACACGAAGTGCGATCTCCTGCGCTTCGCGCAGGTCTCCAAAGAGGATCTTGGAACCTCGTTGACGAGCTCGAAGTGTCAGCATGCGAGACCGCCACAACGCTACGCCGCCCAGCCATTCCTCTTCCAGTAGCTTCTTCGATATTGACAGTGCTTGGTGGAATGCTTCGGGCTCAATTGCATCGTCGTTAGGATTGCCCAGTGCTATCTGGATAGACAACAACGCCTTAGCTGCTCGATCAGCTGGGTCATCCGGCGTCCATGTGCGAATTTCCCGAAGCGCGTCATTGAGGCGGGACTCGAAAAGCGCCGCTACTGCGCGGGCGTAAGGGTGCTCGGTTAGACCTGATGGCAGAGCCTGCGCCAGCAGCTCGGCAGACGCGGAGTGGTCACCCGCCGAGGTGAGCGTGAATACTGTACGAGCCGTCCAGAGCTGCTTAGGTGGGAATCCTTGCTCAACAAGCTCGGAAAAAATCTCTGCTTGAAGTCTATGAACTCCATAGGCACCTGCCAGTTCGGCAGTGGCAAGCTGGGTATCCCAGTCCGACTGGGCAAGCCATGCAGGCCGTTGCTCCATCCATTCCGTCAGGACCGCCTGTGGCGTTTGCTCGTCCGTCAGCAGCCTGACGAGCCTCCGAGCACTGCGTTCGTCTGTAGCCACAGCCGCCCCGATCCTGCCGTGTGCGACCACAGGCAGTCGGTCAAGTCGCTCGGAAAGCCAACGATCTTCCGAGCTTGCCGGTGTGGAAGAGTGCGTCGAGACGATCCGTCCTGCCTTCTCAATCCCGTTATCCTGAAGGAAGTCCCAGATTTCGTCAGCAGATACTTCCTGATGGATGATCTCGTCCGCGTATTGCAGCAGCACTCTTCGGGCCGCTTTGACATTCCCTGAAACCAGGATGAGTAGCGAGGTGTCGATTTGCTGATCAAGGCGTTCATCGTCGATGGTGTCAACCTTGATGAGGCGCAGCAGTTGGTGCGCCTCGCCGCTGCCAATGCCACCCCATGCAGCCTTGAGGGTCTCGAACCTCTTTCTGCGCCCAGACTTGAGGAATTCGGACTCGAACTCTTCTCGGTCAATGGCATCACGAGCGCCGCCGCAGAGCTGGCGTAGTTCGTCAGCGCTCGTTGTGGACGAGAATATGCAATTGTCTCCGGCTTGTAGCTTCGGCAACCAGTCTTGAAGAAACTTCTCCTTCAGGAGCGAGTTCATTGTCCAGGCGCCGGCGCTCCTCTGCCGTTTCGACTGAGTCCAGGTGCAACTCGAGCCTGCTCGCAGCCGAAACTCCGCTCCCGCTCCGGCATCTCCAGGCACTTCCACGCGGAGGGAGTCGGCGCGCCCCATCAAAATGTCGATCATGGCCAGGACAGTGAACCGGCGTTCGTAGCCGTTGCCGAGCTTGTCCGCGGCTCCGCCCGCCAGCGCCATCGCCACACTGCACCTCACGTATGTCAGTAGCAGGGCTCGATGCCAACGGGCCCGTTCGTTAGTTTCTACACGCAGGGTCTGACAAAGACGCATAGACGGGCCAAGGGCACGATGTTGTGTCTGGTGGGGGTCACTGGACGATCAACGCTCTCGCCAGCTACGACCGGACATCCCCGAGTGCTTCCTTCCACGCGTCCCAACCGGGATGAGGCGATCGCGGATACTCCCGAAGCAGGCGATCGCTCTCGAGCCGTGGTGCACTGGTGGGGCGAAAGACAAGTTCGGGTGGCCCAAAGTCATCGTGCCTGGGGCAACGCGGGCCGTGTGGCTGACTCAGACCTCGCAGCGTGCCGTTAGGCCGTTCATCCAGACGTGCGCTGGGAAACCCGGTGATGGGGTCCGCGAACCTGGCGGCAGCGTAGACAGTGTTTGGGGCCGGCCCTGCCCATTCGACCTGGAGGCTGTCGCAGCCGTGGGTCCAGATGCGGATCCATAGCCCGTTGCGCAGAACCGCGATTCGGCGTAGGAGTCCGCTTGTGAGCTGTGCTGGGCCGTAAGCACGGTCGTAGCGAGTGAGATCCAGTTGTTCGGAGGCGCTCAGACGACTGGGAGAGTGCTGATCGACGCGCGGATAGTCTGCGCTGGCTGCGACCATGGCATCTGTGTAAGCGAGGCTCGCTTTCAGCTCGGGTCCACTCAGTCCAGTGAGGACAACTCGCGTCGTCGCTGGGTGGTCAACGAGGTAAAGCTCGAGATGACGCCGGTGTACGCGGTATCGCAGCCCGACCACACCGTGGACTTCACCTTCGACGTCACGCGGCAAGAGCTCGGTGAGCAGCGGGCCGAGTGCGTTGGGCTCAAGAATCAGGATCAGGTGGTCGGCGGCCGGGATGGCGGCGCGAAAGCACCGAGCTGGCCTGCTGATGCTTACGGGCGGGAAGTTATGGAGGTCGTTGATTGCCCGTGAAGCTGCTTCAACGATGCCGGCCTCAAGTTCCTGTTGTGGACGGCATGGCGCATCGGGAAGCACGGCCTGTCGTACATGTTCGGCAAGGGCAGGGCTTGAGACTTCAGGTATCGATCGCAAGTCGCCGAGGCGTGCAAGGGCCGCAGCGAGCAGACCCCGCTCGTTGCGTGACAAGCGCTTGAGACCATCTTCTACGGCGGGCAGGGCCGAACGCAGACTCTCCCCAGTACTCACCCGACGGTGCTCGGCGAGCTTGCGGCTGAGCAACTCACGGCGCGACATGGCTGTCCTCGCTTTAGCCGCCCGGCTCGGCGTGACAAGGACGCGTGTTGTGCGTCGGTGATGAGGTAGAGGAGAGCGTGGGCTACGTCAGCCCTTGGACGGTCTGCCGCCGTGCTGCCGGGTGGCGGTTCCTGTCTGGCATCGCTTGGGTGCGGCGGGGACGCTAGCAGGTATCGCAGCGGTGTGACTCCGGCTGCGCTCCATGATCACTAGATCCGGTGAACCATCGTGGTGCTGGATTCCTATGTGCGCCACACCTCGATGCGTTTCAGCGCACTAGGCTGTCACGTGTGTTGGTGAGGATGTACGGGTTGCGTGTCACTGCTGACGTGACCGCCGAGGTTGAGGCGGCCGGGCTCGCCCCCTGCGGCCTCTGCCATGCGAACGTGGGCGGCCATGGGGCATGGACGTGTCCAGCGGAATCGAGTTGAGCCGGCGCGCTAAGGATCATGTGCTGGTGCCCGAGATCACCGCGATCGCGAAGGGCTGACTCATCGCATGGCCCGCGACGACAACTCACGGATGGAAGCTATCGGCGTCGCCAGGGTTCAACTCGCTGTCGTCGAGGCTCTGGGATGGGTGTTCCGTTCTCAGACCGACCAGGACAACGGGATCGACGCGCACGCCGAGGTCGACGACGGCGAGGACGTGACCGGGCGACTGCTTGCTCTGCAGATCAAAGCAGGGCCGAGCTGGTTTCGCCGTCCAGGGCCAGGCGGGTGGTGGTACTACGCGAGCGAGCGCCATGCCAGGTACTGGAACGGCTACAGCCTGCCAGTGGTGATCGTCCTGTACGACCCAGAGACCAAGCGCGGTTACTGGGAGCTCGTCAACGACGACACCGTGGTCCCCACATCAAGTGGCGGCAAGAAGGTCCTTGTCCCACAGACGCAGGTGCTCGACGAGTTCTCTCGTGATGCGCTGCAGGCGATCGCCGAGAACCGCCCGGTACCCCGGCTGGACCGGGAGACCCAGCAGATCGTGGCGATGCTTCCGGTGCGGCCACACCTCGTCCAGGTGCGGCGGAACCAGGCAGAGTTCCGGCGTGCATTGCTATACCGCTACGGCTCGGCGTGTGCGGTGACCGGCCCGTGCCCGCCAGAACTGCTAATGGTGGCCCATCTCGTGCCGCTCGCCGACGGTGGAAGCGACGCTACGGACAACCGAGTTCTGCTGCGCGCCGATGTGCACAAGATGTTCGATGTGGGCCTCCTTACCGTCGATCCCGACACGTGGAAGGCTGTCTTGTCGCCCGCGATCAGGGACAACCCGCACTACGCGGCGTTCGACGGTGTCACATTCGTGAAAGGGCCAGCGCTCGAAGCAGTTCGTCAACACTTCCAGCGCGCAACCGCCTCCTGGGCCTAGGTACCTGGCTGACTCGCGTGTTCGAAGCCCAGTTCCGCCGCCACCGTCCGATTCCGGGACCGAAGTGCGTTTGCATGCCGCGAGTTCCTCTCCATCCACCAGTGGCGTCGGTGTTGTCGGTCAGCCGCTCCCCTTGACCTGGCCTGCACAGCATCGAACCTGTTCCAGAAGCATGCTGCGTATCAGTTCTAGCGCCTCTCGCTCTTGCAGCTGCCGGCCGTGCTTCGTGTAAGCCTTGTGAATTCAGTAGATTGTGGACGTCAGCAGCGCCATCAGCGCTGGTTCGACACGTCGGAGCAGCAGGTGTGTGACACTTCCTTGTGCCTCCGCTGCTCAACAACATGCCGCTTGAACGAGCTAACCGCGTCGTCCTCCACCCGATTCATCAGGAGGCGATTGCGACCCTGGCACAGCTGGTTACCGCTCTGCGGCAGTGCCGAACGTCCGAGGACTACTACCAGTTCCAGCAAGATCTGCTCGCCAAGGTGCTCGCTGTGCAGACACATCGGGCTGGATGTCGCCGGATCGCGAAGCTCCTTCGTCAGGGCAAGAAGCTGCCGGCTGACGCTCCTGAGCTCCGGTCCAGCGAGCCAGCGATCGACCCTGAAACCTGGGATCTGGAGGCTGACGTCTGTGAGCGGGTGGATCGCCAGCTGCGCTCGATCGCCGACGCGCTTGCTTGGCGGGTGTTCAACTTCGACAGGCGAATCATCATCGCCCTCTCCCGAAATCAGCACCCAGGTCCGATGGTGGGGAAGAAGGGCCTCGCCGCGGAGCGCGCCTTCGTTGCCGACTGGTGGCGTGATGACCGCCGGTTCGTGTTGCTCCACGACCTGACCACGTGCTTGAGCATCGGCGACGCCACCTCCTTCAGGGAGGTCGGGAACGAGTACGAGGCCTACCTTCACGAGATCAAGACCGACCCGCACCGCAAGGAATCCCAGCAGCTCCGCCGGCAGCGGATGGCGGAGGAGGCGATCCGCTCCAGCGGCCCGTTGCCCGGAGGCCTCTCCGGACGCATCGTGCAGCTGGACCTGCCTTACAAGACTCACCTCAAGCTGCTCGCGACGGCATTCGACCTCGCGCACGACCGAGGCGTTCAGGGCATCAAGGTTCCCGGCGGCCGGGCGCTGGTGGTCAGTGACATAGTTCGCGGCAACGACTTGTGGTCCGAACAAGAGTTCGTCGACCGAACTGCTCAGGTGCACTATCAAGCGCTCAAACGCGCACACATTCTGGAGGTCGGCCACTCGGTCTACGTGCAGAGCAATGACCTCGTAGCTCGCTCGCCCACCATGCCGCCATGGGCGATCTACCCCCTACCGCCATCCTTGGTCGTAAAGTTGATCACCGACTACGCGATGTACTCCGTCACGATGTCGAGCGAATCACTGCTGGCGGCGCTCCGTGATGTTGGCCTGTCGGCTGAGTGGACCCTTGCTCGCGATCAGGCGACCGTCCGGCCGGATCAGGTGGTGCTTCGTGCGCACCACGGAGCTCGAACCATCGAGCTGCGTTGGGCCGAGGTACAGCGGCGACTGCTGCTCGAGATGGCTGATCTACCAACGTGGTCGGCGGGCGTTGCGCAGCTGCTGGATCACAACGACTCCGGACGGCATCCGTGGCAGTCATTCGCCGACGAGTGGAAAGTCTGGATGTAGGCGTCGATGACGCCTAGTCTCGCAGCGTCCCGCTCGCCGCGGCTCGGAACAGCCTAACGACGGCCAGCGTTGTCATGGTGCTTTGCTAGAACATGATCATCTGAGGAGTCGTGGTCGTGCTGATTTCGGGCCGCAAGTCTGCAGGAGATCTCGACGCACTCGATCTCTTCTCGCGCATGGACGTTCCTGCAACGGGTGCGGCGACCACGGTTCCGAGCCCGGAGCGTCGCGAGAGCTTTCACCAGAAGCTCAATGCCGTCCTGGATCAATCACTCTCCAACCCAAGCAGGCTTCATGGCTGGCGCGTCCAGGGACTCTTCGAGGCGATGATCGTGAGCCTTGGGACTGTCCGGATGATCAAGGAGGAGGACGCGGGCAGATACTTCTTCCATGCGGGAGACGAAGTTCGTCCTGCGGACTTCAGGATCATCACCGCTGCCGGCGAGCATTTGCTCGTTGAGGTGAAGGGCGTCAACCCTTCCAACATGACGAAGCCTCAACGTGTCCGCAACCAAGACCTCGATCCTCTGCTGCGCTACGCCGAACTGACCGGAGCGAGGCTGTTGTTCGCTCCCTACTGGTCCGCCATCAACCTATGGAGTCTGGTCGACGCATCCGCTCTGACGCGTCTTGATGAGCGGAGACGTGTGCTCAACTTCGAGTCAGCGATGATGGCGAACGAACTCGGCCTCGTCGGCGATGCCCAGATCGGCACTGAGCCACCGCTGACCTTCTCCGTCATCGCAGACCCTGCTGGCCAGGAGCATGACGACCGCGGCGCACAGACGGAGATTCGCTTCAGAGTCGGCGCCGTGGAGCTTGCCAGCGCTGGCCGAGTCCTTACCGACCCCCAGCAGCAAAAGATCGCTTGGTTCCTCATGCTGCATGGCCAGTGGCCGCCAACCGAGCAGCCCGTCATCGAAGACGGAAGGCTGGTCAGGATCAACCAAGTATTCAGGCCGGTTGTGCCTGACGATGAGGAACTCGCTGAAGCCATCTCCGACCAGGGCTTCGCCCTCGTCGGCTCGCTCAGCTCCATGTACTCCAACGCGTACAACGATGTGACGCTCACAGAGGACGGCGAGATCCGTGCCTTGCGTCATGAGCCAGACCCCGGCGCGCTCGCCTCGCTTGTTCCCTCCGACTACTGGGACAACCGCGAGAACGACGCTCTCCCCATCTGGAAGCTCACTCAGGACCCTGGCCGCTGAGCACAAACGCTTGGCACAGCGCGATGTTGCAGTGCTGATCGAACGTCAGGGCCACGAGTGGCTAGAGCGACGTGGTTTGCAGTGTTTGACCCAGAGGATGCGTAGTGGAGTCGAAAAACATCAGTTCGTGCCCTGGTAGTGCCTGCATCAGCGCGGTCTTGGTGTGCACGATGGCGACAGGGGCATCTGGGCCGCCGGTCGGATAAATCGAAATCGCGATCGGACGTGACGGCCCGGCAGTCAGTGCGTCCACGATGTGGCGGTCAGGCGAGCCGAGGCCCGCGCCGAACACAACAGTAGGTTGCTCATCGGCCAGGAAATCGCGGTATGCGAAAGACAGATAGTCAGAGCGCTGGATCGCACGCAGCTTGTCCTCGGGGTCGCCTTCGCTGACGAACAGCGGTTGCCGTGAGCCAGTCGCACGGTAAGCGCCGCGTACACCTTCCAACAGGCTGACGTCTGCGGCAGTCCACTTGCCACTTGTACCGGTAAGTGCGTCACGCCATAGATGAAGTCCGCCGTGCAGGTGGTAGAGCGCAGTCTTGTTGCTAAAGACCGCGGTGTCGGTGCTGTCGAACGTGAACTCGTGCGACCACATGAAGTCCACCAGGCGCCCACGGACGTCGTCGTGCTGCACCGCCCAGTAGAGCAACAAGTCGTAGTTGAGGGTGAAGACCCGCTTGTACCGAATGAGGTGTGTGGCCATCGACTGCAGGGTTGCCGGATGCACCGCGCTCCAAGGCACGTGCACCTCACCGACGGCATCGAACAGTCCGTCACGCACCTGGTCATAGATCGGATCAACCCAAGCGACCGGCTCGCCGACTGCATCCGTCAGCGTCCGTGTCAACGACAGGCCCGCCAGCACTGCTTCGAAGTTGCGTGTGCCCAGTCGGTCAAACAGGGCAAGAGCGGATGCGGTGAACCTGCTCTCAGCGCTCTCGTACAGCGATCCGTACCCGAATCCAGGTGAGACGTTGATGCTCGCGCCGTTGCCGACCAGCAGCGTGTCCCATCTCCTATCCTCGATGTCTGACCAGGTGAGCAGTTCCGCACTCACGGATAGTTGAGTCATCGACTGGTTCACCTCTCTGGCCCGCGGTGCTGACCTTTGATCAACGGGACGCATCGTCCTACGAACCAGTGTCTGTTGGTCGCCGTATTGATCAGATGGCGTGTCGGAGCTGCTGACTTGCGTCGTGTTGTTAAGCTGATGCGCGGTGGTTACGGCCGCCTTCGAGGCTCCTCCCTCAGCCCGGTTGGGAGTGCGTGCCTACTAAGTCGCTAGAGGCGGCACCGCGAACCACATGTTGCTGCTGACGTGCGTTTGGCATGGACTCTCGGCGGCGCTGACCGGGCAGCGTCAGCGGAGGATGTCATGTCGACTCAGTTTGTTCTGGGCCTCAATCAGCGGGTGGAGCTTCGTCGTAGGTGTACAGGGGAGCATCCCGTGCACCTACGACGCGAACTAGCGAGATCTGACGCTGCGTTGCTGCCGCCGGCCGAAACTCGGGCGCAACGCGTGTTGGAAGCAGGACTGCTCCTCGCAGCTGGCGCGGCCGTGGACTGGGTGCATCAGCAACGTGGATCGACGGCTGACCGCGTCCAGGTCGTCACAACGGTCCGCCCGTACCCACATCTGATCGGGTTGAGCATCGCCGACGAGTCCCTGAACGCGTTCCTCGCCGAAGCGCTGCCTCGTCAGTACGACGGCGAGCTCTACGGCGGGGCCGGCGTGCGTGTACGCGTCGAACGTGACCACCTCGTTCTTCAAGTGCTCGGTACGAATCCACCTGCGCAGGCGCGCGTGTACGGCGTGGGGGCACGTCGCTGGGGCGAGGCCGTGGAGTTCATGAGCGACCATCAACATCCAGAGGTGAACTTCTGGAAGGACCACCGGCGGGAGATTCACCCTGTAGAGGAAACGGCGCTCCGCCGCAGATCCCTGAGGCCGCATGACCTGATGAGCGCAGTGCTCCGCCGCTACGCGCTTTGGCAGGGAGCGAACTGGTGCGACAGCACGGTGACCGGTGAGGATCTGCACGTTCGCTGGAGCAAGGGCCCAGATCGCTTTGAGACTGCCTCGGTGCTCACCCACCCCGCATGCGGAATCCCTGGGGTGAAAGTCATTCCCGAAGAGTTGTCGATCGGCCAGCAACTCCACCTGACGTATCCGCCGCGTCCTGAGCGCGCCGCGCGCCGACAGCGCGAGGCGCCCGAGGACGTCAGAGCGTCTTTCACCGGAGAGACCGTTCGATCTGCGGCACTCGGACTCAGCGGATTCGGCTTGGGGCTGGACAGTTGCTCTGCTTCTCAGCGTGAGTTGAGGGCTCTGCTGGCGTTGCACGTTTTCAATGCGGGGACGCTGGGTGCTCCCCCTGCGCGGCGTTGCCTAGACGCTCTGACGTGCTACGACCTCATCATGTCGCCCAGGCATGACGAACTGGTGATCTTTGCGACGGCGCCGGACAACGTGGCTGGACGGCTTGTCGGCTCGTCGCCGAGCTCGGGGCTGCCAGGGCTGCGCATCGAATGCCGACCGGCCGGCGACATTTTCCGCCTCGTGCACTTGCCGACAGGCGCCCGCCTGACGATTTCCAGGCGTGATGAGCCACCATCATGCGACGCGGCCGAACATGAACACGGGTGGGACACTCGGGGCTGGCTTACCGTCAAAGACCCTCTTGGACAACAGGAGATCACCGACTTGGCGGCATTGCCGCCACGCTCACCAGAGATGGCCGAACTACTCGGCGCCATCCTCGTTCGCGTCGCTACGCGCGATCCCGCACAGCGCTGGGCCATCGGAACCTGGTTCCACGATCCTCTCGGCCGCGATCGGGAGCAGGAGAGGTCTGGGAGCGGTCTGCGGAGACTCTGGGGAGCGAACGACCACTGGGAACTCGAGTGGGGTGGGTACCCATCCGCAGATGATCTCGTGTTGTCACTGACTGACCCTGAAATCGGACTACGCAAGCTTCACGTGGCTGCCGACGACAGGCACACCGAACTGCGCTTCCACCGTGCGGTGCTGCGGACCACTCATCTTCCCTAGCGTCGAGGTCGAGGGATGACGGTCGCGTTGCACGGCGAGCGCACCGTTCGGCCTTCGTTCAGCCACCTGATCCGCTAAGCTCGCATTACCGTGATCACGCAGACGGTGTCGCTGCCCGGAACCGGCGACAAGACCGCTGCAGGGTTCATCAGCCCACACGGCCGCAGTTGTGAGAACTCCGTGCGTCGCACGGCACGCTGGTGTGTCTGACTTCGATCTCGCCGAGCCGGGCGGTGAGCAAGGAGGACTGCGCCAATGCCGCACACGGGTTCGTACTTCGATCGACTTGTCGGTCTCCGTTGCAGCCTCACTGGCGAACGCCCGGACCTCGCGCGGCACTTCGTCAACCGCGAAGCGATCAACAGCTGTGCAGACGTCCTGTCGACGATTCGATATCGAGGGCAATCGGCTGGGGATCTGCGGCTCGCGGTCGCACCAGTGCCCTTGTCTCTGCGGCAAGCGGTGCTCCCCGACGCGCACAGCCATGCGCAGCGCCTGCTGGAAGCTTTTGTACTGCTGGCCCTGCACGGCATCCAGGATGTCATCGAGTACTACCTCACAGGCACTCTCGATTTTGAGAACCACACCATCGCGCCAGTGATCACTTCGGTCAGTCCGTGTCGGGATCGGCTCATCGTGAGGTTGCACCCGGACGCGGCCATACCGCTCCTACGGAGCCTGATTCCGCACTGGGCCAACGACCCCGCCGACTACTGGGGTATCCGCGGACTCTGCGTCGACTTCCGCAAGCGAGCGCTCGTGTTGCGACTCTGGCAAACCGACAAGCACACGACGGCGGGTGAAGTGGTGCTCGGCGGGCTTACCCAACGCCACTGGGGACAGGCGCTCACGCATGTCCATGACACTGTTCAAGACCTCAAAGTCCTTGATCCCACTCGAAGTGGCAAGGGAGCCTCGTTGTCCGGCGAGGTCAAGCAGTGGCCACAACATCCAGGCAATGCTGCGACGATCCAAATCGCGAGCGCGGTCCTTCGCCGCTTCGCGCCACTGCGTATGACCACTCTGGACGTCTGGGATACCAACCACCACTTCAACGTCGAGATCGGAAAGCAAAAGCACATCTCAACTCTGGCGCGTGAGTGGCGTCGCCCCGTCGTTGGGATAGATCCGCACACGGCCATTCTTGATCAAGAACAGCCGCTGGACCTCTCTAGCCACGATGCCATCAGATTCCGCGCCGCTGATGACAAACAGGTTGTGCTGCTGCTGCGACAGCTTGACCTTCCGCTTGTCCACACTGGACAAGTTGGAGCGGCATCATGAGCAGTGCCAAGTCGAACTCTCGCAGCGACCGGAACGCAGAGAAGCTTCCGGCAGACCTTCGGTACAGTCGGACGAAGCGGTGCATGCCGTGCGGATGCGTGGTGCACAGCACCAGACGCCCACGGTCTGCCATCGAGTTCGTAGATCGCATACTCGCTTGTGACCAGCGTACCCACCGGGCAATCGCACTGATGGTTACGCTGTTGCTGGGTAGCTTGCTTGTCGTGGCCGCGGCGGCGTTCACTGTCTTCATCGTCTCACCAGGGTGGGTGAGCTCTGTCGTCGTAGGCTCGGCCGCGACCCTGGCCGCGGCTGGAACTATCAGCCGTCGACAACGATGATCAAAGTCGTAAGGCGTTGTGGCCCACAGGATTCTGGCTAGTCGCCATCACGAAGATCAAGTTAGCGCTGCAGCAAACGCCGTTGACTTGCTCGAGGGGCTCCAGTCGATCAAGACCTTGGCGGTGCGCAGAACCTTGGCCATCTTCGCGGTAACCAACGTGGGTGTCTCGGCGGCGGCGGACCACTTGGCCGCCGCCTTGGCGCGGGCCGACGGTGCGGTTCGGCGCCGGTGGTGATGGCTACGTAGACCTGCGGGCCGTCGGAACCAGAGGTCTTGGCCGAGGGGGTGAGACCGCCGCCGACCAGCACGTCCACGGCGGCGGCGCCCGCCGCTGGGCAGCGTCGCTGTAAGGAGCCAGGCCAGGGCGCTGGCGTCGATGTTCTTGAAGACGCATCTGATCCAGCTCTAGCCGCTGCGCTGTTCGGGTTGTCCTCACGGGTGGCCGTAACGGCTGCGGATTCGCTTCCGACGGTTGGTTCACGAACTGGATGCGACGATGCGCGAGGCTCTCGTGGACAACGGTGGATGCCCAGGCAACGGCTGGAGTGTGATCACTTCCGCGCCGACCAACTCGCAGCTGGCGGGCGTCCTCGCTGGCTTCGTGTTCACCGGGATCATCATCCTGTTCGGCCGGCCTGGCGCGAAGAACACCCAGACACTCGGCCTCTTTGCCGCGACGTTCGTGGTGCTGGGTCTCGACAGCTATCTGTTCAGCCTGGTTTCTGGCGGCAACACGGATCCGATGTGCGCTCGTGTGTGGAGTGAAGCCATGGCCGCAAGTGGAATGCTGGCGGCGGGTGCGATGGCGTTGATTGGCGGGATCAGGTGGCTCCTCTCGCACCACCTCGACGATGACGCGGTTGAGCTGGCGTCGGACTCGAAGATCGTGGATCTCGACCGGCTCTCGCGTTTCATGCTGTACGGCGTCGCGACGACAGTGATGCTTCTGTTGGCACGCACAGCGCTTGACTACTTCGAGGTCGTCTTCGGGAACCACGGGCCTGGCTGGCTGCGTTGGTTGGTGTCGCTGTCGCCCGTGGCCGTGGGTGTCGTAGCGGCGTGGTTGGGGTGGAAGCGAGCGCGGAGAGAAGCTGACGGCAGTATAGAGACGGCGAAGCGCTCGTCCTCGGCAACAGCGCTCGGATTGTTGATCTACGCGGTGATCGGCACCGTGTTCGCCGGAACGCTCACGAGCTTGCCCACGACCTGGTGGTCGCCGACCCCGATGTTCTTCGTACTGCTCACCATGGTGGTCGGGTTGGTGGTTCCCGCCGTCCTGGTGGTTGCACTCGTCCTCTCCGCACCTCGGCCGGCTGAGCCCGTCGTCGAGGCTCAGCCGGTAGAGACCGAAGGTGCTGACGGGCGATGACGACGGACACCTGCCCTGCCGAGATGACGTTGAAGTTCAACATCGCCGGTGTGGCCGGGTTCTACTCGCAGCTGGCGGGCGTGCTCGCCGGACTGGCTTTCGCCGCGCTCATCTTCCTGGCTTCGGCCCGGCTGGACGCGGTGCGGAACTTCTCGCCCGAGGCCGAGGACACACGTCGGCATCTCACGGAGGCGCTGGGCTCCGCGTACCGGATGCTGATCTCCGCGTTTCTCGCTCTCACGCTGGTGAGCCTCGGCGACGCCGTCCTCGCCGGGTCGTCGGTGTCCAGCGGACGTGCGGCTACCGAGGAAACCGTTCTGGCCGTGGCGTTCTCGTTGGCCGGCGCGATGCTCTTCTACGCCGTCGTGCTCACGTTGGAGGCTACGGAGACGTTGTCGTCCAGTTCCACAGACGGAAAGCTGTCGGCCTCCGGTTATGCGAGGAACGTTCTAGTGGTGATCGTGGCCCCGGTGATCGTCGTGTACACGGGGTTGGGCATGACCGACTACGCCGATGTCAGGTATGGCAGCGACCACCCGATCTCCGTCATTGAGCTGCTCGGCATCGGGATGATCGTGGTCCAGCTCGCGGTCAGCTGGATCGGCTATCCCGTGTACTGCCGACGCACACCCGAGTCGCGAACACCTGAGGAGCTGTCGCGATCCACCACCCGCATCGGCTGGATCTTCCTCGTCCTTGTGTTCGCCTCGGTGGTGAGCTTCGGGATCATGGACGCCTCGGCCAGCGAGGATCCGTGCACCACGTTCCATCCGGTCGTTCCATCCGCAGCGTTCGTTGCGACCTCGGCGGCGCTGCTCCTGCTCACCGCACACGTGGCGAGGTTCCGCGCGGTGGAAGCTAGTCGTTCAGAGCAGGTGGATCAGTCTTCGTGAGGCGCAGGTCCGGTTGACTGCCGACATTGCGAGCATGCTGCGCAACACACCTGCAGCAGCGCGCGGCCGCGGCATCTTGCGGTCGATCCCGCTGATCACCTGCTTCGGCACCGACAGCTGGCCGAAGCAGATCCGCTCGGTCACCAGGCTCTCTCCCGAGTCTGGAAGAACGCCTGGCCGCCCACCCGGTCCGGGAAACGGATCATGGTGACGGGCCAACCGCGCAGGCGGGGTAAGAGAAGCGTCGCGATACGGCTGCAGTAGTTGATGACCTCACCTTTGGTAAAGCCACACGGATGCACCTGTCTATCCAAATTGGACAGCACAATCGTTCGGCCGCCTGCGTTGACGGTCACGCCGCGGCCACTCTCGACGTGTCGCGCGCTCCTTCGGTGGTTGCGGGGGAGGGCGTTCGTCGGCACACGGAACGAGGGGCTAGGTCGAGTCGCGGTCGGCGCGCAAGCCGCGCGAGGAGGTGTGCTGCAGGCGGTCTTCGCCACTGGTGAACTGCCGGAACTGGACGTCCCGGCCAACGCTCGAGCTGTGTTAGCCGAAGTCGATCTGGTTGCTTTGCTGTAGACCACGACCTCACCGTCGAGGGCTGCGGCGCGCCCTCGCAGCGCCGCGGTGAGGACGCCTGTCAACTCGGCGAATTCGGCGGTGAGGTCGAGGCCGTTGCGGTTGGTCAGCACTGTGGTGCCATTGGCAGCGATCCGCATTGCCGCACAGTGGCCGTCCAGCTTGTACTCGTAGGCCCACCGCGTGGCTTCGCGGAGAGTGCCGCCGTCGGGCTTGGCGAGCATGGGGTCGATCCACATGCGCACGGAGAGTCGCGAGTCACGGACATGGTGCCCGGCGTTCCTGGCATGTTTCCTTGTTGTCAGGAATTCGAAGGTAACTCGATCGGCCTAACTGCGTGCGTTGGTACAGGCCAGCTCTGACTACTCACGTAGCCGCAGTACGTCAAAGGAGACTAGTTGGTCGGACACGTACAGCTTGTCGCGTCGGCCGTCGGCATAGTTGATCGCGTAGTTGACGACGCCGAGCCAGTCGCCTTCTACGCCGGGAAACCGTCCGTGGAGCTGACCCTGCACTGTGCCGGTCAGGTCGAGTCCGGTGGGAATGACGTGCCGCCTGGCATCTGGCCTGCGGGCGAACAAGCGGTCCAAGCTGACCGAGACCCCGGTGACCACCGGTCTGCGGCCGTGTACGTCGTTGCCCTCCCAGATGGTGAATGGGCTATCAAGCACGTTGGCCGCCTGTTGACGGCAGCGCAGCCCGCGGCCGGCTCCGAATGAGATCGAAGTAGAGCTCGTCGGACAGCTCGGCACGGTCGGGCGCGGGCGCCGTCGCGGTCAGGCGCCAGAAGTGGTCGGCGGTGTCGGTGGCGCAGGCCAGGCAGCTGATGCGGGCTTCACCGTCGCTCACGACTGCTCGGAACTGGGAGTGGCCGAGGGTGTGTCGGCCGAGCTTGCATCGCGCTGGCAAGAGAGCCACTGGCTGGCCAGTCATGTCGACCCTGTACGTGAGCTTACCGTCCATTTGGGACGGTTCGAGAAGCTGCCGATCCAAGGCGTGAGAACCTACCACTGTATTCGCACATATGTTCGCTAGGACGTGTGCGGCGCTTGTCGCGCCGTCTGCTCGGCGGCGGGAGGCAGGGCTTGGGGCCGAGACAGTAGACCCACACTTGCCAGTACCTGAGCCTCGGTTCCACGATGACGACTTGGCGTACCGAGCGAGAGTTCACCGCGTGACCGTGTCGGCCGCGATAGCGCATGGGGTCTCTGAGGTGCGGGTCCCTACCGCGCGACCAAGGACTGATCGGTGCCGCGTCGACTCATTCGGTTCTCGCGCTCATGCTGGACAGAATCGGCTCGGCTTCCATACGTAGCTGAGGTTCGAGAAGGTCCCACTCGCTGCCTTCGCCCACGATCCAGAGGTAGCGGCAGATCGCGGCGAGGAGAGCCAGGTTGCCGCTGAGGGTCTGGAGCTCTGGCATGTTGCGTATCCGCTGGGCGGTATGCGGGTCGAGAAGGCTGTTGCAGTAGAGCGTGGCTAGGTCGTACCCGGCGAACATGGGACGCCAGCTCTCCCAGTCGAGGATGCACATCTGTGGCTGGCGCAGGTTGGCCCAGTGCAAGTCTGCGTGCGCGGTCGTCCAGCTGACATCCGCGAAGACGTTCTCGGGCAACGTGATGCCGAAGTGGTGTTCGACGCTCCGGATGGTCGAGGCCACCGCGTCCAGTTCGTTGTGCCAGTCCATCGGGTGTGCCGCGAGCGCTGTGAGCGACCGTCGCAGTTCTTCCCACCAGATGTCCGGTAGGTGGGGGTCATCGCGCAGCACGCCGCCGGGGGCGACCGTCGTCCCTGGGGCGAGGGTCATCGCCTCGCCCCGGAGGCGCCGGCCGCTCAGGTACTCGTTGTTGTTCTGCCAGTCGTGCCACCGGAGAACGGTGGGTTTGGCGACGCCCAGGATCGAGTTGGCGGTGACGTTGCCGTCCCACCGGCAGACGGGCTCGTAGTCAGCGTCTTCCACCACGACCCTCAGCCAGACATCTTCGCCCTCGCTGCGGGCGACCGCGCCGGCTGAGCGCATGTCGAAGGTGTTGACCGGCTCGCCGACCACACTCACGTCCAGCGCAGCTGCTGCCGCGGCCAGCTGCTTGTCGAGCCAGACCCGTCGCTGCTCGACGGCTTTTTCGATCTCCTGGGCGTCCATGCTCACTTCTTCCAGAACTCGCCTTCTTTGCCCCAACTGCCGCCCTTGCGACCCCAGTCCACGCCACTGGTGCTCACGCTCGTCGTGGTGACGGCGGCCACGAGCTGTGCCCACCTAGTGTCGCGGTTGGACACTGCAGAGGCCATTGTCTCCAAGATCGTCATCTGCTTCCCCTTGTCTGTAGTAGTTCGGCAAGCGCCAGGACGGGCGCTTGCACGGAGTTTCGGCAGTGGTCGGTCTCGGTCGCGGTGAAGGTGCCGTGCTCGAAGAACCGATCACCCGCGTGTGCGCCCTGACAAAAGGAGAAGAACTCGCACGTGCGCTTGCAGGTCTCGAGTGCGGTCGTGAACTCCCGGACGTAGAGCAGGTCGTCAGAGCGCTGCACAATCGAGGGCAGGTCGTCTTCCAGCACGTTGCCCGCGATGAAGTCGTCGTAGGTGGTGCTGCGAGCTCCGAGCAGTTCCGGGGACAGCAGCACCACGTCCCCGTTCCACGCGATCGTCGGAATGGGGTCGTGCTTGGAGTCCGCGTCCCGCCGCTCCTGTGTCAGGCCGAGGAACCCGAACAGATTTGAGACCTCCCGCACGGTCACGTCTGTGTTGTGCCGGCACCACTCGAAGGTGTCACGCCAGAACTGGCGGGAGTGGTCGATCGAGGGTGTCTGGCCGTCGGCGTTCGCGCCTTCCTTGGCTTCGATGTTGAACCCGACCCACGACGTGCCCAGATCTCGCAGGAAGTCCAGGACCTGCGCGGCCTGGCCGGTGCCGCTCTGGCTGACGACCGCCAGGACGGTGAAGGGGATCCCCCTTCGTTTCAGAGTCTCGATGCCCGCGATGGTCCGGTCGAACATCGGCCGGCCACCGCGGTCGACGCGGTGGTGGTTGAGTTCACGAGGACCGTCGATGCTCACGCCCACACCGATCTCGTACTGCTCGAACACGTCGCACCAGGCGTCGGTGATCGGTCTGCCGCCGCCAGTCTGGACCTTGTGCCGCACACGCCCTGCTTGGCGCAGCGACTCGAACGGCTGCAACAACTGCACGAACCGCTCAAGCCCGACTGCCAATGGCTCGCCGCCGTGCCACACAACCTCAACTGGGTCCCACGACGAGCCGATGCCGTCCGCGATAGCGGACGCCACCTGAGGGGTCATTTCTTGCTTGAGGTGCCGTTCCAGCAGGTAGCAGTAGGTGCAGTCCATCGGGCACAGCGTTGTTGGCTGGACGACGATGGTCTTGGGCTGTTCGGCCAACCACGGGGTCATCGCTCCTCCGGCGTGTTGTCGCGGGCGTGACGCTGATCGAATCGCGCGTTCGTTCGTGATGATTCAAATATGGTTTGGAGGACGACCATGCGGCAGATGACAGGCAGGGACACGGAAGGACATTGATCATGTCCAGCGACGCCGCTGCGACCAGCGAGGGGAAGCGGCCGACGCCGAACCTTGTGCTGATCGCCCGGCGGCAGGCCAAGGGCTGGGGGCGAGACCGACTCGCCAGGGAGTTCAAGCGGCTTGGTCGCCAACTGGAGCTCACGACGCCGGAGTTGAGCGCCATGACCAAGGCGATCTACCGGCACGAGACCGGCAGAGCCGCCGTGCGCGACGAGGTCTACATCCGGCTGTACTGCGCCGCGTTCGAGGCCACACCACATGAGCTGTTCGGCACCCTCAACGCAAGTACCACGAACTGCCACTCGTATGGCCTCACGAGCCACAAGTTCGTACCAGTGCACCTCGGACCTGGGCTGCTCGCCGTGCTCATACAACGAGCGAACCTCACGCCGAGCTCGGTGCAATGGGCGGACTGCCACGTCGGACAGGTCGAATATCCGGCCGGCCTCTGCGAGCTGTACGCGTTCCCATGGGGCGTCGCGGTCTTCCACCTGGCCGAGGAGCTCAGCGTGCCGAACATCGCCAGCCTGGCGATGTGGCGTCGGCAGACCTATCGCGAGACCCGGCAGTGGGCGACGGCGTGGCTCCGCGAGCTGACCGGCTCGGACACACCCATCGCACACTACGTGCTGTCGGCCTACTGGTTGCACGAGTCACCGTGCAGCGGCCAGGAGCTCGACACCGCGATGAGGTTGCTGAGCATGCCCCGCGTCCTGCTCGACTGCGGGACGGACGAGGCCGGCCCATCGCTGCACCACGCGGAGCTGGTTGAGCAGATGCTGCTGCGCGATGGGTTCCACGACAGCCGCATCGACGAGTTCGGCATCCGCGGCGTGTCCATCGGATGCGCGAGTTGGGCGGGAATCAGCTACCACCCGCAAGCGGCGGGGCGAGCGCTCCAGACAGCGGACCTGGTCGACTGTGAGCTGCTGGTCCAGGCATTGTGGTGCTACTGCCACCGCGTGCACGAGCAAGTGGAACAAGGACGTGATCCAGTTGTCCCACCTGAGTACGGATGGCGCTGGATCCGTGCGGTCAGGTCGCGGTTGACCATGGCCAGGCCGCAGGAGACAGCGCAACACGCCGCGATGCGGCGGGCGGTGCTCGACACCAGCGAGCTGGGCAAGCACCTGACGACCGCGCTGGAGTTGCTGCGAGACACGAGCGGAGAATGATCAGGTGGACCTAGCCAAGAGCGTGCTGGTTGTCGTCGATATGCAGAACGGGTTCGTCTCCAGCAAGTCAGCGCCCGTCGTTCCGCACGTGGCGGATGTCGTGCGTCGTTGGGAAGAAGCTGGCGGCGCGACCGTGTTCACCCGATTCGTCAACCATCCCGGATCGCCCTACGAGCGGCTGATCAACTGGTCGCGAATGCAGACGTCTCCCGAGATCGACATCGTCGACGAGCTGGTCCCAGCATCACAGCGTGCGATCACGGTGCTGGACAAGCCGATCTACTCGCTGTTCACCGACGAAGGCGCCGCGACAGTGGCGCAACACGGTTGGACCGACATCGTGATCGTCGGGATCGCCACCGAGTCATGCGTGCTCAAGACCGCGTGCGACGCGTTCGAACGCGGCCTGACGCCCTGGGTGGTCAAGGACGCGGTCTACAGCCATGCGGGACAGGAAGCGCACGAGGCAGGCCTTCTCGTGACCAGCCGGTTCATCGGACGCCGTCAGCTCGTCGACGCGGACTCCCTTTTCGCCGACAAGCTGGTGGCGACCGCGTGACACGACCGGTAGCGGTGCTGGACATCGACGGCACTGTGGCCGACGTCCGCCATCGGCTTCACCTTCTCGACACCGACTCGCCGACCAAGTGGGCCGACTTCTTCGACGCGGCCGGCGATGATCCGGTGCTGCCGGATGGTGTCGAGCTGGCGCGCAAACTGGCCGTCGATCACGACGTCGTGTGGCTCACTGGGCGACCGGTACGACTGGCTGAGCTGACTCGCCGATGGCTCGCGGACCAAGGCCTGCCGCCGGGCGAACTGTTGATGCAGCCTCAGGGTGACAAGCGGCCGGCTCGGGTGGTGAAGCTTGAACGCGTTCTTGAGCTTCAACAGCACCGCACGGTCGTTCTGATCGTGGACGACGATCCCCGCGTCGTCAGCCAGCTCCGAGAGGCCGGACTTCCGGTCCATCACGCCACCTGGTCGCCCTGGTCCCCGGCGTTAGGCAATCAGTAGGTCGTACCGTGCCGTTCACATGGTGCCGCACGCATTTCGTATTGAAGCAAGTGACCCTCGGCACCTTAGTGCCGAGGGTCAGCTATGCAAGCTCGGGGCGAGCCCCGCTATGAAGCAGTCGGATAGTCCGTCGCGTAGTGAAGAAGGAACTTGAAGTCCCCGGGGCTTAGGGGAATCCACACCGTCAGATCACCCTTTGAGTCCCGGACAAGCGCCCCGCCGTTCTCGCATAACGCCATTTCGACGCATCCGCCTGAACCGTTGTCTGAGTGACTGCTCTTTTTCCATCGGTACAGGTCGTCTTTCATGCCCGCACCCGCCCTTCAGGTTGCCTTCACAGGTTCTTGGCCAGTCTATCCAGGAGGTTCCATGAGTCCTCCTGCGACAGCGCCACGCCCTGCTCAAGGTCGACCAACTGGTCGAACATGGCCTTGTACCGGCTCAGGTGATCATCACTGTTGAGGAACAGGGCAACCATTTCATGCTCGATGTGAATGAGGTCGACCTTCGGCTCGGGCGGGATCCGGAGGGCGATGCGGAACCCAGCGACCTGAGCGGCATAGGCGCCGGCGGTCAACGGCACGATCTGTATCTTCTTCAGCGGCATCTCGATTATGCCCTGTAGATGCCGACACAACCCTCTCATCGTCGCCGATCCGCCCACCAGGCGATGCAGCATCGCTTCGTCGATGACGACGTGCACCGGCTTGTCTTTGAGATTCTCGAACCTGACCTGCCGAAGCTCGACGTAGCGATCCAGGTCTTCCTGGGTGCTGTCGGGTTGTGCAGCTTTGCGGATGGCTCGAATGAAGTCCGGTGACTGAAACGGCCCAAATGGCTGGCCGGTCCCGTGTGCCCACAGTTCTTCGCAGGATCCCTCTACCTGCGCGTAGTCCAAGGTGTCGGCGTTCGCAACGTCGCTGTACTGCTCAAGCGGGTTGGCGATGCCGGTTTCCTTGGCCCACTGCACCAGCTCGCGGGTCTCCTTCTCGGACACTCCGTAGGCCTGGCACATGACTTCCACGTAGGCCGGGCGGATGGCCTGCCTGCCAGTTTCGATCTTGCTGACCGTTCCCTGCTTGATGCCAAGCCGCTCGGCGATCGCCGCTGAGGTCATCGGCACCTGGTCCCGAAGATCACGCAGCCTCTCGCCCAGGCGCTTCCTGACGAACGGCGTCCGCGGCTGCACCTCTTTGCTCATCCATCCTCCTGGCCGTCCTGGGTGACCAAGTGTGACCGACCCTCGCGAGACGAGGCGAGGCGGTTCCACCGAACGAAGTATTCCCTCAGGAATTATTCCTCAGGTAGTTTCGACCCTGGTCGACCTAGTCGACGACTCGTCTCCAGCCTTCACAGGTTCCGAAGCTGCCGGAGGCGGGTCGGTGGTCCGGGCTGCTGGTTCGCGGTTTACGCGGCGGCAGCCCGGACCGCCCGGCGAGGTGACGTTCGCCGCGGACAGTCCTGTCCTGCTCTGCGGTCATGGACGTCACGCAACCCGGAGAAGCAAGGAACTTCCGGAGGTGTGTGTTGCCGACCGAACTGACGTACGTCTTGTGGCTGACGGTGGCCGTGCTGGCCCCAGTCGGCCTGGCGGCCCTGGAGGTGCTGCTGGCAAGCCCCATCCAGCGAGGTACCGCCGACAGCCATCCACGTCGTGCACGCAGCCGACCGTCGCATCCTCCGTCGGCGACGCAGCTTCCGTCCTACTCCGCCGTCCGCCTCTGCCCCGACCTGGAGCGGCCGGTGCGAGGTGGGGGTGCCGACCGATCTTCGGGGTGTCGGCACCCCCGCGTGCATCGGCTCACGACTCGCGGACACGGAGACCTTGCCCAGGCGCGGCCAAAGGTTCGTACGAGTGACCTGCGGTGCTGGCTATCAGCTGGCGGTATTCGATGAGCGCGCTGCTGAACACCTCCACATTGTCCGAGGAGATCGGCAATCTCGGCGCCTCGCGCGCGCCTGTACGGAGACCGCGACGGACCTCCAAGATTCGCGCGGCAGCGCACGTCTCGGCCGAGCCGGAGTGGATGAAGACGCCGGACGCGTATTGGCGTGAGCACGACTTCGGGCGAGGCGGCCGCCCAGCGCCAGACACCCTGCTGACCGTCTCGCTCTCCGGCTTCGGTGTCCCTGTCGGTGTCACGTGCGGCAAGGTCCTCCCGTACGACGGCCGGTGGGTGTCGTCATCGTTCCCGGTCGTGCTGATGAGGCCTGGCTACGAGCCCACCTCTGTGTCGTGGATGCTCTCGACGACGCCCGCCCGCAACGGCGAGACGCTGCTCATCGCTACCTACGACCTGCTCGGCTGCAACCTCGCCGACGGGTTCGACCTCAGCGGCACTCAGGGCACCGGACGTTTTGACACAGAGACAGTCACCCTGCGGGCACGGCGACTGCGGCTCGCGGACGGCGAAGCATGACGGCCCCAAGGCTGATCGCGGTCGAGGCCGAGCTGGCGTTGTCGAGAGATATCGGCCGCGAGGTAACCCCGCCGCAGCGCAGCGATTCCGCCAGGACTGCCAGCCACGGGAGGTATCGGCGATGAGCAACCTGGTGCTGTTCGGTGAACTTCGTCGTCGTTTGGACGATCACCTTGAACGTGTGTCGCGCGTCGCGACCGATGGTGATGCCGACTCCGCCTTATCGGTGATGCGACAGGACGTTCCAGGTTTGGTCGCAGCACTACGTGTGTTCGCCGATGAGCATCGGCCGGACGAGAACGGCTGCTGCCGGAAGTGTCGCAGCGGAACGTTCTGGCGCAAGGTAGCGGCACCGTGCCGGATGTTGCTCAACGTGCACCTTGCTGTCGGTGCTGCGACAGCGACAACGCGGGACCGTACATGTTGGAGCCCCCGGCAGCACAGGCTGCGAACGTCCTCAAAGGACTGAAGTAGATCACTTGAAACCTTCTTACCAGTAAAAGGAATTGGGCTATGCCGAAGAGGTCCTCGACCGCACGTGGTCGCGCATTTGGTGAGGGCATGCGAAAAGCGATCGCGAACGCTGGGCTGACAGCACGCGAGGTCGCCGAGCTGCTGGACTGGGACGAAGCCAAGGTCTCGAACGTGCTGACCGGCAAGGGCGGCGTCAGCAAGCTCGAAGTCGCGTTGCTACTGGGTGTTTGCCGGGTCGAGGCCGCCGAGCGCGATCGCCTGCTCGTGTTGTTCCCAGTAAGGGAAATTCTTGGCTGGTGGCAGCAGCACGGTACCTGTGCGCCGATCCGGCCGAGCACGGCGCAGGCGCACGTCGCCAAGGCGAAGACTCTGCTCTCCTGGCAGCCGCATGTCGTGCCGATCTTCCTGCAGACAGACGCCTACATGCGTGAGCTGTTGGTCGCGTCCGCCACCGTGTCGGCGGCTGAGGTTGACGAGCGCTTGCGCGCGCAGTCCGAGTTCAGGGCGCTCCTCGGCAACCGGCTGGTCTGCACCTTCTTCATCCATGAGTTCGCACTCCAGCTTCAAGTGGGCGGACCTGCGACACATGCCGACCAGATACACCACCTGATGTTCATGGCGAACTGGAAGAACATCGAGATCCGCATGGTGCCCGCCGAGGCCGGCGCCCATGCGGGCATCGCAGGTTCGTTCTCGCACTTGAAGTCCGCGAAGTATGAGCCGGTGGTCTGGCTCGAAGCAGAGAACTCCAGCCTCTTCATTGAGAAGAAGGAGTCGATCACAGGCTACGAAGCGGTGGCTCGCGAACTCGACCGGGTGAGCCTGGACAGACAGAAGTCGATCGAGTTCATCGACCGCCTCCACACGAGGTTGCGAGAACTTGCAGGACAAGACGAATCAGGTTGTGAGGACGAGGAGACAGAGCAATGACTGAGACCGGAGTGCGCCCACTCGATGCCACCGCGGTGGAGGTCGTGGCCGCGCGGCTCAACGAGGCGATGGAGACAGGAAGTCGGCAAGACCGCGGACTGAGGCTGGGAGTTCGAGGTGAGATCGACCAACTGATCCGCTTTGGGCCGTCGCGCCTACCACTTCCTTCTGTAGTCGTGGTCCTGCTTGCGCTCGTGGCATGTGGAGGCTGGGGAATCCTGTGGGCGGCCACGACAGGGATCTGGGTGGCTGCGGGTCTGTTCGGAGTCCTGCTGATATTGGGAGTCTTCCTTCTCGACCAGGTGTGGCTGATGCAGAAGCGCGAGGATGCGCTGAAGGTCGGCCTGTACGTCGCCGCCGCGAACCAAGACTGAGATCTCTTATGCCAAAGGACTTCCGGGCCACGACGCTCGAACGTGCCATCGGGCGGCAGCTGGCGGGATGGCGCGACGAGCGCGCACTGAGCCTCACCGAGGCCGGTCAACGTGTGGGCTTCAGCAGCGCCAAGCTATCCATGATGGAGAACGCCATGCAGCCCTCAGCGCTCGTGGACATCATGGCGCTCGGGTACGTCTACAAGATGCCCACTCCGGAATGGCAGGCAGTGGTGCTGCGTGCGCAGCACGCGGAACGACTCCGCACGGGCATGCTCGACAACGCGCTGAACTTTGATCCGGCCGCGGACTTCGCGACTCTCGTGTTCGAGGCGTCAAGACTGCGCGTGTTCTCAACCGATCTCGTCCCCGCGATCCTTCAAACTCCTCATTATGCGAACGCCGTAACGCAGAACGAGGACCCGGTACGCGCCGCGCGGCTGGCAATGGTGCGCGAGGCCTGGGCAGGACGCCTCAACGGCAAGGATCCGCTCTTGGTCGAGGCCGTCTTTCCCGAGTCCGTCCTGAGGCCGGTGATCGGCGGGCCACGAGCGATGAAGGCTCAGCTGCTGCACCTTATGGAGATCAGCGAGCATCCGACGGTCAGCATCCAGATCGTGCCGCACAGTGTTGGGGTTTATCCGGCGATGGGCTCTCCGTTCACCCTGCTTGACTTCCCGCACCGCCAGCACAACAACGTTGCGTACGTGGAGACGCTCTTCAAGGCCGAGTACGTCGAGGATCCGGCGCTGACCGAGCAGTGCGCCCAGCGGTTCACCACGCTGCAGGAGCTCGCCCTCGATCCCGGTGAATCGCTGGAGCTCACCGCTGAAGCCGCCGCTGAGCCGACATGCACAAGCATGCGTTGAGATTCTCCGACCACCGGATGCTGAACGCCTCGCCACTGTAGTGAACAGGCTGACCTCGTTGGATGACGTTGGGCAGTCCGCAGAAGTCGCCTGATCGAGCGGCTGGCCGCACGCGACTGCTCACGGCTTGGCGCACTGCACTGCGCAGCAGGCTTGTCGCGCCGGCATCGATGTGCTCGAAGACCGGGTCTACTCGTCGGGCTGGATGATCATCAATCGGAATGGTGTCGACGGTGACTCGCGCCCGCACGTCTGCACCATGTGCCAGGCCAGGTTGCCGGGACCGTTGTCAGCCTGAGGAAGCCGCTGCCTGCTGATCCCAAGGACGCCGTCCGGGCTCTCGTCGAGGACCTCCGGCGTGCCAACGAGTACCGCCAAGCCGAACGCTTGCAACAACGAGGCGCTGTCGCTGTTCACCGACAAGTGATGTCACTTCACATGAACAAAGCCAGACGGGGCGAGAGTGACTGAGACCATCTACACGGCGGTGCCGGTTCCAGAGGATGAGGCGGCGCTGAGTGTGTTGCTGAGGCGGTGGAACGCGATAGGCGACCAGCACGGCGCAGTACATGGCGAGTACTTCCCGATGCTCGATATACAGCCAGGAATCGACTGCTGGTCATGAACACCGTTCTACGATAAGACCGGCATCGTCGTCAGGACTCTCGGGCGAGTATGGCCGCCAGTTCGACCCGCGACGTGACACCAAGCTTGGCGTAGATTCGAGACAGGTAGCCTTCGACGGCGCGGATGCTCACGTGCAGCTGCGTGGCGATGTTTCGGGCTGAGTGTCCGTCGGCCAATAGTGTCGCGATTTCAAGCTCGCGACGTGACAGTCGATGAATGCCGACTGGCCTATCGCCCTCGTGGTCGGTTGTGGAGGATGGCTTCGTGGTCAACAGAGTTAGGCCGGGGATGTGTTGCATGTAGCGGCTACAGGCAGAGATGAATAGAGGATCCTTGGCGAGGGAGCCGATGCTGGTGACAGCATAATTTGGTGCGACTCTCGGGTTCCTGATAAAGCCAAGAAGAAATCGGCCGAAGAAAACGGGGGTGCCAGCCGTGACTCTCGCGAACGGTTCTGCGCGGTATGGCGCATAAATGGATGCATCGAGTTCGAACCGGTATTCTTCACGGGAAGAGCGGGCGACGGGCCGCAGAATTCCGGTAAGGTGGATGCTTCCTCTATCGTCCTGCTCGCGTGAAAGGGTGAGACTGGTGGCGTAGCAGGGGTGCAGCACTTCATTGTGGGCGATCTCTGCCCATTCGGGAGTGGCGGCATTGCTGTCGACGGCGATGTCGATTAGATCATTCCCGGCAAGGAGAAGTGCCGCGTCGTAGGAATCGTTCGTCCACAGCAACTGACAGTCGGTCCACCTTTCTGTTGTGATTATTCCTCGGCTGTTGCGTACCTTTACCGACTTTGACGGGCCGGAGTGGTCCAGGGTGTGGGCAGCGGTGAGGATGAGACGGGGGCCAAGCAGGAAACCTGTACCGAGGTGCTCGAACCTGCTGCCGGCCAGGAGTGGATCACTGGTCCTGGCGATTAGGACTAGGCGGGTAGGTGACGGCTCGCCTGGCCATCGTGGAAGCGGTTCTGAGTCATCGGGTGTGCTCGGCGTGCTGTGGCTGGCGTTGTGCTGGTCAGCTGTGGTGGACTCGGTGTTGGCTGGGGTGTGTTCGTCCTGCTCGGCGATTTCATCCAATTTCAGGCGGAGCTCTGGTTTCAGCTGTGTTATGTACTGAAGCGAGTCGACCGCGAGAGACCGCAGCGTGCGTCTATGAGCGGGCTCAGAGTCGGCCCGATCGAGAATCTTCGTCAGTAGCTCTTCTGTCTGCAGAGCCAGCCCGCAGCCGGCTGCCATGAGAATGACCTCGCGCCACCGGTCGTCGTGGGCGTTGTGTGCGAGCTGATCGATGTCGTCTTGTTTAACCGCTGCGCGGGCAGCAAGGAATTCGTGGAACGTCCTGTGCAGGAAATCGATCTGACCCGCTGCTGGGGAGCGTAATACGCCGCTGCGCTCCAGTAGATATCGAAGCACGTCGGCTGCCGAGGAGTGTACGTTGGGCATACTCGCCAGGCGGGCAGTGACTCGCTCGATTGCCCGCTTCTCGCCGATGGTGGAATTGCCGTTTCGGAAGAGCCAATACGCAAGGTCCTCCAGAATGGCCATTTTTTCTTCAAGGCGCATCGTCTCGGCCGCGTTGCGCACGCGGATCCTGCGTTCAGCGTCTCTTCGTTCGAGGAGCATCTCCAGTGCACTTGAGTACAGCTGGATCGGGTCTTGTGCTCGTACGTGGAACTCGGAGTGCAGGGCGCAGATGAGTGACGCCATCAGCGGACTGGTTGCGAGACTGCCCAAGTGCGGGCTGATTCTGATTGCGTGGAGCAGCTCATCTCGCGCTGCTTGCGTTGGCTTCAGATCGGCTGCGTCAGGCGCGCCGTCTGCAAGCGTCGCGTACCAGTACCTGACGAAAGTGTCGATGTTGGAGGCGGTCATCGGCTCGATGTTCAGGCTCTCGAATGCCATTTCATCCAACCAGTTCCATGGCGTCGCGGCTGGTCTGGACGTGACGACATAGCGGACACTTGGATACGTCAGAAGCATGTCCCGCAGCCATTTCCGTACATGGCTGCGTTGTGGTATTGATAGCTCGTCCACGCCGTCCACCAGCAGGACGGCTCGCCCGCTCCGTAGCAGCTCGTGAGTCCAACCCGCGGGCATCAGGTCGAAGATTGCGGTGCCCACGTCGTTGAGAATCTGCTCCGGCTTCGGAAGGTCCCTACCTGCGTGTTGGCGCAATCGGACAAACAGTGGAACGCATCCGTTCCATTCCCGCATCGGCTCATCGAAGTCGCGGTGAGCGCAGCGAACCGCCAGCCACTGCAGAAGGGTTGTCTTGCCTGAACCGGCCTCGCCCCGGATCAGTGCTCGGGAGGTTGTACCGAGCGCCTCCTGAACAGACGTTACCCATTGTTCATGCACTACCGCACCGGAAGGCTGATATTGGCCATGGAGGATTTGCGACTGGATTGACATGCTCAAATGCGCAACTCTCAGCGGATGGTTGATGCCCCGACTGCTCATCGTGAGTCCAAAGACCTCAACTCGTTCCAACGTGTCTGCGAGGAAGCGCAGGTAGAATTCCTCAAAGGCTTCAAATGCCCCTGTTCGATCTCCTGCCCTCCGTGCGAGAAGGTACAGACGCTGGTTGATACGGAGAATAATCTCGAGCGGCCGCGATATTATGTCGCTAAATACTCCTTCCGTGAACGAAGGTAGCGCGTTCGCCACTTCGATGGAAAATGAACAGCACTCACGTAGAATGTCTTCGCAGAGCTCGGCCGCGGGCCGATTCAGTCCGTAGGTGAGCCGACTGGACCACCTGTTTATTGTGTTGAACAGGCGCTCTGGTTCGAGGTTTGCGTCGGCCAGGTCTTCGTCTGTGAAGATCGCTTCGTTGAGAGCGTCGGCAGCTGCGCGAGCGGCTGCGTCGAGCTCATCTTCCTGAAGTTCATCTCGATCCGCACCCTGGTTGACAAACAGGTGAGCCTGCACTTGTTCTGCAACTTGTTCGAAGAACCGGTCGAGATATCGCCGCTCGCGGTCTTTCGGCACGTGGGTGCGAATGACATCTTCCAAACCTACAGTTGGGTCGTACGCGGCTACAGGGTCTCTTAGCCATATTTTGCACGCGGTCTTGACCACAGCGGTGCTGAGGCCCAACGCAGGGTCCCCACTCCGTCGGTGGACCGCCGGCTCGGGCAGAGAAGAGTGCCTCCTGGTAGGACTGGCATCGGCCTCACGTCGGTCCTGGGCCTGGGTCAAGAGCCGACGTAGATCCCGGGATGCCTCGGCGAACGGCAGTAGCGACGGCGGAATCTCGAGCGGCCCGTCAGAGTCCGCGATGACTGCAGCAAATGTGGCAGTCGCATCCGGATGGTTGGCCATGTGGTGCGTGAGCACTCGATAGGTTCGCCACGCGTCGTGCACGCCGAGGACGTTGCGCAGTTCATCCTGGATGCCGTCGCGGAATGTCAGCGCGGTCTGATCGTTGTTGCAGGATGTGTCGAAGAGACCGCTCACGACGACTTCAGCGACATCGACCGTGTCCGCCTCAGGTACGAGAACCTGTCGGATCATGTCGAGTACTGGCAAGCTGACCTGGTTAAACGGCGCGCACAGTGTCGCCAGGCGGGCGGCTGCGGGTGAGGCCGTCAGGAAAAAGGCCTCTACGAGGTCACGAGCCGTCGTCTGATCGTCCAGATCATCCGATAAGGACCGTGGTAGTTCTGGGCGACCGCTCGGTGGAATCAGGACGGCGTCGCAGCCGGTGGGGTCGGAGCGCATCACTGTGGAGGCCCACTGTCCCAGCATGTGCGGGGTCAACGTCATTATTGGAACGGGCAGCCATTGCTGGTCGCTGGCGATGCCATCGCTGAACAGGGCGGGCACACGGTACTGCAGTGCGGTGTTGCGACACCCTGGTGAGCCTGGGCCGATGCGGACAGTGGGCAGATCCAACCCGGTCTGCGCCCACATCTTGGTGGGCAAAGGATTGATCAGCGCCACCGGAGTGCTCTGTGCGAGCTCTCGAAGTACGTCCCATGGTGCTGAGGCGAACCATCCGTCTGAGCAGCAGTCAGTGACGACGACGATGGCGCGGCGCTGGTCGCTAGACCGGAGTCGGTCGAGGGGCACCACTTCACCTCTGACATCGCGCAGCACCGGCACACCGGTCGTGGTGAGGCTCCAGCGCCGGATCGACCGAAATGCACCTACTTGGTGCAGCAACCGGAGGAGATCGGTGATTGCGCTGTCCCAGACTGCCATCGAGACCGCGTCGTCCACGACGACTTCAGCCTCGAACCAACGCTCAGGAGAAGGCCCGAGGACGGGGATCAACTGCAGGGTGCGTGCATAGCTCTGGATGGTTGCGTCCATGGCGAGTTGGCTCCGAGGGCCATCGGCCCATGGACGGCGGAACGGGCGCAATGATCGAGCCAGTTCGACCTGTCGAGGCAAGGACTGAGCCTTTGGTGCCCGAACTGTCCGACCTCGTTGGGGCGTGGCGTCGCCACCTGACCGCAACACACCATCAAACAATCCGGCCTCGGAGTCTTTTGGTTCCTCCGGCGATGGCTGGTTACTTGTTGATGAGTGCGCCGGATCTGTCAAAAGAGCGGGTCGGTCTACTGCTGGGAGCAGGTCTGGGCGAGTAGGTTCCGGAGACTCTCCGGGCGTGGCCGATAGCCACAGAACATCCGCGATGGCTGTGGCGTCGAGATGTTGATCGATCTGCCGCAGTCCCTCGACCAACCGCGTGATCCAGTCAGGCACGGGTTAGCTCGCGCAGTAGCTGCTCGGTCAGCCGGGCATGTTGCTCGCCCGTCGGTGCGGCTTGTCCGGTCAGCAGGTACGCCGCGTTGAGCAGTTGGTCGATTGCAAGGTGTTCACCGCGCTCAGCGCGCTCGAGGAAGTGTTGGACCAGTTCGTTCAGCTGTGCGTCACTGTCAGGGTGCTTGCCCAAATGGGCCTGCACCACTTGACTTATCACCAGTGAGTTGGGGGGAGGCATCGTGAAGCGGACGCACCGGCGCAGGAACGGTGCGGGAAAGTCACGCTCACCGTTGCTAGTCATGACGATGAACGGGAATTCCGCACACCTGATCCGGCCCCGCGCGACCGGCTGCTGCTGACCGCTCTCCCATTCGCGGATCGAGACGGTCTCTTTCTCGTAGCGGGCTAGCTCCGGGATCTCGAACTCGCCACGCTCAAGGACCTCTAGCAAATCGCTGGGCAGATCGAGATCGCTTTTGTCGATCTCGTCGATCAGCAGGGCTCGCGGACGCTTCGCCGGCATCAGTGCTGTGCCGAGCGGACCGAGCTGCAAGAACGGCGCGATGTCGTCCACGCTTTGCTGGAGCTGCTGGGCATGGATACGACCGAGAACGTCGTAGCGGTACAGGGCGTCCGTGAGAGTGCTGCGGGAGGTGACGTGCCAGCGCAATACCGGTCCAAGCATCAGCTCGTCGGCAACCGACTCGATGACGGTGGACTTGCCTGATCCGGCGGGACCTGTGATCAGCATGGGACGTCGTAGGCACAGTGCCGCGTTGACGGCGTCAGACAGACCCTCTGGCGGCTGGAAGATCTTGCCGAGCGACGGCCGGGGAAAGGTTCGCCACGGAGGCGGATCGGGCAGCACGACCTCGCGGACGGCTCCGTCGCCGCGGTAGAGCTGACTCCAGGCCATCAGTTGCTCCCTCGTTTCGCCGTTCGTGGCTGGATGCGGCGGCAGAACCCCAGCCACTCTTCGTCGTCCCACACTGCGCGCAGATCGGCGATACCTCCCGAGGTACCGCTGCCCCAACGCAGCCGGTAGCTGTACAGCAGTTCATCAGGCAAGAGGTGCCAACACTTGGTCACGCTGTCACGCAGGTCGGGTGGGAATTCGTCGACCGTCTGCGGCCACAGCAGGATCGGCGAGTGCATCAACAGCAGGTCCAGCAGGCCCTCCCGAGCGCGCGGCCGTCGGCCTAGACCGAGCGCACGTCCATAACGGCCGTTGGCAAGGTTGTCGCGCAGCTGGATGAGATCGCCGAGGACAGGTCCGTCCAGCCAGTCCACCGGTGAGTCAGGACTGCCCGCATCGAGCTCAGCCAGGCGTCGGGACGCATGGTTGATAGCGCGAACCATCATGCGATTCGGCTTCAACCGGTCGCTCCAACGGGTCGACACAAGAAAGTCCAAGCCCAGCTTCTGGTGGTAATGGACCTCTTCGGGGCGCCACCGCACCAGTAGCGCGGTAGGCAAGGCGACATCGACGTGCCGCAGATCCAGATCAAGATCCTCAGCGTGTTCCACCGCCCAGTCCATGGCGTCAACCAGTGCGGCTTCCACGCCCTCGCGATCTGGCAGACATGTGAACTCGTCTTGCTGGTACCGCTCACCGTCCCGAAGTAACCACGCGGAGACCGTCTCGGGCCAATCGCCAGCGACTGAGGCATGCAGGCTGATGATGAGCCGAAGGCGCCTGGACGCGTGACGGTCTCGCATCGACTCGAGCGCGGTGTTCAGTTCAGAGATCGCGTCGACTGAGTCCGCCCAGGCTTGAAGTCGAACGTCGCCCAGTTCGCCGCCGGACTCGACGATCAGTGCGGTTACGAACCTGGCAAGCTGTTGCCGGCAGTCCGGCTCCGTAGTCGGATGAGACAATGCGAGATGATCCAGAACGGCCGCGTCGTTCGCCAAGTGCATGGGCAGGGCCGGCAATCGGGCGATGTGCGCGGCACGGCGAAGCGTGGCTTGGCTCAACGCGTGGGCGAGATTGCCTCGTAGATACATCGTGGTCCGCGTTGCGACGTCGAGGTTGTCGATCGTCTTGAGGGCAAGTTCCTTCTCTACTGACCACTCCTGAACCTCGAGTTGTCGCCGCAGCTCATCGAGCCCGGAGCTGCTTCGATCCCTGGCCAACTCGACGGGCAGCCTAAGCTCGAGGAGTAGCTCCCCGAGCTGGCCTGCTGCTGGATCATCACCATGTACAGGCCTGATGACGCCGTGGCGCCGGTTGTGGGCGAGCCACAGATGTTCCTCGGCCAGTGAGTCGCCGTCGTAGGTCACAGAGACCGTGTCCTGACCAACGAGCTTCTCGCGAACTCGGCCAAGGATCGAGGAGGGGCTGAGCGTTGGCCCAGCTCCACGAATTCCAACACGCAAGACGCTGGCGACCTGCCGCGACAGCCGCAGGTTGAACGCCTCCTGGTGTAGCGCAGACGCCATGAGCAGATTGCATCGAGTCTTTCCGGTGCGGATGCCGGCGGCCAGTCGCCCAAGGTCCGGGGCAGCCGCCACCGCAGTGCACGTATCGATGATGGCAATGACACCGTTGACCCGTGGCATGTCCGCCGCCTCTATCAGCAGCTCGCGCACGTTGACTGCACTGGCTCGGAGCCCAGGCTCGGACTGCGATGCCATGAGGTACAGCGTCGGGTCGCTGCCTGTCACGAACCCATGGCCAAGTATCGCCAAGACCAGTGTGGCGTCATGGTCATTTGCATGCTCGATCGCTGCGCGTATCCCGATGCGAATGTCATCTGCGGTCAGGCACTTGGCTGTGAGCAGTTCCGAGCCATCGGGCAGTCCAGGGCGACATGCGCCCAGCGTCGAATCGGTGAGCACGCTTCGGAGTTCATCGGCAGCCTGGACGATCAGGGAAGTTAAGGTCGGATCATGGTCGTACTGGACCGCAACGATGAGGACATGGCGGCGGACGGTCATTGCGAGTCCGCGCTGAACCTCGCGGCTACCTCGGCCACCGGACCGGCAACGCTGCTGTGCTGCAGGTACTTTGTCGCGGGGTGAACCCACATCCCGTCTGAGTCAACCCGCGAGCTATGTGGAGCTACACCCTGAGAGTTCGCGGCGACATCTGTCTCAAGCTGAGGCCGGGCGGCGATGATGTCGTCCCGATCCCAGAAGTTGAGCCAGCGCTGCACAGATTCCGGCGCACGGGGCGGAGTCGGTCGCAGCCGTGATAGCACCACGGTGCGCATCGCGATTGGCGATCCGAGCGTCACCAACAGAGGCACCGTGCCAGTGAACTGATGCAGCGTCTCCAGACACACGACGCTGCCCAGTGAGTGAGCGACTACGATGGTCGGAGAGTCACCGAGTGCATCCATGACACGAGCGCGGATCCGCTCATCAAGACTGGACCCCGACGCGTCGTGCTCAGCGCGAGCCAGGTAGCGCGCTACCTGGGCGAGGTCGCGGACCATCATCTTGCCGGTAGCCCATTGCCCGGCCTTCCGCAGTGGGCCAAGCCCTAGCAAGGTGGTCGCAGCGTTGACCGTTCGTCGGACGATGTTGCCTACGCCCTGCGCAGCGCCCTCGGTGTGCAGTTCGCCATCTGCATGCCTGAGGCGGTTTTGGGCCGCCGCTTCGTGTGGCAGGGTCAGCTGAACGGTGATTGCCTCGCGCAGGAGATCGGCCAGGATCATCGCTTCACGCTCATTGAGATCGATCTCGCCGTCGGTTTGAGCGCCGGGCTTGGCGAACAAGTCTGCGTAGTTGGCGAATACGACCTCTGGGCCGGACTGCTGGTCGAGTGTGGCGGCGAACTGAGAATGACCGGCCTGACGGGCGCCGATGAGCAGGGCTTCCAGCCAAGCAGCTCGCTCGCGGTCAGTATCACGTACACCACCGATACCGTGGACGAACACGAGCCGCGTCATGGCGAAGCTTCCTCCCAGGTTCCCTGTTCCTAACACCTCGCTGAGAGGAAGCGATGTGTTACCACGTCAACGGAACGTGTCACGTATCGTTACCGCAGTCCGAAGCAGCTCAGCGTGATGAGTCTGCGGATCCCGGCTGACTAGGCCTTCCGGAGCATTCGCCCCTCTGAACAGAAGCCTGATCATCAGTCAAGACTGGACGACGTGGTCGGCGGTAGCGACAGGCCCGTATCCGTCGAACAGCTCAGCAACCCCGACGTTGAGCGTCTGCGCCATGACGAGCACATCGGCGAACGTCAGGTGTGTTCGGTTGCCGGTCTTGATGCCGCGGTCTTGCTGCGGCTCGGCAGCGCACCACGGCGTGGCCATGAAGGTCAGAACTGACCGCGGATGCCGGTCAGTTCTGACCGCAGTTGGCGATTAAGCGCATGATCAATGTCGATGAGTTTGGACCGCACTAGTTAATCTCGGTGGCGCTCAGGCGGTGGTGATCACCACGCTGGCCGATCTTTGTTGAGGGCGCAGGTCTGGGTGAGCCCGCAGGGTTTGGTTCCGGTCTCGATGGTGTTGCCGCCGTGGGTGGGCCCCGGTCGACGATCGCGCAGAGCCGCGGGTCGGTGAAGGTCTTGGTCCAGTCGCTGAGTCCTCTCGTTGGAGGCGATCGCGACGTAGTTCTTCTCCTCTGGTCCGGACAGCCCCGCACGGGCATCCCGGCGAATCGCGGCGTACAGCTCCACCCTCGACATCGACGGCACGAGCGGCTCCTCGGCACACGCGAAGCGACCATGCTCCTACCGCCGGCAACCCCGACGTCAAAATTCGTGAACATCGACCCGGACGATCAAGCCCCTGCCGTCCAGGTTAATGAACAACCGCCGTCGCAGAAGGCGAACAATCTCACCCTGCGGTCAGATGCCACCAACACCAGCCTCACGACCTCGCCGGGTGCGGTCACGACCAACGAACAACCGCGGTCACTTCACGCAGACAGAACCAAGCCGTCCTGGCCCGGCAACTCATGCGGGCCGCGAACGTTAGACAGCGGAGCGCAGAGGTAGCTCATCGACGCCTCGGGTTCCTGTCGAATCTGGAAGGCGTCCGTGGGCGTCTGGAAAGGAACCCCGTTGCACGGCGGGCGCAAGGTCCGTCAGCAGCGTGTCCGCCAATGGAGTCAGTTCGTACATGGTCGACTTCGGGAACCGTGCTGGTTGCTCATGCCGCACCACGAGGTTCTTGTCCTCCATGCTGCGCAGGGTTCGAGTCAGGATGCTGTCGTGCAACCAGCGGTCCGAGTCGGGTTGCCCGATCGCGGTGTCGTGAATGGTCGCCAAGATCTCGGAGAAGTGCTGAGGGCCATCAGCAAGTGTGCCGAGGATGGCCGGCACCCACTCGCCTCTCAGAAGCTGGAGCAGGTTGTACAGGCCGAACCAGTACGTCGATTCTCGAGCCGGAATGACTGTGCGGCAGGGCATGCACGGCGTCGGCCGCTGCAGAGGTACGAGGTCGTACCGCGATGATCCGGGGCTGCTGGGCAGCTCGTTGGGATCGTCGAGTCCGGTATCGAGTGTCGACGAGGCGATGCGGATCGTGTTGCGTCCAACGCGCTTGGCGCGCCGAAGGGCAGCATCGGCATCGAGCAGCAGCTTGTCGACGTCGGCGTCGTCCGCTCCAGGTGTGTGAACGGCAATGCCGATGGAGGCACTGAATCCGCTGAGGACCGCCTCGATACCTGAGGCTTCCGCGGGGGCGAGGCTGATAGCAGCGATATCTGCGTGGATCCGTCGCCCTACAGCGAGAGCATGTTCGGTGTCTGCGCCAGGCGCCAGGACTACGAACTCGTCGCCTCCGAAACGACCTACCAGGTCGGAGTCGCGAACGGCGTTGCGTAGCACCTCGGCGGCCGCACTCAGGACGGCGTCACCAGTCGAGTGGCCGAACTCGTCGTTGACGGATTTGAAGTGGTCCAGATCGATGAAGAGCAGCGTGGCCGACTGACCTCGGCGCAGAGCCTTGCTGAGGGCGTGTGGGGCGTGAACGTCCCAGCCCCACCGGTTAAGCAAGCCCGTCAGTCGATCCTGATCCCAGGTCCCCCGAGGCTGGCCGCACGATGCGCACTGCCGGGGCGGCGGTTCACTCAGTCGTGACGATGTGGCTGTGGCTGTAGTTGGCGCGGTCATCCTGACGATCCCCCGAACGCTTCTACCCGGCGTCACCCACCGGAGTTGTACTGGATTGCTGTTTCAGGTTTGTCACCCTTCAGGGCGGTTGAAGGCAAGTGCTCGTGACATTAGGCTGATAAGAGCAAGACTTCAACCAGAATGCGCCGATCTGGTGATATTTCCTCAATTCAGTACAAGTTCGGGCCGGGGGTGGGCGTATGGACGTACAGGCGTGGCCGTCGTTCGCGGATGTGCTCGACCAGCTGTGTTCGGCCCCGCGAGCCGGCACCGGACGGCCGTACTCCAACGTCGAGCTTGGACAAGCCACCGGCATCACACACAGCTACATCGCGCACCTGCGGAAAGGGCGCCGCGAGCCCACGCTGCAGACCGTCGTCGCCTTGTCCGAGGCCTTGGACGTGCACCCGGCCTTCTTCGTGGGCGGCCGCCGCGATCGCACGCCTCACCTGCCCGACCGTCCGTTCGCTGTCAAGCTCAACCGGTTGTTCTCACTGGTACACCCGCCTGGCCAGGGTGAAATCACGCCGGAGGCCGTGGCGGCCACGGTGCGCCGCAGGGCAGAGGCCATCGGCGACGACGGTTGGACGATCGCTCCGAACACCATTCGCGACCTGCGCAGCGGCAAGAATCCCAGCCCGAAACTCAAGCACGTGATCGCCCTCGCGGTCGCCTTCGGCGCGGAGCCCGCCTACTTCTTCGACGAGGAGCTCGCCGGCCGTGTAGAGGAGCAACTGGAGACCCATCAAACGATGGAGCGCCTGGGGGTCAACGAGGTCATCCTGAGGGCGACAGCGACATCCCCTTCGGCCGAGGTACGGACCAAGGTGGTGCTGGCGCTTGTGCGTGCGTTACGGCCCGAGGTCGAGTCCGAGGAGCTACTACGGCTGCTGGAGCAGCCCGACCTCGGACCATCAGGCGCTACCGGTGAAAGCAGCTTGAGGTGATTCGCGATGAAGCGGCCGACTGATGCCTGCGATCTCGCTGTGGCGCAGCACCAGAGCGGTGAAGGGCGGTGATGCGGCTATGAAGGCTCGGCACCTGCGGGGCCTACGCGACGAGTTGATCCGCGACTTGGATCTTGCGCCAACGGCGACGACCGAGACCGTGTGCCTCCGGCTATGCGAGGTGATGGCCCAACGCCTCCAGAGAGAAGTCCGACTGCGATTCGACGATCTGGGCGCCGGCGTGAGCGGCCTGTGGGCGGTCACCGACGACGACGTTCATGTGGTCATCGTGACCACTGCGCGCAGCTGGGTGCACCGGCTCCTGATCCTGCTGCACGAGATAGCGCACATGCTCTGCGAGCACCGGCCCATGCAGCTGACTGCAGAGGAAGCACGCGCCTTGTTCTATCCCGATTTGTCTTCGGACATGCTGCGGATCCTTGCCGGGCGTACGACACTCACACGCGCTGAGGAACGGGAAGCCGACCAGGTCGCTGGTGCACTGACGCAAGGGCTGATCGATTGGGCCGATCGGCAGGAGACCCCACCATTCGAGCCTGGCCAGGACGACCTGGCCATCAGGGCTTGGTACACCCTCGGGTACTCCCCGCGAGGTCGTCATGGTTGACGGAATCTTCTTCGTGGCAGCACTGGGCATCGCCGCGTTGGGGCTGTACAAGTACCAAGCGCTACGCCATGCCCCGGCCGATCGCAAACCGGCGATCCGGCCCGTCTGCGTTTCCTGCCTGTTTGCCGCTCCAGCAGTGCTACTGGCCGCACCAGCAATCGGCGTGAACCTCGACAGCATGACCGGGGTCCACAGTCTCTCGATCTTGCTGGGGTTCTGCTTTGCCTTGGGGTTTGTGTGCTCAGTACAAACCATGCTCGTCTACTGGCTGCATCCGCCGGCGGCGGCATGGCAGACCTCGCGATGGCTGGTGCTGACCTACTCGAGCGTGGCGGCCTCGATCATCGTGCTGTTCTTCCTGGGCGACCGCCCTGCCGAGCATCACCTCGACTTCGCCGCCGCATACGCACGGGCGCCCTACCTGGCCCCGCTCCTCGTTCTGTACTTCGTGTCCTATGCAGTCGGCGTGGCCAACGTCGTTCGCCTGTGCTGGCAGTGGTCCCACCATCCTGAGACCGCCGACCGACCTTGGTTGCGTCGAGGACTGCGCCTGACGGCAGTGGGCATTCTGTTCCCGGTCGCCTACGGCGTGATCAGCTTGGCCGCAGTGGTCGGCAGCTGGTTCGGTGCCGAGTTGGACTCCTGGAGCAGCGAGATCGCGCCAGCGCTCTCCGTCCTTGGCGTGCCTTTGGTAGTTGTCGGCAACAGCATCGCTGCCTGGGGGCCAGGCCTGTCGTCGGCGTGGAGTCGCATCACGCATATCGGTGCCGACCTTCGCGACTACCGTGCGCTCGCAGACCTGTGGCAAGCCCTGCGGAGTGTCGAGCCGGAAATGGTGCACACGCCCAGATCTCTGGCCGATCGCTTCAGCCTTCGGAGGCGACTGTTCTGGCGCGTTATCGAGATCAACGACTGGCTCCACCAGCTCTCCTCGCAACGCGATGCCGGTTTGATGGCTGCTGCGCGACAGCAAGCACGCCAAGCTGACCTTGACGACGTGCAAACCGCGGCCCTAGAGGAAGCCGTCCATCTCAAGACCGCCTTGCTGGCCCGAACCACCGACGGCGGCACCATCGACCGTCCAAATCAGACTCATGCTGATGACACCGATGATGCGGGACATGCCTTCGCCGGCGAACGTCGACGACTCGTTCTCATCGCCCGTGCCTTCACCAGTCCGCTGAGCAACGAGGCCGTCCTGGCCGCATCCCAGGAAACTCAGTCCGTGCGCGCACAGCCGCATCCCTAAGCCCTGGCAGCCATTCGGGAAGGACGCTCGCCCATGCCCACCGGAAAGCCATCGCATGCTGTCGTCCTGGGAGGCGGGCTGGCCGGCACCCTTGCCGCGACTGTGCTGACTCGTCATGTCGACGTGGTCACCATCATCGAGCGCGACCGACTGCCCGACGGACCTGTCCACCGCGGCGGTACACCGCAGGCCTACCACACCCATGTGCTGGTCTCTGGAGGCGCCCGCGCGTTGGATGAGCTGTTGCCTGACACAACCCGAGAACTACTCGATCACGGTGCACAGCACATCGGCGCACCTAACCGCCTTCTCGCGTTGGTCTCGAGCGGATGGTACGAGCGCTTCGAGGAGATGCAGTACCTCATCTCCTGCAGCCGCAGCCTGCTCGACTGGATCGTCCGGCGCCGCGTCCTTTCCGATCCCCGTATCAGTGTCCGCCAAGCCACCGACGCCATCGGATTGCTCGGCGGCCCGAAGCAAGTCACCGGGGTGCGCCTTCGGGATCGGCCGAACGGGCAGACCAGCGAGATCGAAGCCGACTTTGTCGTCGATGCCACCGGCCATGGTTCCGCAGTCATCGAGTGGCTCGCTACGCTCGGCGTACCAGCACCGGCCGAGGTACACATCGATCCGCAGGTCTTCTACAGCACCCGCCTGTACCAGGCGCCAGATGCTGCCAGGGATGAATTTCCTGAAATCAACATCATGTCCGACCCGGCCCGCACCGACTACGTCAAAGCCGGAGTCCTGGTACCCATCGAAGACGGGCAATGGATCGTCACCCTTGTCGGCACCCGCGACCACCAGCCTCCCACCGACGAGGCCGGGTTCGCTGCATACGCCCGAAGCCTGCGCCATCCCATCATCGCCGACCTCATCGACACCGCCCAGCCGCTCACCTCACCCCGCGGCTTCCGCATCCCAGGCAACCGGCGCCGTCACTTCCACGATCTACCGGACTGGCCGAGCGGATTCGTCGTGCTCGGCGACGCCGCCTGCACCTTCAACCCCATCTACGGACACGGCATGGCGATCGCCGCCCGCGGCGCACTCGCCCTCGACGCAGGACTTCACCGCCACGGCATCAACAACGGCGCTCATCGCATCCAACGCGATATCGCCGACGAAGCCGACCTCGCTTGGGAGATGGCCACCCGCCAAGACCTGCGGTACCCGACAACACTTGGGCCGCGTCCCGGCTCTGTGGCCCGCCTGCAACAGCGGTTTCTGGACCGCGTAACTTCGGCAGCAACCACGCGTCCTGCCGTCGCCGCCGCGCAACTGGATGTCTACACCCTCTCGGGACCTCCACGCCGTCTCCTAGCTCCTCGCGTCCTTTTCGGCACTCTGCTGGGTCCACGACGGCGAGCGCGGATCGAGCCTCCTCTCACCGCAGACGAACGGCCCACATCCTCGCGGCCGAGCACGTAGCCGACATCCCAACTCAGGCGGCTGATCATCTTCTGGCGCGATGATCAGCGGCTGATGGCCCCTGCCCCCGCATCTCGCCGAGGAAGTCGTCCATAAAGGACAGAGCGTGCGGATCTAAGTCAATCGTGCAGCGGATCTAAGTCAATGCAGGCGTCCCAATGCGAAGTGTCCTGGCTGGCTGTGGTGACAGCTCGAGCCGGGCGTGCAGCCGCCAGCCCGATCTCCCGCGCGAACGTGCCGACCGGCGGTCTTCCGTCGGCTTAAGCTGTTTTGCCATCGCTCTATTGGTTCTGTCTGCCTGAAGTGACTGCGGTTGTTGCTTGGTCGTGACCGCACCCGGCTCGAGCTGCTGGCCGGTGTTGGTGGCATTTGCGTGAGGTGACCTCCATAGCTAGAAGCCGTCAGTGTCGACGAATTAGGGCCGCGGGCACGCACGGGGTCTACAAAGCCCTTCGTCCAGGTAGGCGCGGGTTCGTCTTTAGCTTCCCCAACGGACGCACTCGTCTGACCTTGTCCAACCTAGCCGCGGGTTTGACGCGTTCTCCGCCGCTCGCTGCTGGCCATCCGAGATCGATGTGACTGCTCGGGCCGAAGGTCTTGCCGAACAGTTCAGCGGTCATGACTCGAACACCGTTGACCTCCAACGTGACCGAGTCAGGGGCCCAAACGCGACCGTAGCGCCGACGGACCTTGGCCGACCCGGTCGCCCACGGGTCAGGCCCCAAGACGAGGTGGGAGCCAACGACATCCTCGAGCTTGATCGGGTTGTCTGAGGTCGTCACGGTCGTGAGGCGGTTCGTCGTTCCTGGCTCGAGGTACGGGTAGGGCTTCCCGATCGGGTCCGCGTCGCGGGCCACGACGTCGACGGGGTTGATGTAGTTCACGAACGTGAGCAAGAACGACCTGGTCATCGTTCCGCCACCGGCACGGTTTGTCAGGGTCAGGACCAAGCTGGCAGACATGCCCAGGTTGCGTGCAGAGTTCGGGGCCGTTTTGATGATCATGGCTAGTGAGTCGATATCGAGATGGGTGACATCGGCTGCGAGCGCGCGCCCAGCGGTACGCAAGTTGCACCGCTTCAACAGGTCATCGAGAGGTGTCGGCCGCGGCCTCCCTGCTGGAAGACGCATCGTGGTTTCAGCCGCTACTTCGACCATCGTTACCTGATGCTCGAAGTATCTGGTGATGGCCTGGGTGGCGTAACTCAGGGTGCCCTGCGCGTTGGGGTGCGCCATGGACGCGATGAGCCCGTGCTGGATGCGGTGCACCTCATCAATGAGCGACTCCAGCAGCAGATCTCGGGCACCATCCCGGCCGGCCACAAAGTCAGCCAGGTCACGCTTGACTGTCAGGGGTCCATCGATCGCAGCGTTAAGCTTCGCAGCTTCCTTGCGCGCCCTCGCATAAGCCCCGCCCACATGGCCCAGACCGATGAAAGCGACAAGATCTCGCATGTCCTGGAGTTCACGAAAGCGTGGAATGAGCCGTGCCCGATCGGCAGCGGCAGGATCCTGGGTCGGAGAATCGTAGTCATCCCAGAGTCGGGAGTTCGGCGTGAAGCCCGCATGTGATGAGCTGAAGTGGGAGGGCACGAAGATAACACCAGGTCCACGGCGGGCATCATCGGTGTTCATATAGTTGACGGCTCTGCGAGTCCAGTACTGCCAGCGGCCGTGGAACCACTCGGATCGTGTCTGTGCCTCGTTGATCATCTTGTTGACGTCGATCATTTTGTAGACGTACCTGTTGAGCCACCACTTGAAGTCGTCGTTGTACTCGTGCTTGAACAAGGCACGAAGTTTGTCGGCGTCCGAGGAGTACGAGGCGCCGGAGTAGAAGCCGAAGTAGAAGATGACGGCGTTGGGACACCTGGTGCGCACGGCCTGGAGCAGAGCGGTGACATTGTCTTCCACGACGCGTCGGATGTCGCCGTCGTAACGTTCGATGTAGCGCCCTGTGTAGAGCAACGGGTTGATGACGTCCTCGGGAGAGATGTCGTTTAGGCCGCCAGTGACGAGGGCGACATTAACCTTCTTGCCTGCAGCGACGGGCAGCATCTTCACCTGCCCCAGCACCGTCGGGAAGGTCGCTGGGATCTCGCCGTATAGCCCGTGCGCTGGGGCGTCGGTAGTGCCATCGAGGAACTGCTTGCGGGCCGTCGCGTCGGGGAACAGGAACGGGTAAGTGTCGGTGAACTCGAGGCGTTCCCCAGGAAGATCGCGGACCTTGGCTCCCGAACGTGAAGCATCGAACACGAGCGCCCCAGGCTGGCTGGGCTTACCGAACGTTGAACCGATCAGCTGAGTGAACCGCATCGAGAACCGATCGGCTCGTTTGTTGCCCTGGCCCCACATGAGCGAGTCACCAAACGCCGCTATTCGGATGTGCCCGGGCAAGGGATCGCTGATGACTGGCCCCTGGCCTGGGTGGTGGTCTGGCCGAGGGAGTCCTGGACTACGCATTCCAGCCATGACGTGCTCCGCTCACCGAAGTGCCTGTTTCGACGCTCCTCGGCCTAAGCAGTGCTGTCAATAGTCGTGCGGCGCGCCAGCACACCGAGCCGCTCCGCACGGGCCGTTTCGGACAGTTGCCAGCGGGTGGGCCACGTAGCCTGCGTGTGTACTACTGGGCGCGAGCAGAAAGCAGATTCCAAGTCGCGTGGGAGATATAGGAAGTAGCAATAGCAACAACAGCAACTACATTGACTCGGACGCCGTGAAGGCGTTCCTCGGCATGCTGAGGATCCAGAAGTACCTTCACAAGAGCTACATCCGTGATCATGTCACCCTGTCCTACGTGGGAGCACGGCTGGGCCAGTCCGCTAGCTGTCTGACGACGACTGCTTCATCCAGTAGGCGAGGTTGTCACGGGTGGCCAGGGTGTGGGGGTGGTCAGGTCCGAGTACCCGCATCCGATCCGCAAGCAACTGCTCGAGAGCCGCGGCCGCACCGGCCGGATCACCGGCTTCACCCCGCCACCGCGCAAGGTTGTGACGGGTCGTCAAGGTGCGGGTGTGGTCGGGGCCAAACACCCGTTGCTGGTCGGCAAGTACCCGCTCGAGGGCCACCGCTGCTCCGGACGCGTCGCCGGTTTCGCCCTGCCACTGTGCGAGGTTGTGGCGGGTCGTCAGTGTGTGGGGGTGGTCGGGGCCAAACACCCGCAGACGGTCGGCGAGAAGCTGTTCGATGGCCGTTACAGCTCCAGCCGGGTCACCAGCCTTGCCCCGCCAGTAGGCGAGTTGGTGGCGGGACCTCAAGGTATCGATATGCTCCGGTCCGAGCACCCGTATCCGATCAGCAAGCACCCGCTCATAGGCCGTTACGGCTCCGGCCGGGTCTGTTGCCTCACCCTGAAAGTGTGCGAGGTTGTGGCGGGTCGTCAAGGTGTGAGGGTGCTCAGGGCCAAATACCCGCAGATGGTCAGCGAGCAGTTGCTCGAAAGCCGCTGCTGCTCCCGCCAGGTCGCCGACTTCACCCCGACAGTGCGCAAGGCGGTAACGGGTCCTCAAGGTGTCAGGGTGGTCAGGTCCGAGTATCCGTAGATGATCGGTGAGCAGTTGCACGAAGGCCGCTATTGCTCCGGCCAGGTCACCGGCTTTGCCCTGCCACAGTGCGAGGTCAAAACGAGTTGTCAGGGTGTCGGGGTGGTCAGGTCCGAGTACCCGTAGGTGATCGGCGAGTAGCTGCCCGAAGGCCGTTGCCGCCCCAACAGTGTCACCGACTTCGCCCATTGACCGGGCGAGGTTGTAACGGGTGGTCAAGGTTGTGGAGTGATCGGGCCCTAGAGTGCGGTCGGCGACTGTGTGGAGCATGTCGAAGTAGCCCTTGGCTTCCGCATACAGTCCGCAGTCGCCGAGGCTGCGTCCTAACCGAAACAACACGTGGTGGCAGCCGATATCCGATGCCCACAGATGGTCGCCCGCGGCTGCGTTGAGCGAGTAAGCGTTGCCACGCAGCACCAGACTTAGGTCGGTATCACGCTCGATGTCTGGCCACACCTGTGTCAGTGCGTTGGCACATGTGCGTGCCAACAACTGCGCGCGTTCTATGGTCATGATGTTGCGAGTGGCGCGCTGAACGAGCGCGTGCACCCGCACCGTCCGTGTCTGTGACTCCGGGTCGAGAGTGATCAGGCTCAGACGATGTAGACATGCCAGGCCGTCCTCCGCGTCCTGTGCACTAACCACTTGCCCCGCGCTGCCAGCGAGCAACTCCAGCACGGCCGGTGCAGACATCACCGCGATCGGGACGCCGCTGGTGTCCAGCAAGCTCGCGGCCTCCAGCAGCGGGCCGGCGAGGCCACGCGGACGCAACCGGTTGGCCTGTTCGATAGACAACGACCAGGTCGCGGACACCGTGGCCCGATGCTCATCGGGCAGTTCATCGTCCTCAGGTACCAACGCCGCCAACGAGTGTCGACGATCCGCTAATCGCGCCCGGTAAGCGGAACAGGACAGGTTGCGGTCGCGCATGTAGGCGACCGCCTGGGCCAGCGCGAGGGGCAGACACCCCAGATCCGCCGCAACCGCGTCGGCATCGTCGAGCAGTCGCGGACGGTCGGAGAGCGCGGTCCGCAGATAGGCGTGCGCTTCCTCTGAGGTGAAGACATCGAGATCGACTACGTGACGCCCGTAGCCGCGCAGCGCGGCGTCTCGCCGCCGAGTGGTCACCACAGCTGTCCCAGTCGTTGTCCCCGGCGGCCACAATCCCCGCAGATCTGCCGGGCTCTGCACATCGTCGAGCACCACCAGCCAGCGTGCTGCAGTGCTGGCCAGCCACGACATGAACCGCGCAGCCCCATGATCCGGCTCAGCGTCTTCGACACCGATCAAGTCCGCAGCCACACGGGCATAGCTGGACACCACCAGCTCACGGGAACCGGCGGTGATCCACACCAGCAGATCCACTTCACCCGCGGCCCACACGGTCTCCGCGAAGTCCACGACGAGCTGGGTCTTGCCCACCCCGCCTAACCCGCACACCACTCTCGTGCCCGGACCGCTCAAGGGACGCACCATCGTGCTGGCATCAGTCCCGGCCAGGCCGACCCGCAGCCCGGAGCCGTCACGGCGTTGAAACGACGCAGCCCTGGGCGGCACCACCCCGGCCCGGTACGGCAATCCCACCACCGGTCGTCCCAGGCCATAGTGGTTGTGAATCCGAACGCCACCGTCGATAGAGCCAGCCTGGACCACACTCCCGTGGACATCGCCGTAGACGTGATTGACAGCGTCGACCTTGGGGTCAGGATCGTTTGGCACCGTCGATAGTTACCACGCTTGCGTTAACCGCCGGTACCCGATCTCAAGTGGCTCAAAGTTAACCCAAACGAGTGACCATTCCTCCTGGCTTCTCATTCTGACTTCAAGGTCCGTGCCTTACGCACGTTGAAGCAAGTAGGGGGTCACGGTGTAGACCTGGGAGACAGCACCAAGTCTCAGATTTCAGAAGCAGGGAGGTGTCTTGTGTGGACGTTGACACCGCTGGACGGCGATACGTCGATCTTCCTGTTCTGTGGAACGCTCGGAGCAGTCGCAGGGCCGGCAGCCTTGATCCTCAGCCACTCGATCGCGCACGGCAAAACGATGTCGTGCGACCTTTCAGCGAGGATTGGCTGGCGTCCGCTTCTCTCGGCCGGTGCGTTCCTCAGCGCCACACTGATCCATGTCGCCTGGGTGGTGCCATCCGTGGCGGTGGCGGTCGTCGCCTGGATGGTGATCCTAGGTTTCCTGCTCGTATTGATCGATTGGAGTTGCCACCAGCTACCACACCGCGTGGTCGCAGTACTGCTTGCTGGCGGACTCGTCCAGTTCAGCGTCATTGGTGTCGCAGAGCGCAGCGTTGGACCGCTTGCTCGTGCAGGGGCGGCCGCGGTGGTGGTGTTCTTGGTGTCGTTTGTGATCTACCTTCGGCTTCGCGCGGATCTTGGGTTCGGCGACGTAACGCTCGCTACGACGTTCGCGGCCTTCCTTGGATGGTTCGGATGGCAGTACGTCCTATTCGGACTCATCGCTGGTCTCGTTCTCGCAGGGATCGCGAACCTGGTTCTGCTCGCGGCCAGGCGTATCAGCCTCCGCGACCACACTGCTCTCGGCCCTGCGCTGATCGTGGGGTCGATCTATACGGTTCTCCACGTGTGACGGAGGTGGCTTGATGTGTCCGCCGCTCAAGGACGAGAGCCCCGTCATCGCGTACGAGGCGCCGCGGGCGCTACACCGCGCTACAGCGATCTTCATGTTGATCGTGCAGGTCGCTCTCGCCGACTACCTCCGCCCGGACGTCAGCTTCGCGCCGGGCGTGCCAGTCGAGGTGGCCCCCGCGCCCTCACGAGGGGCCACCTCGGCACCACCGTTCACGTATCCCGTTTGGAGGCCGCGATGAAAAGGGCTGTATGCCTTCTCATTCTGGGAGGCGTGGTGAGCGCACTGACGGCATGCGACCAGCACGCTTTTGACAGTACAAACGTTGGCTCGTCGTCTCGACCACCGTCGTCATCAACGGGGGTTCCTGCTGACGTCGCTCGAGATAGCGCGGTCTCGGCCTATCGAGCGATGTGGTCTGCCTTCGCCGCAGCGGGGATGACGTCTGACTGGCAGTCTCCCGCGTTGGGGCAGCACGCAACGGGAATCGCCCTGGACAAGCTGACGCGGAGCCTGCGCGCGGACCAGGACAAGGGGCTGGTTACCAAGGGGAGCCCAACTCTCAGCCCACAAGTGTCCGCCGTGGATCCAGCTAGTGACCCGCGGAAAGTGACGATCACCGACTGCGGCGACTCGACCAACGCGCTCAAGTATCGCAAGGACAACGGTCAGCTTGCCGACGACGTGCCAGGTGGCAGGCGGCTCATCAACGCCATCGTGGAGAAACAAGCGGACGGGAAGTGGAAGGTAACCGACTTCGGCGTCCATGACCTTGGGACGTGTAAGTGATGCGACGAACCACAACACTGGTAGCGCTAGCAACGTTAGGACTGTTTGCAGGAGGAACAACGCCAGCACTCGCCGACGACATCTGGGGCGGAACGAACTGTAACCAACGGCCCTCTCCGGTATGCGACGTCTCGGCAGGCACTCGCCCAGACCACTCGACGAGCCACGGGCACAACAACACCAGCGGCGACAACGCGTCTGGCGACGAAGGTTTCGGCTGTCGCTACGTGCCAGTTGATGGCCAGCCGCCGGAGGGACAGCAGAAGGAATCTGGTGGCTGGTTCATGGTTCTGTGTTCGCCGGATGGCAAGGATCCTGACTCGCACGGTCCGGTCTGGATCCCTGCCGGCGCACAGCGTCCCGCGACGCCATCACCTGAGCAGGTCGCGCAGATCGCGCGCAAGCGGTTGCAGATGCCGCGGCCCAGTATCTCAGCGAGTCCGGGCGGAACCCAGCTGGTGAACCTCCCGACCTGGTTGTGGCTCTCAGGCGGATGGACGCCAGTCTCGGCCACCGCCTCCGTGCCGGGTGTATCCGTGACCGCTATGGCCAAGCCCGTCTCGGTGACCTGGTCCATGGGAGATGGCGGCTCAATCACCTGCAGCACCTCAGGCACTCCCTACACCGCAGATCGAGACCCGAAGAGCGCGTCGCCTGACTGCGGCTACACCTACCGGAAGTCGTCAGCAGGGCAGCCCGCCGACGCATTTTCTGTCACGGCAACCGTGAACTGGACCGTGACGTGGTCCGGTGCAGGACAAGCCGGAGCGTTCCCGAACATGACCACCTCAGCCGCAGTGGACCTACGGGTTGCCGAAAGCCAGGGGATCGCGGCCGGCTGAACCACGCCTATCGCCTTACGAAGGCGGGCGTTCAGAACGAAACACCAGGTTCGAACCAAGGCACGTCTGACACCTGAGTCGGCGCGTCGCGATGGCGCCATGCCTGAAGGAGGTAGGTGGTGACAACAACCGCAGCTTCGACCAGTACCGATACGACGACGCGAAAGGCATCGTCGAACGCGTGGACGGACCGTGATGGCAAGGTTCCCTCGCGTCTGACCGGCGGTGCTCGACGCCGCAGCGTGCCGTACCTCTCGCTTGGTGTCCTTCTGGTTCTCGTGTGCGCGGCCGGAGGTGTCTTCGCCGGCATGCAGCTAGGTGACCGCGAGAGCGTGCTTGCGTTGGCCCGTCCCGTTGCCGTAGGCCAGATCTTGTCTGCGCAGGACCTCAAACAGATCGGCATGCCGAGGAACAGCGGCGTGGACCTAATGCCTGCGGCGGCTACATCCGCAGTAGTGGGACAACCCATCGCATTCAGCCTGCCCGCCGGTTCTTTGCTGACCCGCTCTGCTCTCGGCGCGCCGCTAATTCCAGTCCCTGGCAAGGCCATCGCCGCGGTGGGACTCAAACCGGGGCAGTTCCCGCCTGATCTCTCCCCTGGGACCACGGTGACAGTGCTGACCACGCAAGGGCAGAGCACAACACCTGGAACTGCAACGGGAACAGGGCAGACGTCGTCGTGGACCGCCGTAGTGGCTGGCGTCGCAACGCGCGAGACCGAACAGACCACAGTCGTGTCCCTGCAACTGTCCGAATCGGACGCACGCGCACTGGCGGCTGCTCCAGCTGGACAGCTAAGCCTGGTCGCGATCGCAGGAGGAGGCCGCTAATGCTCATCGCCGTTTGCTCACTGAAAGGGTCGCCCGGCGTGACCACCCTCGCCACGGCTCTCGGCGCCCGCTGGCCAGGCCAGCAAAACCCGATCGTGGTCGAGGTCGACCCGGCTGGCGGCGACCTCATGGCCCGCTTCCGTCTGCGGGACACCCCCGGTCTGGTCAGCCTGGCAGCAGCAACCCGCCGCCGCGGCGGCACCGACCCCAACCTGCTGGCCCAGCACGCCCAGCTCCTACCTGGAGGGCTACGAGTGGTACTCGGCCCGGTTGGCGCCGAACAAGCACGCGCCGCCCTCGGCGTACTGGCACTGGGACCGCTGTCTCCGCTGCGTCGAGCCGCTGACCAATCTGGCAGCACGGTCATCGCTGACTGCGGCCGGGTCGACCCAGACTCACCTGCGCTCGCGATCATCCGCAGCGCAGACGTGATGCTGCTCGTCGCCCGTCCTCACGATGACGAACTCGCACACGTCGCACTCAAGTTGCAGGTGGCCCAGCAGTGGTCTCGCCGCCCGTGCTTCGTCCTGATCGGAGACGGCTACCCAACCCCGGAGGTGTCACAGACCCTCCGCGTCCCCGTCATGGCTCGCGTACCTCGCGATATCAAAGGCGCAGCTGCTTTGTGCGGTCAGAGCATTAGCCGACGCGGCCTCAGCAAATCCGCTCTCGGCCGTGCCGCCGCCAAGATCGCGCTCAACGTCCACGTGACCTCACAACAGCCGATCCACGACGGCACCCACGCACCGCAGCTGCAGCTGGCACGTCCAGGGGAAGCCACCTTGAGTGCCGTCCCGCAGCTGCCCGCGCCGAGCTTAGGCAATGGGGTGGTGGCACCATGACGCGGCCCAAGCTTGGCGACCTACGCATGACCACCTCGGCCAACGGCGCCAGCCCGAACTTGCTTACGACACAACATCCGCCAGGTCCCGCGCAGATTCCCTTCCAGCCGGCCGACGAGACGGCAGCCATCGAACGACTGCGCCAGCACCTGCGTCATGAGCTCTCCTCCCAGCTCACTCAACGCATTCGTGCTGACGAGTCTGCTGGCCGGCCACCGATCGACGGACCGCGACGCCGCCAGCTCGCCCAGGCAATCCTGACCGACGCTGCCGAGGCACATGCTCAGGCCGAGCTCCGCAACTCCGCTACCGGCGGAATGCTGGTGCCGCCCGACGTCGAACAGCGGCTCATCAACCAGGTACTCGACGAAGTCTTTGGTCTGGCTGGACTGGAACCACTCCTGGCCGACACCGAGATCGAGAACATCAACATCAACGGCGACCACGTCTTCGTCAAGCGCGCCGACGGTAGCCGCCACCGATTGCCACCGGTGGTGGGATCCGACACCGAGCTGATTGAGCTCATCCGCGATCTCGCCACCCGCAGCGGTGTGGAGGAACGGCGATTCGACCGCGGCAGCCCGATCGTGAACTTCCAACTTCCCGGCGGAGAGCGCGTCTCAGCCGTCATGGCAGTAACCGCGCGACCGTCAGTGAGCATTCGCCGTCACCGGTTCACCAAGGTCACCCTCGCCGAACTGCGTGGAAACGGCACCATCGACCTCGCCCTGGAGAGCTTCCTAGGGGCACTCGTGCGAGCCAAGCGCAACATCCTGGTCACCGGCGGCACGGCGATCGGCAAGACCACCTTGCTGCGCGGCCTCGCATCGGCCATCCCGCCCTGGGAACGACTGATCACCATCGAGGATGTCTTCGAACTCGGCCTCGAGGAAGACGCCGACGCGCACCCCGACGTGGTGGCGCTGCAGGCCCGCGAGCCGAACATCGAAGGCCAAGGCGCGATCTCACTGTCAGACCTGGTCTGGCAGTCCCTGCGAATGTCGCCGGACCGGGTCATCGTTGGCGAGGTCCGCGGCCCCGAGGTCATCCCACTGACCAATGCGATGTCTATGGGCAACGACGGCAGCATGGGCACCCTCCACTCGTCCAGCAGCCAAGGAGCCTTCACCAAGCTAGCCGCCTACGCAGTGCAAGGCCCCGAACGGCTCCCGATGGAGGCGACCAACCTGCTGGTGGCCGCCGCACTGCACTTCGTAGTGCACCTCGAGAAGCCACGCGACGACTCAAGCAAACGCGTCGTCTCCTCCATCCGCGAAGTCGTCGGAGCCGACGGCGCCCAGATCATCAGCAACGAGGTCTGGAGGCCAGGCCCAGATCTGCGCGCGGTGCCAGGTGCTCCGCTGCGCACCGACACCCTCGACCTGCTCGTCGAACGGGGCTATGACCCGGACTTGTCCGAGCGGCGCGATGGGTGGTGGACACCGTGACCGCGACCGCCGCCTTGTTCGGCTTGCTCGGCGCTGGCGCAGCCGTGGGTGTCTTGCTCATCGTGGCAGGGCTGCGTGGCCGTGCTATAGGCCCAGCTACGTCGTCGAAGCTGAGCGTCTGGCTCGCTGCGCGCCCCGACCGCAAACAAGTCGGCCAGTTGGTCGTGGCTGCCGTCGTGGGCCTGGCTGTCGGCACGGTCACCGGGTGGGTGATCGGCGCGGTCCTGGTCGCGTTCGCGGTCGTCTGTCTACCGCGGATCCTCGGCGCGAACATCGACCACAAGCACCACCTCGAACGCATCGAGGCGATCGCCGGGTGGACCGAGATGCTGCGCGACACCCTTGTGGCCGCGGCAGGTCTGGAACAGGCCATCCTCGCTACCGCGCCTGCTTGTCCCGTGGCCATCCGAGACGAGATCACCGAGCTCGCAGTCCGGCTGGAGCGCGGCGAACGACTCGCCCCCTCGCTGCGCCAACTTGCTGATCAGCTGCACGATCCGACAGCAGACCTGGTGATCTCCGCCCTCGTTCTCGCCTCCGAACACCAGGCCCGCCAGCTGGCCGAGCTGCTCGGTGAACTCGCGAACGAGGCACGCGAACAAGCATCCATGCGGATGCGTGTCGAAGCCGGCCGCGCCCGCACTCGAACCAGCGTGCGCGTCATCGTGATCACCACGCTGTCCTTCGCCGTCGGCCTGGTGCTGCTCAACCGTGGCTATCTCGCGCCGTACGACTCCGCATTCGGGCAGATCATGCTGCTGATCGTCGGCGCGCTGTTCGCCATCGCTTTCGCGTGGCTGGCCAGGATCGCGCGCCTGCACGAACCCGAGAGGTTCCTGACGGAGCTCGGAGCTGTCCGGCAACACGACACCGAGGTGGACATCGCCCACATGCTCACCGACACGGGGGCGTCGTCATGATCAGCACATTGCTTTGGGGAGCGGGGTTTGGTGTCGGATTGTGGGCGTTGGCAATCTATGCCTTCCCGCCGCGGCCGCCCTTGCGAGCCCTGGTCGACCGGTTGCACACGGTGCCCGAGCCGCCGCCGATCCTCACTGCGGACTCCGACGGTTGGGCTCTGCGCATTGGCCGCCCGTTCGTCAAGCCGTTGGCCTTGCTCGGATTGCCCAACCGCAAGCTGCGCAACGACCTCGCGGTCACCGGAAAGGGCATTGAGCACCATCTCGCTGAGAAGGCCACGTTGGCGCTGACAGGGCTGCTGCTGCCGACTCTCATCTACCTGTTCCTCACCGTGGCAGACGTGGGCCTTGGTTGGGAGATTCCGGCCATCGCGAGTCTCGTTCTCGCCCTTGGCGGATTCCTGTTCCCAGACCTCAGCGTTCGTCAAGAGGCCGAGCGACGCCGCTCCACCTTCCGCCACGCCCTGTCGGCTTACCTCAACCTGATCCGGGTACTGCTGGCCGGTGGCGCGGGCGTCGATGGAGCGTTGTCCGATGCGGTCGGTATCGGCAAAGGATGGGCATTCCAGCAGCTTCGCCGCGCGCTGATCACGGCCAAGCTGACCCGAACCACGCCTTGGTCCGCGCTTGGTCAGCTCGGCACTGAGCTCGACGTGCACCAGCTGTCAGAGCTGGCCGCGTCGGTCAGCCTCGCCGGGACCGAAGGCGCTCGCGTGCGCTTCAGTCTCGCAGCGAAGGCGGCGGCGCTTCGCACGCGTGAACTCACTGACGCCGAAGGAGAAGGACAAGCCGCTACCGAGCGGATGAGCCTGCCTGTCGTGATTCTCTTCGGCGCCTTCCTCACCTTCATCGGATTCCCGGCGCTAGCGAGCGTACTTGGAGGGCTCTAACAGTATCTGTCTATTTAGGACTTTGTAAGGGAGAAGACGATGTTCACAGAGTTTCAGATTCTAGTCGCACACATCCGCGTCGAACTGGAGCGGCTACGCAACGACAACCGCGGTTACTCGACCGAAGCGGTCGTCGTGACTGCACTGCTGGTCTCACTTGCTCTCGCAGCCGTGGCGGTCGTAGCCGTGAAGGCCATCCAGAAAGCCAACAGCATCAACCTGTAGGTCGGTGGACGTCATGCCGCACAACGAACGTCGAGTTGGACGGAGAACCACGCGCAGGTCTTCAGCCTGGTCATACACGCGAGGACGACTGTGTGGACTGCGGAGCGATCAGCGTGGGGCTGGCACAGTTGAACTGGTCATCGCCATGCCGCTGCTGCTCTTGCTGCTTCTGCTTGGCGCACAGTTCGCCCTCTACATGCACGCTACGCACATCGCTCAAGCGGCGGCCGCGCAGGCCTTATCCGCCGCTCGCGTCTCAGGCGGCAGCGCCGTAACCGGCTATGCCAAGGGACAGCAGATTCTCTCCCAACTGGGGACCGGTCCTTTGAGGGAGACGTCGATGAACGTCCAACGAGGGCCAACCCGAGCGTCTGTGACCGTGAAGGGAACGGTGATCGCCTTGATCCCGCTCACGACCTTCACGGTGCAATCCGAAGCTGTTGGGCCCGTGGAGAAATTCACGCCGCTGATCGACGGCGAGGTGGCAGCACCATGACTGAACGCGTTCGCCTCTTGATCCTGACGGCTCAGCGAGATGAGCGAGGCTCAGCCGCAGTTGAGCTCACTCTCTTGGCACCGCTCCTGATCCTGCTGTTGTTGCTCGTTGTGCTCTGCGGTCGACTGGCCGAGACCAAGCTGCGGATCAACGATGTCGCGCACCAAGCGGCTCGTGCCGCAACCCTCGCTCGAACATCATCGCAAGCAGTCGCCAACGCCGAAGCCACTGCCAACGCCGCATTGGCCTCTGCAGGAATCAGCTGCCAATCGTTGTCAGTTTCCACCGATGTGAATGGGTTCAAGCCTGGGGCCACGGTGATCGTCACGGTGTCCTGCAGCGTCGGCCTCAGTGACCTCACAGCTCTGGGCGTACCAGGAACTAGGACCTTCCGTTCCAGCTTCTCCTCTCCAGTCGATGTCTGGCGCGGCATACCGTCGCTCAACCACACCGGGAGCGTGTGATGGAACCATTCACGTTGGTGCGCAACCGAATGAGTCAGGTGTGCGAAGACGAGCGCGGCAGGGTGACGGCCTTCGTCGTCATCGTCGCTGTCGCGGCACTCTTGTTCGCTGGCCTCGTACTCGACGGCGGACTGGCCTTGGCAGCAAAGATCCGAGCGATCGGTGAGGCCCAGGAGGCCGCGCGGGCAGGAGCTCAGGAGATCGACCTAGCTGCCTACCGTGCCGACGGGAGCTTGCGTTTGGCAGCGCAACAGGCCAGCACTGCCGCTCACAACTACCTCACTGTTGCCGGACACACCGGCACCGTGTCGGTCAATGGCAACACGATCAACGTCACGGTCACCATCAACGAGCGAACCCAACTCCTCGGACTCGCTGGCATCGGATCGATCACAGTGACCGGAGCCGGGCAGGCCCAACCGCATCGCGGCATATCCGGAGTTCTCCCATAACCCGGCTCACTGCTCGAGCCAAGCACAGGCACCGCACAGAAGGAGACCACGATGCTTACAACCGAGGAGATCCAGCGTCGCGTCAAAGAAGCTGATGCTGACCGCGGAGCCAAGCGATCTGCAACCGCTGCGAGAGTCGGCGATCTCGCCAAGCGACGGGCCGCCGTAGCCGAACAGCTGGCCGACATCGACCGAGAACTCGGCGACGTAATCGCTGAGTCCAGCGACGTAATCGAGATCGATGAGTTGGCGAGATTCACCGACGTTCCGGCCGCAGACCTCAATCAGTGGCTCAATAGCCGGAAGGCGACTCGTCCGAGGCGCAAGCGGGCGACTGCTGGCACGTCGACCGCAAAGAGCGATGCTCCCCACGACGTTGCCACGACGGAAACTCCGTCGACGGGTCGACTTCCCACCTCGACAGCGCACGCGTCGAGTGCTGCCGATGCCCTGCAAGCCTCAGCGCGCGTCCCGGCCGAGGTGGCATGAGAGACGTCGCCGCCCTGTGGGCGCACAGCCTTGAACGCATTCGCACGGAAGCGACCAACGAGGCATAGACCCTTTCCCACCACGGAATTGAGCATGTCGTGACCGCACACGCCACTCATCGGAAGACGACACGGCACCACAACACTGGCCGCCAGGTCGGCTGGACCCAGGCAGCGGCGCGACGGTACGTCGTCCGGCTCATCCGCGGAATCCTTGCTGCTCTTTTACTTGCGACTCTCCTTCTTGGCCTCCCATGGGCTCTCGCGTACTTCGTGGGTTGGCCCCTGCCCGACCACATGCCGACCTGGGGCGAAATCCAGGCGACATTGCTCAACCCGATGAGCCCCCAGCTCCTTCTCGACAGCCTCGCGGTGCTGTGCTGGATCGTCTGGTTCGTCTTCACCCTCGACGTCTTCCGCTGCGCCATCGACGCTGCGCGGGGCATCACCTGGCCGCAGGTCCGTCCGCCCGGCCCGCTGCACGGGATCGCCGCCGCGCTGATCGGCAGCATCGTGCTGACTCTGCTCGGCAACCGCGCTCCCTACACCGTGACAGCGCCGGCGGCGGCCCTCGCAAACGGGCCCGCGCCCATCGCTGTTAGTGCACCGCTGATTCCGGGCGTGACCATCACCTCCGCCGAGGTCGCCGTGGCCGTAGCGCCTCAGACGACCCTGGTGATCGACCGAGCAGCACCGGCACCGCCAGGTACGGTCCAGGCCACGGAGGAAGTCCGGCTCCCGCGAGACGGGATCTATGACAGCCTGTGGCGCGTAGCTGAACGCATCTACGGGCCTGGTGGTGGGCCCCGCTGGCCTGAGCTGTTCCAGCTCAATCGCGGTGTCGAGCAGCTGGACGGCCACGCACTGACCAGCCCCAACCTCGTGCGTCCTGGCTGGAAGATCACCGCCTACATCCCCACACCGCCCGACGTGCACCCGCAGGATGAACAACCGCCGCAGCTTCCAACCGAGCGGCCTGTGCCTCCGAGCACGCCCACTTCAACACAACCCGCGCCAGCTACGACGCCGGACGAGATAGATCAGGCGGGCGAACACGACACCGATCAGTCAGAACCGGGGTTGGACCTGATCACTGGCGCCTTTGTAAGCCTCGCTTTGGCCGCAGGGATCGCGGCCGCGGTCATGACAGCACGCCTCGCCCGCCGGCGGCGCTATCGCATCGGCAGCGGCGACCGCAGCGACCTCGAGCGGACGATCGCGCCCGTGGTCCGAGCCCTACGCGTCGCTCAAGGCCCCGACGAAAACGGCGACAACCCAGGCCCGATTGACGACGTCGAGTTCGTCGACCTCACGACGGCTCCGCCCCGAATCCACATCACCGCGGCCGGATCCGTCGAACCCGACGATGCACCAGCACCCGTTCCTGCGAGGGTCGGCGTGCGTGGCGGACACGAGCTCGCACTCAACCTCGCCAGTGCCCGTGGGCTGGGCCTGACCGGGCCTGGTGCGATGGCTGCCGCTCGCGCGCTGCTGCTGCACCTCCTCACAACGCCTGGGCAACCGACCACCGGTCCCAGCGTGATCGTTCCGGCCAGTGACCTGTTGTTGTTCTTCGATGGAACGGGTGTCGAGAACCTTCCATCCACTGTGCTGGTGGTCGACTCCCTCGACGCCGCGCTCGAGGAGATGGAAACCGCCCTGCTCACCCGAACGCGCCACGTGATCGATGAGGCTGACTCGCTGATCACCTTCGGCTCGCTCGTACTACTCGCCAGCCCTGCCTCACACGCTGAGCGCCGCCTGCAAGCTGTCCTCGACAACGGCTCCGCCCTCGGCTTGGCCGGCATCCTGCTCGGTCAATGGCGGCCAGGTGCGACCATCCGGACTCGCCTTGACGGCACCGTCAGCGCGACCAGTCCCGGCCTCGGCGCCGCCCTCGCTGATACCCGGCTGTTCACCCTGCCGGCTGCTGACGCGAGTGACTTGCTCCGCGTGCTCCGCGACGCAGAACGACTCGACCTCGGGATTCCGAGCCGCGATCACGGGATGGCGAACGACGAGATCCAGCTCCCGGACACCGTTCATCAAGCCACACCGTCAGCACTGCGGCAGGACGACCTTCAAGCCGCGCCTGAGCTTCCCGCGCAGACGCCGATAGATGCGGCGACCGGATGCGACGACAACCTGAGCACTGAACATGAGGATGCTGGAGCCTCGTCATTGCGAGCGGACGAACATCACCAATCCGTCAACGACGAGCAGGGATCACCGCAGCGACCAGTGGCCATTCGTGTCCTGGGACATGTCCAGCTCATCCTGCGCGACTACGGCAAACGTGAGCTGGACAGTGCACTCACTCCGAAGCAGCGCGAAGTGCTTCTCTACCTTGCTTTGCACTCTGAGGGCGCGCGGCGTGAGGCTCTCAACGACGCTGTATGGCCTGACAGCAAGCCGCCACGGCCGTACAACAGCTTCCACAACACGCTGTCGCTCCTGCGTCGCGCCCTAGGCAGTGCAACCGACGGTGCGTTGACCGATCTCGTAGTCAATGACGATGGTCGTTACCAGCTCAATTCTGACCTGGTAACGGTCGACCTCTGGCAACTCCAGGATGTCCTTCAGGTTCCACGACCTGCTGACCGCAACGCTCATGCTCTGCTGACCAGGGCAGTCGAGCTCTATCACGGTGACCTCGCTGAAGACCTGACAGCGTCCTGGGTCGAGCCCTTCCGCGAATCAGTCCGCCGCGATGTACTTGATGCGCTCGGCGCCCTGATCCAGGCCTTGAGCGACAGCGAGCCGGAAACTGCGCTCGCGTTGCTCGAGCGCGCACGCAAGCTCGATCGCTACAACGAGGGCATCTACCGCGACATCATCCGGATCCAGGCCCGGCTCGGCCAGCATGCCGCCATCCCACGTGCGCTCGCACTGCTCACCACGACCCTTGAGGACATCGGGCAGCGGCCGAGCGGCGACACAGTCAACCTTGCCGAGTTCCTCCAACGCCGCAGCGACACTCGGCGGTCTGTGTCTCGCGGCGACGCCGCGGCCAGCTGACGAGCGAGGAGCGTCGGTCGGGCATAGCCCAGCCGACAGGGCTGCTCATCAGGGATTTGTGTAGGTTCTCGCCGCGCGTGACATCTCGATCTTCTGGGACTTGCGGGAACTCAGTGTGTCTCACTGTGTTGACACCATGATCAGTCTCAGTCGACATGTCGTTTCCTCCGGGCAGACGCACGATGTGCAGGTGAACGAGCAACTCGCGGAGGCCGAGACGCCGTTCTGAACGCTCGTCGACGATTCGGACTGGGCGCACGTGAGCGTGGAGGGTCTTGCGCTCGACGTCGGTCGGTGGTGGGACGCAGACTCTGGCACCCGGTTCGTCGCGTGTCGCGGTTGGACGCTCGGGATTCGCCTCGGAACACGGTGGACGTGCAGGCGCGGTCCGGGAACTACCCGTTCTGATTGCGGCGTAACGGTTTGTCGCGATGACCCGACATGAGATCACGTGCGAGGTCCCACAGTCGTCAGAACGATCGCGGCCGTCTTCGCGATCACTGCGTTGATCGCCGGATTCCTGAACCTCTTGCAGCACACCGACGACGACCGCACCTACCGGGAAGTCCACCGCAGCTTGGACAAACACTGGTACGACGGACCGGTTCCGGCACTGCGCGTCATCCTTAAGGCGACCGGCTTGAACTCGACCGAGCGCCAGCTGCAGGCGTCGCTGACGCTCCAACCACCCCGGTACGGCGAAGTGCCGGAGCTGGTCGACAAGAACGGCGACTCCATCGTGCAGGGCGGCAGCGTCAAGCAAGCCGCGACGGCCAACGGATCAAAGACAGGAGGTACTAGCCATGATCGCAACGAATCGCTCTCGTAGTGCCTCCCTGTCGCGAATGATCCGGACGACCGCGACGCATATTTCGTGCGCACGTGGAATGGGGCAGACTCTCGAGGCACCGTCCAAAGGTCCGGGCGAACTCTCGGGTTAGGCGGCGCCCCTGTTACCCGCAGGTGGCGCCCCGCTTCATTCTTCCAGCACGCACCGACCGCGGCGGTTCGGCTGTAGCCGTTTGGCATGCCCCGCGGGGAGGTGTGGGCGTAGCCGCCGCGAACGGCCTCTTGACGAGATGGCACCGCTAGGCGCGGATGCTGGCACGCTTGCGGCGACGTCGGGCCAAGTACCTCCTACCCGCGTCTGCGAGCAAGGTGCCGCCGGCGCCGGCCCCGGCGATGGCCGGGCCAAGAATGATCAAGGTCGCCGTGAAGATCACCCCGAAGAGCACCACCACGATGATGGCGCGGATGAACGGCGCCCACGTCTCGCCGGTGAGGATGTGGTTGAGCAGGGACCACCAGTTGTGGTCCGGGCCGTTGGCCATCGCCGCCCCCTTTCGCAGTGCTGTTACCCACTACTCCCGCGGCCGGACCGCACGCGAACCTCTTGATCATGCGAACCCTCGACTTCACCCCGGCTCCCCCTCCGTGATCACCGTCAACAGCTCATGAAGCCTGGCGTACGTCTCCTCGTACTGGTTCCGGAGCGCGCTCGCCGCCGCTCTCGCCCTCTCGCCGGCGAGACCGTCCCATCCGGCCTGGTCTAGCTGGTCGAGGACTTCGCCCGTTAGCGTCGACTTGCCCAGTTGTGTCGCCCATGCGAGGTCATGCCAGCGGTCACCCAGGCTGCGACCCTGGTCTGCACGCCACACCAGATCGCTGAACCTGGTTGTCCACAGTGGAGAAGCGCCGCAGCCGCCCACGCCCACGACGCGCACCATCACTCTGCTGTGGGTGAGTGGAGACGCTGCTACAGGAAGCTCCGTCCGTGGGAGCAGGTGCTGCGGATGCTTCAGGTTCAAGGCTTGCGCCAGCCTCGTGTAGCTCGCACTGGACTTCGCGAAGACCAGGAAGACGGTCTTCGTCAGGTACTGAGCGACGTCATGATCAGTGGGGCGAGCGGTGACGGCGTCGCTGTCGCGGTCGACAAGCCAGGCATTGATGATCTCGGGTTCAAAGTCGGCAGGCGTGAGCAGACGCCCTTGCCCGCCGTGATCGCTGACGCCAAGCGCGTCGTCGGCTCTGGTCACGGTGTCCTGAGCTGTGGAGTCGGCGACGTGCTGCGCGGCTTTGAGGATGGCGGCCGCCCGCGTCTGGGCGTCCTCCAGGATCGCGGTGACCTGGGTGCGCGCGTCGCTGATGGCGGCCTGTGAGCTGTTCGCGTCCGCCGTCAACCGCTTGATGCGAGCTTGCAGCCCGTCGAGGCGGTGGACGAGCTCCTGCGCGCGCAGCGTGACGATCTCCGGTTCGTTGTCCGGGTCGTCGGGCGTGCGGGCCATCGCGGTGTTGGCGGCGACACCGCTGATCACCGGGCTGTCGAGGACATCGAGCAGCTCTGTAACGGTGTGCAGCAGGTCGGCCGCGTCGAGGGCCTGGTAGCGGGCGGCGATGGCGAAGGCGTCGCGGGCACGTTCCAGGTTGCCTGCCGCGAGTTGCAGCTCGCCCAGGGCGAACGCGTCGCGGCCGAGTTGCCCGGCGTCCCGCAGGGCCTGGCGGGCGGCGGTCTCGGCCGGGGAACGCTCGGCTCGTCGCCGGTCGATAGCGTCGAAGTCTAGTGGCGGGGTCACCCCGTCGTCGAAGTGGTGGATACGCGTCATGAGGGGTTCTCCCTGGTGGTGCCCTGTGTGGGCTGGAGCTCCAGGTGCCTGAGCAGACGTTCTCGTGCCTTGGCGAGGTGGTCTTGCACGGCGCGCTGGGTGATTCCCATCTGGGCGGCGACGTCGGCGGTGCTCAATCCGTCGATCGCGACGGCGGCGATCACGGCCCGCTGCCGCTCGGTCAGTAACTGGGGTAGCAACTCCGTCAGCCGGAGCCGCTCGCAGTCGAGGCGGCCGATCAGAGCCAGGAAGTCGTCGTCGGCCTCCGGGTTGGCGGCGTTGAGCAGGACGTCATCGTCGATCGCATACGGCTCGGTTCTGCGCCGGTCCAGCTTCGCCCGGTGGTTGAACAGGTCCCCCTTGGCCGACGCCTTGAGGCGGGCGATGGCCTCGTTCCGGTTCCGGGGCGGCCCGATCTCCTCCCAGTCGCGCTTGAAGTCGACTGCGGCCTCCTGCATGAAGGCCTCGACCTCGTGATGCTCGTGCGGGTCCAACCGGTTGCGAATGTAGGCGGCCAGTTCGACCCAGCAGTCACGCAGCATCGCGCCCACCGGATCCTCACCGTCCCGGCTCCCACCCACAGTGGTCGGTGGCAACATCAGGCGTTTGCGTTCTGCCCGATCGAGCGCGGTTGGACGCGTGTCCGCGACGTGTCACGGTCGTTTCCTCTGGTGCTGGACCTACCCGAGCCAACTCGGATCCGGAAATCGAGTCGATGCCTGTCATGCATGCTCATCGGCGTTCTCCATCGGCGGTAGGAGGTTCCTTAACGCGTAACTCCCGCGACTCGACCTGACGCGAACCCCCCACGTTAATCTTGTCCCTCGTCGCGAGCGGCTCACCGGCTTGCGTGGCCGCGGGGAAGCCGGGTGATCTCGGTGCGGGCCAGACCAGGTGTCCTGGAGGGCAGTGGCGATGGTGTTCGCGAGGTCGTGGCCGTGCTGGGTGAGGCCTGTGATCGGGTTCGGCGGTGCGGCGCGGCGGACGAGGTGTTGTCCGAGCTCGCGTTCGAGCCGCCGGATATAGCGGGCGAGGTTCTTGGGATCGATCGGGATCGCGGCCGCTGCTGCGCGCAGTGTCGGGTGGTCGCGCAGGTGCATGAACGCGGCCAGGCGCGTCCACGGACGCGTGCCGGTGAGCACCGGTCGCAGTTCGGGCGGGATCACCTCGGTCGGGTAGTGCGCGCTGTGGTTTCCGTGCGGGCCTACCGCGCGTACCGGCAGGTCGTGCGGCGGCACCAGCTCAGGATGGTGTTGGCGTGCAGGCCCAGCTGGGCGGCGAGGTCTTCCGAAAAGCGGCCGCGGCGGACGTACTGCTCGCGCAGCCAGCGTTTGGTGATGCCGGGCGGCGGCTTCTTCGGGTCCCGCAACGGGATGCCGTAGGCCGCGGCCAGGGTGGTGATGCGGCGACGGTTGACTTGGTGGCGAACCGCGAACGCGGAGATGAACCAGCCCCGGTCGATGTAGAGCTCGCGGAGCCGCTCGCCGGGTAGCTGGGCGCGTAGTTGTTCGCTGATGTCGTCGTTGCCGCTGAAGGACACGCCTGCGCATGCTCGGTGCACCGTCGGTGCGGTCGACTAAAGTGCCTGGCGACCTGCAGAGCGACTTGAGGAGTGTGCGCCACGGTTCGGGAATCGCGCGCGGGAGATGACTTTCACCTGTTGTGGGCTGCGCGCCGATCGCTGCAGTTGCTGGCGCCGGATACCGATCTTCAACTCGTGAGGCTCGAAGGGCCCAATCCTGCAGACGGGACCGACGAGACCGACTTCCTCGGTTGCGACCTGACCGAGTACCACGGTGGGTCGACGTTCACCGACGCTCACCGGATCGTCGTCAGCCAGCTCAAGTACAGCGTGAAGCATGCCAGCAAGGCCTGGACTGCTGCCCGCTTGGCTGAGGGCAAAGGGGCGAAGAAGGTATCGGTCGCCAAGCGGTTGGCCGAGATGTTCACCGGGGTGTGCAAGAACATCGGGCTCGACGCAGCGCTGCAGAAGACCACGATCGCACTTGTTAGCAACCAACCGGTCGATCGTGCACTAGCCGACATGCTCGCCGACGCGAAGTCCTCATTGGAGTCGCGGCCGACCGGCTATCCGACCGCGTTGCTGCTCAGAGGCCTCGACGCGCGTCACCACGAAGATCTGAACAAGCTCTTGAAAGCCACAGGCCTGCGAAGCAAGGAGTTCACCACCTTCCTGCGAATGCTGGATCTTTCAGGCTGTGGTGAGGAGTCGCGCAGCTTGCAGCGACTCAACTTGTCGACCGGGATCGGCGACGTTCTGGTCGGGGACGCCAAGGCTGCTGGTGATGGCCTGATGGAGTTGATGCGGGCGCAGATGTTGCCGGAGACCGCGGACGATCCAGGACTGAGCAGGGCCAACATCATCGTCGCGCTCGGAGCTAGCGGCGAACGTGCCTTGTTTCCGTACCCCCTCCGCTTGAAGAGCCCGGAAAGCCGCGTCCAAACGCGACAGGCGCACCTGTTGGCACAAGAACTTCAAGGGGAGTCCACCAAGCTGCTGGCCCATGGCCCGCCAGGGGTAGGTAAGACCACCGTTGTGACAGCTCTGCAGCAAGAGCTTCCTGCTGGTTCGGCGGTTGTGGTCTTCGACTGTTACGCAGACGGCGAGTACCTATCGCCCCGCGAGGATCGGCACACCACACGTGCTCTGGTCCATGTGGCGAACGAAGTCGCTCTCCAGCTGGGCCTCGTGCCGACAGTGGTTGCGGACACCCCTCTCGATGAGGGGGTCATGTGGCGCCGTTTTGAGCATGTCATCGACCAGGCCGGCCTTGCTCTACCGCCCGATGCATTGCTCGTGATCGTGATTGACGCCGCGGACAACAGCGCCGAGGCCGCGCGCCGTGTCGGTTCGACGTCGGTCTTCCGCGAGCTGTGGCGTGTCAAGGTCCCGGACAACGTGCGCCTGCTCATGACAGCCCGCTCGCCTCGCCGCAGCGACGTCGTTGACGAAGCTGACCACTCAGTACGGCAGGTGTCGATCGAGCCGTTCGACCTCAAGGCAAGCTCCGATCTGCTGCGGTTGACCTATCCGGACGCGACCGACGAACAGTGCGACGTGTTCCACCAACACAGTCGCGGTATCGCTCGCGTACAGGCTTACGCCACCGCGACTGCGACCTCTGTGGTGCAGGATGCGATCGAACTAGTAGGTGTTGGCCTTAACGGGATCTTCGACGAGGTGCTGTCGACCGCGCTTTCATCAGTGAGCGGAACAGAACGCCAACGACAGATCGCAACTCTATCGACTATGTCCCGACCGGCGAACCCGACAACCCTCGCGCAGGTCTTGGAGGTCTCCGAGGCCCGTATCGCGGAGCTCGTGGAGGATCTCGCGCCCGCCCTTCGCTTCGGGCATGACGGCGTGGGCTTCGCCGACGAGGATTTCGAGAACCACCTCGCAGCCACGGTGACTGAGGTGGAACGCCGCGCCATGCACAGCGCGTTCGCGGACTACTTCTTGCGGAACTACCTCACCAACGAGGAATCGGCACTGCTCGTCGCCGAGCACCTCTTCAACGCCTGCAGAGCCGATGAGCTGATTGCGCTGGCGACAGATGCCTCGACAACCGCGGCGATATCGGACGGGCTGTTGCGGTCCCAGGCTCACCGAGCTCGCGTGCGGCTTGCGTTGCGATCACTTGCACCCGCCGATGAGGCCGGAACCGTTCACCCGGAAGCTCTCCATCAGGCTCTCAAGGTCACACTTGCCGCGGCCGACGCCGCACGGACCGACACAAGTCTCACCGACACGGTCGCAGCGAATCCTGGGCTCGCGGCGATGCATGCCCGTCCTGCGGCGGTCGCGGCGATGCTGTTCCGCCAGGAGCACTCCTCCTGGCGAGGCCGTCTGCACATGCAAGCGGCGGCGCTGGTCGCGTTGGAGGATCCGAAATCTCCTGACGCGCAACAACATCTTGAGTACGCCAATGTCTGGTTGCGAAACTGGTCGAGGTCACCTGACGGTGACCGCGGACAGTTTGATGCCGACGACATCGCATACATGGCCCTGGCAACAGCGCTGATTGACGGTGTCGAGCAGGCAGTCCGCGTCGTGGTCGGGTGGCGTCCCACCTCGTTCGTCCACAAGATCACAAATGCGGTTCTCGCAAGGGCACCGCGCTGGCTCCCATTGGCCACCACACGAGCTGCACTTGCGACGAGTCGCGCCAGCACGTGGGTGAGCGCCCGCACGGCAGTGTCCTACGCGGAGGCTGGCGACTCGGTCCCACAGCAGTGGGTCAAATCGATTGCACAACGCCTGGATCGGTTGCCGCACAGACCTAGTGCGAAGCCACCGACATGGGGTGTTGCGTTCTGTGAACTCGCTCTCAGCTCTGGAGTGTCGAATGCACGCACCCGGCGTCTGCTGTCCCGGTTCGCATCAGGCGTGCCTGACCACTTCGATGAGGTTGACGCTCATCAGCTTCTACGCCCTGTACTGTCCGCCACCAGCTTCAGGGCCGCGCTGAGCGGTAACACCGCCACCGCTGACGACGCTCTCAGACTTCTTCCGAAACTGGCTGACGACGCCCCACGCGAACAACGCGAGCGCCGCGAGAGACAACGCGGTTTGCTCAGCGCGGCCGCCGGCACGCTCCTGTCAGTCTTGTCCGCGCGAGCCTCGTGCCTTGCATCCATGCGTACGGATTCGAGCACCACAGCAATCACAGCGGTGACCCAGGTCGCCGACACTGTGCTCTCGACACTTGAGAACATCCATAGCAAGCCGACTCGGCGTTCGAACTTCCACAGTTCGGAGCGAACTTGGTTCATCGCAGCCACTGACGCGGTGGCCTCGGCGTTGCATCTACTTGACAGAAGTCGGGCTGACGATGCTTCAGGCCTCGGACTGGACGAAAGCCACCAGCAGGCAGCGGGCACGCTTGCGAATCTGTTGACCAACATCGCTGACACTGCTGAAACCAGCCTCGGTGAAGGAGCTTGCTGGGTCTGGATCGCTATGGCGAGGTCCTTGATCACCAAGAACCTGGAGAGCGATACCGCGGTCGATCTGCTGTACCGCTACGCGGCCAGCATCGAAGCAGCAGCGATGCCTGCACGAGAACGCCGTGACGCCCTGCTGGACGCGGCGAACGAAGCCCAACGCATCGATCGCGAAGTTGCATCTAACCTCTTCGACCGAGCCGTTGTAGCCGCAGCGGGTGTCGACTCGGACATCGACCTCCGTCTCCGTACCATCATTGACATCGCGGAACGGGCCGCGCAACCCGCTGTGGACGAGGAGCGTCGTCGCGAGCTCGCCGCGATGCTGACCGGAGCCGTTGAGGACGCCACCCCGTTCGTGGACGATGCCGCAGAACATCTGCCGCACGCCGAAGCCCTGAGAGTGGCCGCTCAGCTACATGCTTCGACCGGCCTCGCTAGCACGTGTCGCTGGATCCACGAGGATCGTCTCGATCTGACCTCGGGATTGGTCGCGGCGCTGCCGGCAGCGATCAACTCCAGAACCATGAGTGCGGAACGGGCGTTCTGGTTGCTTAGGCTCTGCCCGAGCTACAGCCACAATCGGAACATTCCGGAGTTGACGACCTACATCCTCGAAGCAGCCCGGACGGTCCGCATTAGCGGCAACAATCTTGCTTCGCTCCAGCTGGCGACGCTGACCGAATGGGCACTGCGCGACACACCCCTGTTGTACCGGCTGGGGAGTTGCCGCTGGATCATCACTGCAGCCGAGTCGATGCAGCTCGGCCAGCTCGCCTGCATCAACAAGCTCCGTGATGCGGCCGAACGTCTGGAAGAGCTTCGAGAATCTGACGAGCATCGCCCCTCACGTTTGAGGAGCGGCTCGTTCACTGACCGGGAGCCCTCTCAGAACGAACTCACTCTCAGGCGGCTGTCGGCTGACGCAGGAACAGCCACGTTCATCAACCTCGAAGCAGACCTCGCTCAGCTTCGAGAAGTGTGGGCCGGGAGCGAGTTGATCCAGCGGTACATGACGGTCGCTCTGCGGAGCGTGCCACGTGCTGATCGACAACAAGCCCTGGAAGCCCTCGTCGGAATGACCGATCGAGATCTACCTGGTGCCAAGGCGACAGACGTCGCAGAGGCCGTCCGAGCGATGTTGCACGAGTTTCGTGACACCAACAGCATCAGGACGTGGGCTGCGCAGCGCATGCCGCAGTGGGTCCGCGATCATCTACCAAGCTTGTTCACCTACGGTAACGCGCGCGACGGCCGATCGGTCCGCCAGCTTGTGCTGCCGACTCTCGACATGTCGCTGCAGATGATGCACGCGATCATTCAGGCGACCGCGACGCATCTAGATGCCCTTGACGCCACCAACCTCCACGCAATCACGCGCGTCCTGGCAGCAGAACTGACGGACGGTACGGCCTGCGCCGACACCGCGTGGTGGGCGCTGCACAACGGACCCACCCATACGATGCCTGCAACGGCGCTCGCCCGGCTTGAAGACTTCCGTCGTCGTCGATCCGAGCTGCCGACTCCGCCCCGCGAGCCGGTGGACCTGCTGGCAGGGATGATGTGGTCGTTGCTCGGGCACGAAGACTTGCATGTCCGATGGCGAGTCGTCCACACGGTACGGCTGCTCCTCGAGCACGGCTCCACGACCGCCTTGGCCACAACGCTGTGGACACTCGCTACCTCCGCAGAGGAAGACACTGGCGAATCAAGCGATCACAGCCGTGCCTTTCAGGCTGTCGAGACAGAGTTCTTCTGGCGTTCGGCGCGAACGTGGCTGCTGATCGCGTTGGCTCGGGTAGCGCACAGCAAGCCGTCTGTGCTTTTGCCGATCTCGACGGCTCTCTGCGACCACGCGCTCGACCGCACTGCACCTCATGCCGCGACTCGCGAACTTGCGCGCGACGCAGCGCTGGCGATCGCGACTGAGTTCCCTGAATCCCTTCCAGCCGCAGTAGTGGAGCGACTGCGAGTCGCCAACAGGCCAAGGAGTTCCACCAGCACCGATGACGATCGCTCTCACACTGGCGTGGATCACGTCGAGACAAGGTTCTACTTCTCCTCGTTCGACACCGTGCCCTATTGGTTCCGGCCCCTGGCAGAAGTCTTCCATGGAACAACGACACAGCACGTGGCCGACCTGACGGATAGATGGATCACCGATCGATGGGGGCGAACGGACGACGAACGGCGGAATGACCACATCCGCGGCCGTTACGGCCGGTCTAGACGCGAGACTCATAATGATCATGGGATGATTCCGCAGATCGAGACCCTTGAGACTTACCTGACCGTCCACGCGATGTTGCTTGCAGCAGGCGAGCTGGTCGATTCCGACGCCGCCCTCTCAAGGCCGCTCTACTACGAAACGTCGGATCCGTGGATGGATTGGCTAGGTCGCTTTCTGCCTGGAGACTTTGCGCTCTGGCAGTCGGACCTGCGGCAACCAGCGCCGATCACCCCGCTCGCGACGGGAGCATGGCATCACCTGCAAGACGAGCCAGCACTCCCAACAGATGACTCCACGTCAGCATCAACCGGCATCGATCCTGTAGCGGTGGTGAAACAGGCCGCCGCAAGCCTTCGAAAGCTGGCCGACGATCCAAGCATGATCATCGTCAGCGCATCAGTGCAGAGCGATCACGGCAAGCACAACTGCAGCGCATGGGCGGACAGCGCGTTGGTGTCGCCAGACGGAGCACCCTCTCTCCTCACCGCCTTGGCAACGAGCAAGTACGTCATGGCGCTGCCAGAGCTTGACGATGACTTCGGCCCACGCGGCGGGCAGATCGACGTCCCAGGACTGCGCCTGTTGGCATGGCAGACGCGACACAGGCATGGCCGTGAGGGCTTGGAAAGTCACGACCCTTACGCCGGCGCGGGCGCCTCGGAGAGTCGTGTTCCCTTCTCTGGGTTCCTCATTCATGCTGGCCTCGTTGGTGACCACACCAAGACCGTGTTCACCACGCCGCAAGGCCACGTAGGCGCTCGCCTCGTTCACTGGTCCGATGCGGACAGCCGCGATCGCTCAGACACATCGGGCTCCCGCGGATGGTTCCTGGCGGTTCACCGCGGCCTGTTTGTTGATTACCTACGAGCCAATGGTCTGAGCATCGTGCATACCTTCCGTGCGCGCCTGTACCTCGACAACGACAGTCCTATCGGGAGTGAAGACCACGACGAGCGCATCCACGACGCATCCTGTTACCTCGTCATGCACGCGGACGGAACCGAGGTGAAAATCGATGGTCAGCCCCAGCAGTGAGGGTCCAAGCGACGGGGGCACCGAAGCGCCTGCGCCACTGCTATCACCAGACGTGCTAGCACTTGGCGAGCGCATCGTGTCCGAACTGGGCGCCGCAGATGCATCCCTCCTGTCTCGGTGGATGGCCTTTCGAATTGCAGAACTCCTGTACCAGGCCCAGAACGCGCAGAGTGACGCTGACCGCCAAGCTGCCGACAGCGCATGTGCAGACCTCATACTCCGAGTTTGGGAGCATCGGCGTCACTGGCCTCAGGGCTGGCCACCTGAGAACGCACTCCAGGTTGCCGACGCACTCACACCCCGTTCGGCATGGTCCGCCGGCCTTCGAGGGCGAGAAGATCAGGACCCATCCTGGTTGCAGGTCTTGAGAGACGCACTCGAATCCATCGAACAAGAACGCAGACTTTGGCTTACGGCTGCGTTTCTTGAGCTAGACCCAGCAGATGCTCGTTCGTGGCTCGAGCAGCGAGGTGCCGAACTTACTGAAGGCGAACGTAGGGCGCTGGAATCAGTGGTCAACGCAGCTGACGGTGCAACCGTTGAGCTTCACGTCCTTTTCGGGCGAGGGCAGGGCAGTTCCACTGAGACCCAGGCGCCTGACTGGTCAAAATTCCTCGAAGACAGGATACTGGAGTCCGTCGAGCACCGCCGCGCTCTACTGGCGCGACTGTCGAAGCCTGAAGCAGTTAGTTCCGGTGAATCGAGCTAGGGGAACGTCTAGCGTCGATCGTCCGATTCGCTGATTGCCCCCGACATAAGTGTTATGCGGGAATTCCGTGAGCGGGCGCGTGCGAGGATCTCATAGGGTATCCATGGCGACGATCGTCGACATGCGTGAATAGCGTCCTGTCGACCTACCGATGCACGGTCCGATCCTGCTACCTATTAGAGCGGTAGCCCCCAACGGCAGCGAAGCGCCTGCTCGACCCATCTGAATCCCCTACCGATGCTACGTCCGACTCGGTGGCCGGCAGGCGCATGAACAGTCGATTTAGCTGGTGGCTGGCTCTCGGTCTGTAGACCCCATGGTTGCGTTGGCTGCGATGGTCTCCAGCTCCTCGTCCCCCACTTTCCCGGTCCGAGATCTTCTTTGCGCGCGCCATTGCGCTTGTCGCCGGACTCGCGCCAGTTCTCCTCGTCGGGTCTTTCGTCGGCGCCTGGTCAGATCCGTGTGGCGATGCCGGTGCGCGGTGAACGAGCTGCGCCAGGTCGCGCTCTGTATCGCCAGCGTTCGCTGGCGGCTGTCGCGCTTGGGATGACTGCTGCAGCGCCAGAAAAGGTAACAGGAAGGTAACGGCGCGCGTCCCGGGGTTGCGGAGTGTTGACTTAGAGTGTGTACTTCTACATGTCGACTCAACAGTATGAGGTCAACAGTTCGGGTGGAGAGGGTGAGAGTCAGGGCACGGCGTCCCTGTAGCCCTTCCGGTCTGGCCAGTACCTCCTTCTGGTGTCGGTGACAACCATAGTCCCTCAAAGCGCAATCGATGCCGACTGAGCGTTGCTTTGCGTTGGACTGAATCACAATGTCATTCAGCCGATTCTTTCGCCAAGCGGAGTGCTGTCATGGCTATGACTCTGATCTATTGGTCTGCCCGCATTAACGCGATTGCAGATGCTCTGTCTGTTCCGGATGGCGGATTCTCACTGGATCCCACCGATGGTTCAGACGTTCGTTGCGGTTACGCGGTAGCGGTGCATCCGGAACTTGAACGCGTCTATGAGCGTCGCGTGACCGGCGTTGACATTCACGAGTACGTAGCGCAAGCGCAGGACGCTCTTTCGTTGCCCGGTCGTGTTCTCGGCGGTTGGTGTGATCCTGAGACCGGCCGCGCCTACTTGGATGTTTCGGTCGTGACTGCGGATCTCTCCGAAGCTATGGCACTTGCGGTGAAAGCTGAGCAGCTCGCGATTTTCGACTTCTCGGCCATGGAATCCATTCCGGTTCTGGCCTCGTCTGTCGCGTGAATCCTGAGGACACCTAGGGGTGGAACTGCCATGCCCGAATCCAAACCTCACCCATGGTTCCAGCTGCATCCGGTAAGGGCCGAAAACATCGTGTGGCACTGGAGCCAGGCCACGCGTGACGAGATCGCGCAAGGCATGCGTTGGTATGCCGATGCGCACCATGTGGCCACCGCGATCGCGTATGGCGACGCACACCTCGGTGCCGGAATGCTGGCGATCTACTCGCCGCAACAAGGATGGATCGGCAACGTGCTGAACGCTGCCCGCGTCCTGCGTGAGGGCAAGGGGATCGGTGGACCCGGCAGCGGGATGTTCGCCACGATCGGACAGAAGAGCGCGGCCGACCGACTGCTTAACGGGGAACGGTACGAGGACATCCTCAACGGCCCGAAGATCCGCGACTTTGCCCACCTGATCGAGTTCGGCGGAGATCAGAACCCAGACACCCCGAGCGTGGTGATCGACCGCCACGCGCTGTCCGTGGCGCACGGCCGCGCGCTCACATCGGAGGAGTACGGGGCGGCACCGGTGAGCGGGTCCCGCCGTAAGGACGGATCGATCTCCCGCCGGCACTACGACCACGTGGTGAGCCTGTATCACCGCGCATCGGCGCAGCTTTCCGCGCTGGCAGGAGAGCGGATCTCCGCGCATCAGGTTCAAGCCGTGACGTGGCTGGTCCGCCAACGGCTCAACCAGGAAGCGGAGCAGCGACGCGGCCCGAACCCATTGGACAAGGGCCGCAACCACGCTCGCGTCAACTCCGAGCGCGCGTGGAACGAGTTTCGCACCACCTACCTACCCAACCTGGCCGCGTGTCCGGGCACGGGCTACCAGTCGGCCGCCTAGTGAGGTCTCACGATGATTCACGACAGCTCAACCACTTACGACGCCCTGTGTGCAGAGCTCGAGAAGGAGCGTGATCGGGTCCACGCTCTGCAAAACGGTGAACCGCCTGCAGGCAGCCAGTCTCACCAGCCTGTCTGACCTTGCGGGAGAACTCCGTTGTCAGGTAGCGGACCTACATGACAACGCGTTGAGTTCACAGCCCATGCCGCTCAAGGGTCTGCGGAGCGTCACGGGTCGGATGAGCGGCTTGGCGGACTCGCTGAGCCGCGCGGCACACGGCTACTCCGGTGCCCGGACCACAGACATGATCTACCCGACCATTGACGAGGACCTGCGCGAGCACAAGTGGACGCCTCGTCCGAACCGTGGGCTGGACGGCACGTTGCCGCCGGTTCCGATCGCCGAGCTAGCCGATCGACGTGGGTACGCGCGTGGATGGCATCGCGGCCCACAGTGGATCACGTTGTGGTTCACGAGTCCGTGCTCGTTCGCATTCGCGGACAGCAGTGACCACGGCCGGCTCACCGATGTGGACGGTATCCGCGCCGTGGTTACCTCCAGTCGCCCGCTGTCAGCTGGCGACCTCGCGAAATGGGTTGGGGCGCAACAGGAATCGCACATCATGCCGTTTGACGCCCCTTACGGCCGTGCTGCCCAGCATTTGTGCCTCTCCTGGGGAGGCATGGTCGACGACCACCGTTGCGATGATCACGGCCGTCCCGCACCCGACGGGCGCGGCCGGCGGTCGGTGTGGGCACGCCCGACTGACCCTGATTTCCGGCTCTGTGTCTGGGGAATCGGCGATGAACCGGCGCACGTCACCTATTGGGCGGGTCCGGTTGTTGACATGGCGCACCTCGTTCAGATCACGGGGCACTGCCGCTGATCGACGTTTTTCCTTGTGGAAATCGAACTGTCGAGATCCGGCAGGACCAGATGACTTCAGAAGGACCTATGTGGACGGAGAGGCACGATGAAGGACCAGAGCAGTTTCCAGCCTTCGAACGAACCCTGCGCGTCCCATCTGACGCCCGACGACACGTGGTGCATGTGGATCGACTCATGGGGGATGCGCTGTTCCTGGGCGACGGTCGTCGATGAGCGGATCGTTTCGCGGGATGGAACGGACACAACTGCCGACGAGGTTCTGGACTGGGCGGTGGACCTGATCGAGGACGAGACCGGCGACCGCTTCGCCTTGAACCACAACGTGATGCTGGCAACGATGCACCGCATTGTGCGTGAGCGCGACTCTGTCCAGCTGTCAGACGAGATCATCGACCAGATCTCCGAAGTGCTGGAAGCCACTAGTCACGCCGCCGCCACCGATGAGCTCTGCCAACTCGATTGCGTTGGCTTCGACGCGATCGTGCAGTTCGCCACTCTCGGTCAGGTCGTCTACGGATGACCGAACCGGCATGACATTCGCTTGGAGGGTTGGTCATGTCGTTGAACGATGTTCTTTGTGCCCGGTTGTTTCTTACGCGCGCAGTTGAACCGCCAGCACCCGCCGTGCATCACTTCGTCGCCGTGCACGGACCAGTTGATGCCGTTGCTCGTATTCGGCACGGCACCGCCCCTGCTGCAGTCCTCTCCGAGGTCACTCGACCAGGCGCCGAGATCGAGGGGGACTTGCGCGCCGTCGACAACGGCACGGTCCGCCTGCTGGTCCCAGAAGACGACGACTGGCCGCTCGGACGCCTATCCACGTTGGTAGGCCACGGCATACCGCTCGCCTTGTGGCTGCGAGGCAAAGCTTCGTTGGCCGAGCTCACCGACACCGCCGTAACGATCACCGGTAGCCGTGCCTCTTCCGCGTACGGCAACACGATTGCAGCGCACTTCAGCGGCGGGCTGGTTGACGCTGGCGCGACAGTGGTCAGCGGTGGAGGCCTTGGGGTGGACGAATCCGCTCATTGCGGCGCGCTTGCCGCCGATGGCCGAACGGTCGTGGTGCTGCCCTCTGGTGTGGATCGAACGTATCCACATCAGCGTGCCCAGCGCTACGACCGAGTTGTTGATCAGGGTGGTTTGGTGATCAGCGAGTATCCGATCGGCGTGGTGCCGACTCGAACCCGCTTCCATGCGCGATGCCGTCTGCTGGCCGCGCTCACGGCGGCGACCGTGATCGTCGAAGCCGGACGCCGAAGCGGCGCGCTTGCCGTTGCCGGTGCCGCAAAGGAACTGGGCAAGCGTGTGTATGGCGTTCCTGGGCCGATCCACTCCGCCGGGTCGACCGGCGTCAACGAACTCCTCCGCGTTGGCGCCGCCACGGTGGCGACTGCGGTCGAGCACGTCCACTACCAGGAGGGGCTGCGATGAACAGCCCAGACCCATTTCAGGCCGCGCTCGCAACCGCCTCGTTGCCCGCCGAATGGCAAGTCGAGGTGGCGATACGGCCGCGACGCCGCCATCTCGGGCTCCAAGTCAACCCAGGCGGTGCGGTCCTTGTCCTGGTCCCGCCGGCCATTGACCCGCGGCTGATCACCTGGTTCGTCACCTGCAAACGGCAGTGGCTTACCGAGAAGGTGAAGATCGCCACGCAGCTGGCGCCTGATCACCCGCTCAAGGAGTTCGTCGACGGGGAGGAATTCCAGCTCTACGGGGCCAGGTACAGGCTTCAGTTCGTCGACCGCGCCCCCGCGGGTATCGAGCAGCTGGCTGCGTTCGCACCGGACGGGATTCTGTACGTGCGTCGACAGTCGCCGGCTCGAGTTCGGCAGGCGATCATCATGCTCTATCGGCAGATCGGGCTGGCATGGGTACGGCTGTCAACGCTTCTTGAACTCTGACCCCGTGTGGGTCTTTGAAAGTTGACCCCTCAGAGGTTGTTGTCAGTTGTGGTCGGGGTTCTGTTGCTGGT
>NZ_JBFAYI010000030.1:0-104741 GCF_040681245.1 Lentzea sp. NPDC051838
TGGGGCAGAGCTCCCAAGGGGAAGCACGCAACAGGAACTCTGACTACGCAAGCCGGGAACGGCACGGACTCGCAACAGGAACACGCCCAACGCAAGCCGACCACCCGCAAAGCCGCGACTCGCAAGGCGACAGCCGCAAGCAACAGGGGAACAGCACGGACAACAAACCGGAACCCGCCAACGAAACAGGGGGACGACCGACGGACCCGGTGCGCCCCCCACCAACCCCAACCTAGAACGGCTTGGTCTCCACCGCGATCTCCCCAAGAATCTCGCTCAACGGCCGCGAAGACTGCACCGACATAGCAGCCGAACCAGAAGCCACAGCCCCCGGCGGCACGTTCTCCGCAATGTCAGTACCAGCACAAGTAACCCGAGAAGCCGGCAAAACCCCAGAAACCAAGTACTTGTTCACCAACGCATCCACACAAGCGTTACGCCGCAACGCATAGTGCCCATGCTGCCCATCGTTGGCAACGTTGATCAGCGGAACCCCAAGGTGCTCAGCCATGACCCGCCCATTGGCCAGCGGAGTCTGAGTGTCCCCATCAGAGTTGACCACCAACCCAGCCGGATACTTCCGAGTGATAGCAGGAATCTTCTCCGGCCTCTTGAACGCCCGGAACGTGCAGTTCGTAGGCGCCATGTAGTCCACAGTCCCGCCATACGGCTGAGTGTCCCGCCACCGCTTCATGTCGTTGTAGTAGGTGTTCACATCGCTGAACCAGTCCCACTCACACGTGACAGCCTGGTACGTACCAGCAGAAGTAGGCTCGATGTCGCCCTTCTTCAACGCCGCCACAACAGCAGCAGCCTCACCCGAATCCGAAGACCCCGCCTTGATCGAAGCGATGTGCCGCGAGAACGCCGCCCAGGACCGACGGTACCGAGTAGCCCCAACCGCGTAGTCGAACGACGAAACGTCCGCGTACCCACCGTACGGCCCGACCTTCAACCGAGCAGCGATCGCGTCCAGCTCAGCCCGAACAGCAGTCGGCGTAGTCCCGAGCCCGTACGTTCCATTCCGAGCCGCAGTCCACTCAGTCCACTTCTTGAGGTTGTCCGTGATGGCATCCACCACGTCGACATCCTGCTCGTGCCAGGTCTTCAGCGGGTCCAACGCCGAGTCCAACACACTGCGATCCAACGACTTCGGGAACATGGACCCGAACACCGCACCGAGCTGAGTCCCGTACGAGTACCCGACGTACGAAACCTTCTTCTCCCCCAAAGCACCGCGGATGACGTCCATGTCCCGAGCGGTGTTCATCGTCGACACGAACCGGCGCATCTCCCCGCCACCGCGCTCGCAGTTGGCCTCGACGGAACGCGCGTACTCGGACCAGTTCGACAGCTGCGCATCCGTTGGGCGCGAAGGGAACTCATCATCAGAGGGCGTCGAGATGCAGCGCAGCTGGGTCGAACGGCCGACACCACGCGGGTCCATCCCGATGACGTCGTAGATCTTCAACACCTCGGTCTGCGCGTTGAACCAGTGCACCGCACCGAGTCCGGACCCACCTGGCCCACCGGGGTTCGTCAGCAAGACGCCTCTGCGACGCGCGGGATCAGTAGCCTTCTTGCGCGAGATCGCGATTTCCAGGTTGCCGTTGTCCGGGTTCTTGTAGTCCATGGGCACGATCACGGTGGCGCATTCGACGCCAGTCGAAGGCGAAACCCAGCCCGCCGGACACTCGGCCCACGCCACGGGCTGGGTGTAGTACTCGTCCAGCGGCCCCGGTTCCGCATGGGCCGTTCCCACCAGGGACATGAACAGCGGGGCGACCAAAGCCGCCGCGCCCCAACGCTTCCTCACCACAACACCCCTCCGGTCGATGGTCCCGCCTAAGATCGACGACGACGCTTCCGCAGTCGCCGACCCCGCCGGAACCCCCGAAGGTCGGGTGAATTTCACCTCACGAAGCACACCTCGTAAGTCAGCACCAGGCCGTCCAAGACACCCTTTGCGACTGCTTGGACGCGGTTCAACCAGCGGTAGCGGTCGTCACCGGTCTCGAACAACGGAGCCGCGTACAGCGGCGCACCGGAACCATTCGAGACGTCAACCCGCCCTGAGTAGTGCAAAAACACGTAGGCGCCGTCATGAGTCAGCAGGACGGAACGCACGTCGAGGGTCGCAGTACCGTCGGGACCGATGGTCAGCCAGTCGGCGGTGGACGTCCCGTGCATGACACCGGACAACAGCTCGCCTTCAAAAGAACCCGACTCGACCTCGTAGATCAGCCGGTCGCCGACGGGCGTTTTCGGGAGCAGGTAAGGCTTTCGCAGGGTGGCGGTCATCGTCCCCAACGGCACGAGCTCCATCACGCCACCGTCCCGCCGTCGACGACGAGCACAGAACCGGTGGTGTAGGCGGCGGCCGAAGACGCCAGGTACGCCACGGCACCGGCCACCTCGGACGCCTCGCCCACCCGTCCCAGAGCGGTCTTCGCGACCACGGACGCGTGCAGGTCCTTGTTGCCCACGATCGCGGCCGAAAAATCGGTGCGGATCACGCCGGGCGCCACCGCGTTCACCCGGATCCCGGCAGGGCCGAGCTCACGGGCCAACGTCCGGGTGGCGCTGATCATCGCCGCTTTGGCCGCCGAGTACAGCCCCATGTACGGCTCGGCCTTCAGACCGGCGGCCGACACGATGTTGATCACGGAACCACCACCGGCGCCCAGACCGGCGGCAACAGCCGCGCGAGTCAGGGCAAGTGGCGCCCGCACGTTCACGGCCATGATCTTGTCGAACGTACGAGAAGAGACGTCGATCAGAGGACCGAACGGCGGCGCGGCACCGGCGTTGTTCACCAGCACGTCGATGCGGCCGAACCGGTCGACGACAGCGGACACGATGCCCGGGATCTCGTCGTCGTGGCCGAGATCGGCGACGACGGGCAGCGCCTCGACCTCGAACTCGCGCTCGACGGCGGACGCCACCTCCTTGGTGGTCTCGGCCGTGCGCGCGACCACGGCAACGCTCGCCCCCGCGCGGGCCAGCGCGCGCACCGACTCCAGGCCGATGCCGCGGGTGCCGCCGGTGACCAGCGCGACGTGTCCGATCAGCGAAAACGGGTTGCTCGACATGGTGGCGAAATTATTCGACACAGTGTCGAGTGAGCAACGAGCACCGCTTATCTACTGCGGAACCCCATACACCGCCCGCAACCACACAGCAGTCAGCGTCTCCACGACCTCGCGATCACGAGCAGCCGACTTGCGGCCCAGCGAAAGGCTGTAGCACATGGACTCGTTCATCGAGACCAGGACGGTCGCCAGCGCACGCGCGGACGGCGGCCCCGGCACGGCCACACCGGCGTCACGTTCGATCTCGATCTGCTGCGCGGTCGACTCGACGAACTTGCGGGCGACCTCGGACCAAAAGCCGCGCACGACCTCGCTCGTGTCGCGAGCACGGACGGCCGCTCGTAAAACGGGACCGTGCGCCCGCCACAGCGCGACGGTTCCCGAGATCGCGCGCCGGATCGATTCCGCCGGCGGTTCACTGCCGCGGCGCAACCACAGCGCGGCGGAATCGTAGAGACCTTCCACGACCCGTTCCGACAACGCGTGGAGCACCGCTTCGCGCGATTCGAAGTGGAAGTAGAAGGTGGATCTGGAGATTCCCGCGCCCGACGTGAGTTCGTCGACCGCGATCTCGTCGAGCGACTTCGTCTCGAGCAGCTGCTCGGCGGTGTCGAGAATGGCCTGCGAGGTCAGGTCACCCTTGCTCCGCCTGCGCCGCGAGCCAGCACGGTTCATGACGAACATCATTGTGGATCGAATCAACTTTGCAAACAGAAGCGCACGCAGAGTGGATGAGGTAGGAAGAGGGCATGGATCCGGTCAAGGCGTTGAAGCAGGTGGCCTTCCACCTCGAACGAGCGGGCGAGCCGACCTACCGCGTCCAGGCCTTCCGCAACGCGGCGGCCGTTCTCGCCGATCTCGATCCCGCCGAGGTCGAAAAACGAGCGAAACTCGGCACTCTCACGGACCTGAAAGGCGTCGGGAAATCGACGGCCGGTGTCGTGCAGGACGCGCTGGCGAACCGCGAACCGTCCTATCTCGCGAAGCTGCGGCACGTCGACATCACCGGCGGCGAGGAGCTCAGGGCGAAGCTCAAGGGCGACTGCCACGTCCACTCCGACTGGTCCGACGGCGGCAGCCCGATCAGGGACATGGCGGAGGCGGCACGCGATCTCGGCCACGAGTTCATGGTGCTCACGGATCATTCGCCGCGGTTGACCGTCGCGAATGGACTGTCCCGCGACCGGCTGGAGAAGCAGCTGGAAGTGGTCGCCGAGCTGAACGTCGAGCTTGCGCCGTTCCTGATCCTCACGGGCATCGAGGTCGACATCCTCGACGACGGCTCGCTCGACCAGGACGAGGACCTGCTGGCCCGGCTGGACGTCGTGGTCGCGAGTGTCCACTCGAAACTGAAGATGCCGCGCGCCGAGATGACCACGCGCATGGTCAACGCGGTGCAGAACCCGCACGTCGACATCCTCGGCCACTGCACCGGCCGCCTCGTCGTCGGCAAAGGCCGCCCGGAGTCGCAGTTCGACGCGGCAAGAGTCTTCGAGGCCTGCGCGGCCAACGGCACCGCTGTGGAGATCAACTCACGCCCGGAGCGGCTCGATCCCCCGCGCCGGCTGCTCAGCCTCGCCGTCGACGCGGGCTGCACGTTCTCGATCGACAGCGACGCGCACGCGCCCGGCCAGCTGGACTGGCTGAACTACGGCTGCGCGCGGGCGGAGGAGTGCGGGGTCCCACCGGATCAGGTGATCAACACGAGGCCCGCATCTCGGCTGCTGTCCGGGTGAGGTGCTCGTACCAGGAGACCAGCGGCCCGGTGTCGGCGAGCGCCCGGCCGAGCGCGACCCGGCACAGGTCCTGGACGGGTTCGGGATCCCACGACCGTCTCAGCTCCTCCAACGACCCCAGTGACCCCAGCGCGTACTGCTCCAGCCCGGCGCAGATCGGCACGACGGTCCCGTCCGCCTTCACCACGAGCGGATCGACGCGCACGAACGCCGACGGATCCGCGCGCAGCAGTGCGGCGGAGGTGACGTCGAACTGGACCTCGACGGCGTCGTCCTCGGCGACCCGGTTCAGCTCCACCGCCGCGTAGACCAGATCGACCCGGTCGACACCGTGCGGCCGCACCCGCACCTTGCGCGCGCCCTCCCCCACGGCCTCGGTGGCCATTCCACGCAGCGACGCCACGTTGTCCGGCACGAGGTCGATCATCACCGTCACGCGGTGCCCGGCAGCGGCGTACCCGCCCACATCGTCCAGCCCGACCACGAGCTCGGCTCCCGGCACAGCGGTGAGCCAGCGAGGGTCGTGGACCTCGACTCCCATACCTGTTAGGAGCGTCCGTTCGGCCTACAAATACCTCCGTACCGCTCACCGGGCCATTTGGTTTTTCCATGTGGCTGTATCACGGCGCTGCCCGCTTCCATCAGAGTGCAAACGAATCTGGGACCCAGGCCCGTCACGTGCGGGAATGGGCCGATCGAGGGACTTCTCGTCACTCCATCGGGAACCTCGGAAACGGGTGCGGACGTCCAAGCGACGTCACTTTTGGGGAGGGAGGGAGCATGCGCCGCCAATTCATCGTCCCAGCGGAGTCGTGCGCCCGGAGTGCTGCCGAAGCACGCCGGACGGTCCTGCGCGACCTCCACGACGGTGTTGGCCCGTCACTCGCCGCTGTCGCCCTCGGGCTGCGGTCGGCGCGGCAGCTCCTCACCTCCGACCCGGCCGGCGCGGCGCGGTTGCTCGCGCTGCTCGAGGACGAGATGCACTCGGCGATCGACGACATCAAGTCGCTGGTGGCGAGCGAGAGCCCGTCCGTCGTCACCAAGCTCGGGCTCGTCGGCGCGGTCGAGCAGTTCGTCACCGCGTTGCGGTCACGGCTGCACTTCGCGATCGACGTCGTGGTGCCCCAGGAGATCCCCGCACTGCCCGACGCGGTGAGCGTCGCGGCGTACCGGATCATCCGCGAGGCGTTGACGAACGTCGTGACGCACGCCGACGCGCGAACGTGCTCGGTGCGGCTGTGGTTCGACGGCGAGCTGCACGTCGAGGTGATCGACGACGGCGTGGGCGCGCCAGAAGTGTCATCAGGGGTGTCGACGGGCGTGGGCCTCGCGTCGATGCGGCAGCGGGCCGGCGACCTCGGCGGGAACTGCCGGGTCGAGCCCGGACTCGGCGGCGGCACCAGACTCAGCGCCGCTCTACCCGTGTCATGACGTTGCGCGCGCTGGTCGTGGACGACCACCCGCTCTTCCGCCGCGGGGTGATGGCGGCGTTGACCGACAACGGCATCGACGTCGTGGGCGAGGCTTCCGACGGCGCGTCCGCCGTGGAGGTGGCCCACCAGCTGCAACCCGACGTGATCGTGATGGACCTCAACATGCCGGATCTCGGCGGCGTCGAGGCCACCCGGAAGATCGTCGCGGCACGGCCGTCCGCACGCGTGCTCGTGCTGACGATGTTCGAGGACGACGAATCCGTGTTCGCCGCGATGAAAGCCGGCGCGCGGGGGTATTTGGTGAAGTCTTCCAGGCCTCAACAGATAGTGGACGCTGTGCGCGCGGTCGGCGAGGGTGAGGCGATCTTCAGCCCTGCCGTGGCCACCAGGTTGCTCGACTTCTTCGCGACGGCACCACGGCCGAGCGCGCTCCCGGAGCTGACCGGGCGCGAACGCGAGGTCGCCCGGCTGATGGCGGCGGGCAAGGGCAACGCCGCGATCGCCAAGGAGTTGTTCCTGAGCACCAAAACCGTGCGCAACCACGTGTCCAACATTCTCCGCAAGCTGCAGGTCGCGGACCGAGCACAGGCGATAAACCTGTTCCGGGACAACTCGGGATAACTCGGGATGCGCGCCCCTGTGGTCCGGGACGGTCCTGGGCCGATGATTGTTGTGCTGACGTCAGAAGGGGAGCTGATGAACGCCGAACCGGTAACCGTCGTCCTGCACGCCACCGACTCCATCACCCGCGCGGGCGTGACCGTCGCGCTGCGGTCCCGGCCGGAGATCCGGCTCGTCGAACCGGAGACCGCCGAGAGCTGCGTCGCCCTCGTCGTCGCCGAACGCCTCGACGAGAACGTGCTGCAACTGCTGAGAAAGCTGCAGTGCCAGCCGAATCCGGGCATCGTGCTGGTCGCCGGTGACGTGGCCGACTCCGAACTGCTCGACATCGTCGGCAGCGGGGTGTCCGCCGTGCTGCGCCGCTCCGAGGCCACGCCCGACACGCTGGTCCGGCTGATCCGCGCCGCACACGCCGGCGAGGGCTCGCTGCCCGCCGACCTGCTCGGCCGGTTGCTCGGACGCGTGTCGCAGCTGCAGCGCAACGTGTTGCGCCCCAACGGGCTCAACCTCGCCGGCATGTCCAGCCGGGAGACCGAGGTGCTGCGGATGATCGCCGACGGCCTGGAGACGAGGGAGATCGCGGAGAAGCTGTGCTACTCGCAGCGCACCGTGAAGTCGATCCTGCACGACATCACCAACCGCTTCCAGCTGCGCAACCGCGCCCACGCCGTCGCGTTCGCGTTGCGCGAGGGCCTGATCTGACGCGGCGGCCGTTGCACACGGCCGCCGCACCAGCAGTCTCACTCCGCGCGTCCGTTCAGCACCACCGAAGGCGTGCACGCACCCTTCGGTTGCGGGTTCTGGCAGCTCACCCGGAACACGATCTTCTCGCCGGGGTTGAACCGCAGCGGTTCCTGGAAGTGCTCGTCGCGGTCCCGGAAGTTCCCGAGCCCGATCACGCGAATCGTGCTGCGCGTCCCGTTCGCGTCCCGGACCAACTGAGCCGTTCCCGCGTCACCCTTGGAGTTCTCGAAGAAGATGTCCTTGACGAGGATGGTCTTCTTGTCGTCCGGCGGGGTGAAGGTGAGCTCCGTGAACTGAGTCGCGTTCGCGGTGATCTGGGCCGTCACGTCGATCCGGAACGTCACCGGGTCGCCCTTCTCGGTCGCCTTGGGCAACGTCGGCGGCGTGGTCGTGTCGCCCGGTTTGAGGCCCAGCGCGCCCAGTGCCTGCCCGGCGTCGGCCTTGGCCTGCTTCGACTCGTCCTTGGCCGCACCGGCCGCGCTGGCGGCTTCGTCGGCCTTCTCCTTGATCTCCTTGGACTCCTGCTGCATCGCCTCGCGCGCCGCCGACTTCACCGCAGGCGCCAGCAGCGTGAACCACAGCGCCACCAACGCTCCCACGAGCAACAGCAGTGCGAGCAGCGCCGGCAGCAACCACTTCGGCAGCAGCTGGCGTTGCACCATCGTGCCCTGGGCGAGCATCGGTTCCCCGTGCTCGGGCGTGATCTCGACCTGGAACGGGTGCCGCTTCGGCTCACCGCGCATGAACGTCTTGCGCGGTTTCGCCTGCAACCGCACGAACGCGGTGGTGCCCGGTGGCAGCGAGATCTCGGTGCGGTCCAGCCGGAAGTCCAGCTCGTCCTCGGGGTCGACCGCCCGCAGCCGCAGCAGCGCGGGCGCGTTGCCGACGTTGTCGACAGCGACCTCGTACTTGGCCTTCCTGGCACCCTCCGCCTTGGCGGGCACCAGTTCCGCGGCCACGTCGGTGAACGCGCCGACCACGACGACGCCCTCTTCGACGACCGAGCCGTGCGGGTCCTCGCGCGAGATGACCCGCACGCCGAACGGCACCGGGCCCGCGTAGACGCCCGCGTCGCGTGGTGGCGCGAACCGGATGAGCACGGGCGCGGACTCACCGGGGTTGAGGTTGACCACGGCCGGTTCGGCGTGGCTCCACGACGCGGCATCGCCGACGACGTCGATCGTGAACTGGTCCACCAGCTCGCCCGCGTTGCGCACCATCACCTGGCAGGTGACGTCCCCGCCCGGTGCGACGGCCAGGTCCGAAGTGGACAGTGTCGCTGTTGCTCCCATGACTAGCAGTCTCCTTCTTTCCCTGGTGCCGCACAGTGTCGGTCGAGGCGTGGCCGGGTGCGCGCATTCCTGCCCGTTGGGGAAGTCAGCCGCGCTCCACGAAGTCCGATGGCTGCACGGTGTTCGGCAGCGCGAGGAAGTCCCCCGACTTCACGTCGCCGAACTTCGTGCCCTCGACTCGGGTGGCCTGGGCCTGTCTCAGTCCTTCGGTGTCGTTGTGGAAGACCAGCATCTGCGCGGTGAACGCCCCGTCGGTGGTGGTGAGCTCGCCCGGTGTCTCGGAGATGCCGACGGTCCAGCCGAGCCTGATCCTGGCGTTCGGCGGGAAGTCCTTGCCCTGCACCGAGACCACGCCGCCGAGCGGTCCTGCCTGCTGGTCGACGGTCAGCGTCGGCGGCTTGATCACGATCTTCGTCGTCGCCACGTTGTCCGCCGCGTTCTCGTCCGGGCCGGTGGCGATGACGACGGCGGCGAGCTCCTGGTCGACGGCCGCGGTCGCCGGGATCGTGAGCTTGACCTCGGTCTGGCCGTCGGGTCCGAGCGTGCCGACCGCGCACTCCGGCTGGCAGCCGAACGCCGAGGCGTTGACCCGCACGTTCGTCAGCGTCGAGCCTGAGCTGTTGAGCAGCTTGAAGGTCACCGTCACATCGTCACCGCCGACGAACGACGGCTGCGGGCTCGCCGCCACGGTCAGCGACAACGATCCCGTTCGTTCCAGGACCTTCACGGTGACCTTGGAGGTGATCGTTCCCACCGCCGCGGTCACTTCGTGCTCTCCCGCGGTGGTGCCGGTGGCCTCACCGCTGACGACTTTCTTGTCTCCCGCGGCGATCGGGCCGATGTCGCCGCCGGCAGGACCGCCGGTCAGGCCCGGTGGCATGGTCACGGTGAGCGTGGCCGGGCTCGGCGCGAAACCGGTGTTCGCGACGGTGACCTCGATCGTCGTCTTGCCGTTGAACGGGATCTCGGCCGGGTTCGCGGTCGTGGTGACGGTGATGCGCGGAAGTCGTTGCACCGTCGCCTGGCCGGCGTTGCGGGTCAGGAGCTTCGGCGTGCCGTTCACGACCGGGATCGTGTAGAGATCCGGGGGACGCTCGCAGCACGACGACTGGAACACGATCCTGGTGCCGTCCGGGATCCAGGCCGGCATCCGCGGCACTCCGATGGACTCGGAGGTGGCCACGACGACGCGGGCCCCGGTGCCGTCGGCGTTGACCTGGCAGATCTGGTCTTCCTGGGTGAAGGCGATGGTCTTGCCGTCCGGGGACCACGCCGGGTCCTCGTCGTAGTTGCTCTTGCACGGGGCGGTGAAGCGTTGGGAGAGGTCGATCTGGCTGCTGCCGTCCGGGGTGACGAGCCAGATCTCCGGACCGGGCGGGTCGGCCGCCGTGACGGTGATGATCGCGGTGTCGGTCCCGGTGTTGCCTCGCGCGTCGGTGGCCGTGCAGGTCACGCGGGTGACGCCGATCGGGAACCCGGTGCCGGACGGCGGGGTGCAGACCGGGGTGAGCCGCACGCCCTGGCTGTCGAGCGCGGTCGCCTGGTAGGAGACGGTCGCTCCGGTCGTGTTCTCCGCCTGCACCTTCACGTCGTCGACGCGCACCACCGGTTTGACGAGGTCGGCGACCTGCACGGTGACGGTCTGGGTGTGGCCGGGGCGGACCTCGGTCTCCTTGTTGAGCAGGAAGTCGATGGTGCAGCGCAAGGTGCTGCCGGGCGTGGCGGTCGGCGCCACGGTGAACTTCTCGGCGAACGTGTAGTCCTGGCCGCTCGGCCCGGTGACCGGCCCCGGCGGGGTGAGCTCGACGGTGAGCCCGGTGTCGCACCTCGGCCTCGGCGTGACCGTGACGTCGAGGTCCTTGATGCCGTCGAGGATCGCCTTGCTGATCTCCTCCTCGCCGTTCTTCACGTACTTCTGCTTGGATCCCTTGGGGTCCAAGATGATCCTGCTGAGCTGGCCCTTGGAGTCGAGTCCGACCTTCTCGTCGCCGCTGTCGACGCCGACGGTGCGGATGTTGGCGCGCTTGAGGATCGCGATGGCGTTGTCCACCGTGTCCTCACCGGTCATCAGCCCCTCCGCGGTCGGCTCGTCACCGATGATCACGAAGACCTTGCTGGCGTCGGGCGCGAAGTCGAACTCGCCCGTGGCGGACTTGATCAGCGCGTGTGCCCAGACCTCCGTGGAGGTCCGGTCGGTGACCAGCTTGACGTCCTTGACGGCCTTGACCGCGTCGGCTTCCGAGCTGGTCAGCTCGATGACGCGCTTGAACTCGTTGCCCTTGTTCTCCGCGCCCGCGTAGGTGGCCACGCCGAACCTGGTGTCCGGCTGCAGCTTCTTGACCTCGCCCATGATCGTCGCCAGCTGCTCCTGCACGCCGGTGAGCTCGTCGAGCATCGAGCGGCTGATGTCGATGAGGATCACGATCTCCGGCTTCGGCGGGATGCGCGGTGTGTGCACGACCTGCGAGAGGTCGAACGTGCTGCCCTGGCGGGCCGGGATCTCGGGGTCCGGGCCGGGCACGGGCGGTGGCGGCAGGACGATGTTCTCGGCGCTGCGGGTGATCGCGATGGTCTTGCCGTCCGGCGACCAGTCCGGCCGGCTGTCGTCGCCGTCCAGGTGCTTGGGAACCGGGATCGTGCCGACCTTCGCGCCGTCGGACACGCGGTAGATGTCGATCACCGAGTCGCTGCCGTCGCCGTTCGGGATCCGGGTCGTGACCGCGATCATCGTGCCGTCCGGGGACCACGCCGGCTGTGCCTGCGTGAACGTCTCGGTGTTGAGCCGCTTGGGGTTCGCGCCGTCCGCTGCGGCGATCATGATCTGGCCGCGTTCGACGTACGCGAGCTTGGTGCCGTCCGTGGAGAACGCGGGGTCCTGCTGGTTGATGATCGGGCTCTTGGTGATGTTGGTGCGCGCGTTTCCGTTGCTGTCCACGGTGAAGATGTCGCGGTCGTCGTTCTCCAGGCTGGAGAAACCGATCTTGAACGGCTCCGGCTCTGGAGGTTGGGCGGAGGTCGTGGGCACTGGCAGCACCAGCAAGGCCACGAGCAGCAACGGAAGTGCGCGCACTGTCATTTCACCTGCTTCTGGAAGAGCTCTATCTCGCTGATCACCGTGTCGGTGCTCTCGGTGGACGGGTAGACATCGGCGATCAGGATCTGGACCTGTTTGACGCCGTCACCGTTCTTGATCGCGTGTTGCTGCTCGACAGGCTTGTCGGTGAGCGTGATGTCGGTGGTCTTGCCGGTGTCGAACACCAGCGTCAGGCGCCGCGGGCGTTGGGAGCCCGTGAACTTCTTGCCGTCGCCGCTGTAGACGATCATCCGGCGCAGGTCCGTGACGTGGTCGAAGTCGATCGTCAGCGCCGCGGTCCTGGGGTCGGTCGGGGCCGCCCAGAACGTGCCGTAGTCGTTGTCCATCGCGAGCTTGGCCGGGTGGTCCGGCAGCTCGCGTCCGGCCGAGATCCGGCTCTGCCGCACCGGTACCCAGTCCTCGAACAGGCCGGCGACCTTGTCCTTGGCGGAGATCACCTGCGTGTTGACGGTGCTGCGGAACGGCTGCGAGATCCCGTAGAAGCCGCCGAACAGCAGGACCGCGACCGCCAGCGCCCACCGGAACGCCCTGCCGACGCCCTGCTTGACCTTGGTGGCCCTGCGGACTCGGTCGGGCCTGCTGCCGCCTTCCCTGACCTTCGGGCCTCTCGACGGCAGCCAGCGCTTCCACCACGGCTGCTTCTGCGCCACGGCGTCGATCAGCGAGTAGCCGCAGACGCCGCAGAACTTGCGCGTGGGGACGTTGCCGGAGCCGCACTGGCCGCAGATCAGGTCGCCGGGCTGGGCCTGGCGCTTCATCGTCTGGACAGGACGGTGGTGCGGCTGGGGTTGCTGGGGCGCGTCCGGGCGAACCGGGCCGGCCTGCGCCTGGGTTCCGGTCCACTTGAGGAAGTCGCCGCAGTTGCCGCAGAACTCGGCGTTGGGCGCGTTGTGCTCGCCGCAGGTCTGACAGACGATCATGTGGTCACCTCGATGGTCGTGGCGACGTGGGCGGGCACCATCCGGCGCACCGCCGCGGTGATGCGCGCGCGGTCGACGGCGTCCGGGTTCGTCACCCGGATGCGGATCAGCACGTGCGCGGGAGAACTACCGGGAACCTGGCCGTTCGGTCGTGCCGAGATCGAGACTCCGCCGCTGTCCGCGATGTCGACGCGGCCGCCGGTGAGGAGCCAGACGTGTTCCGCCAGGCCTCTTCTGGTGCCGCGGAACCGGTGCAGCCGCACGGCTCTGGCGACGAGCTCGCGGCGTTGGGCGGCGGACCAGCTCTCGTCGAGGTCGAGCGCGACCCACTGCGCGAGCCAGTCGACGAAGTCAGGTGGTGCCACGCGCGGGTCGAGGTAGGCGGAGAAGCAGTCCAGGACGGTGAAGACCGGCGCGATCACCTCGTCCAGGGCCTGGGTGAAGCGCTGGGTGAAGTCGTCGTCGGTGTAGACGGCGGGCATGCGCTCGCCCAACGGATGCGGGGACGTCAAGTCGTCGACAGCTGTGCGCATCTCAGCTCTTCACCACCCTCACCTGATGCCCGTACGAGAACGCCAGCCCGTTCGGCGGCAGATCGACGCGCTGCACGGCCTGTCCGCGCTCACCGGTCAGCAGGTTCGCCGCGAACAGCCGCACGTCCTCCACCAGCTCGACGCCCGGAATCCGTTGCAGGACCGCGTACACCTCGCCGGAGTGCACCGGCCGCCCGAACGGCCACCCGTCGCCGTCCGCTCCACCGCGGATCGGATCGAGGTAGTCGCCCAGCGCGTCCATCGCCCGCGCGCGGACGGCTTCGGTCGGCGTTCCGGTGCGGGCCTTGAGGTCCGCGACCACCGTGATGCCCTGGTAGAACGGCGGTTCCACGCTCACCCGCGCGCCGACACACCTGCGTGCGTCGAGGTGCCGGGCGATCCGTTCGAGCGTCTCCTGGTCGACCTGGAAGGCCTGGAAGTTCGGTTCCTCGTGCTCGGGGACCGCCGGCACGACCAGCACGCGCACCCCGTCGTCACCCGGCGCGCACCGCACGCGTTTGACCTCCGGAGCGGCCTCTCTGGCGAGGATCTCGTAGTCCTCGGCCGTCACCGCCCGATCGCGCGTTCGCAGCGACAGCGGGCCTCTCAGGGCCGCGTCCTCGACCGACTCCCCCGCCACACCGCCGCGGCCGGGCTTGCGGTTCGTCACGTTGCTCACGAACGGCACCGGATCCCGTTGCACCGTCACGAGGTTGCGTGCCACGTTGCCCCGCAGGCCGCCGCCGGTGCGGTACTCGGGCACCCGGATGGCCGCAGACTTGGCCGGCACCGCGCCGTAATGCCGCAGCGTGCCGTCCTGCTGCCGCACCGCCGGGCCGAAGATGATCTGGCCTTCGATGTTGTCCAGCAGGAAGTGCCGATCCTCCGGTCCAGACTCGACGAACGTCGGCACCTCGGTCCACTCGTCCCAGGTTCCGTCGGCGTTCGCGACTTCGACGACGATCGGCGCTCCCGCGACCACCGGGGTGCGGGCGAGCTGAAGACGCTGTCCGGCAACACCTTCAGCAACGCCGAGCTGTTCGGCTTTGACGACGTCCGCGTGCACTGCCTCGGTGGTGCCGCCGATGGTGGCCGCCGTGACGTCGCGGATCTTCGGAGAGCGCTGGTAGAACGGCTGCCCCTGCCACAGTTCCGCGGCACGACAACGCAACCAGCCCGCGCGTTGGCGGACGAGGATCGACGTGGTGTGCCCCTGAGGGACGTGCACGACGACGTCGCCGGAGGAGTTGAAGCCGCCGTTGGTGAAGCTGTCGACCTCGCAGGCGGTCCAGCCGTCGCTCGTCCACGCTTCCCAGACCCACGGCGGGTCGGCGGGGTTGATGCCGGAGCCCATCGGCTCGCAGTCGAACCTGAGCAGCACCGCGCAGCCCGGAACCGCGTTGGACAGGCCGAACAGCACGGCGTCGCCCGCTTGAGGTTGCTCGCTGAAGGCCTCCGGTTCCTTCAACGCCAACAGGTCGTCGGTGCGGTCGACGGGCTGGCCGTCCGCGGTCGCCGTGGCCAGGCGTTGGAGCTCACAGGGCACGATCGTGAGCGGGCGGTCGACCGTGAAGACGACGGGATCCTCGACGCCCTTGCGCTGCGTGGCGATCTGGTTGCCTTGCGGGACCTCGACCGGCGCTTCCTGAGGCGCGGAGAGCCAGTAGGTGACGTCCACGCGTGCGGCGGTCGGCGCGAACAGCTCGACGCCGATCAGCTCCAGGAACTTGAGGTAGTGCAGCCGCGGCACGCGGTTGAGCCGGTACATCAGCTCGTCGACCATGTGCGCGAAGGCCTCGATCAGCGTGACGCCGGGGTCGGAGACGTTGTGGTCGGTCCACTCCGGACAGTGCTGCTGGACGCGACGTTTGGCCTCGTCGACGAGCTGCTGGAACCTGCGGTCGTCCAGGTTCGGCAAGGGAAGCGGCATCACGCACCGTCCTCGTGCGGCGGAATGACGTAGAACGGGAACACGAGGTTGCGCGGGTCGTTGGTGTTGCGCAGGGTGTACCGGATGTCGATCAGCAGGGTGCCGTTGTCGGCCTCGGAGAAGTCGACGACGACGTCGGTCAGGTCGATGCGCGGCTCCCACCGCTCCAACGACATCCGCACCTCGTAGGCGATCTGCCCGGCCGTCGAGGAGTCCGCGGGCGCGAACACCAGGTCGTGGATCGCGCAGCCGAACTCGGGCCGCATCGGGCGTTCGCCGGGCGCGGTCGCGAGGATCAGCCGGATGCTCTCCACGATCTCGCGGTCGCCGTCGACGAGCGCCACCGAGCCCGTCGCGTCGGTGCGGACGGGAAAGCTGAGGCCCCTGCCGATGAAGTCCATCACCCTCCTATCAGGACGGTCGGGCAGCCGGGCGGCAGAATCGGCGCGCCGCAGCCGCTCATGTCGCCGACGCGAGCCGCGGGCATGCCACCGATCAGCACGGTCGGGCAGCCCGGCGGGATGATCGGCGTCGGCGGGTGCACGGCGGGCGGCGGGAACGAGCAGGTGTGCATGCTCCCGACCGTGGCCGCGGGCAGTCCGCCGATGAGCACGGTCGGGACACCGGGCGGCATGATGACGCCGGGGTGCCCGGTCATGTCTCCGACTCTTGCTGCGGGTGGCATTTTCGTTTCCTCAGTTGATTTTCACGATGGCGCCCTTGACCGTGAGCGGGCCACTGGCGGTGACCTCGGTCTGGGCTTGGCCTGCGATCTTGACCTGCATGCCTTCCGCGCTGAGCTCGGTCTGCGCCTTCACGGACACCTTCTGGCCCTTGAGCTCCAGCGGTCCGGTGCCGGCGTCGACGGTGATGCCGTTCTGCGCCTTGACCTTGATGGTCTTGCCGCTGGTGATCTCGATGTTCTGCGCCTTCTGGTCGAGCTTGACGACGAACTTCCCGTCACCGCTGGAGATCACGATGCCGTCGTCCTCGATGAACTCGACCTTGTGCCCCTTGCGGCTCACGAAGCCCCTGGCGGCGATCTGGCCGTTGCCGCCGTCGACCGCGGGTTTGCTGAGCTTCGGCGGCTTGTCCTTGCCGTTGTAGAGGCCGCCGAGCACGTACGGGGCGTCGAAGTCGCCGTGCTCGAAGCCGACCAGCACCTCGTCGCCGACCTCGGGCAAGATGAGCGTGCCGCGGTCCGGCCCGGCGCCTTGTTGCACTGTTCTGGCCCAGACGCTGGTGAGATCCGGTGACAGCCAGGGGAACTTGACCTGGACGCGGCCGAGTTGCTTGGGATCCTTGGCGTTCGTGACGACGGCGGGCACGAGTCCGTTGAGCGGCTTGGAGGTCGTGCCGTGGACGAGACCGTAGAGCGAGCGTTCCTGCTTGCCGGACACCGTGAACTCCGTGGTGTAGCCTGTGTGTTCGGCGAACAGGTGCCGTGTGCTGGTGAGGGTGTACTTGCCCTGGAACGGTTCGCCGACGTTGGTCAGCGCCACCGCCGTTCCCGCCTTCAGGTCCGGGTTTCCCCTTGCCACGCCGGTGAGCTCCGCGCAGGAACCACCGAGCTGGGACGCCAGCGCCTCCGCCGCGGTCTTGGCTTCGGCGTGCGTCCGGTAGGGCAGGCCTGCTTCGAGGTGCGGTGGTGCCTTGAACTTCGCGGCTAGTTCTGTTGGTTTCGCTTGTGCGAGTTCGACTCCGGCCGTGTTCGGGGTGGCGGTGGCGAGGACTTCCTGCTTGTTCTCGAAGTCCCAGCCCCTGACCTGGACCTCGGGCACCTGGCCCGCCGTCGTGAGCCCGGCCCTGAGCGCCACGAGGGTGCTGTGCATCTCCAGCACGAGCGGGTCGGACTTGGCTTTGGCGTTGGGTTTCGGCGCCTTGGCGGGCGGCTCGGGCAGCTTGAAGTCGAGCTTGCCGTCCTTGACCGCGATCTGCGCGCCGACGGTTCGCGCCAGGCGGCTCAGGAACTCCCAGTCGCTGACGTTGTCCTGGCTGAGCTGCGTTTCCGGCCTGCCGCCGAAGCCGGGGACGTTGTCGATCGTGCCCGTCTTGATGTTCGCGCGTTCGGCGACCTTCTTGACGACGTCGCTGACCGTCATGTTCGGGTAGACGGCGACTCTCCTGCCGCGGAACAGCCGGTGCGCCTCGTCGTAACCCCTGACCTCGGTGAACGTGCCCTGACCGTCGAGCTCGACACCGACAGCCGTGATCTCCCCGCTCATCAACGACTTCGGCCCGCCGGGGTCCGCGGTTTGGACCTTTATGGACGCTTTCGCGCCGATCTTGAAGCCGCCCTTGGTGAGCACGACGTGGCCGGGGTCGCGGAACTTGAGCACGAACATGTCCGGCAGGTTGCGGCTGTCGTCGACGTAGGCGTAGGTGAGCAGCAGCTTGACGTCCTGTGGCAGCGGCTGGCCCTCGACCTCGACGACGAGGTTGTTGGCGAAGCTCTCGTTAGCCATGCTGGATCTCCTCCAACGCCGGAACGAGCACTGTCGAGCCGAGCTTGAGCCGCATCGGGTCGTCGATGTCGTTGGCCTCGGCGATGTGCCGCCACAGCTCGGGGTTGCCGTAAGCCTTGTACGCCAGCGACTGGAGCGAGTCTCCGGCCGTGAGCGTGTGCTGGTCCCTGGCCGCGAGCGCGCCACTGGTCGGGTTCTGCCCGCCGGGTTCGCCGCTGACCTCTTCGAGGTTGACCGTGCACACCGCCCTGACCGGCATGCCACCGGGCGTGAAGAGCGTGTACTTGGCCGTGACGCTGGAGACGTAGCTCGGGAAGCCACGGATGGTGCCCCACTCGAAGATCACCCAGGGCGGGCTGCCCTTGCCCTTGACGCGGGACTTCTCCGTGGGCACGGTGAGGTTGAAGAGCTGCTCGACCATCTTGATCGTCGAGTTGCCCATGTCCTTGGTGGAGTCGATGAAGACCTCCAGGGCCAGCTTCGCCGGCTCGGCGCCCTTGAACTCGGGCACACCCGACTTGGCCGCGTTCGGCTGCGTCTGCCGCTGCCACTTGGCGTTCTTGGCGAGCGTCAGCTCCTTGGGGTTGAACTGGAACTTGACCTTGTACAGCTCGTCGCCCGGCTTCTGCAGCCCGCCAGGCTTCGGCGGCTCGTACGCGGTGATGACCGCGTGCTCCATCTTCTTGGCCGCGGTCTTCGCCCCCGCGCTCGTGAACGTGACGGTCATCGCGCGTCCAAGAAGCCGTGGTGCGCCAGCTCGAGCGTCTCGGTGGCCACCTTCGTCTGCTCAGCGCTCAACTGCGGCCCCGTCCACCTCACCGGAATGACCTCGGAGAGCGACCAGCGCGCGATCGTCGTGCCCCCAAGGGTCTTCGCCTCGATGACAGCCGTCCTGCGCTTGATCCCCGCCGCCATGCCCGCGATCCAATTGGTGATCTTCTGACTGTCCTTGGTGACGGGCCGGGTGAGCTTCACGTTGGGGTACTTGATGCGCGTGGGCAGCTGCCACACCATGCCGTTGTTGCCGCCCTCCTCCCGCTGCTCGATGACGAACTCGCACCCGAGCCCCTCACAGCTGTTGAACGACCCCAGGTCGTCCTTGTCCACCGACACGCTGAAGCAGACGGCGACGGCTTCCTCTGGTGCGGTCATCGCTTTGTCCTCACAGGTCGGTGAGCGCCCCACGACGCTCACGGTCGAGCCACAGGTCGGCCTTGAGCCGGCGCAGCAACGGGTCGTACAACTTGCGCAACAACTCCTCGGCGTTCTGCCCCTGCGCCTCGGGCTGCGTCGTCGCTTGCGGTTGCGCTTGCGGTGTCTCTGCTCTCTGCACCTCAACAGCGCGCTGAACCGGCGCCGCACTGCTCGGCTCTGGATCCGGCGTCCGCGCCACGACCTGCACGGGAGCCGGCGGCACCGCGACGGGCAGCGGTGTTGTCTGGGAGGTGGAGATCCATTGGACGGGTGCAGCTTCCTTCGTGGCAACCGGAAGAGCCGGGCCTTCGGTGGCACGCTGGACGAACGGCGACGTCAACCCGGCCAGCTGCTTTGCGGCCGGCGCTTCACCGATGTGGAGCTGAGCGGTGGGCGCAGCCCCGGCGAGCCGCTGAACAGTCGGCTCTGAGCCCACGAGTCCGCGGGAGGCCAACGCCAAACCCGCCAAGCCTTGGGAGGCCGACGCCGAACCAACCAAGTCGTGAGAGGCCGATCCCGCACCCACCAAACCGAGAGAGGCCGATCCCGGACCAACCAAGTCGTGAGAGGCCGACGCCAAACCAACCGAGCCGTGAGAGGGCGATCCCGCACCCACCAAGCCGTGAGAGGCCGATCCCGAGCCCACCAGGCCGTCAACGGCCGATGCTGGCCCGACCAGCCGTTGGACACCCGGCGCCGAGTCCCCCAGTGCCTGGACAGTCCGCGCCAAACCCACGGGTCCCTGGACAGCCTGCGTCGAACCCACCGGCCCCAGGACCGTCGGAGTCGAAGCCACCGGTCCTTGGACCTCCGACGGCGAACCAACCAGCCGCTGAACAGTCGGGTCTGTCCCGACCAGCCGCTGAGCAGTCGCGTCCTCACCGACCAAACGCTGGACAGCCGAGTCCGTCCCGACCAGCCGCTGAACAGTCGGGTCCGCCCCAACCAAACGCTGAACAGCCGAGTCCGTCCCAACCAACCGCTGAACAGTCGGGTCCGTCCCAACCAACCGCTGAACAGCCGAGCTCGTCCCGACCGACCGCTGAGCCGCCGAGTCCTCACCGACCAAACGCTGGACAGCCGAGTCCGCCCCAACCAACCGCTGAACAGCCGGGTCCGCCCCAACCAACCGCTGAGCCGCCGAGTCCTCACCGACCAAACGCTGGACAGCCGAGTCCGCCCCGACCAACCGCTGAGCCGCCGGTGTAGTACCCGCGAGCCCCTGAGCAGCCGGTGTAGAACCCACCTGCTGCTCGACAGCTGACGCTGAGCCCGGCAAACGATGAACAGCCGAGCCCACCTGCTCCACGACCGCCGATTCCGAGCCCGGCAAACGCTGAACAGTCGGGTCTGACCCCACCAGTCGCTGGACGGTCGAGTCCGAACCCACCAATCGCTGGACGGTCGGATCCGAACCCACCAGTCGCTGGACACCTTGCGGCGCCCCTGCCTGTTGCTGGACGGCAGACGTCGGTCCCGCCAAATGCTCGACGACAGACGTAGGTCCCACCACGTGCTCGACGCCCGACATCGGTGCTGCCAAGTCCTCCGCGGCCGACCCGTGTCCCACCAACTGGTCTCCAGCTGTCGCCGGTTCCACGAACGGCTCCCCAGCCGTCGCCGGTTCCACGACCTGCTCCCCGGCGGTCGCCGGTCCCGCAAACCGCTGAACAGCCGGAGCAGAACTCGCCGGCCCTTGAACAGCCGGCGCCGCCCCCACCCGCCGCTCGACAGCTGACGCCGGCCCCGCCTGTCCCTGGACGGTTTGCGCGAAGTCCACCTGCCGCTGGACAGCCGGGTCCGAACCCAGCAACCGCTGCGCAGTCGGATCCGAGCCGACCAGACCCTGAACCTCCGACCGCTGGACAGCAGACGTAGATCCCGCGGGAGCTGGTCCCGCCTGTTCCGGTGCAGAGTGCGCGGCGTCCGCATGCTGCTGGACAACCGACAGGTCGGCCAACCGCTGAACAGCCTGCGCCGAGCCGACCAGCGGCTGCACAGACGACGTAGGGTCCGACAAGCGCTCGACGGCCGGCACCGTTCCAGCCAACTGCTCGGCAGAGGGCCCCGATCCTGTCGAATGCTGGTCACGCGGTGCCGAATCCTGCTGCCGCTGAACGACTGGCGTCGGTCCCGCTGGCTGCTGGACGGTCGACGCCGAGTCCACCTGTCGTTGGACCGCGGACATCGGTCCCACGACCTGCCCGGCACTCGATACCGATCCGGCCCCTGCCTGTTCCTGAACGATCGCGGGCGACGACCCGACAAGCCTCTGTGCCACATCAGACTGGGCCGTCATCGGCGAACTCGGCTCAGACTCCACCGCATCGGAGGAAGGTGCGCCGGGCGAGGGAGTTCGTTGCAGCACCGACGAAATCGGTTCGCCGAGGCCCAGCCTCCGACGAGGCTCCGGGCGAGGAGGTTCTTCCGGCGGCACCGAGCGCTGCACCGCGACCGGAGGAGGTTCGACGGGTTCGGGAGCAGGGGCCGAAGGCACGCTTCGCGCTACCACGACGGGTTCGGGCGGCGCCGCGATCCGGGAGACGACGGGCTGTGCCCACACGGTCGAAGACGAGGACGGTTCAGCGGCGGGAGCGGCCACGTCCGAGATCGATCCGGACGGCTCGGAGGGGCCTACCGCGTGGGCGAGCGGGGCGAGGAAGGACGGGTTCTGCCACGAGGTCAGGCTGCCGGAGAAGGACGACACCGGGTTGATCAGCGGGTGTGGTGCGACGACCCGCTGCAGTGGCGGGAGCGAACGCCACTCAGCACGGACCACGGGTAACGCGGGAGCGTCGGCACGCCGTCGAAAGGGCCACACAGCAAGTCACCTCCCCGAACCCGAACCAGCTGAAATCCGCGTGTTGATGCGACCGATCTCCTCCACGTACCGCAACCGCTCGGCGTGTTCCAAGTCCAAAATGGACTCCAGCGACCAGTGGAAGTGGTAGGCGACGTACGCGACCTCCGAATACAGCCGGTCTGGCGCGTACGTCACGATTCCCCCAGGCGCCCACCCGCGATGTCGACCTCGAACCCGTGGCCGCAGGAGGGGCACGCGACGCCGGAGCGCGTGTGGCCCTCGCTGTTGATCCGGCGGTACATGTCCTGCAGGAAGGCGAGGTCCGAGGCGAAAAGGTCCTCGATGATCCCCGCGTGCACGTCGACAACCGATCCGATGCGCACCACCACCCGGCCCAGCAACACCACCGTCAGGTAGGCCGAGTTCTCCCGAACCCTGTCGTCCCGCAACGGGATCAGCTCGTCGCGGGCCGTCGCCAGCCGCATGACACCCTCGCGATGAACGACCCCGGAGTCGTCCACGTACCCGCGCGGCAACTCGAAGGCGAACTCCGTCTGCATCCGAGGAGCAGCGACAGCGGCAGCAGTGCGCTTCACTCGACTTCCATCTCCTCGTAGGTGACCGTGAGCTTCTCGGTCAGCACGGAGGTGTCGCCCGCCTTCAAGGTCCCGATCTCCAGGGACTTCGGCCAGCAGCGCACGATCTTGTAGCGCTTGATCGCCGCGCCCTCGTAGTCGTAGACCACGACGACGCCGTTCTTGCGCGCGGAACCCATCTTGCCGAAGCGCGAGTCCTTGACCCACTTCTCGAACGAGTTGTCGGCGGTCAGGCCTCGGGTGAAGACGACCTCGCCCGCCTTCATGCGGCCGGGCAGCTTCTTGATGACGTACTTGCCGTCGGCCATGTTCTGCTTGAGCTCGATGACGTCCTGTTCCATCTTCAGGCCGGTCACCTCGGAGATCTGCTTGATCGTGATGCCGTCGACCTCAAGGCCGAACGAGTGGCCTACCGACGTGTCGAGATCGGGGAGTGCCATGTCGTGCAACCGCCTTTACTCGTTGACCAGACTGGTGCCGCCCTGCATCTGGGCGAGCCGGAAGATGACGAACTCCGCGGGCTTCACGGGAGCGATGCCGACCTCGCAGACGACCTGGCCGAGGTCGATGCCCTCCGCCGGGTTGGTCTCGCGGTCGCACTTGACGTAGAACGCCTCGTCGGGCGTCAGGCCGAACAGCGCGCCCTTGCGCCACTCCATCACCAAAAAGGCAGAGATGGTACGACGAATCCGGGCCCACAGCGCGTCGTCGTTGGGCTCGAAGACGACCCACTGCGTTCCGTCCAGAATGGACTCTTCCAGGTAGTTGAAGAGCCGCCGGACGTTCAGGTAGCGCCACGCCGGGTCGGACGACAACGTACGCGCGCCCCAGACGCGGATGCCGCGACCGGTGAACGTGCGGATGCAGTTCACGCCGATCGGGTTCAGCAGCTCCTGCTCGGCCTTCGTCAGCTGGGTCTGCAACGCGACCGCGCCGCGCACGGTTTCGTTGGCAGGAGCCTTGTGCACGCCGCGGGAAGCGTCGTTGCGCGCCCACACGCCGGCCATGTGACCCGACGGCGGCACGAAGATGTTGTCCGAAGTGGACGGGTCGTAGACCTTGATCCACGGGTAGTAGAGCGTCGCGTACTTCGAGTCGTAGCCCGCTTCGGTCTGCTTCCAGTTCTTGACCTGGTCCGGAGAGAGAGAAGGCGGCGGGTCGAGGATCGCCATGCGGTCGCCCATGAGCTCGCAGTGCGCGATGATCGCGGACTGCACGGTCTTGACGGCTTCCAGCGTGATCAGCCCGCGCTGGTAGGAGCTCATCAGGTCGGGCACCGAGACCATCGTGACCTCGTCGATCGCCTCCAGGCCACCGAAACCGGTGCGGTCGGCGACATCGCCCACGTAGTCGTCCGGCACGACCTTGCGCGGCACCGGCGGCGGCGCGGGCGCCTCACGCAACGCCACGGAAGCCTTGTCGGGACGAGCCAACGACGCGCCCGCGACCTCCTCCACCGTGATCAGCTTCGACGCCGCGTTCACGACGGTGAGCACGTTCTCCTTGCCGCGCTTGGCGGACACCTGGTGCGTCTCGACGACCTTGCCGTTGTCCTTGACCACCAACGAGAAGCGGTCGTCCGGCTGGTTCTCCCCCGCGGCGTCACCGACCTCGACGGACAACGAACCGGCACCGAGCTCGCGAGCCGACACCCGGTAGCCGCCCAGCTGGGCCTGTGGGCCCGCGGGCAGTGCGGCGGCGGAACGCGAGCCGCCCACGCGGACGACGTAGCAGTTGGTGCCACCGTTGAGGAAGTAGCCGTAGACGGCCAGCGGCAGGTAGCAGCCCTCGGCGAAGTCGCCGAACTTCTCGGTGTACTGCGCCCAGTTCGACACCAGCGTCGGGGTGTTGAACTCACCCTTGGCCGCGAACCCGACGAACGCGGCGACGGCGGTGCCCACGCCCTCGATCGGGCGGGCACCTGCCTCCACCTCCTCGACGTACACGCCCGGCGAGAGATAGGTGGGCATCGACGGCCTCCCAAGTCGTACGGAACCCTGTACGACACATGCTCCAAAGACCTGGGAAAACGCGACACGACCGCGCGGCGGTGCCCGAGGGAGCCCGTGACTGCCCGAAAGGGCAGCCACCCCGGAGCGGGGTTTTCCCGCCGTTCACCGAACTGCCTACGAACGACCGTTGGAGAGCGGTGCTCCGCACCCCTACCCTTCGCGACGGCCCATGTCCGCCCACCACTGCAAGGACTGGCATGTCACGTCGCAGAGCGCCCCTGGCCGTGCTCTCCACGATCATCGTCACGGCGGCAACCCTGACCGCCTCCACCACCGCACACGCGGCGACCACGACCTTCACCCCCACCGCCGACACCTACGTCGACAACGCCGCCACCGGCACGAACTACGGCACGTCGGGGCAGCTCGGCATCGACAACTCGTCGATCAAGCGGAGCTTCCTCAAGTTCGCCGTGTCCGGCCTCAGCGGCACCGTCAGCAGCGCCAAGCTGCGCGTCCACACCGACGACGTCACCGACGCGCAGAGCCCCAACGGCGGCACGTTCCGGTCCACGTCCAACGTCAGCTGGACCGAAACCGGTGTCACCTGGAACAACCAGCCCGCGATCGACGGCGCCACGCTCGGCTCCCTCGGCGCGGTCGTGCGCAACGCCTGGTACGAGGTCGACGTGACCAGCTACGTCACGGGCAACGGCACGTTCAGCATCGGCATCACGTCGAGCAGCTCGGACGGCGCGGACTACGACTCGCGCGAGTCCGGTGCGTCCACGGCGCCCCAGCTCGTGATCACCAGCGGCACGACCCAGCCGCCCGGCGACCCGGTGTGGGTCGGCGCCGGTGACATCTCGGACTCCGGTTCCGGTGACACCGCGACGGCCAACCTCCTGGACAACATCCAGGGCACGGTCTGGACGACGGGTGACAACGTCTACGACAACGGCACGGCGTCGGAGTTCAACTCCTACTACGAGCCGACGTGGGGCCGGCACAAGGCGCGCACCAAGCCTTCCCCCGGCAACCACGACTACAACACCAGTGGCGCCACGGGTTACTACAACTACTTCGGGTCGGTGGCCGGTCCGTCGGGCCGGGGTTACTACTCCTACGACCTCGGCAACTGGCACATCGTGTCGCTGAACTCCAACGTCAGCATGTCGGCGGGCAGCGCGCAGGAGCAGTGGCTGCGACAGGACCTGGCGGCGAGCACGAAGCCCTGCACCGCGGCGTACTGGCACCACCCGCTGTTCACCAGCGGTGCCAACCACGCGCCCTCGACGGCCACCAGGCCGCTCTTCCAGGCGCTGTACGACTACAACGCGGACCTCGTGGTCACCGGCCACAACCACCAGTACGAGCGGTTCGCCCCGCAGAACCCCACCGGCGGGCTGGACAACGCGCGCGGCATCCGGTCGTTCGTCGCGGGCATGGGCGGCGCCGGTGCGTACGGCTTCGGCACGATCAAGCCGAACAGCGAGGCCCGCAACACCGGTACTCGTGGCGTGCTGAAGTTCACGTTGCACAGCAACAGCTTCGACTGGCAGTTCGTCCCCGAGGCCGGCAAGACCTACACCGACAGCGGCACGACCAACTGCCACTGAGCCGCACCGCTGGAGGCCGATGTGTACCTGTCCACAATAGACAAACCCGGGACGGCGAACTGGAAAGGGCTGAGCGGCAACGTCTTCGCGCTCGGCACGGTCAGCCTCATCACCGACGTGTCGTCGGAGATGGTGGCCGCGATCCTGCCGCTGTACCTGGTCATCGGCCTCCAGCTCAGCCCGGCCGCGTACGGGCTGATCGACGGCGTCTACACGGGCGCCACCACCCTGCTCAGGCTGGCCGGCGGCTATCTCGCCGACCGGACGAACAGGCGCAAGGCAGTCGCGGGCTTCGGCTACGGCATCTCCGCCGTGGCCAAGCTCGGGCTGCTGGCCGCGGGCACCTCCACGGCCCTGCTCGGGCTGGTGATCACTGCCGACCGCGCGGGCAAGGGCCTGCGCACGGCACCGAGAGACGCGCTGATCACGTTGTCCACACCCAGCGGCGACCTGGGGCGCGCGTTCGGCGTGCACCGCGCGATGGACGGAATCGGCGCCTTTGCCGGCCCGCTCGTAGCCATGGCAGTGCTCGCGGCGTCGGCTCAGTCGTTCGACGCCGTGTTCGTCGTCAGCTTCTGCATCGCCGCGTTCGGTGTTCTGGTGCTCGCGCTCTACGTCAAAGACCGGCCAGAACCGTTGGAACGCAAGGACCCCATCAAGCTCGCACTGCTGAAGGACCCGGCTGTCCGCAAGATCGTGCTGGCCGCGTCGCTGCTCGGCCTGGTCACGATCGGCGACGGTTTCGTGTACCTGTTGCTGCAGAAGCGGGAAGGGCTGGCGTTCGGCTGGTTCCCGCTGCTCGCCGTCGGCACGAGCCTCGTCTACCTGCTGCTGGCCGCCCCGCTGGGCGCGCTCGCGGACCGCGTGGGCCGCCTGAAGGTGATGCTGTGCGGTTATGGCGCGCTGACCGTCGTGTACCTGCTGCTCTTCGGCCCGCTCGGCGGCTGGCCGCTGATGCTGCTGGTCGTGCTGCTCTACGGCGTCTTCTACGCCTGCACGGACGGCGTGCTGATGGCTCTCGCGGGCCCGGTGCTGCCGGAACGCCTGCGCACCACCGGAATCGCCCTGATCCAGAGCGGGCAGGCGCTCGCCTACCTCGGCTCGTCCGTCCTGTTCGGACTCGCCTGGCAGTTCTGGAGCCCGGAAGCCGCCACTAGGACCGCCGCCGTCGCGGTCGTCCTCGCCCTGATCACCACCGCCGCACTGCTGGGACGACGTCGAACCTCATGAACAAACGCCTGCTGATCACCCTGACCGCCGCCGTGCTGCTCGGCGGTGTCGCCGTCGGCTACACAGCGCTGTCCGGTGCCGCCCCTCAAGACGCCGCGCAATCCGTTCAGACCGGAGCAGGTCCGCGGCTGATGGTTCTCAGCAACGGCAAGCTCTCCACGGTGTCACGCACCGACCCCGCAGGCTCTCGCGAGGTCACCGAACAGCGCTGCGACCGGGCTTACGAAGCCGCGGGAACCATCTCGTGCCTGCGTCCGGTCGGCGCTCTGAAGGCGAGCGAGCTCGCGGTGCTCAGCAGCGACCTGAAGGAGCTCCGCACCGTTCCGCTGACCGGTTTCCCCAACCGCACACGGGTGTCCGCGAGCGGCCGGATGGTGGCCTGGACGCTGTTCGTCGACGGGCATTCGTACGCCGCCAACGGTTTCTCGACCAGCACCGGCATCCTCGACACCAAGTCCGGGACGCTGGTGCAGTCACTGGAGGAGTTCACCGTCGACGGCATGCCCCAACGCCCGGTCGACTCGAACTTCTGGGGCGTCACGTTCACCGCCGACGACAACCGCTTCTACGCCACCATGTCCACCGGCCCGCACCGCTACCTGATCGAGGGCGACTTCGCGGCGAAGCACCTCACACCGTTGACGGACCTGGACAACGTCGAATGCCCGTCGCTCTCCCCCGACGGCACCCGCATCGCCTTCAAGAAGGCCGTCGACGGCGACCCGCAGAAGGGCTGGCGAGTCTCCGTGCTCGACCTGGCCACGAAGAAGATCACGCAGCTCGCCGAGACCCGCACGGTCGACGACCAGCCGGCCTGGGTCGACGACAGGACCGTGGCGTACGGGATCCAGCGCGACGACGGCCTCAACGACGTGTGGGCAGTGCCCGCCGACGGCACCGGGGAAGCCAAAGTCCTGGTACCGGAGGCAAGCTCACCGGCGCCGATCAGCTGATCACTCGGCGGTCTCTTCCTCCTCCTCGGCCCGCTGCACGAACGTCTGCGCGGTTTCTTCTTCCTCCGCAGGCGCTTCCTCTCGCTGCACGTGCGCCTCGCCGTCGTGGGAACCGTGGTCCTCGCACCGCTGCACAGGAGCGGCCGGAGCTGCCATGATCCGATCCGCGTTGGCCACGGCGTCCCGCTCGAACCGGTCCGACGGGTCGCTCACCTTCACGCCACCACCGGTGTCGGTGCCGTCGACGGGCCCGGACCGCTGCTGCACCACGTGCGTGAGCTCGTGGGCCAGCATGTGCTTGCCGGAGTCCGAACCGGGGTCGTACTTGTCGCGCTGGAACACGATGTTCGAGCCGACCGTGTAGGCCTGGGCGTTCACCGACTTCGCCGAGTCGTGCGCGGCGGAGTCGGTGTGCACGCGGACGTCCGAGAAGTCGGCGCCGAAGCGGCCTTCCATGTCAGTGCGCACCTCCGGGGCCATGGGCGAGCCGCCGGACGTGATCACGTTGGGAGAGTCCTCCACGACGGCGCCCACGCCCGCGTTGCCCACGGCTCGTTGCAGGCCGAGCATGCCGGCCGGGCCCAGGACGTCGGGACGGCCCGCCGCGGCCGCTCGGCCCAGGACGTCGGGTTCCTCGTGCGGGATCCGGTCGCCCTTGGGGCGCAACGAGGTCTCAGAGTCGTGTTCGTGGCCGTGTCCGTGCATCTCCCGCTCCCTAGTTCCCTAACCCACCAGACGTTCGGTGGCCAGTTCGAAGTACCGGCCGAACTCGCGTTCTCCCACCAGGCGCCCGAGCTTGCGGTACTCGCGCGCCACAGCGCCGATCAGCTCGACCATGCCGACGACGTGGCCCGCCGCGGCGGCGAGGTAGGCCGCCGTCACCGCCGCCGACCGGATGTGGCCGCCCGCCAGTTCGAACGACGCCGCCAGGAAGTCCAGGTCCACATCGGACGATCGCGGCACCGCACCACCCAGACAGCGGTCCCACAGGCCACGACGGAGATCCGCGTCGGGCAGCGGGAAGTCCACGATCACGTCGATGCGGCGGGTGAAGGCGTCGTCGAGGTTCGCGCGCAGGTTCGTCGCGAGCACCGCGATGCCGTCGAAGGACTCCATGCGCTGCAACAGGTACGCGCTCTCGATGTTGGCGTAGCGGTCGTGCGCGTCACGAACCTCGGAGCGCTTGCCGAAGATCGCGTCCGCCTCGTCGAACAGCAGCACGCCGTTGACACCCGCGGCCTCGACGAAGATCCGTTCCAGGTTCTTCTCGGTCTCGCCGACGTACTTGTCCACGACCGTCGCGAGGTTGACCGTGTACAGGTCCAGCCCCAGCGACGCCGCGATCACCTCGGCCGACATCGTCTTGCCGGTGCCGGAGTCGCCCGCGAACAACGCCGTGACGCCACGGCCACGACCACCGCCGGGCCGCATGCGCCACTCGTCGATCACGCGGTCGCGGTGCTTCGCGCGGGCGGCCAGCTCGCGCAGCAACGAGGTGATGGTCCCGGGCAACACCAGATCCGGCCACGACACCGCGGGCTCGATGCGCCGGGCCAGCCGTTGCAGTCCGCCGGCGTTCTGGCTGCGCGCACCCGCTCGCAGATGCCCGACGTCAACCAGTCCGTCGTCCGCCAGCGCCGACACCGTGGCCGCGTGCGCCGCCCTGCTGATTTGTGTCGGACCCAACACGAAGTGGGCGGTCACCTCGGCAGGGTCGATGCCACGCGCGAGCTTGCCGTCCAGTTCGGTGCGCCACAACGACACCCGCACGTCGAACGGCACCTGCGTCGCGTCGTGCTGCAACGGCGGCATCCGCGTCCAGCGCGGCTCCCACGCTCCCGGCCCGTACGCGACGACCGGAATCTCGTCGTGCAGCAACGGATCCAGCGTGAAGTTCGAGTCGACCGGGCCGATGACGATCCCCGCGCCCCGCAGCAACGCCTCACGGGTGACCGCAAGCGCGTCCGTCATGCGTGCCGCGTCGACCAGCAACGCCGGAAAACCCGCCCGTGCCAGCGCGGAGACCGCCAGGTCCGCCGCACCGCCACCAGGATGCTCACGCAGATACACAAGCCGCACTCCGCGTTCGACACCACGCGCCAACCTCTCCGCACCGGGCATCGGCACCGGATCTCCTGACAGCGTCACGAAGTCCGCGAGGTGCGGATCCGGCCGGTCGTCGCCCAGCAGATGCGCGCCGACCCGGTCCGGCACCCGCAGCGACCGGCTCAGCAGTGGCCTTTCCGCGTCCTCGACCGTGATCAGCCCGGATCTGACGAGCGGACTGCCGTGGTCGAGCCGGGCACGCCCCTGCGACGAAGCCTCCGCGAGCCCGCACAACCGCAACGCCAGCCCGACGGTCGCCCGCCGCCGCGTCACGTCGTCGTTCAGGTACCCGTAGAACTGCTCGAACCGGCTGTCGACGTCCGGTGCCAGCGCGACCAGCAGCAGCTCTACGTCCACTTCGGACAGAGAAGCCTTGCGCGCCAACCGCCCGAGCCGCCCGTCCGCGGGAGAAGAGCTGAACGCCGCGAACGGCTCGCGCCCGCTGTCCAGCAACGCCTCGATGACCTCGTCCGACAGGTAGAGCCCGCGAAACGGGTCGTCCGGGTTCGGGTCCGTGGCCCGCCGCGCCGCGACCGCCGTCCGGATCCGCCGCTCCAGCACCGCCATCCGCTCGAAGATCATCGGGCCACCTTGCGCATCCCGACACCGTCCGCGGACACGTTGTGCCGCACCCGATCCTCGCCCGTGTGCAGCTCGACGCCCTCCCGCGCGGGCGGCCCGGCAGCGATCTTGCGCCCGGACGACACCGGCGCCGACACCACGACGTCGAGCGACGGCTTCAGCTCGCCCCCCAGCGCACTCCACACGTCGGCGAACGCCCGATCCTCCGGCGGCGGCAACGCGACCGTCATCGGCACCGGCAACGCCAGCTCCTCCAGCGACCCCGCGAGCAGCCGCGGCGGCACCGCGTCGTACTTCAGAAACCCGATCAGCAGGTCAGACAGCAGCCGGTGCTCGTCCTCCGGCCGCTGCGTCCACGCCGTGACCAGGTACGACAGCTTCATGTGCCGCGGCGGCAGATGGCGCGACGCCACCTTCCCCTGCGCGTCGTACTCGTTGAGCAACCCGCGCTGCCGCCGCCGCATGTCCTCACGGATGTCGTAGAGGTAGATGTTGACGGTGGGCGCGTTCCGCCGCGCCGCCCAGTCCTTGGTCGGCGCGTCGAACGCGACGTCCAGATCCGAACCGCGCAGCGCCTCGTCGCGGACCAGGCGGCGCAAAGCCTCGTCGACCTCGTGAATCACACCGTCCACGATCGCGCGCACGACCAGGAAGAACGACCAGCGCGCCGACGTCCGCGGGGACACGATCGGCTGCCCCAACGGGCAGTTCCGCTGGCCGGTGCAGAGATGTGCCGCCACGGCGAGGCCTGGCCACACTCGACCGCATGCGCAGAACATGGACGATCGCGGCGGCCTTGATCGCCGTACTGCTGGTGTCCCCTCAGACGACGTCCCAGAGCGGCGACGGTTCGTTGCACGTCGCCTGGAAGTCGAACGGCGGACAGGGCTCCTGACTCGTCGAGGGACTAGACCGGCAGCGGCCGCATCCTGTCCGGCATGTGCGCGCGTAACGCGTCGTGCAGCAACGTCACCTCGTCCGCGTCCAGGACGACCGAACCGGTGGCACAAGCCAGCACGGCTTCACCGGTGCGCTGATCGGGCACGTACCGCAGTGTCCATTCCTGTTGGGCCACATCGCGGACAGTGCACGACTCCGCCTGACGAATCGCGGTCAGCAACTCCGACACCCGTTCGTACCCCAGCCGCGCGCTCCAGCGCAGCGCGGCCGGGGGACGGACGAACAATCGGAGGCCTCCTGCGGCTCGGCGAACCTCGACGCACGTCAACACCGCAAAACCTCCTACTACTGCCTCACCAGCGAGACTAGCCAGAAAACCACGCTGTCAGAGGCGGGTGTCACCCGTTCGGTTCATTGGTAGCAGGGCTTCTCGAACTTGAAATCTTTTGCCGTCGAGCCGGTGAAAAAGTCCTCTACCAGCGTCACTCCGGTCGGCGCGGCGTCGTCCGGGCGGTAGATGAGTGACTGACGGAACAGTGCATCCTGGGCAGAAGCGGAGAAATTGCCTGCACCCGAAGGAAGCATTCCCTCGTAGTCCACAGAGGTGAGTTGACGCACTGCGGCGAGCAGTCCGGCGCGCGTCAGATCCTTGTTCGCGGCGGCCTTCTCCAGCGCCGCCTTCAACGGGTACGCCCACACCCAACCGGCCGTGTAGCCGTCGTTCGGCGTCACGCCCGGCAGCGCGGCACGCATCGCGGTGTGGCCGACGGACTCGGTCGCCCACGCCTTCCACGGCGCCGACTGCATGTACAGGGCCTTGATCGCGGGTGCGGCCGGCGACTTCAGCAGGCCGGGGTTCCACGTCGGCGAGGTGCCGATGAACTTGCCCTTGTAGCCACGGGCCGCGGACTGGCCGACGATCACGGCCGCGTCCGTCGGACCGGTCGTCAGGACCACCAGGTCGGGCTTCTTCGACACCACGGCGTCGACCGCGCCGCCCTGGTTGTCCTGGCCGCTCTGGGTGGTGACGTTCTCGAACGACAGCCCGCGCTTCTCCGCCGCGATCTTCGCGCCCGCCGCCGCGTCGTCGCCGTAGTCACCGGCGAGGTGCACGGCCATCACGGACTTCACGCCGAGCTTGTCGACGGCGTAGTCGACCGTGTTCATCGACTCGACGCAGTAGTTCGTGCCGGACTCCAGCACGACCTCTTCGTGGCCCCACAACGACGTCCACGACGCCGGGACCGACACCATCTGCAGGTTCTCGAGGTCGGGCAGGATCGCCGCGGTCGTGGGAGAGCCCAACGTCTGGGTCAGAGCGAGGATCTTGCCCTTGATCTCCTGGTAGACCTGGTTGTGGATCTGCGGGTTGTACTTGTTGTCCTTCACGTACGTGGTCACGTCGATCTCGTAGCCGCCGATGCCGCCGCGGTCGTTCACGCGCTTCCAGAACGCCTTCTGCGCGTCCGTGATCGGCACGGCCAGCGTCTTGAACGGGCCTTCGGTGAGGTCCGAGATCGTGCCCAGGTAGATGCAGCCCTTGGCCTTGTCGGTCGCCTGCGGGCAGGCCTCCTTCGTGACACCGAAGTCGACCTTGGTGCCACCGGCGTCCTGCTGCGGTGCGGCGCCGTCCCCGCCACGACACGAGGCCAGAGCCAGCATCCCGACGAAGATCAGTGCGAATCTCTTGCCAGACATGGGGATTCTCCTCAGTACGAGAACGGCCAGGTGCGCCAGTAGTTGCGGACGCGCACCCAGATGCCGAACAACCCGCGTGGCTCGACGATCAGGAACACGATGATGAGCACGCCGTAGAGCACGGCTTCCAGCTGGAAGACCGTGAACGTCCCGGTGGCGTCACCACTGATGAACGGCAGCACCGCGGGCAGCTCCCTGGTGATGCGTGGCAGCAGCGTGATGAACAGAGCGCCCATGATCGCGCCGGAGATGGTGCCCGCGCCGCCGATGAGCACCATCGCGATGTACTGCACTGACAACAACAGGCTGAACGAGCCGGGATCGAAGAACCCGTTCATCACGAACAACAACGCGCCCGCGACACCCGCGTAGAACGACGACACCGCGAACGCCAGGACCTTGTACTTCGTCAGGTCCACGCCGATCACCGACGCGGCCAGGTCCCGGTCCCGCACCGCCGCGAACGCCCGCCCTACCCGCGAGCGCACCAGGTTCCGTGCCAGCACACCGAAAATCACCAGCAGCACGAACATCACGAGATAGAGCTGTTGTGCCGCCGTGAACATCGCGTTGTCCCGGTCCAGCCGCACCCCGAACAGCTCGGGCACGGCAGCGGGCCGCCCGACACCGGGCCCGCCGGTCAGCGACGTCCATTCCCGGAACACGTGCTCTCCCAGGAAGACCAACCCCAACGTCACGATCGCGAGGTACAGCCCTCGCAACCGCACTGCCACCGGCGCGACCAGCACGCCGAAGAACGCGGCCACCAGACCCGAGGCCAGCAGCCAGATCGGCAACGACGTGATGCCGAACCCGATCACCCGCCCCGTCTCGGAGCCGCTCAAAGCAGCACCCGTGTACGCGCCGATCGCGAGGAAGAACGCGTGGCCCAACGAGACCTGGCCCGCGTAGCCCGTGACGATGTTCAGCCCGATCGCGCCGATCGCCGCGACGAACCCGGTCGCGAGCAGCTGCAGCAGGTCGTCGGTGATGGCGAACGGGAGCACCAGCGCCAGGACGACCAGCCCGCCCGTCCACGCGCGCTTCGGGCGCGTGTTCAGGAACGCCATGTCCTGCCCATAAGAGGTGTACAGCTCAGGACGACCCTTCACAGCCGCTCGACCTCCCTCTTGCCGAACAGTCCGTAAGGTCTGACGAGCAACACCAGCAGCATCAACGCGTACGGCGCGACCAGCCCGAAGTTCGGTCCGAGCCAAGGAGCGAAATCACCCTGGTACGTCCCGAAGAGCGACTCGACGACACCGACCGCGAGCCCGCCGACCACCGCGCCGCCCAACGACTCGAGTCCGCCGAGGATGATCGCGGGCAACGCCTTCAACGCCACGATCCACAGCTGCTGGTCAACGCCCGCACCCGTGGCCACGAACACGCCGGCCAACGCGGCGAGCCCGCCCGCCAGTGCCCACGACAGCGCGAACACCGAGCCGACTGAGATCCCTTGGGCCAAAGCCACTTCCTGGTCGTACGCGACGGCTCGCATCGCGAGTCCGATCCGCGAGTACCGGAAGAACAGGAACAGCGCCGCCGTGACCACCGCCGTGGTCCCGATCATCACCAGGTAGCGCTGCTGCACCTCGGCACCCAGGAACGACACCGTGTTCAGGCCCCAGGGATCGCCGACCTGCCGCACGTCCAGCCCGATGAACGCGTTGGTGACGACCCTGACGACGACGTCCACACCGATCGTGATGATCGCGACCACGAACACCGGCTTGCCGACCATCGGCCGCAGCACCGTGCGTTCGACGCCCAGCGCGAGAATCGCGATCACCACTGCCGCCACCAGCACCGCGCCGAAGAACGAGACGGTGGGCGCCAGGTACGAGACCAGCACCGCGCCGGCCAGCATGAACGCCGGCTGCGCGAAGCTGATCACCTGCGTCGACTTGTAGATGATCACGAAGCCGAGCGCGAGCAGCGAATAGATCGACCCGGTGCCGAGGCCTCGGATCAGCGACTGGAGAAACTCATCCATACATGCTCTCCACGAGGTCGTCGAACATCTTGCCCAGCGCGGATCTCTTCACCTTCTGCGTCGCGGTCAGCTCGCCGTCCTCGTGGTCGAGCTCCTTGGGGAACATCCGGAACTTCTTGATCTGCTCGACGTTGGCGAACTTGCCGTTCACCTCGGTCACGATCTTCTGCACCAACTCCAGGACCTCGGCCTTCTCCGACAGGTCCCGGTAGGTGGTGTAGGGGATCTTGCGCTGCTGCGCCCAGTGCCCGACCGTGTCCAGCTCGATGCCGATCAACGCCACCAGGTACGCCCGCTGGTCGCCGATCACCACGGCTTCCTTGATGTACGGGGAGGTCTTCAGGGCGTTTTCCAGCTCGGACGGCGCGATGTTCTTGCCGCCCGCGGTGATGATGATGTCCTTCATCCGGTCGGTGATCTTCACGTGCGTGCCGTCGACCCACTCGCCGACGTCGCCGGTGTGCAGCCAGCCGTCCGTGACCACCCGCGCGGTCGCGTCGGGATCGCGCCAGTAGCCCGCGAAAGTGCCGCCGTGCCTGGTGAGGATCTCGCCGGTCTCCTCGTCGATCCTCAGCTCGATCCCGGGCTGCGGCTCGCCGACCGTGCCGACCTTGACCCGGCCGGGACGGTTTCCCGTTGCCACGGCGGTGTTCTCGGTCATGCCGTAGACCTCGTGCATCGGAACTCCGATGCCCATGAAGAACTTCAGCACGTCCGGCGCGATCGGCGCGGCACCGGACGAGGCGTACCTGACGTACCTCATGCCGATCCGGGCCTTCAACGCGCGGAAGCAGAACAGCCAGCCGAGAACGTACAAAGCCCGGCTGGAGCCCGTGTGCTTGCCACCGGTGCGCACCAGCGTCGACCCGATGGATTCCGCGCGTCGCAGCCAGAACCGCGTGACAGAACGCTTGAGCCAGGACGCCGACGACACGCCGATCGTGACGCCCGCCAACACCTTCTCCCAGATGCGCGGCACACCGAACAGGATCGTCGGCTGCACCTCGCGCAGGTTCGCCTGCACGGTCTCGATCGACTCGGCGAAGTGCACCTGCACGCCACTCGCCGCGCTGAACCACGTCGTGAAGATGCGTTCGGCGACGTGGCACAACGGCAGATAGGACAGCGTCACATCGGTGGACGACGGCGGTGGCGAAGTGAAACCGCCGCCGTCCACCAGCACTTGGACCGCGAACTCGACGTTCGCGACGGTGAGCATCGCGCCCTTGGGAGGCCCGGTGGTTCCGGAGGTGTAAATCAAGGTCATGACGTCATCCGGCGACGTCTGGGCCATGCGCTCAGCCAGTTCGTCGCCGTGCGAGTCCCGGTACCGCGCTCCCATGGCGAGGAAGTCGTCCCACCACAGCAGCTTCGGGTTGTCGTAACGTCCTTTGATCCCACGGGGTTCGAGGTAGACGATCCATTCCAGGTCGGGGGTGTCCTCCAGGACCAGCAACGCTTTGTCGACCTGCTCCTGGTCTTCGGCGATCAGAATCCGCGCGCCGGAGTGCGACAACAGGTACGCGACCTCGGAAGCAGGGTTCGTCGGGTAGAGACCGACCGTGATTCCACGTGCCGCGACAACACCCAGATCCGCGTAGAGCCACTCGCGGCGGTTCTCGGAGTGGATCGCGACCCGGTCGCCGGGCTGCAGACCGAGCGACAGCAACGCGTCGCCGACGAGCTCGACGTTCGCCCAGTACTGCGCCCACGAGACTTCCTGCCAGATGCCGAAGTCCTTGGCGCGCAACGCGATCTGGTCGGGCGTGTTGGCCGCCCGGTTCTTCACGCGACTCACGACGGTCGTGGTCATGCCGTCACGCTCCTGTGCTGTTCGCCCAGGTAGGCACGGATGACGTCCGGATCGGCCTGCACCTCGGCGGGTGTGCCGGTGCGGATCGGACGGCCGAAGTCCATCACCATCACGCGGTCGGCGAGGTCCATCACGAGGCCCATGTCGTGCTCCACCATGATCATGGGGATGTTCAGCTCCTCGCGGACGTCGAGGATGTACCGGGCCATGTCCTCGGTCTCCTCGACGTTCATGCCCGCGACCGGCTCGTCCAGCAGGAGCAACCGCGGCTCCATCGCGAGCGCGCGGCCCAGTTCGACGCGCTTCTGCACGCCGTAGGGCAGCAGGCCGACCGGGAACCGGCGCCACTGCTCCAGTTCCAGGAAGTCGATGACGTCCTCGACGGCGGACCGGTTGTTCAGCTCTTCCCGTCGTGCTTTCCCGAGCCACAAGAAGGCACTCAAAGCGCCGTACTTCATGTGGTTGTGGCGCCCGAGCATCAGGTTGTCGACGACCGTGAGGTGCGAGAACAGCTCGATGTTCTGGAACGTGCGGGACATGCCCTGAGCCGCGATCCGGTGCGGCCGCAGCCCCAGCAGGTTCTCGCCGTTGAACATCACCGAGCCCTGCTGCGGCCGGTAGACGCCGCTCAGCACGTTGAAGATGGAGGTCTTGCCCGCGCCGTTCGGGCCGATGATCGCGAAGAGCTCGCTCTCCCCGACCTCGAACGACACCCCGTCAACGGCCACCACGCCGTCGAACGCCAGGCGGATCCCCTCGACGCTCAGGACAGCCATCGCTTCCTCCGCTTGTAGTGCTTGACCGCGCGGAACGAGGAGGTGCCGAGGCCGAGGTAGAACTCGCGGATGTCGTCGTCGGCGAGGAGTGCGGCAGCCGGCTTGTCCATGACGACCTTGCCGGTCTCGAGGACGTAGCCGTGGTCGGCGATGGAGAGCGCCATGCTGGCGTTCTGCTCGACCAGCAGGACCGTGGTGCCCTGTTCGTTGATCTTCACGACGAGGTCGCGGATCTGCTGGACGAGCAGCGGCGCGAGGCCGAGGCTGGGTTCGTCGAGCAGCAGGTATTCGGGTTCCGACATCAACGCCCGGCCGATCGACAGCATCTGCTGCTCTCCGCCGGACAGATAGCCCGCGCTCTGTCTTCGCCGCTCTTCCAGTCGCGGGAAGAGCTCGTAGCAGCGGTCGAGGTTCTGCTTGAGCCGTTTCGGCCGGGCGTGGCCGCCGACCTTGAGGTTCTCCTCGACGGTCAGCTCGGCGAGGATTCTGCGGCCTTCGAGAGCCTGCTTGATGCCTCGGTCGGCGATTCGCGCAGGTGAGAGCTTGTGGATCGGTTCACCGTCGAGCGTGATCGAGCCCTTGGTGACCTTGCCGTCGTGCACGTCGAGCAGGCCGCTGAAGGCCCTCATCAACGTCGTCTTGCCCGCCCCGTTGGCTCCGAGCAGGGCCACTACCTGGCCTTTCGGCACTCTGAGGCTCACGCCGCGGAGCACCAGCATCACGTCGTCGTAGACAACCTCGAGGTTGCTCGCCTCCAGCACCGGCGCCTCCTAGGGCGTGGATTGCCGATCAGTATGACGTGGATCACAACCGTTTATGACCACTGTGGGCGATTTCGTGATGCGCAGGTCGCGATTGGTTCACCACTCTGCGTGACCGTCCAGTGTGGACCGGTACTCGATGTGTAACTGGGCGTGACGTGGGTACTCAAATCTCGACGACTACTGATGAGGAGGAGATTTCGTGACCACCATTGAGAAGTCGGTGGACGTCCTCGTGCCCGTGAGCACGGCATACAACCAGTGGACGCAGTTCGAGTCCTTCCCGGCGTTCATGGACGGCGTCGAGAAGATCGACCAGATCACGGCGACCAAGACCCACTGGACCACGAAGATCGGTGGCGTCGTCCGCGAGTTCGACGCGGAGATCACCGAGCAGCACCCGGACGAGCGCGTCGCGTGGACCACGGTCGACGGCTCTCCGCAGGGTGGCGTGGTGACCTTCCACCGCCTGGACAACGAGACGACTCGGGTGCACGTGCAGATGGAGTACGACCCCGAGACCTTCACCGAGAAGGCCGGCGCCGTGCTCGGCGTCGTCGGCCACCGGGTCGAGGGCGACCTGAAGCGGTTCAAGGAGTTCATCGAGAACCGCGGCGTCGAGACCGGTGCGTGGCGCGGTGACGTGACGCCGCCGCCCCAGGTCTGATCGCGAGGGACGTTGACGCCAGACCAGCACGCGGCGTTCGAGGAGCTCGCCCGCACAGCACGTGACTCGCCGTGCTACTACGCACTGCGAGACCGGCTGGTGCGCGAGTACCTCCCGCTCGCCCGTCACATCGCCCGCCGCTTCAGCGAACGCGGCGAACCGATGGAGGACCTGGCGCAGGTGGCGGCCGTCGGGTTGATCAACGCCATCGACCGGTTCGACGTGGGCCGGCAGACGGACTTCCTGTCCTACGCGGTGCCCACGATCACCGGCGAGGTGCGCCGCCACTTCCGCGACCAGTGCTGGGCCGTGCGGGTACCGCGCAGGTTGAAAGAGCTGTGCGACTCCATCGACGGGGCCACCGCCGAGCTGTCGCACAAGACCGGGCGATCTCCTACTCCCTCCGAGATCGCCCGGCACCTGGCGGTTCCGCTGTCCGACGTCTACGAGGGCCTGCGCGTGGAGAAGAACGTCGCGTTCGCGTCCCTCGACTCCTTGGAGGGCTCGACCGCCGACGACCCGGCGTTGGAGGGAGTGGAGATCCACGAGGCGCTGCAGCCGATGCTGCGCGGCCTGCCCCGGCGCGAGCGGACCATCGTGGTGCTGCGGTTCTTCGGCCGGCTGACCCAGACGGAGATCGCGCGCCGCGTCGGGATCTCCCAGATGCACGTCTCGCGCCTGCTCACCAAGTCGCTGGAGCAGCTGCGCCACGATCTCCTGGCGGAAGACTGAAATGAGCGAGCGGGAATGTCCGGTTTTCGCGATACTGGCCGCATGAACCGGTTGCGGTGGCCCCAGAAGCTGGCGATCAGCACTGGCGCCCTGCTCGTGGTCTGGGGAGTGGCCGGGTTCTTCGTGACCGGCTTCTCGTCTTTCGCGGGTTCTTCCGACACCTGGATCCTGTGGCTGCGCGTGAACCCGTTGCAGAACACCATCCACGTCGTGCTCGGCGCCGCACTGGTGCTCGCCGCGCCCCGGTTGAAGGCGTTGAGCGGGGTCGGGCTGCTGACGGCGCTGCTGTTCCTCGTCGTGTTCGGCCTCGGGCTCTCCCGCTACGACGACGAGGTCGTGAACTTCCTGAACGTGAACCCCGGCAGCAACGCGCTGCACCTGCTGGCCGGGTTCGCCGCGCTGGCCGCTGCGCAGGGGGCCGCGTGGTGCCGGCAGTGCGACCGGGTGGCGGCGCTCAAGACTGTTTGAGCAGCTTGCGGGTGGCCCGTTCCGGGTTTCCGTCGCCGATCACCTCACCGCGTTCGAAGGCTTCGACGAGACGCGGGTCGACGTAGGACTTCCTGGCCACCGCAGATGTGTTGCCCAGGTGCGGAGGTCCTTCACGCTGTACTCGTCGCCGACCAGCTCGCGGAAGCGTTCGTTGACGTCGTCCGCGGTGAGGTCGAAGACGCGATCGCCCGCGGTCCGGTTCTTGAGGAGCGTTCGGACGGCGCGGGCGAGTCGCGGATCGGTGATCTCCTCGTCCACCTCGACGCCGCTCTTGGCGGGGAACCTGAACCTGATGCGGTCTCCGCGGACTTCGAGGTGTTCGCACAGCAGCGTGGCGACGCCGTGGGTGCCGTTGTCGTCGGCGTACTCCTCGTGGCCGACGCGGAAGACGCCGAGGTCGAGCATGCGCAGCGCGATGGCGAGCAACCGCTTGCGGCCGCGTGACTTCATGTCTTGGGCCACCTGTTCGCGGAACTTGTGCAGACGCGGTGCCAGCTCGAGGACGCGGTCGAACTTCTCGGCGTCGCGGTCGGTGCGCCACTTGTCGTGATAGAGGTACTGGCGGCGGCCCACGTCGTCGTAGCCGAGGGCCTGGATGTGCCCGTTGGGGTGCGGGCAGATCCGCACCTCCTGCCACGCGGGCGGGATGACCAGGGCTTTCACCCTGGTGACGTCGTTCTTCGAGAGCGGTCGGCCGTGGGCGTCCAGGTAGCGGAAGCCCTTGCCGTGCTTCACGCGCGTCCAGCCGGATCTCGCCGGGTCGCTGCGCCGCAGCCTCATTTTTGATCTTGTGGGTTGATCTGCACGAATCGCGGGTACCCGCTCACCGATGAACCACTACACGGTCGGTGTGGAACAAGAGTTCCTTCTTGTTGATCCCGAGTCGCGGCGGCCGGTAGCACTGGCACCCCGAGTCCGGGAGCTCTCCCGCGCGCCCGGTGACCTCGACGTGCAGGGCGAGCTGACACCGTTCCAGATCGAGATAGCGACCGGGGTGACGTCGTCCTTCGAGGAGCTGTCCGACCAGGTGCGGCGTGCCCGTCGGGTGCTCGTCGACGCTGCCGACGAGGCGGGGTGCCGGCTCGTGGCGACGGGGATGCCGCCGATCGGGAAAGCCGGTCCTCCCCCCGGAACGGATGACCCCAGATATCACCAGATCGAGTACTCCCACCGAAGACTCGTGATCGGGCAGGGTGCGTGCGGGCTGCATGTGCACGTGGGCGTGTCGTCGAAGGCCGAAGCGCTGGAGGCGTCCAACAAGCTGCGGCCGTGGCTGCCGACGTTGCTGGCCATGAGCGCGAACTCCCCGATCTACCACGGAGAGGACACCGGGTACGCGAGCTGGCGGTCGATGGTGTGGTCGCGCTGGCCGGTGAGCGGGCCGCCGCCGTGGTGGGACGGCCCCGAGCACTACGACCGCACGGTCGACGCGATCATCTCGACGCAGGCGTTGCTGGACAGGGCGATGGTGTACTGGGACGTGCGCCCGTCGGCCGATCATCCGACGGTTGAAGTGCGCGTTGCGGACATTCCGCAGCTGGCAACGGAAGTAGCCGTTCTGGCCGAGCTGGTCCGTGCCCTCGTCGTGACGGAACCCTCCGAAGGACGGGTGGACGATTCCGTGCTGCGAGCGGCATATTGGCGGGCGTCGCGCGACGGGGTCGACGGACTGGCCGCCGATCCACACACCGGAAAACTCTCCCCCGCGTTCGACCGAGCAGTTGAGCTCGTAGAGCACGTTGCGGTCGCGCTGCGCGATCGCGGCACTCTGTCTACTGTGGAGCGGCAGATGGACTGGTTGCGCCACAACGGCTGCGGTGCCGCTCGGCAACGACGCTGCCCGGACCCCGAGTCCCTTGTGGACATGCTGATCGCCCGAACGCGTGAGGAAACCTGATGCGCCTCCCCGCTCCCCGCGGCCACATGAGCTCAGCCCTGGTCGCAGCACTCCGCCGGCCTCCTGTCGTGCGCCCGGCGTTGCTCGTCAGTGGCGGAACCCGCGAGGTCTTCCTCGACGACGACCTGCAGCTGTCGCTGTGGATCTGCTACGAGCTGCGGATGCGCGGGTTCGACGACGTCGCCCCCGGCTGGGAGGAGAACTCCGCTCTGGCCCAGTTCCACGCGGCACTGGAAGAGCGCTGGGAGTCCGCGTTGCGCTCCTTGACCGAGATCACGCAGCCCGCGCCGCTCTCGTCCGACGGGGTGGCCGAGCTGCGCAAGCACCACGCGTTCTGGCAGCCGCGCCGCGAGATGCGCTCGGTGCTGCGCGACATCCAGGGCGACGCCTACGGCACCCGCTCGGAGCGCACGCACTCGGTCCTGTTCGCCGTGACGTTGCGCGACGTGGAGCCTTCGGCCGTCGACGAGATGCCCGCCCTGACCCTGGCCCTGGTGAACGCGCTGTCGTTGTTCGGCCTGCACCAACGCCTCGTCGGCTGTCTGGTCGGGTTCCTGACCGCCGTCGACACGATCGGCGGCGACCCGTTCGCCCAGCTCCTGCCCGTCCAGTGCCCGCCGGAGGACATCCGCCTCGGCTTCACCGCGTGCCACGAACTGCACGCCCGCCTGACCCAGCACGTCCACGCGTCGCTTTCCGCGGGCCGCACCTCGCTGCGTGGCCGCTGGCTGGCGTCCGCGGGCAGGGTTAACGTGGGGTGCTGACCCCGCTTTTCGTTTGGAGGGAGAACCGTGCCGGACCCCACCGCGCTGGCCTCCGTGGTAGTCGACCGGATCGCACCCGACGTCGTGGTGCTGCACGTGTCCGGCGAGCTCGACACCACGTCCAGCAGCGAACTGACCACCCCGCTCGACGCCCACGTGGTGCCAGGTCAACGGGCTGTCGTGGTCGATCTCGGCGGTGTCCGGTTCCTGGGTTCAGCAGGGTTGGAGGCGCTCGTGCTGGGGCAGCAGCGGGCAGCCAAGGCCGACGTCGACTTCGTGGTGGTGGCTTCGGTGCGGGCTGCGTTGCGGCCGATCGAGGCGACGGGGCTGGACTCGGTGTTCACGATGCTGGCGTCGGTGGACGAGGCGGTAGCTCGCTACTCGTCGTGACGTCGCTGAACGTCGCATCTTCGAACTCGGGCAGCTTGGCCAACGCCGCTGTGTCGAGGTCGGTGCCCTTCGCGAACACCACCCCGGTGAACCACACGGCGCTGCCGAACGAAACCCGGCGAAACGATGACCAGCGGTGCAGCCGCGCCTGCCCGAAATCGGCGCTCCCGCTGAAGACGGCGTCGTCGAACGACGAGCAGTAGATCGTCGCCTTCTGGAACGACACGAACTGGCCGAAAGAGGCACGGGTGAACACGGCGTCTACCTCGAACGACGCACCTTCGAAGGAAGTCACACCCTCGAACGACGCACCAGCGAACGAAGCACTGCGGGCGAATGTCGTTCTGAGATCTGTCTCGCCGAGAAACCGTGCCCCGTCGAACTTCGCGGGCCCCAGGCTGCGCCAGTTCAGGGCGAGGTCGATCAGCACGGCCCCGGTCAGGTCGATCTGCCGCAGTCCCCAATAGGTCTCCGGGTCGGGGGCGTAGAAGTGCGCCGTCAGGATGCGCTGCGCGGTGAGCCGCACCTCCCGCTCCTGCTGCGCCTCGACATCTGGGGTCTGCCCGTCCGGCGGCGTATAGGGCATGCGCAGGTAGGCACACAGCACGTTGACGATGGTCTGCTGCATCTCGGCGTGCTGCTGGCCCAGCCGTTCCAACGCGTACAGGCCGCCCAGCCGGACCGGCGCCTGCGGTTCGCCCAGCTGCTGCACCGCTTTCGTGTACAGCTCGGTGATGCGGCGGGCTTCGGCGTCCGCGTTGGTGTCGGCCTGGGCCTGTTCCTGGTGCTGCTGCCGCCGGGCCGCCAGGTACAGCGTGAACAGGCCACCGCCTCCCAATGCGACACCGGACGCCACTTTGATCACTTCGAGCTGCGCGAGCGTGCGCTTCTCCGGATCGGTCCACCTCTGCCCGTTCACCCACAGCCACAACAGCGCCAGCACCGCAGCCGTCAGCACCAGGATCACGAGCGCGACCAGCGGCATCTTCCAGGGCGACATCGGCTTCTTGGCCGTCATGCCCTACAGGTCGCGTTTCACCCCAAAAGCGCTACCAGGGCAGCGTGCCCTGGGCGTCGAAATAACCACCGGTCGGCCCGTCCGGACCGATCTGCGCCATCTTCACGATGATCGCGGCCCCTTCCGAGACGGTCTGCCGCCCGGTGCCGCGGTTGAGATCCGTGGCGGTGAAGCCGGGCTCGACGGCGTTGATGCGCATGGCGGGGAACGCCTTGGCGTACTGCACGGTCACCATGTTCACGGCGGCCTTCGACACCGGGTACGCGACGCCGGGATAGCCGCTGCCCTCCGAAGCCGTGGCCAGCGAGGCGAGGCGGCTGCTCACGTTGACCACGACCGGTGCCGAAGAACGTTCCAACAACGGCAGGAAGGCGTGCAGCACGCGGACGATGCCGAAGAGGTTGACCTCGAACGTCTCCCGCATCAGGTCGGCGGTGAGCTCGCCCGCGCCGACGACGCCGGATTCCGTCCACTCCGGAGCGATGCCGGCGTTGTTGACCAGCACGTCCAACGAACCCACGACCTTGGCCGCCGAGGCGACCGACTCGTCCGAGGTGACGTCGAGCTGCACGAACCGCGCGCCGACAGACGAAGCCGCCTCCTCCCCTCGCGCGGCGTCCCGGCTGCCCAGCCACACGGTGTGGCCTGCCTGGACGAGCTGACGAGCGGTTTCGAGGCCGAGGCCCTTGTTGGCGCCGGTGACGAGGACGGAAGACATACCTCGAACCTAAGACCTGGAGCGCACTCCACGGCAAAGGGTTAATCCTGGCCGATGTCCTCGAACCAGAGCTCGGGGCGTTCGGCGATGAACGTGGTCATCAGCTCGATCAGGGAAGCATCATCGACGATCGTGATGCCGACTCCGTGCTCGGCCAGCCAGTCGTGGCCGCCGTAGAACGTCGTGGCCTCGCCGATCAGCACGTGCGAGATGCCGAACTGGCGCACCAGGCCGCTGCAGTACCAGCAGGGCGAGAGCGTGGTGACCATGGTGGTGCCGCGGTAGCTGCGCTGGCGGCCGGCGTTGCGGAAGGCCGAGGTCTCCGCGTGCATCGAGGCGTCGCCGTCCTGCACGCGGCGGTTGTGGCCCCGGCCCAGCAGACGGCCGTCGCCGTCGAAGAGTGCCGCGCCGATGGGGATTCCGCCTTCGGCGAGTCCCATCCGCGCCTCTTCGACGGCGACGGCCAGCATGTCTGAAGCAGCTGTCATACGCGACAAACTACTTCGTCTTGAACAACTTCACAGTCATCGACGTGCCGGACTGCCGGAGCACCTTCAGACCGACGCCGACCGCGGGCAGCTTCACGCCTGCCTGGGGCTGCTCGGCGAACCAGAACTGCTTGGTGTCGTCGAACGTCGGCTGGGCAGCCGCGCCGCGGATGTAGGAGGCCTTGCCGTTGACGTGCAACGTGAAGGAGTCCGACTTCTGCAGCCCGAACGGCGCGTCGTAGCCGGCGACCGAGGTCGACCAGCGCTGGCCCTCGAGGTTGTAGATCGGCGCCGGGTTGGCGTCGATCGGCAGGATCAGACCCTCACCGGGGTGGTCGCTGACGTTGTTGTCGAGGAACGAGGTGTTCCACAGCGACACCAGCAGACCGTCCTGGTACGCGAAGTGCTCCACGAAGTCGGGCTTGTCCGGGAAGCTGAAGCGGTAGGGGCCGGTCTTGTTGTACTTGCCGTACGACTCGTAGGTGCGGTTCGACGCGATGTAGAACTGGTCGAACGTCTTCGTCTCCTTGCCCACGGTCGTGCGGAAGCCGCGCGTGGTCCACGGCGAGGTGGCCTCGGCGCCGTCCGTCAGCACCGGGGTGCCGTCGGCGGTGACGGTGATGTCGTCGGCGAGGAAGCCCTGCAGCGCCAGAGCACCGTCGGTGCGGTACGCGAGGCGCAGCTTGGTGTTCTTGCCCGCGTAGGCGTTCAGGTTGACGCTGAAGTCGACCCACTGGCCACCGGACGAGGCGCTGAGCGCGGGAGCGTTTGCCGAGTCGCGCTGGAACGGCTGACCGTTCGCGACGCCGTCGAGCTGCGTCCAGCTACCGTCCTCATTGGACGCTTCGACGTAGAGGTAGTCGTAGTCCACCTCGATGTCGTAGCGGGCCTTCATGCTCAGCGACGCCGACGTCTTGCCGCGCAGGTCCAGCGGGACCGTCATGGAGTTGTCGAGGTCGTTGCCCTTCTCGCTCCACCACATCTTGGTGCCCGCGAAAGGCGCGCCGTAGTCGAAACTCTTGGAGATGTCCGGCAGCACGACGACGAGACCCTGCGCCTTGGCGGTGTTGTACTCGTGCGGGCCGAGCTCGAACACCTTCTCCTGCCCCGCGACCGCGACCTCGTAGTCGAGCCAGCCGAGCTGCAGCTTGTCCCACGCGGAGAACTCGTTGGCACGCTCGCCAGGAGCCTCACCGGGCGCGTTCACCCGGTTCTGCGCCATGATCGACCACCAGTTGACGCCGTTCGCGCCGCCGTTGGTGTCGTAGTGGTCCGGCAGACCGAGGTCGTGACCGAACTCGTGGGCGAAGACGCTCACGCCGCCGTTCTCGGGCTGCACGGTGTAGTCGCCGACCCAGATGCCGGTGTCACCGATCGGCGCGCCGCCGAGCTTGTTGGTGCCGGGCCCGGTCGAGTAGTTCTTGAACGCGTAACCGCGGTGGCTCCACAGCGCGTCCTCACCCTGCAACGGGTCGCCGTCGGCCTGGTCGCCACCCGCGTGCACGATCTGGAAGTGGTCGACGTACCCGTCGGGCTCGTTGAAGTCGCCGTCGGAGTCGTAGTCGTAGCGGTCCCACTGGTCGTACTCGGCCAGCAGCGCATTGATCTGCGCGGTGGTCTTGCCGGCGGCCTGCTGGTCCGCGACCCACTGCGTGACGGCGTCCTTGATGAGCTCACGCGAGTTGTTGCAGATGTTGTCGTTGCACGGGAACCCGTTGCTGCGACCGTAGCGCGCCTCGTTGTACTTGACCTTGACCCAGTCGCTGACGAGGCCGTTGACCGTGTAGCGGCCGCTCGACTGCTTGTCGTAGAAGTTCGCGACCGAGTTGGCGTCCTTCTTGCGGCTGAAGTACAGGTCCTGGAAGTACTTCTGGCTGAAGTCGGGCTTCCAGATCGTGGTGTTGTCCACGGCCCGGTTCGGCTCGGGAATCTGGTTGTGCGTGGGCCCGTCGAACCGCTGCGGCCCCGGCGTCGTCGGACTCGTGTCGCGGTCCGGGTAGTCCGGGTGCCGCTCGTTGCCGAACTCCGCCAGGATCACGAAGATCTTGTCGGTCTTCTCCCGCTTGAGCTCGACGTACTGGTCCTTGTTCTGCTTCTTGCCGACCTTCGCGACGGTGCTGGTGCCGCGCTTCTCGGTCTTGGCCTCCCCCGTCAGCACCTCGGCCAGCGCCTGCTGCTTCAACGCGCGGCGCTTGACCTCGAGCTCGTGCGGCTGCTCGTCGGCCTGCTGCTGCACCTGCGGGTCCGGCTGCTGCGCCGGCGCCGCGGTGGCCGGCGTGACCAGGCCCGCCGTGATGAGCGTGAGCGCCGCTGCCCCCGCCAGTAGTCTTCGCACGGTTCGTTCCCCTCTCGGAATCCGGAGGGCACGCTACGTAGCTGATCCGCAGCTCAACACGTCCGAAAGTCGGGACTAACCGGACACGCCGCGTCTCAGCGACCCTGCCACTCGGACACCTTCTCGATGGTGCGGGAGCCGAAGGGCAAGCTGCTGCGGAAGCCGTCAGCGCGCAACAGAGCCAGGTCCAGCTCGAAACCGGTGAAGCCCGCCTCGGTCATGCGCTTGCCGGTGTCGCGCAGAACCAGGAACACCTCGTAGTGCACGCGGGTCACGGTGCCGGTCGCACGGTCGATCTCGCGCATCTGAGTGTTGCCGGCGAAGTGCTCGCGGACCCGATCCAGGAGGGTCACTTCGGCGGCAGCGCTTCCACGAACTCGCGGCACCGCGCGATCCAGTCCTCCAGCGCCTGGTCCTCCGCCACAACCGCCCCGTCCACCACGACCCAGCCCTTCATCGGCCGCCGGGTGAAGTCGAACACCCGCGCCCCGGGCTGGGCCAGCGCATCCTCGTGCGCCTCGGGCCCGACGCGGGCGATCAGGTCCGTGCCCATGACGCCTACCAGCATGTTTCCGTTCCACATGAAGACCACGCCGCCGAACATCTTCTTGGCGATCACGCCGGGCAACGCGCCCAGCACGTCGCCCAGGCGGTGGGCCAAAGCCTCGTCGTAAGCCACACGCTGAATACTGTCTCAGCGAGTTGCCAGGCGCCTCTCAGATTCGTGTGGCTTGATGGACATACAGGACATAGGGAGGCCATCTTGTTCGGCTTGGTCGGCTTCGTGCTCTTTTGGCTGCTGACGCTGTTCATCCTCGTGATGATCGGCCGGATGATCGTGGACTGGGCTGTCACGCTGGAAGCCCGCGGCGACTGGGTTTGGAAGGTGCGGCGGGTGACGCACGCGGTCACCGAGCCCGTGCTGGCGCCCGTGCGGAAGATCCTGCCGCCGCTGCGGTTCGGCGGGTTCGGGCTGGATCTGGCGTTCACCGTGGTGTTCGTGCTGGCGCTGATCCTCAGGTCGATCGTGGCGTGAGGACGCCGGGGTTCAACAGTCCGGCGGGGTCCAGTGCTGCCTTGGCGCCGGACAGGGCCAGCGCGAAGACGTCGGGGCGTTGCCGGGAGTACCAGGGCATGTGGTCGCGGCCCACTGCGTGGTGGTGAGTGATGGTGCCGCCTGCAGACAGCAGAGCCTCCGACACCGCGGCCTTGATCTCGTCCCACTGCGAGGTCAGGCTGCCCCACCGCCCTGGCGCGTAGATGCCGTAGTACGGCGCCGGGCCGTCCGGGTAGACGTGGGTGAAGCGGCACGTCACGACGCCGATGCCGCACACCGAACGCAAAGCATCAGTGGCCGCCGAGACGACAGCAGCGTGCAACGACGCGAAACGGTCCCACGTGCACGCCGTCTCGAACGTCTCGGTGATCATCCCGTGCTGTGCCATGGCATCGCGCTGGTAAGGCATGCGCAGGAACGACTTCCGCCACTGCGCGGCCGCTCCCTCGACGACCTCGCCGTCACCGCACAGCTCCAACGCGGCCGCCAGCAGCGCGTCCACCGGGTGATCGCACGACTCGAAACCCAGCACCAGCACCGAAGACGGCGAACCGGCGTTCAGGAACGCCTCGGCCGGGTCCAGCAGACGGCAGTTGGCCGGGTTCAACCCGGACTGCGCGATCAGCCGGGTCGCCTCGACCGCACGCTCCCACGACGCAAACCGCACCGAAGCCCCCGCGCGGAACGACGGTGGCGACTGCAGCCGCATCCACGCCTCGGTGATCACGCCCAACGTCCCCTCGGAGCCCAGGAAGAGGCGGTCCGGCGACGGACCCGCGCCCGACCCCGGCAGCCGGCGCGACTCGGAGACACCGGCGGGCGTCACGACCCGGAGCGACTCGGTCAGGTCGTCGATGTGCGTGTAGAGCGTCGCGTAGTGGCCGCCGGCGCGGGTCGCGAGCCAGCCGCCGAGCGACGAGAACTCGAACGACTGCGGGAAGTGCCGCAACGTCAGTCCGGAAGCCTTCAGCTGCGCCTCCAGCGATGGTCCGAACACGCCCGCCTGGATCCGCGCGGCACGAGACACCGGATCGACTTCCAGCACCCGGTCCAGCAGCGAGAGATCCAGCGTGACGACACGGTCCAACGAACGCGGCTCCACCCCGCCGACCACGGAAGTGCCGCCACCGAAAGGAATCACCGCTACACCGGCCGACGAACACCAGTCGAGCACGTCGACGACGTCCTGCTCGGTGCGCGGCCGTGCGACAGCGTCCGGCAGCGGTCCGACGTCACCGGCGAGGTTGCGAGTGACGTCGCGGTAAGCCTGACCACGGGCGTGCGAAAGCCGGTCGACGACATCGGTCGAGTAGAGATCGCCGGGAGGCACGACGCGGGGCGGCGGCACGTCCAGCGACGAAGGATCCGGCGGAGCGTGGAACGTCAGGTCCGCGTCCGGCAACACCGCCCGCACGCGCGAGACCAGCTCACCGCGCTCCGAAGGAGTCACGGCGTCCTCGACGTTGCCCCAGCCCCACCACGACCTCGTTGTCATGGCGAGCAACGATAAGCGAAACTCCCAAGTTCTGAAATAGGGATGAGTAGAAGTACGGGCGCGCGACGGGCGTCCGGACCACTAGCGTCCGCAGGCATGAAGCCTGGGGGAATAGTGGCTTTGACCGCGGCAGCACTCGCCGCCGGAACAGCGTGGCACTACGCGACCCGGCCGCCAGGAGACTGGTGGACGGATGCCGCGGCCGATCAGTACGCGCAGTGCATGCCCTGGTGCGCCAGCGGACCACCGGTCGTCAAGAGCACCACCAGCCCGGACCGCCTCACCGATCTCGAGGGGACCAGCCGGTGGGACGTCATCCAGATCCACCACGACGAGCTGAGCGACATGAGTGCCGCGTTCGGCGGCTACCACCGCGCCATGACCGCCTGCTACGAGGTGACCTTCAACTACTACGGGAAGACCGGCGGACCTAGGCGCGTCGACTGCCCGCAGAACGGCACGGGGGCGACGCCGTGAAGTCCTGGGGGATCGCGCTTCTGCTGGTGCTGATGACCGCGCTGGGCGGGGCCATGTACCTGGTGTCGAGACCGGACGGCACCAGCGCCACCGACAAGAAGGCCCACGAGGTCGCGGATCGCATCGGCTACCCGGTCGGGGTCGACGGCAACTCCTACGCCCGCTCCGCCCTGCACGGGAACACCGACCAGAAGTACTTCGCGGTCATCGGCATCACCGACAGCCCGACGAACGACCCGGAGAAAGTGCGCGTGAGCCTGGTGTTCCGCGTCTACGACCCCGGCACCTCGGAGTCGCAGTCCTTCCGGCTCTGGGAGCAGGACCCGGTGCTCGCGTGCTACCGCGCCGACTTCACCTACTACGGCGTCACAAAGGGCGGCCCCGACCGCATCCGCTGCCCCGAGAACGCCAGGCCGATCATGCCGCCACCCGCGCAGAAGACGGGTGTGCCGGACACCTACCTCGAAGCCTTCAAGACGATCCTCGCCGAGCTGCCACCCGCGCCAACGCAGGACGAGGTGCTGAAAGCGTTGCGCGCCAAGCTGCCGCCGGTGCCGGTCGACGAGCAGACCAAGCTGCCGTGGGTCGACCCGCGCCTCGACGCCTTCGTGAAGGACGGCGCCGTCGGTGTCATCGCGGGCAGTGGCGGTGACTGCCTGAACGGCGTGCGCCTGGCCGACGGAACGGTCCAGGCGTGGTACCCGCCCCGCGTGCAGACGCAGCCGGGCGAGTACGGCTGCTCGGGCCAGAGCGCACTGCAGCTCTACCAGGTGCCACCACCTAAATGACCCGCGCGACGGGCGGTGAAGCGCTACCGTCCCGCGTCATGAAGTCTGGGGGGACAGCGGCTCTGCTCTGGGGAGCGGCGGCTTTGGTGGCGGCCGTGCTCGTCGGGCTCGCGTACATCGGTTCGGGACCGGAGGGCGACTCGTCCACCGACGCCGCCGCCGACAGCGCGGCCGGGTGCCTCACCAGGCACCCGATGCCGGACAACGCTGCCGGGTTCGCGCGCGACGAGCTGAATCAATGCGGCGGCTGGGACGTCATCGAGTACACCGACATCGGCGACCGCCTCGCCGAGCCCGAGAAGCCCAGCGTGCGCCTGGTGATCCGCGTCCACCGCGACGAGCAGGCCGGCCTGCTCTTCCACGAGGACGCCATCAACGCTTGCTACCGCATGGAGTTCAACTTCCACGGGCGCGCCGGCGGCACCTCCCGGGTCAAGTGCCCACCCGGTGCCCCGGCGCTGCTCCCGCCGGGTGTCCAGCGCCACGGCGTGCCCGACGGCTACGCGGAAGCCTTCAAGGCGGCCCTGTCCGCGCTACCGCCCACACCCACCCGCGACGAGGTGTTCACGGCGGTGGACGCGAAGCTGCCACCGTTGCCGATCGACGAACACGGGCAACCGTGGCGGGCGCCACGGCTGGACGCGGTCGTCGAGAACGGCGAGATCGGTGTGATCGCCGACGGCGGCCGCGACAAGTGCCTGGAGGGCGTGCGCCTCGCGGACGGCACGGTCACGGTCGAAGTCGCGGAGCCCTCGAACACGACGTATGCCAGCGGAGGCTGTGACCCCTCGAGCGCGCTCTCCAAACGCTAGCCCGCGCCGAAGCACACGAACCCGACGGCGGCAGCGTAAGCAGCGTCGTCGGCAGCAGCCCGTTGCACCGCGGCCAGGGCCTCGGCGGGCGCCATCCCCGCGGCCAGCTTCTGGTGCAGCTCCACCATCACCGGCGCCGTCCCGTCGGTCGGCACCGGCACGACAGGCGCGATCAACGTCCGCGTCCCGAGCCCCAGCAGCGCCGCCGTGAACCCCATCAGCTCGTCACCAGGCCGCACCGCCGACTGCCCGGTGTCACAGGCGGACAGCACCACCCGAGCAGGAGGCGTCCGCAACCGTTCGATGTCGTAGACCGTCAACGGCCCGTCAGCGAGTTCCAGTGCCGAGAACAGCGGGTTGTCGACGCGGAACGACCCGTGCGCCGCGATGTGCGCCAGCGCGGCACCGTCCATTGCGGACGCGACAGCGCTCACCGTCGCCTCCGAGTCGACGAGAACACGACCGGGAACGTGCGAGCTGATCGCCTTGATCTCCGCGGGCGCGGCCGCCATCCGAGGCCCGGCGGCCAGCACGGCCTCACCCGAAGCGTCAGCGGCGGAACAGGCTCGCAGCCACACCGCGGCAGAAGGCGCGACGGTCACCTGACGCTCCAGCACAGCCCACGGCAACCCGTTCAACGCACCCGTCGGCACGACCACCAACGGCCGGCCGTCGATCCGCGCCGCCAGCGGCGCCATCAACCGCTGATCCAGCAACGATGCGGCGTGCGCGGCGGAAGACCGCGCCACCGCCAGATTCGGCAGCTGCGGCGGCAGAGTCACCAACCGGTGCAAGGCGAAGCGCAGCAACCGGATCTCCCGGACCACGCCCTCCGACGACCCGAGCGAGTGCAGCGATGCCCGGCCACCCGCGAGCACCACCGCCATCAACGAGCCGTCGTACTCGACGAACTCGATCAACGCCGCAGTGCCCAGAGCGGACACCAGCGATGCCACCGAAGGCGGCTTGAACACCGCCACCTCACCAGACATCTGCCGCGTCAGGTCACGAACCCGTTGCTCGGCCCGGACCAGCTTCACCCGCAACGCACCAGCGGGCTTCCCGGCCAGCAGAGCCGACTCGATGTCCGCCGACACCGCCCGCAACGAAGCCAGCGCGTCCTCCAGCCGCGGGTCGTCCGGCGGCGACACGGCCTTCATCCGCAACGCACCGGCCCGCCAGCTCTCGGTCCACGACAGCACCCGCGCGGCGTTCCCGGACGCCACGGCCAGCCGCAGGCCCTCCAGCGCCAAGGCCTGCCCCTGCACCCCTGTCGACGCCCGCAGCTCGGCCGCACCAAGAGAAACCCGGTACTCGTCGAGCAGCCCGATCCCCCGGCGCAACGCGGCGGACGTGCCGCGGACGTCCCCGGAAAGCTTGCGCCGCAACGCCTCCGCGTACCAACCGCGCACCCGCAACCCAGCAGGCCCGCGCAACCGCGCGGCAGCGGCGACGGACAGCTCCGACACCGCGCGAGCCCGGTGCCCGAGATCAGCCGCGACCAGCCCGGCGTCGATCCGGGCCTCCAGCGCGGGCAGCCGCCAGTCCATCGCGTCCAGCTCGGAGGCGACCCGCGACAACGCCAGCCGCAACGGCCGGGTCCGGTCACCGCGCAGCACGGCGGCGTGCAGCTCCAGGTACCGCGCCCCGGCGGCCCACAACAACCGTTGCTCCCGCCGGAACCGGCGACGAGCCTCCGCCGCGAAGCCGTTCGCCGCGTCGGGATCGTCGTCCAGCAACGCGATCCGCGCCCGGAAGTACAACGCCTCCGACACGCCCAGCGGGTTCTTCAACGCCTTCAGCTCGGTGATCGCCCGGTCCGCCGCCGCGCGCGCCTCGTCCAGCAGCGGCACCGACACCAGCAGCTCCAGCCGGTTCACAAGCAGCACGGGACGCATCACGTCGAGCCGCCGGTGCACCTCCTCGGCCTTGTCGAACAGGGTCAGCGCGGCCGGCACGTCACCGGAGCGCGTCGCCATGATGCCCGCGTTCCAGTGCACGTCCGCGACCCCGAGCTCCTGCCCCAGCTCCCCCAGCAACGCGGCGGCGAGCGCGAAGTCCGCCGACGCCTCACGCATGTTGCCCACGTACGCGCGCGCGAGGCCCCGATTGTTCAACGCCCGTGCCTCCACGAGCTTGTCACCGACGCGGCGGGCTCCGGCGATGGCGGCGGTGTAGTCGCGCTGGGCCTCGTCATGACGCGTCAGGTAGTGGAAGACGACGCCGCGCTGCATCAACGCCGCCACCGCGTCGGCACCGGAGAGCTCCGGCATCGCCTCGTCGAGCGCCTTCAACGCCTGCTTCTGCTTACCGGTGTAGACGAGCACCCACGCCAGGCTCATTTGCGCCAACGCGGACAACCGGGGCAGCGCGGCGTCGCGCGCGATCCTGATCGAGCGACGCAGATGCCGGGCCGCGCCGGGGAAGTCGTGCATCTCGCGCAGCGCGAGGCCGATCGCGCGCTCGGCGATCGACCATTCCGCGCGATCTTCCGTCGTGCGGAGGACCGCGCGGGCCATCTCGACGGCCGCACGCGGGTTGCGCTGCCTGGCCTCCAGCGCGTCCTCTGCGGAAAAGTCGCTCACGGCGTCACTTTATCGGCTGTGGTAGCTTGATCAAGCTCGGTCGGGGTGCCCGTCAACGCTGCTTTAGTGAGGCCGTGGTGTCGAAAACGCCAGAAAGCGCGGAGCTTTACCAAAGAGCTTTTCTGCAGCTCATCGCCGAGGACAAGAACATCAGCTTCCACGCCGAACGCGGGCGTGAATTCCTTTATCGACCCGGCCAGCTGCTCGTCAGCGCCGAGGATCAGCAACGCGTGATCGAGAAGCTGCGCGAAAACAACATCGTCGCGCGACCCGGCGAAGGATTCGCCGGAATGGCCCGGTTGACGTTGCCGAACAACGCGGAGGACATTCCGCGCATCGTTCGATTGTTGCGAGATCAACGAAACTGGCCTAATCAGCGGGTGCCACTCGTACAACCGCACCACGTGATCGTCGGCCACGGCGGTCTGATCATGGGCAACCCCGGCGACCGGCCGTACCCGGCGGACCCGATCAGCGCGCCCAAGTCGGACGAGCGGCTCAAGGACATCCGCGTCGGCGTCATCGACACCGGCATCTCGCAGGGCGCCGACAGCGAGCACTCCGACTGGTTCGCCTCGCGCTACGCCAAGGAGATCGACGACGTCGACCCGGCGTACGCCAGCGGGGACGTGTTCGCGTTGCAGGGCGGGCACGGCACGTTCGTCGCGGGCGTGATCCAGGCCGCCGCGCCGGGCGTCACGTTCGACCCCGAGGTCGCGCTCGACGCGAACGGGTTCGGCGACGAGGAACGACTCTGCCGCAAGATCACCGAGCTGGGCCGCAAGAAGGTCAACGTCCTCAACCTGTCGCTGGGCTGCTTCACCGAGGACGACGTGGCGTCCGAACCGATCCGGCGCACGATCGAGGCCCTGCCCTCCGACATCGTCGTGGTCGCCTCCGCCGGCAACTCGGGCACGCAACGGCCGAGCTGGCCCGCCGCCCTGTGCGGGGTCACGGCCGTCGCCGCCGCGGAGCAGACGAAGGACGGCGCGATCATCCCCGGCTGGTACTCGAACTGGGGCCACTGGGTCGATGCCTGCGCGATCGGCAACCGCGCGTCGACCTACCTCAAGGGCGAGTGGAAGCTGCCCGGCGAGGCCGCGCAGCCGTTCGCGCTGTGGGCCTACTGGTACGGCACGTCGTTCGCCGCGCCGCTCGTGACGGGCAGGATCGCCGCCACGATGGCCTCGGACGGCATCACCGCAGTTCAGGCGCGTGACAAACTGTTGAGCGAACCGGAGTTCCACCCCGGCTACGGGGTTTTTGTCAAATAGTTGTATCTGGGGAGCAACCTCGGCCTCCGCCAGTTGTGACCGCAAGGAGTCGACGTGACCTCTGCATCCCCGATCGCCGTGCTCGTGAGCGCGGCGGCCGAGGGCGATCAGTCGGCGTGGAACGAGATCGTCGATCGTTACACGCCGCTGGTGGTGTCGGTGATCTACAAGCACCGGCTGCGCCCAGCGGATGCGGCCGACGTGAACCAGACGCTGTGGCTTCGGCTCGTGGAGCAGATCGGACGACTGCGCGAGCCGGAGGCGCTGCCCGGCTGGATCATGACGACCACCCGCAACGAGTGTCTGCGCGTGCTGCGCGTGCAGCAGCGGACGCACCTCTACGACCCGTTGTCCGAGGCCGACGCGCTGGAGTCGGAGCAGATGGACGCGGACGTGGAGGCCGACCTGCTGGCGGTGGAGCGGCGGCAGGCGTTGCGGGACGGGTTCGCCGACCTCACGGACCAGTGCAAGCGGTTGCTGACGAAGCTGATGACGGATCCGCCGCCGAGCTACCAGGTCGTGAGCGAAGAGCTCGCGATGCCGGTCGGCAGCATCGGCCCCACGCGGATCCGGTGCCTGGAGAAGTTGCGCAAGACCCCTGCTCTCTCAGCTTTCCTGGGAGGGTCGGCCACGAGAGGAGGTGTGCTGGGTGCGGCACGACTGGGACAGTGACGAGATCTTGCTCGATGCCTTGCGCGACGCGTTGAGCACACCTTCGGAAGAGGTTCCGCCGGAGTTCGTGGAAGCCGCGAAGGCCGCGTTCACCTGGCGGAACATCGACGAGGAACTGCTGCTCATCACGTCGTACGACTCGGTGCTGGACGATACGCTGTTCGCCCGCGCCCGGTCCACGGCGACGGCGAGGCAGCTGGTGTTCGACGCCGACGGCGTGTCGTTGCAGGTCGAGGTGTCCGCGGCCGGGATCACCGGTCAGCTGATGCCGGGAGGCGGTTCGGTCACGCTCGTGACACCGTCCGGCGACCACGAATCGGCGGCAGTCGACGAACTGGGGATGTTCGTGATGGGGGCGGCACCGCGCGGACCTGTGAAGTTCCGGTTCGCAAGTGGTTGCACCGATTGGTTTATCCTCTGATAACCATTCGAGTGACACTGGAATTCGCTCGTTCGGCCTACATCTGCGGCCAGTAGGGTTGTCGACGCTCAGAATTCGCATCGCGAGAGGTGTGTACTGCTGTGGTCGATCGAGTCAGCTGGGTTCCGGAAGGTGTCAACGTCGACGTGCCGAGTTCCGCCCGGATCTACGACTACCTGCTGGGCGGCGGCCACAACTTCGAAGCGGACCGCGAGACGGCGGAGGCGCTGATCAAGGTGCTGCCCGTGCGGGGCATGGCGCGGCTCAACCGCGCCTACCTGCGGCGGGCGGTGCTGGAACTCGCGGACCTCGGCATCCGGCAGTTCCTCGACCTCGGCTCGGGCATCCCGACGGTCGGCAACGTGCACGAGGTGGCGCACGAGGTCGCACCGGAGTCGAAGGTCGTGTACGTCGACTTCGAACCGGTCGCGATCACGCACGCCGAGCTGATGCTGGCCGACGAGCCGAACGTGACGGCGTTGCTCGGCGACCTGCGCGAACCGGAGAAGATCGTCGCGCAGGCACGCGAGCTGCTCGACTTCTCCCAGCCGATCGGGTTGCTCGTCGTGGGTGTCCTGCAGTTCATCCCGGACTCCGACGACCCGTGGAGCGTGTTGTCGCGGTACGTGGAATCGCTGTCGTCCGGCTCGTACCTGGCGCTGTCGCACTTCACCGCGGACAGCATGCCGGCGGCCATGGCGGCGGGTAAGGAGATCTTCGCGAAGACCGCGGAGCCGATCACGCCGCGCACCAAGGCCCAGGTGACGGACATGCTGGCAGGGCTGGAGATCGTGGAGCCCGGCATCGTGTTCACACCGCAGTGGCGCCCCGAGACGCCCGAGGACGTCGGCGACGACCCGACGAAGGCCAACCTCTACGCCGCGGTGGGCCGCAAGCCCTGATGGCCACTTCGCCCCTCGCACAGCGCTGGGCGGCTGTTCTGATCGAGAGCGCGTACTCGCCGATGTCCCGGCGGAAGCTGACGCAGCATCTCGAGGAACACGCCGCCCGGCTTCGTGCTGGGCAAGCCGCGATCGCCATCGGTGAATGGTTGGTGCGTCGACGCTTCACCGGCCCGGACTCGTTGCGCCGCACGCTGGAGGTGCTCGCGCCGGAGTTCCCGCCCGACGTGCTGGGGGCCTTGGCAGCCGGGTACGTGCGGGCGACGCGCGACCAGCTGTTCGCCGAGCAGGAGAAGGTCAAGAACGCGCTGCTGAAGGCCGTCGAGGACGCGCAGCGCGACCTGCACGACAGCGAGGCCCGGTTCGCCCAGGTCTTCGCGTCGACGGCGGTCGGCATCGCGATCTTCGACCTGCTCGGCACGGTCGTGGAGGCGAACGAGGGGCTGGCGACGATCCTCGGTTACGAGGAGATGCCGAAGGAGCTGTTCGCCGAGGCGGACGCGGTGGCGCTGGCCGCTGCGTGCTCGCGCATGATCGCGTCCTCTGTGGACACCGACAGGCGCGAGTGGGAACTGAGCCGCCACAACGACGACACGGTGTGGGCGAACGTCGTGCTGTCGGTGCTGCGCGGGTCGGACGGGCTGCCGAAGTTCTTCGTCGCGCTGATCGAGGACGTGACCGAACAGCGGATGCTGCAGGAGTGGCTGCGGCACCAGTCGTTGACGGACCTGCTGACCGGGCTGCCGAACCGCGCGTCGTTCACGGACAAGCTGGAGTCGGCGCTGGCGTCCGGCGAGCCGTACACGTTGGGATACCTGGACGTCGACAGCCTGACGATCGTCAACGACGGCCTGGGCTACGTCGCCGGTGACGCCGTGCTGGTGGAGGTCGCGCGACGGTTGCGAGTGGTGCTGCCGGACGCGGTCGTAGCGCGGGTCGGCGGCGACGAGTTCGTCGTGCTGATCCAGGGGTCGCCGGACGTCGCGGCGCTGGCGGCGATGATCGACGACGAGCTGTCCGAACCGGTGTACCTGGAGGGCGCGGGTGTCGCGGTGTCGACGTCGATCGGCTTCGTGCACGCCCAGGGTCCCGGCGTCGACCCGGCGGTCGTGCTGCGGCGCGCGCATTCGACGTTGCGGCGGGCCGAGAACGGCGGCAAGAGACAGTGGGCGATCTACGACCACGAGGCCGACGTCGCGGATCGCGCTCGTTTCGCACGGATCGCGGCCATGCCCGGTGCCTTCGAGAACGGCGAGATCTCCGTGGAGTACACGCCGGTGTCGTGGATTTCGGGCTCGCTGGCCTTCGTCGAGGCTTCCGTGCGGTGGGGTGCTTCGCGGCACGACGACGTTGTGGCCTATGCCGATGCCTTGGGACTGGCTGCGCGCCTCGGGCAGATGGTGTTGCAGGACGCGTGTTCGCGCGGCGAGCCGGTGCTGATCCGGTTGTCCCGCGACCAGTCACGCGACCCGGACCTGGCGGCGCACGTGCGCTCGAACCTGCGGGCCTGCGCGTTCCCGGCTTCGTCGTTGTTCCTGGCGCTCGACGTGCGGGCGATGCCGGACGGCGAGGAGAACCTCGAAGTGCTGCACGACATGGGTGTCCACGTGTTGCTGCACGAGTTCGGCGGCGGGTTCGCCGGGTTGTCCACTGTGGACCGCAGCCCGGTGTGGGGCGTCCGGCTGGCCACGCCGCCGTCGGAACGGCTGGCGCGCCAGGGTTTGTCGCTGATGGTGCCGCTGCTGCGATCGGCGGGCGTGCACGTGATCGGCGGGCCGGGCGATCGCGACGAGCTCACTGCTCTGGGCGTGGATCTCGTTGTGTCGTGAGCGGTTGTGGCCGTCAGGGAGACCACAACCGCTCACGATCAGCTGTCAGGCAGCGTCGACGACCTCGGTGAGGTCAGCCTTCGCGGTGCCGGCGAAGAGCCGCTCGACACGGGCCTTCTCCGCCGCGTTCGGGGTGCGCGACTTGCAGTCGACACCGCCGGTGGAGCCCGACATCAGACTGGAGCACGGCCCCGGCTTGACGTCCGGCAGACCCAGGATGTGCCCGATCTCGTGGGCGGCGATTCGCCTGATGTCGTACTTCTGGTCGATCGCCTGCTTGCCCATCCAGATCTTGCCGTTGCCCAACGAGGTCGGCTGCGCCCTCGGCCAGCCGGGGTCGGACACGATGGTGAAGTTCGCACGCGCGCCGGCGGCGGCCTTCTTGATCTGGACGTTCTTGACGCTGGAGTTCCAGATCGCCACAGCGTCCGTGATCTCCGTCTCGTACTGCGCCGCACCCGTGGAGTTGTAGGTGATGGTGCGGGCTGCTTGTGCGGTGCCCACGACGCCGAGAGACAGGGCGGCGGCGCTGGCCAGCACAGCAATTGTTTTGCGCAGGAACACAGGAATCTCCTCGCAATGCAGGGTAATTGCTCCCCGACTGTATCGCCGAAGCGTTGGCGCACAAGAAGAGTCAAGTGTCAACCAGCGCTGTCACGGTCCAGAGACTTCGTCGGTGACCGGCCCGCACGCTGCGGTTTTGCGGCGTGCCACCACGAACAGACCGCCGCCGGAAGAGGGGTATAACTGTTGACGCCCAGTGGGCCTGATGGCCCGAAAGGCGTCAGCGCCTACGACCGGCCGATCTCGTCGAGCACGGACCGGATCTTCTCCGGCGAGCACTCGAAGGAATCCATGTCGACGCCGTACGGGGTGTCCTCGGTCGGGTAGAGGTTGCACCAGAACAACCCCTTCGCGGTACCCGGCTGCACTACCAGCCGTCCGTACTTGCCGAACTTCCGCCACTCGAACCTGTTCCGGTCCTCGCCGTTGAGCGGCAACGACACGGTCTCCTTGGAGTCACCGGTGCGCACGTCCGCGACGAGCCGGCCGGAGTAGGCGTTGTCCCCGTCCGCCTTCAGCTGCACCAGAACGTTGCCGGTCTCACCGGGTTCGAGGTTGAACGCGAACGGACGGCTCTGCCCCTCGGCCTTCTCGTACGCCTTGAGGTCGCGGTCCAGCCGGAGCTCCAGCGCGACGAACTCCCCGTTGCCCTGGTCCGGGCACTCGAAGTGCACGGACGGCTGCGCCTTGGTGGTCTCGACGTCCACCGCGCGGATGTTGTCGATGGTGAGCATCGCCCCGTCGTCCGCGGAGTTGCGGATCGCGATGCCCTGGTTCCGCGGGATCTCCGTGCCGAAGCGCCGCAACCACTCGACCTGGTCGCCGCCGCAGACGTTGGTGGAAGCGAACGGCATCTGCTCGAAAGGCACGTCGAGAGGCAGCGCGAAATGGGTGACCTGCGGTTTGTTCGCGGGCTCCGCGGCGAGGCTCGAGGTGTCGGTGCGATCCGTGAACCAGTCGCGCACCGGGCCGGTCAGCGCGGCGATGCCGCCCACCACCCCGGCGACGATGACCAGTCCCCCGACGAACTTCGCGGCGCCCACCTGACCCGCCCCCTCCGAGCTCGAGTGCACTCAGAGGGTAGCGGCCGGCGCGTTCCCGCTGATCACCGTACGGTGAGTCGATGACCTACCCGCCCGGCTACGTCGAACAGCAGATCGAGATCCTGCGCGCTTTGTGCCAGGCAGCGGACTCCTACGCGGAGATCGCCGGGATCATCGCCACGTCAGCGGACGAGGCCACCGCTCTGGCCGCGCTCCAGGAGCGGCTCGGCACCGTCGAGATCGGCGCGCGAGCCGTGCTGGAGATGCAGTTCCGCCGTCTCCTGCCCGACCAACGCGAGCGCCTGCGCTCCCAACTCGAGGAGCTGAGCACGCAGGCGCAAGGATGAGCTAGGCGAACGACGGCTGGCGCAGCGCGTGCTCCACCAACGCGATCAGGATCTGCTTCGTCGACTGCCGGTTCCGTGCGTCGCAAGGAATTATCGGCACCGAGGACGGGATCGTCAGCGCGTCCCGCACCTCCTCGGCCCGGTGGTGCATCAGGCCGTCGAAGCAGTTCACCGCGATCACGTAAGGCAGATCGCGGTCCTCGAAGAAGTCGATGGGTGCGAAGGCCTCGTCGATCCGGCGGGTGTCGACCATGACGACGGCGCCGATCGCGCCGCGGACCAGGTCGTCCCACATGAACCAGAACCTGTGCTGGCCGGGCGTGCCGAACAGGTACAGGATCAGGTCCTTGTCCAGGTGCAGGCGCCCGAAGTCCATGGCCACCGTGGTGGTGACCTTGTCCGGGACCGCGGACAGGTCGTCCACGCCCACCGAAGCCTGGGTCATGACGGCCTCGGTGGTCAGCGGGGTGATCTCGGAGACCGAACCGACGAACGTCGTTTTACCGACGCCGAACCCGCCCGCGATGACGATCTTCGCCGACGTCGCGGTCAGGTCGACCCCAGGTGACCCGGGACGACCCGGAGCACCGTTGCTCATGGGGAACTTCTCTCTACTCAGGCTCGCATGGAAACGTGGAGCTGGGCACGGATCTCCGGCGTCAGCTGGAGACCGACCCGTTCCACCAGCCGGGTCATCGCGTAACCGATGAGCCCGATGTCGCAGTTGGGTGCGGCGAGCACGGCGAGGCAGGACCCGTCGCTGATGGACATCAGGAAAAGATAGCCCCGTTCCATCTCGACGACGGTTTGTTTCACCTCACCCGCCTCGAAGCAACGCGCCGCGCCGAGGTTCAGCGAGACCAGGCCGGAGGACACGGCGGCCAGCTGTTCGGCGCGGTCGTGCGGGAGGCGGTCCGACGACGCGAGCAGCAGACCGTCAGCCGAGACGACGATCGCGTGCGCTACACCGGCGACCCTGCTGACGAAGTCCTCGACCAGCCAGCTGAAGTTGTCCAGTTCCTCAGTCGCGGTGGTCACTGGTGTTCCCTTTCTGCGATCACGGGGATGCCTCCGACGGCCGAGTCGAAGAGCGACTCGCGGCCCATCTGGACACCCTTCTGGTACGTGGCGAACCGCTGACGGAGCCGTTCCGCGGAACGGCCTCCGGTACCGGCGGCCGCCAGCTGGGGAACGGGTGACGACGGTTTGGGAGAGGAGCCCGGAACCAGGCGCGCCTTCGGGACGCGCTTGGGCAGGCCGTTCTCCGTCGTCTGTGCGGGCACGCTGGTTTCCAGCGCCCCGGCGGCACGCCAGCCCTCGTCGGCCGATCCCCAGTCGGACTCGGCGAAGTCTGCTACCGCGCGCGGCACCGCCGTTGGTGCCTCGGACTTCGAAGGTTCCACCGGACGCTGCCGCTTGGGCAGACCGTTCACAGTGGAGGGTTCGGACTCGTCGTGTTCCGGCTCCGCTGCCGGAACGTCCTTGGTGGAACTGGAGCCAACGGGTGTCACGCCGACGACCGTGGCGGCGTCGACGGCCGGCCGCTGCGGTGCGGCAGCCGGAGTCTGGAACCAGCGGGACAGGCTCTCGGCGTCGATCTCCTCGACGTCGTCCCTGATCGCCGGGAAGATCTCGGTCGCGGGGTCGGCTGGCTCCCTGGGCTCGGGAGTCTCGGCCGGCCGTTCCATCGGCGGCTCGTACGAGTACGCGTCCTCAGTGGACACCTCGGATGCCTCGACGCGCGCGGTGAACAGGCCGTCCGCGGACGTCTGCTCGATGCGGTGGCGCCCTGAGGGCTCGTCCTCGGACGGCGCGGACGGCACCACGACCGGGTGCTCTGGCGTCCACTTCGGCACACCGGCGAGACCCTCGTTGGTCGTCTCGACCGGAGAGGCGGCGGGCAGCGGCAGCGCGGGCGCGGGTCCCTTGTGCAGCAACGAAATCGGCAGGATCACCTGGGCGGTGACACCGCCCTCGATGTCGTCGTTGTTGCCGAGCGTCACGCGGATCTCGTGGCGCTTCGCGAGCTGGCCGACCACGTACAGGCCCATCTCGCGAGCGACGGAGACGTCGACCTCCGGCGGCTCGGCGAGCTTCGCGTTGGCCTCGGCGATGTCCGCGTCCTGCATGCCGACGCCGCGGTCGTGGATGCGGATCGCGATCTCGCCCTTGCGGGTCTCGATCGTGCGCACGGTGACCTTGGTGGTGGGCTTGGAGAACGCGGTCGCGTTGTCGAGCAGCTCGGCGACGAGGTGCGCGAGGTCGTTGACCACGCGGCCCTGCACCATCAGGTCCGGCGTCGGCGCGATCTGCACCCGCGCGTACTTCTCGACCTCGGACACCGCGGCGCCGAGCACCTCGGAGACCGCGACCGGGCGGGTGACGCGGCGGTTGACCGTCGTGCCGGAGAGCACCAGCAGGTTCTCGCTGTTGCGGCGCATCTGCGTCGCGAGGTGGTCGAGCTCGAACAGCGACGCCAGGTGGTCCGGGTCCTGCTCGTCCTGCTCCAGCCGGTCGATCACGCTGATCTGGCGTTCCACCAACGCCTGCGAGCGCCGCGACAGGTTGATGAACATGTCGTTCACGTTCGCGCGCAGGGCCACCTGCTCGACGGCGAGGCGGACGGCTTCGCGCTGCACGAGGTCGAACGCGCGCGCGACCTGACCGACTTCCTCGGTCGTGTTGATCGGCACCGGGACGATCGCCTCTTCCGCGGCGCGTTCCGGCTCGCGGTGCGAACGGATTCGGCGAATGGCCTCGGGCAGCTGGTTGCGGGCCACGTCGAGGGCGCTGCGGCGCAGGACGCGGAGCGGTCGCAACATCGACTGCGCGACCATCGCCATCAGACCGAACGCGACGATCAGCGACGCGGCGACCAGTGCGGCGTCGCGCCACGCGTCGGTGCGCGCGATGCTCGCGAGGTTCGAGGTCGTGGCGTCGGCCTGGCTCTCCAGATCCGTGGCGACGTCGCGCAGCAGGTTGGCGGTGTCCTCACCGATCTTGAGGACCTCGGCGTCCGTGATCGACACCGGCTTGCCCTCCGCGTCCTGCGCCAGCGCCAGCTTCACCAGGCGGTTGCGGCCGTCGACCGACGCACCGGACACCTTGTCCTGGAACTTCTGCTGGTTCGCCGCGGAGGCCACGTCGTTGAACTCGTTCAGCGCCGCGTCGAGCCGGGACTGCGCGGCCCGCAGCTCGTCCGTGCCTCCGGGGGCGAATCCCTTGCGCAGCGCGGTCGCCGTGAGGATCGCGTTCTGCTGGCCGAGCTGTTCCTGCGCTTGGTAGAGCGCCTGCGCGGCGGCGACCAGCGGAACGATCGCCGGTTCGCTGAGGCTGGAGATCGCGGCGCGGTGCACCTGGCCGAGCGAGGCGATGATCTGGTTGTAGGCACCGATCACGGCCATGTCCGGGTACTTCGTGCTGAGGATCGTGATGCGCAGGCTCGCCAGGCCGTCCAGCGACTGCAGCGACTTGCCGAACGCTTCCTTCAGCGGCGCGCTCAACGCGGTCGTCGTCGCGCCGGTGTCCCGGTACTTGCCCAGTTCGTTGTCGGTGAGGCCGGTGCGGGCGGCGTGCTCGGGGCACGCGTTCTGCCTGCCGGCGCCGACGCACTGCACCGCCCAGTCGCGCTCGACCTGCAGCGCGTTCTCCACCTTCGCGGCCTGATGGCTCACGGCCAGCTCGCGCTGGACGGTGCCGAACAGCTCCACGTCGTCGAGCTGCGTGTTCAGGCGCAGGCCCGCGAGAGTCGCGGTGCTGAGAGCCGGAACGAGCAGAACCACCGCGAGCTTGCTGCGCAGGCGCCAGTTGCGTAGACGAAACCGGTCGATGCCCCGCTGGTCCTCACGACCGCGCACCGTCAACACTCCCCGCCCCGTTTAATAGCTGCAAACCTGGTGGATCTTGGAGTAAAACACGCGCTTCTCATACCGCCGTTCGGACGACGAAACAGCTGGTTCGAGAATCAACAACTTCGACCTGCGCGGCTAAACGGACCCTCATCGATAATTCATCCGGAGGAAACAGCAGCGCGGGTGACCATGATCACGGCACGATCACAGTCACCCGCGCTGTTCGTCAACTGCCGGAGGGCTGGATGAGCATCGGCTTGACGTCGAACTCCTTGTCGAGCAGGCCGTAGCGCTGCATCAGCTGCGGGACGCGCTGCAGCCGCGTCGCGTCGAGCGTGGTCGGGAACGCGCCGAAGTGCACCAGAGCAGCGGTTTCCTTGTCGACCTTGGCGTACTCGACGAGCAGCGGCTCGACGGTGGGACGGTCGACGGCGTCGGCCTGACCCTTGGCGATCGCGCGCTGGAACGCGGCCACCGTCTTCGGGTTCTCCTTGGCGAACTGACCGCTGGTCGCGAAGCCCGCGATCGGGATGTTGTCTGTCGGACCCGAGGCCGCGTCGAGAATCTTGACCTGGCCGGCGGTGCGCTGAGCCTTGGTGATGAACGGCTCGACCATGAACGCCGCGTCGACGGTCTTGTTCGCGACCGCCGCCTGCATGTCCGGGAACGGCATCTCCTTGAACGTGACCGACTTCGGGTCGACGTTCGCCGCCTCCAGCGTCGCCTTCGCGGTCAGTTCCGCGATGTTCTTGAAGGTGTTGATCGCGATGGTCTTGCCCGCCAGGTCCTTGGGGCTCTTGATGGCCGAGTCACCGGCCGCCAGGATCAGGAACATGTCGGGTTTGGCCTGGTAGCCATCGGCGATGAGCTTGAGCCCGTCGACCGCCTTGGCCGCGTCCTTCGACTGGGCGGCGAAGAACGAGACCCAGTTGCCGAACGTCATGTCCAGCTCTTTGCTGATCAGGCCGGGGATCGCCTGAGCACCACCCTGGATGGTCTTGAGCTCGACCTCGAGGCCCTCGGCGGCGAAGTAACCCTTCTTCTTCGCCACGTGGACGGACGCCACGTCGAGGATCGGCAGGACCCCCAGGGTGATCTTGGCCTTCTCCACCTTGCCGTTCGCGTCGGGGGTGGGAGCAGCCTGCTCTTTGCCGCCGAGCAGTCCACAGCTCGCCACGGTGGCGAGCAGCGTGGCAAGGGCGATGCCACGGACGGCGATGCGGCGGACTCTTCGAGTCATCGGGAGCACTCTCCTGTCGGAGCGGTGTCGTCGTTGCGGGGTGAGCGCGACGGTCAACCACTCAGAGTAGTGATACTGCTCCAAAAGACCCCAGTTGACCGACACGTGCAGGTTCCAGTCCACTACCTGCGGTGAGCATCTAAGCACAGCAGGTCTAGGGCTAGGAGAACCCAGTTGAAGCGCGCTGTAGCCGTTGTCGGCGCCGGGCCGGCCGGTCTGACCTTGGCAAACCTGATCCAGCAGTCAGGTATCGACTGCGTCGTCCTCGAAAAAGCTAGTCGTGCTCATGTGGAAACTCGACCACGGGCGGGTGTCCTGGAGCATCGCTCTGTAACCATGCTCGACTCGCTCGGACTCGCCGATCGTTTGCTGATGGAAGCAGACCGTCACGGAACGTGTGAATTCCGCGTGAGCGGCCAGGCGTTCCAGGTGTCCTACAGCGACTTGTACGGGGACCAGAAGCACTACGTCTACCCGCAGCAGGAAGTTGTCAAAGACCTGATCGGGTCATTCCTCGACGCCGGGGGTGACATCCGGTTCTCGGTCAGCGACGTTGAGTTGCGAGACCTGACGTCCGCTGAGCCGTCCGTGCACTGGACCAGCGCCGATGGGGTGCGCACGTGTGTCAGCGCCGACTTCGTGGCCGGGTGCGACGGGTTCCACGGGGTGAGCCGTCCATCCATTCCCGATGGAGTGCTGAAGGAATTCACCCATCAGCACGGAATTGAGTGGCTGGCCATTCTCGCGGAGGCTCCTCCGTCGACTAAAGCGATCATTTACGCATTGCACGAGGATGGTTTCGCAGGACACATGTTGCGATCGCCTTCCGTTTCCCGCTTCTACTTGCAGGTGCCGGTTGGAACTAAAGCTTCGGACTGGTCCGATGAACAAGTGTGGGAGGCGTTGCACAAGAGGTTCGCGTTGCAGGACTCCACCTGGTCGCTGACCGAGGGAAAGATCATCGAGAAGCGCGTCCTGGACATGCGCAGCCACGTGGTGGAGCCCATGTCGTACGGCCGGCTCTACCTGCTGGGTGACGCAGCCCACATCATCACCCCGGTCGGCGCCAAGGGCATGAACCTCGCGCTGAACGACGCCGCGACGTTCGGACGTGCGCTGATTGACTTCTACGCCACCGGATCCGAGGCCGGCCTCAAGACCTACTCGGACGACTGCCTGCACCGCGTGTGGCGCGCACAGGAATTTTCACAGTGGATGCTGAACATGATCCACACGGACGTGAGCTCGCCGTTCTTCGGACGCTTGGCCCAGGCACGACTGGAGCACCTGGCCGAGTCGGCGGCCTACCGCGCGACCTTCGCGGAGAACTACGTCGGCCCCTGAGGGCACGAATCTCGCCCTCTGGGGTGAGTCCGGGGCTTGCCGCTTGCGCCGACCGGGTGAGATCGGCGGGAAACCGGGTGACACCCCGGGGTCCCCTAACGGGTGACACGGTCCCCCTAGGGATCTCGTTTCGTCACGATCTGGGGCCAACTCCCGATGCCGGGGGATGTCGTTCATCCATACGGTTCAACACGACATCCCCCGATTCAGCTACAGGAGCCTGAGTCCCATGCAGCAGCAGCAGACCGAGACCGCCGCCCCCACGACGGTGCAGACCGGCCCGACCACGGTCCAGACCGGCGACACCACCATCGAGACCGGCGGCACCACGGTGCAGACCGAGCAGGTCACCCTGCACGACTTCACCCTCGGCCTGCTGACCGACCTGGACGCCCGTGAGGCGTTCCAGCAGGACCCGCTCGGCTGCCTCGAGGCCGCGGGCCTCAGCGACATCACCGCGGGCGACGTGCAGGACATCCTGCCGCTGGTGCTCGACGCCGCGTCCGTCCCGAACGTCGACGTCGTGGACGACGTCCTCGGCGGCGGCTCCGAGCTCCCGGCCGTCGACAGCCTGCTGCAGATCGCGGGCAACGTGGAGGGCGTGAACGGCCTCACCGACATCTCCAGCCTCACCGGTGTCGCGGCCCCCTCGGCCATCACCGCGCTGGTCTCGGACTTCTCCGGCCTGGGCGACGTGTCGAACACCCTCGACGCCACCGTTCTGAAGGGCACCGACGTCGTCTCCAACGTCTCGGACATCGCCACCGACAACTCCATCGTCGCCAAGGTGACCGACGTGGCGGACGTCGACGGCGTCACCAACGTGCTCGTGAAGGACCTCGACACCGACGTCCTCACCAAGAACGTCGTCGACACCGACGTGCTCGTGAAGCACACCGACGTGCTGGTCAAGGACGTCGCGGACGTGGACGTCAACCACGTCGCCGACATCTCCCACAACGTCGTTCAGGACGTCGCGCAGGTCGGCGACGTGCACCACAACGTCGGCAACATCCTCGGCGACGTCAACGTCGGCGACATCGACATCCTCGACGGCATCGGCAACCACAACGACGTCGACGTCCACTTCTGAGTTCTCTGGTCGTTCCTGGCGGAGTCACGGGGGAACGGACGGCAGGCGCCCTGAGCTCTGCCCCCGAGCAACGGGTGCCTGCCTCCCCTGCCAGATCTGTTCGCACGCCCTCCTGTGTGAACTTCGCACGGACGATGGCTTTCTCGTTGGCTGGCGGGCCTTCTCGCAAGCCCTGTCGTCCGTGCGAAACAGTTCAGCCCCGGACCGCGGCGGGTCCGGGGCTGAACTGTGTTCAGGGTCAGTCGTAGAGAGACGAGACTCCGCGTTCCATGGCCTCCCGCACGCGGTGCAGGTCCACAGGCGACCCGTGCTCGCCACCGGCGTCGACCGCGCGCCACAAGTCCGGCGGCGCAACGCCTTCCGGCAAATCCACGTACCAGGCGAACCCGCGCGGCCGTGGCGGCGCGCCGGCGTCCACGAGGTACGAGTTGACGAACGTGTCGATGATGTCCTGGTCCGGATGCACAGGCGCGGGTGTGCGCACCACCCGACGAGGACCCGCGGCCCACGCCAGCAGCAACTGGTAGCCGTTGTCGGGCAGCGCGAGCATCCGCCGTTCGGCGAGCAGCACAACCCTGTCCCGCCCGCCGGACACCTCGACGGGTTCCGCGTCGACGACGAGGAACAGGTTCCAGTCGGTCACGCCGTCGAGTGTCTCAGGAAGACACGGTTTCGCTCATCGACTCCCGCTCGGCGGCAGCCCACTTCTCGACGTCCAGCGCCGGCTTGCCCACGTTGAGCAGCCGCGCCACCTTCGACCGCAGCGCCACGAACCCCTCGTCGGTCCGCGTCGTCACCTGGTCGCGCTCGGCGGGCAGCGGCACCTCCAGGTCGGCCACCAGGCGCGCCGGAGAACCACTCAGAACAAGGATCCGGTCCCCCAGGTACACCGACTCGTCGATGTCGTGGGTGACGACGAGAACGGTCGTGTCGTGCTCACGGCGCACGCGCAGCAAGAGGTCCTCCAGCTCGAACCGGGTCTGCGCGTCCACCGAGGCGAACGGCTCGTCCATCAACAACAACGCGGGCCGGTAGGCCAGAGCGCGCGCGATCGCCACACGCTGCTGCATGCCGCCGGAGAGCTGCCACGGCCGCTTGCGAGCGGCACCCGAGAGACCCACCCACTCCAGCGCCTCGGCGGCACGGGCGCGACGTTCCGCGCGCGGCAGTGAGCGCAGCGGGAACTCCACGTTGCCCTGCACGGACAGCCAGGGGAACAGCGAGCGCGAGTAGTCCTGGAACACCACCGCGAGGTGTGAACCGTGCAGAGAAACGTCGCCGCGCGAGGGCGCGACGAGCCCGGAGATCGTGCGCAGCAGTGTCGACTTGCCACAGCCCGATGGTCCGACCACGCACACCAGCTCGCCGGCGCGCACGGTGAACGTGAGGCCACCGATGGCCTCGTGGTCGCCGTAGGTGTGGCCTAGGTCGGCCACCTCAAGCATGTTGCTCATCCCGACTCCTCGGTTGCCACGCCAACACCCTGCGTTCCACCGCCAGCAGCGCGGTGTTGAGTCCGTAGCCGAGCACGCCCAACAGGACGATGCCGGCCCACATGCGCGTGTAGTCGAACTCGCGCTGTGCCTGCATGAGCTGCGAACCGATGCCGTTGTCCGTGCCCACGAGCTCGGAGATCACCATCAGCACCAACGACAACGACAACGAGACCCGCAGTCCGGCGAAGATCTTCGGGGAGGCCGCGGGCAGCACCACCCCGAGAACCCATTGCCAGCGCGGAATCCGGAAGACCGCGGAAGTGTCCACTTTGGTCACGTCGACCGAACGGGCACCGTCCACGCTGTTCAGCAGCACCGGCCACACGACACCGAAGACGATCGTCGCGAGCTGCATCGAGGTGCCGCCGCGGAACAGCAGCAGGAACACCGGCACCAGCGCGGGCGGCGGGATCGAGCGCAGGAACACGAGCAACGGTCCCGCGTACTCCATCGCCCGGTCCGAGCGGCCCAGCAGCAGCCCCAGCGCGACGCCGATCACCGAAGCGATGGCCCAGCCACCCAGAAGCCGCTCGACCGACGGCAGCACGTGCTCGGTGAGGTTCGACGGTTCGAGAACCCACCACTCCCAGGCGGCCGCGAGAATCGCGGACGGCGGCGGGAAGAACGGGTCGTCCGCGAGCCAGCCCAGCAGCTGCCACACGGCAACCAGACCGGCGAACACGGTCCACCGCTGCAGGAACTTGGTCACCAGGCCACCCAACGCCGGCGGACGCGTTCCAGGCCGTTGTTCAGCAGGACGCCGATCGCGCCCGCGACCACGGTGCCTGCCAGCACCTGGTCCATCCGGCCAGGCCCGCTGCGGGCCTCCATGATGAAGTAGCCGAGGCCGATCTGGCTGCCGGCCATGAGCTCCACCGACACCATCACGATCAGCGCGGTCGTCGCCGCGAGCCGGATTCCGGTGAGGACGAACGGCAACGCGCTGGGCAACGCCACCCGGAACAGCACGCCGAGCCGGCCGGTGCCGAAAACCCTTGCGGTGTCAACGAGAAGCGGGTCCAGTTCGTCGAGCGCGTAAATGGTGTTGAACAGGATCGGCCACAGTGCCGCGTACACGGCCAGCGTGATCTTGGTTTCCGGACCGAAGCCGAGCATCACCAGCGCGAGCGGAATCAGTGCCACAGAAGGGATCGGGCGCAGGAACTCGACGACCGCGCGCGTCGCGTGGCGCACCGCCGGGACGCTGCCGAGAACGAGTCCACTCGGCACCGCGATGGCGATCGCGATCACGATGGCGATCAGCACCGCCAACACCGTTGCCACGACATGACTGATGAACGCGGGCGAAGTCAGTTGCGTGACCAGCTCACCGAACACGACGGACGGTGGCGGCAGCGAGTCCGCAGGGACGAGCGGAGAGCGTCCTAAGAGCTCCCACAGCACGAGAAACCCGGCGATGCCGAGAAGTCCCCTTGTGAACGCACGCACTCGGTCACCCTAGAGAGTGGATCTCCCGTTCACAATGCGTGCTTGCCCAACTCCGGGTTGTTTCCCACACATCAGCGCGGTTCGCACACCTTCACGCGCTCCACTTCGCCGAAGCTCTTCACCCATTCGGAGTCCGAGAGCCGGGCGCCGTCTTTTTCACACATCTTCTTGATGATGCGGCTGCTGTCGAGCGCGTACGGCAGCAGCTCCGGGCTGCCGCCGCTCGAGCGCAGCAGGAAGTCGGCGTACTGCGGCCGGTACATCGGCTGCGCGTTGCCGCCCTGCCCCATCACGTACGCGAGCCGGTCCGCCGGACGTCCGGTCGTGTAGATCTGCTGCACCTCGAAGATGTTCTCGCGCACCACCGCGATCCGGGCGTCGTCCGAGAACGTCACGTGCGCGGTCGACCGCGTGACGCTGTCGATCGTCGCGCGCAGCACAGGCGACCCGCTCGGCACGCGCTGCCACACCTGGACCACGCCCTGCGGCGAGTGCTCGACGGCGAGCCAGCGGCCGTCGCTGCTGTAGGTGAGGCTGCGGACGGAGATCGGCTGGGGCAACGGCGGCGCCGCCTGTTCGAAGGTGCCGCCGACGTTCCAGAAGTAGATCGTCGTCATGCCCTTCGCCGCGTCCCACGAGCTGGTCGCGAGCTCACGGCCGTCGTAGCTCAGCGCCATGGTCCCCGCGTCGCGGGCCGGCGCGGGCATCGGCAGCTCCCGCGGGTTCCTCGGGTCGCCGAGGTCGTACACCACGGCCCGTTCGGTGTCGTTCGGCGTCGGCAGGCCGAGCTCGTCGACCCCGCCCATCTTGCCGGCGATCCGCGAGCCGTTCGCGCTGATCTCCATCGTGCGGAACCTGGTGTCCAGCGCGGTCAGGTAGGTGATGTCGTTGGCGCTCTTGACGTCCCACAGGTGCTGACGGCCCGCGGCGTCCTGCGTGACAGCGCGGTGCTCGGCGAGCTTGACGACCTGGTGCCGGTCGGGGAACCGCTTGCCGGGCACCGGACGGTCCTCGTCGAGGCTCCACATGCGGTCCGTGCCGTCCTGGTCGGTCACCGCGACCAGCTCACCGCGCGGCGCGATCTGCACCGTCGCGTTGTCGGCCGACGTGCCGGTGAACGGGATGCCGTGCGTGACCGCGTTGGCCAGCCGCAGCACCTTCTCCGCCTCGATCGACGGGTTCACCGTGTAGCCGACCAGCGCGTACTTGTCCGCGTACGGCTGGCGCTGCTCCATCAACGCCTCGGACTCGGAGATCGCCTTGCCGCCGAGCTCGCGGTCGTGCAGCTCGGTGATCTTGCGTTCGTTGGCCAGCGCGTACACGACCGTGCCCGGCACGAGCGCGAGCAGCACGGCCATCACCGCGATCAACGCCGTCGAGCGCCGCGTCTCCCGCCTGGTGCTGATGTCGACGAACCGGCGTTCCCGCGTCGTGAGGAAGTCGCCGAGGTCCTTGGCCTTGCGCAGCCGCGCGCCCCGGTAGAGCGCCAGCGGGTCGCGTTCGCTCGCCTCCCACAGCTCGATCGCGGTGACGAGCTGCTGGTGCGTGCTGAGGTTCTCGCGTTCCTCGTCGACCCACTCGGTGAGCCTGGGCCAGCGCAGCACGGCGTCGTGGGCGAGCTCGACGCCGTCCTCGGTCAGCGTGACGAGCCTGGCCTCGGCGAGCAGGTCCAGCAGCCGCGGCTCGACGTCGAGCCTGCGCGTGCGGCGCTGCACGATCGCGTTGCGCTGCACGGAAACCAGCCGCAGGAACACCCTCTTCGCCGCTCGGCGGTCGTCCTCGCCCAAGCCCTCGAAGAAGCTCGTCGCCGCCTGGGCGACGACGTGCTCGATGCCGCCAGCCTCCTCGAACCCGGCCTGCGACAACGTCATGCCGCGCTTGCGCCGCCACGTCTCGGTGAGCACCTGCTGCACCAACGGCAGCGCGTGCTGGTTCGCGGCGTCCGCGACCAGCCTGGCGACCAACGCGGTCTCGACCGTCGCGCCGATCTTGGCGGCGGGCTCGGTGATTGCGCGGCGCAGCTGATCCGCGCTCATCGGCTCGATGACGATCTCGTGGCCGCGCAGGTCCGCGCACCTGTCCCGGTGGTCCGCGCGAACGGCGAGGACCACGTGCGGGCAGCGGGTGAGGGCGGTGACGAAGTCGGGCTGGTCGAGCGCCTTCTCGGCGTCGTCGACGAGGAGCGTGAGGCCGGGCCGGTGCTGGCGGATCCGCAGCCGCACGTGGTCGGGGTCCTGGCGGAACTCGGCGGCGAGCTGGTCGGCGGTGGTGTTCTCGAAGATCTCGGCGAGAGCGGCGGCGAGGTCTTCGAGCGCGTGCTCGCCGGGCGTGATGACCACGGCGTCGTCGAGGGCGGGCTTCAGGCCGGCGTGCAGGAGGGACGTGCGGCCGGCGCCGGAGGCTCCGACGAGCACGGTGAGGGGTCTGGCCTTGGTCGACTCGACGATCTGCTCGACGAGGTACTCACGCCCGAAGAACCTCTTCGCGTCGTCCTCGCCGAAAGGCACGTTGCCCGGATACGGTGCGTTGGGATGCAGTGGCAGAGCGTGTTCGGCGGCGAGCTCACGCCACCTGCGGGTCCAGGGCGCCGGATCGCCCTCGCAGGCCCGGACGAACGCCAGCGTCAGCGCGAGCGACGGAAGCTTCCGCCCTCCCGCCGCGTCGGACAACGCCGTGGGCGAGTAGTTGGCCCGCCGAGCCAGTTCGCGGTAGCTCGGTTTGCCGGCCTGGTCACGCAGTCTGCGCAGGTCACCGGCGAACCGCAGCAACGCGGTGTCCTCCGGACCCAGCGGTCGTTCCCCTCGTGGCATGCCGCCTCCCGGCCGGATTGTCCACCAGAGGTTCGCCCGCCGTCTAACGCCCCGCTAATCGCTCACCATCCACCGGACCGCTTGGTGATCGTTCAACCACGGCACGGCGGGCTGAAGTCGAGGTCGCCGAAGTACCGCTCCCACTCCTCGCGGGTCATCGGCCGGATCACCTGGTCGCAGATCCGCGTCGCCGGGTCGCGAGGGTCGACGTTCCACAGCCGCACCGCCTTGTCCGCGCCACCCGTGACGACCTCGTCGCCCTTGGGCGTGAGGCCGACCGCGGCGACCGGCCCGACGTGACCGCGCAGCAACGCCTGCTCCACCGGCTCCTTCCCTGCTTCGAGCCGCCACAGGCGCACCAGGCCGTCGTCCGTGGCCACCGCGACGCTGTCGGTGCCGAGCCAGGCGGAGGTGACCTCGCCGCCGCCGGACGGGATCTCGGCGCGCAGCACCGGGTCGCGCGGGTTCGTGGTGTCCCAGAGGTGGACGGCGGTCGTGGCGGTGGTCAGCAGGAGGCTCTGACCGGCGAACTGGGCGGCGCCGGCGAACTCCTTGGTCAGCGACAGCAGCTTGGGGTCGCGCGGGTCGGCGACGTCGACCAGGTGCACGGAACGGCCGATGGTCGTGGCGGCGAGGACCTGGCCGTCCGAGCGGAACGCGATACCCGCGAGCGGTCCGAGGGAGAGCTGGGTGGTGAGCAGCAGCCTGGGGTGTTCGAGGCGCAGATCGGTCCAGAAGCTCAGGGCGCCGTCGTGGTCGGTGGTGACGAGAGTGGTGCCCTGCCAGGCGATCGCGACGGCACGAACCGGCAGAACGGTCAGCTCACGGGGCCTGCCGAGCGAGACGTCGACGACGTGGACGGCACCGTCCTCGCCCGTCGAGGCGACCAGGCCGCCGGTCGAGTCCATCGCGAGCGCGGTCACCGCACCGGAGTGCCGGGTGGCCTCGTGGGAGGTGCGCGGCGACGGCAGGTCGTCGAGATCCGTCAGCACGACCGTGCCGTCGCGGTGCCCGGTGACGACCTGTTGCTGGGTCGGGCCGACGACCAGCGCCGTCACCTCGGCCTGGGCGCTCCACAGCACCTGGGTGGGCACGTCCTCCTGGCGCAAACCGTTGCGCGCCTGGGACAACGGCGCGAGCTGGTAGGCGGCGAGCGCGACCTGCTGGGCCAGGTCGGGGTTGGTGGAGCGCAGGACGGCGGCTTCTCCCACCGCCTTCAGCACCACGGCGGCGGTGCGTTGTTCGGTGGCGGTTTTGTTGGCCTGCAAGGCGAAGACGGTCGAGCTGGCGGCGACGACGACCAACGCGGCCAGGGCGGCCAGCAACTGTCTTTGGCGGCGGGTGCGTCTTCGTGCGCTCGCCGAGACCTCTTCCTCGGCGGCGAGGCTGGCGGCCAGGAACGCGCGTTCGTGCGAGTTGAGCGCGAGACCCGGTGGCACGTTCGTCAGTCGCCGCCCGCGGAACAGCGCGCCGGGATCGCGGTCGAGCGACTCCCACGTCTCGGTGGCGTGCGTGAGTTCGCGCTGTGCCTTGATGTTCTCGCGATCCTCTTCGATCCACTCGTGCAGCGCGGGCCAGCTGCGGATCAACGCCTCGTGCGCCAGTTCGACGCCGTCGCGGTCGATCACGACGAGCCTCGCGGCGGCCAGCACGCGCAGCACCTCGCTGTCGGCTTCGAGCTCGTCCTTGTGGGCCCGCCGTTTCGTGTCCTCGACCGTGACGAGCCGCAGCAGGATCCGTTTCGCTTGCCGCTGTTGCTCCGACGTGAGGCTGTCGAAGACTTCTTGCGCGGTGCGGGCGACGGCGTGTTCGAGCCCGCCGACCTCTTCGTACGCGGACAGCGTGAGCGTCATGCCGCGGCGGTGCAGCCACGTCTCCGCGAGGGAGTGGGACAGCAACGGCAACACCGCGGCCTGCCCCACCGCGTCGGCCATCAGCCGCGCCAGCAACGCCGTCTCGATCTTGGCACCGACGACGGCGGCGGGTTCGGTGATGGCGAGACGCAGCTCGTCCGGCGTCATCGCGCCGACCATGACCTGGCTGCTCGTCAGCAGTTCGACGAGCTCGGGGTAGTGCGCGCAGTGCCCGTAATAATCAGCGCGCACGCCGATGACGACCTTCGCGCAGTTCTTCAGTGCCGCGATGAGCCACGTGCGCAGCTCTTCGTTGCGACACAACGTGAACAGCTCCTCGAACTGGTCCACGACGACGAGGTGCGGGTGCCTGCGGTGCAGCTCCTCGGGATCCTTCAGCTCATCGGCCAGCTCCACGGCGTCCGCGCCGGTCAGCAACGCCAGCGCGACCGCGCACTCCTCGACGGGATTCGCGCCGGGCGTGAACAACAGCACCGGTTCGCGCGTGCGGGCGATGAGACCGGCCCGCAGCAACGACGACTTCCCCACCCCGGACGGCCCGAACACGCCCGTGAACCGGTTCTTCGTCGTGAGCAGCTCGGCCGTCAACCGCTCGCGCCCGAAGAACTTCGGCGCGTCACCGGGCTGGAACATCGCGAGCCCGACGTACGGACTGTCGTTGATGCCGTGCGGCGCGGACTCGGCGACCTCGTGCCACCGCCGCACCCACTCGTCCGGGTCGGCGTCGCACGCTTTGACGTACGCCTTGGTCACCGCGAGGCTCGGCAGCTTCCGCCCGCCGGCCGCTTCGGAGAGCGCGGCCGCCGAGTAGTGCGCCCGCCGGCTCAGCTCCCGGTAGGTCGGACTGCCGGCCCGTTCCCGCAGCCGGCGCAGATCCGCGGCGAACTGCAGGAGACCGCTCTCGCCCTGGTCGAGAGGGCGTTCCCGTCTCGGCATCCCGTCATTGTTCAGAGAACTTTGTTCAGCGGCCAACGACTGACCGTGAACAACCCGTTCGCCCTAACGTCCCCAGGTGGGGATGGGCCCGGTGCTTTCGCCCCGAACCGGCGCCGGAGTGGCCGTGGGTGGCGTCGCCTCCTGCCACCCACGGCTCAGCTGCTCATGTCCGCAGTTTTTGTCAACCTGCGGACACCGACCGCGTACAACGAGGTGTGCCTAGCTTGGAGAGGTATGACCACTGACTCGGTCGTGCCCGCCAGGATGGTCTGCGAGATGGTGCGCGGCGTCCTGCTGCACTGGCCAGGCGAACCGCCGCGGCGCGTCCCGGCCGGCACCGTGTTCTACGTCGACGCGTGGGTCGGCGACGGGTGGTATCGCGGCTGGCTCTGCGACGACCCTCGGCCCACCCAGATGCACGCGCGAGACCTCGGCCTGCCGTCCGGCGGTCAGCACACCGGTACCCGCTTCACGCCGGGGAAGTAGCGCCGCCACTCGTCGTCGGTGAGCTCGATCGTGCGTTCGCGGCACAGTCCGCGCTTCACCTTCGCCAGGTCGGTCTGCAACGACCAGCCTGCCGGCTGGTCGTCGATCACGCTGAACGCCTGCTCCCGGTCCCGGTAGCGCAGCCCCTGCGCGCTGCCGCGGAAACCGCCGAAGGATCCGGCCGTGGTCGCCTCGCCCTTCTTGCTGATGTCCCAGACGTCCACCGTGGCGCTGCTCTGCACGGCGAGCCGCTCGTCGTCCGCGCTGAACTCGAAAGCGCGGGTGTCCGCTTCCGCTCGCGGCACCGTCCCCCACACCGTCGGCTCGTTCGTGCTGATGTCCCAGATGGTGAGGCCGGAGCCCGTCCAGCCCGCCAACAGCCTGCCGTTGTTGCTGATCGCGACGACCCTGGTCTCGTCGGGGACCTTCCACCAGGTCCGGATGTGCTTGCCGCCGTTGCGGAGATCCAGGACCTCCACGTGCACCACCCGCTCCTTCTCGTCGCGGATCAGCAACGCGACGTCGTCACCGGACGGGGCCACGGCAGCGGAGAACACGCTCATGTACGGCCAGGGAGTCTCCAGCGGTCGTGCCGGATCCCGGAGATCCCAGATGAACGCCTGACCGCGGCCTTGGGGATCGCCGTCGCGCAGGACGACTTCGGCCGCGACGGTTCCGTCGCGGTTCACGCTCAGGGCGTGTCCCGTGCCGTGCAACGAGAACGCGCCGAGCTGCTTCGGCGAGCGGGGGTCGCTGACGTCCCAGATGCGCGCCCCACCCGACTCCTCGACGGTGATGACCCGCCGGTCGTCGTTGGTGAGCACGGCCTGGCTGACCTTGTCCCCCATCGCCGGGGGCCTCGCGCCCTGGTCGTTCCACCCGGCCAGGATCGTGGCCGGCCTGATCCCGTCCGTCCCGATGAGGAACTCGCTGTTCGTGGCCATCGACAGGTTCCGGCCGAGCGTCTGGGCCCCGAACGACACCGCCCTCGTCATCCGGGCGGCATCGGCGTTCAGGACCGCGTCGCGCGTCGCCGGCCCCGGCGTCACCGCGTACGCCGCGAGAGCCAGGCGCGCGGCCTTCAACGGGTCGGTCGGAACGAGCCGCATGACCTCCGTCGCGGCACGGCCGGCCAACGCGTCGTTGCGCTGCTGAGTCGCCTCGTCCGCCTTGACCGCGGCGAACACGACGGTGCCCGCCAGCAGCAGGACCAGCACCGACAGGATGCTGACCACCACTCGGACCCGTCGGGCGCGGCGCCGTCCGTCGGCTTGGCTCGCGGTGAGGAAGGCGCGTTCGGGGTCGGAGAGGGTGTGCTGGCTCAGCTCCTCGGCCTGGGCGAGGCGCGCGCCCTTGTAGAGCAGGTCGCGGTCGCCCTTCCACTCCGCGGCCGCCACGGTGAGCTGGTGGTGGACGCGCAGGGCGTCGCGGTCCTCGGCGATCCAGTCGCGCAGCCGTGGCCAGGACCTGATCAACGCCTCGTGCGTGAGTTCGGCGTGGTGCTCGGTCAGGGTGACGAGCCGGGCGTTGGCGAGGTGTTCGAGGACTTCCGCGTCGAGATCCTCACGGGACGCGCGGCGCTTGGTGTCCTCGGTGCCCTCGCCCAGCGCGATGAGGCGCAGGAAGGTTCGGCGGGCGGTGAGCTGCTGCCGGTGGGTCAGCTTCTCGTAGACGGCCTCGGCGGTGCGGGCGATGGCGTGGTCGACGCCGCCCGCCTCCTCGTAGCCGACGAGTGACAGCGTCATGCCGCGGCGCCGTTGCCAGGTCTCGACCAGGGCGTGCTGGACGAGCGGGAGCGCCGCCGCCTGACCCGCCACGTCCGCGACGAGGCGGGTGACCAGGGCGGACTCGACCGTGGCGCCGACGTGCTGGGCGGGTTCGATGATGGCGCGGCGGAGCTCGTCCGTCGTCATCGGGCCGACCAGGAGCTGACCGCCTTCGAGCGCCTCGACGAGTTCGGGGTGGCGGCCGATGTGGCCGTAGAAGTCGGCGCGGACGCCGATGACCACGCGCGGGGCGTTCGCCAGGGCCTGGACGAACCAGTCGCGTTGCTCGGGACCCGCCAGGGTGAAGATCTCCTCGAACTGGTCGACGACCAGCGTGAGGTCGTGCTGACGGGCGATCAGGCCCAGCGCCGCCGGGTCGGTGAGCTCGGAGTGCAGGACGACCGCGGAGTCGCCGGTCGCCTGGGCGAGCCGGACCGCGCACTCGTCCTGGGGCTGCACACCCGGCGTGAAGATCAGGGTGTTGCCGAGCTTGGGGAGCAGGCCCGCGCGCAGCAGTGACGACTTGCCCGAGCCGGACGCGCCGAAGACACCGGTGAAGGGGCGCGTGGTGACCAGGTCGACGAGCTTCGCGGTGAGCTTCTCGCGACCGAAGAACCGATCGGCGTCTTCCTTCTCGAACGCCTTGAGCCCGACGTACGGCGCCTCGCCACGCGGCTCGGGCGGGGCGGCGATGTCGCGCCAGCGCTGTTCCCACTCCCGCACGTCACCGTCGCAGGCTTTGACGTAGGCGAGGGTGACGGCGAGCGACGGGAGTTTCTTGCCACTGGCGGCGTCCGAGAGCGTGGCCGCGGAGTAATGCGCGCGTGAAGCGAGCTCCCGATAGGACGGTTTGCCGGCCTTGTCGCGCAGCTTGCGCAGATCGGCGGCGAAACGGCCCAGTTCGGTGTCTTCGCTGTCCAACGGGCGTTCGGTGCGTGGCATGTCGGTCTCCCCCTGTGACCGATTGTCTACACCGTGTTGTTCAAAGCGCATGATCGACCCCTTACAACGTGGTTCGCCGTAGCGTTTTCGTTGCAGGTGGTGATCGGGGGATCGCCGGTTGCGCCCCTCCGGACTCGGGGGTCGGAGGGGCGCTCTTACCTAACTCAGAGACCGACGAGCTTGTAAAGCCCGCCGACTTCCTGGCGGTTCAGGACCCGCATCGAGCCGGGACGCTGGTTGCCGAGGGAGACGTCGCCGACCGCGACGCGCACCAGCGACTGCACCGGGTAGCCGACGTGCTCCATGAGGCGGCGCACGATGTGCTTGCGGCCCTCGTGCAGCACGATCTCGACCAGGGCCTTGCCGGGGACAGCGCTGATCAGCTTGAAGGAGTCGACCTTGATCGGGCCGTCCTCCAGCTCGATGCCGGCCTTGAGCTTCTTGTTCAGCCCCTTCTCGACCGGGCCGGGGACCTCGGCGAGGTAGGTCTTCATGACGTTGTAGCTGGGGTGCATCAACCGGTGCGCGAGCTCGCCGTCGTTGGTGAGCAGCAGCAGACCCTCGGTCTCGGCGTCGAGGCGGCCGACGTGGAACAACCGCTCCTTGCGGTTGCGCACCAGGTCACCCACACACGGACGGCCCAGGTCGTCCTCCATCGTGGAGAGCATCCCGTACGGCTTGTTCAGCGCGATCGTGACGACGTCCTCGCGGATCTGCACCCGCACGCCGTCGACGTGCACGATCGCCGTCTCGGGGTCGATCCGCCGCCCCTGCTCGCGCACGACCTTGCCGTCGACCTGCACCCGCCCCTGGTCGATCAGCTCCTCCGAAGCACGGCGCGAGGCGATCCCCGCCTGCGCGAGCACCTTCTGCAGGCGCACGCCCTCGTTCTCAGACATCGTCGATCGCATCCACTTCGGGCAGCAGCGGCGCGATTGGAGGCAGGTCTCGCAGTGACGAGAGCCCCAACCGCTCCAGGAACAGTTCGGTCGTGCGGTACAGGATCCCACCCGTGTCGCTGTCCGTGCCCGTCTCCTCGATGAGCCCCCGCGCGACCAGGGTCCGGATCACACCGTCCACGTTGACACCACGAACCGCCGCGATCCGCGCCCGCGTGACAGGCTGCCGGTAGGCGATCACCGCGAGCGTCTCCAGGGCCGCGCGGGTGAGTTTCGCGCGCTGGCCGTCGAGCAGCAGCTTCTCCACGAACGGGGCGAACCGATCTCGCGTGTAGAACCGCCAGCCGTCCCCCGCCCTGCGCAGGTCGATGCCACTGCCGGACTCGGTGTACCGAGCAGCCAGTCTACGGAGTGCCTCCTTGATTCGCTTAACCGGCTGCTCAAGGGCACTGCCGAGCTGGTCTTCGGCGATCGGGCTGTCCACGACGAGGAGCACGGACTCGAGCGCCGCCTCGAACGTCGCGTCGTCGGTGAGGTCGGGGAGGCCGCTGTCCTCGATCGCTTCTTCGGGGGCGGCGGCGAGGAGCTGGGCTTCGAGGGTGGCGGCGTCGGCAGCGTCGTCAGGGTCGACCTCGACCTCAGGCCCGGGCTCAGCAGCTGGCTCGGGCTCGGCGGCTTCGGGCTCGGCCTCGGGCTCGGGCTCGGCGGCTTCGGGCTCGGCCTCGGGCTCGGCGGCAGGCTCGGGTTCGGGCTCAGCGTCGGCTGCCGGCTCGACAGCCGTGTCGTTGCCCCCATCACCGTCACCGTCGTAGGCCGGTCCCGCGTTCTCGACCTCTGCCGCGTCCGGCCCCACCAGTGGCTCGCTCATCAGCCGTAGTCCTCGTCCTCGTCGCCGGCGTGCACCTGCGCCTGCGCTTCCTCCAACGTCCCACCGACCCACGTCACCTGCAGCGGCCCGAGCGGGTCCTCCTGCTCGAAGGCCAGCGACTTCTCCCGGTACAGCTCCAGCAGCGCCAGGAACCGCGCCACGATCTCCATCGTCTCGGTGCACTCCGCGACGATCTCCGAGAACGTCGTCGTGCCCTTCTCGATCAGCAACGCGCGCAGGACGTCCGCCGTCTCGCGAATCGACACCCGGTGCTGGTGGATGTGCGCGACCGACAGGGTCCGCTTCTGCTTCGGCCGGAAAGCGGCCGCCGCGATCAAAGCGAACTTGTCCGGCGTCACCCCGAGCATCACCTCGGGCAGCAGCCCCTCGAACCGAGGCTCAAGAGACACCGACCGCGGATACCGCCGATAAGCACCCTGCTCCAGCTCGGCGAACAAGGCCGCCACCTGCTTGTACGCCCGGTACTGCAGCAACCGCGCGAACAGCAGGTCCCGCGCCTCCAAGAGCGCCAGGTCGTCCTCGTCCTCGACGTCGCCCTGAGGCAGCAGCCGCGCGGCCTTCAGGTCCAGCAACGTCGCCGCGATCACCAGGAACTCGGTGGTCTCGTCGAGGTCCCAGTCCGAGCCCATGCCGCGGATGTGCGCGATGAAGTCGTCGGTGACCTGGTGCAGCGCCACCTCGGTGACGTCCAGGGTGTGCTGCGAGATCAGCTGCAGCAGCAGGTCGAACGGACCCTCGAAGTTCGTGAGCCGAACCTTGAACTTGCCGTCGTCAGCAACAACAGGGGCTTCCTCTGTCACTGCTCGCGCAACCTGCGTACCAGCAACGACGCGTCACCGTGCGTCTCGAGGTCGTCCAACACGATCGCGATCGCCTCGCGCACCACACGCCCGCGGTCGACACCCAGGCCGTGAGAACCGCGCAACAACAGCCGCGCCTGCTCCAGAGCCATGAGCTCCTCGTCCGACACGTACACCGTGATCTTCGTGGTGTGCTTCGTGCGACCGGAGCCCCGTCGTTGCTGCGGAGGCTCGACCGAGTCCGAGACCTCGGGAGCAGGAGCAGCGGTCAGCCGGAAGAGCTCCGCCGCCCCCGGCAGTGAAGGGCGACGGTTCACCGGGCGATCACCTCTCGAGCCAGCGCGCGGTACGCGTTGGCACCGGAGGAACGCGGTGCCCACCGCGTGATCGGCTCACCGGCGACGGTCGTCTCCGGGAAGCGGACCGTGCGGTTGATGACCGAGTCGAACACGATGTCGCCGAACGCCTCCACGACGCGGGCCATGACCTCGCGCGAGTGCAGCGTGCGCGGGTCGTACATCGTGGCGAGGATGCCGGTGATGTTGAGCTTGGGGTTCAACCGTTCCTTGACCTTCTCGATGGTGTCGATGAGCAGCGCCACCCCGCGCAGCGAGAAGAACTCGCACTCGAGCGGGATCAGCACTCCGTCCGCGGCCGCGAGGGCGTTCACCGTGAGCAGGCCGAGCGAGGGCTGGCAGTCGACCAGCACGTAGTCGTAGTGGTCGATGACGGGACGAAGGGTGCGCACGAGTGTGTGTTCGCGGCCCACCTCGGACACGAGCTGGATCTCCGCCGCCGAGAGGTCGATGTTGCTCGGCAGCAGGTCCATGTCGTCGACCATGGTCTTGCGGATGACGTCGCGGACGGCGGTGTCGCCTTCCATGATGACGTTGTAGATCGTCGTCTCGAGCTGGTGCGGGTGCACGCCGAGGCCCACGGACAGCGCGCCCTGCGGGTCGAAGTCGACGAGCAGCACCCGTCTGCCGTACTCGGCCAGTGCCGCGCCCAGGTTGATGGTCGACGTCGTCTTGCCGACGCCGCCCTTCTGGTTGCACACAGCGAGGATCTTCGCCGGGCCGTGGTGCAGCAACGGCGGCGGATCCGGGATGTGGCGGCGCGGGCGGCCGGTCGGGCCGATGCCGTCGACCTGCTCCTGAGCGACGTCGTCCACCGGCGCGGCGTGCGGAGCCAGGTTCAGATCGGCACGGGGCGCGAAAACGTGCTCCGGTGTCGACATGGCTGGCGTTCCCTCACTCGTCGTAGTCGTCTCTCCGGGCGCAGCCTAGGCCGCACCCGTGCGAGCGGCAACGCGCCTCGCCGGTGTTTGTCAAGACTTTGTTAGGCAGGAACATCCGCTCGTGTGCGCCTGTCGGCGGCGGAAAGCACCACGTCGAGGAGGCCCGGGAAGAGAAGATCCAGGTCGTCGCGACGCAGCGACACCCACCGCTGGTTGCCGCGGCAGCGTGTTCGTGTGATGCCGGCTTCGCGCAACACGCGCAGGTGCTGGGAGAGGGTCGACTTCGCGACGTCGACCTCGAAGGCCCCGCACAGCCTCTCACCGCTCAACTGGATCTGGCGCACGACCGCGAGACGCGTCGGGTCGCTCAGCGCGTGCAGCACCGCGGCTAGATCAATGGCCTGTGGGGACGGCTCGTCCAAGTTCGGCACCTGTCCACCGTACCCGTGGAAGCCTCATGTTCCAGTGGCCCGAGGGTGTGCAGTTGCGTAGACCTCCCTCAAAGTCGTAACGGTTACCAGTGTGTACACCTGAGTGGTCGTAACCGATGCGTGCCCGAGAAGTTCTTGCACCACCCGAACGTCAGCACCCCCTTCCAACAGATGGGTGGCGAACGAATGCCGCAACGTGTGCGGAGACACCGCGGCGCTGATTCCGGCCTCCTCCGCGGCGGTCTTCAGAACGGTCCACGCGCTCTGCCGCGACAACCGTCCACCGCGCGCGTTCAAGAACAGCGCGGGCGTGCCACGACCCTTTGCCGCCAACGCGGGGCGTGCCCGAACCAGGTACGCGTCCACGGCGGCCAGTGCCGGTCGACCGACCGGGACGAGCCGCTGTTTTCCACCCTTTCCGTCGAGCAGCACTGTCCGTTCGGAAGCGTCGATGTCGTCCACGTCCAACCCGACGACCTCGGAAATTCGAGCACCCGTCGAGTACAGCAACTCCAGCAACGCCTTGTCCCGCAGGTTCCCCACGGTGTCGAGCAGCGTCAGGACATCGTTGACAGGTAACGCTTTCGGCAACCTCTTCGGCGGCGAAGGCGGGTGTACGGCGCGTGCGGCGTCATGCGGCACAACGCCTTCCTTGTGCGCGAAGCGGTGCAAGCCGCGCACGGCGACCAACGTCCGTGCCGCCGACGACGCCGCAAGACCGCTCTCCCGCAATGCAGCCAGGAACTCGCTCACCTGGATCTCGGTCACCGCACCGAGATCCGTGATCCCCAGAGCCTCCAGGTGTTCGGTGTACCGGCGCAGATCGCGGGTGTAGGAGTCGAGCGTGTTGCGTGCCGTGCCGCGTTCGACGGCGAGGTGGTCCAGATAGGTCGCCACCAGCTCAACGATCACGCCAGCCCTTCCAACACGATCTCGCCGTCACGAGCGTTGACCCCCTTGGCCAACGCCGCGTCCTCCGCCACCGCACGCTCAAAACCCTTGTCCGCCAACGCGAGCACGTACTGCAGCGTCACGTTCGTCAGCGCGTACGTCGACGTGTTCGGCACCGCGCCGGGCATGTTCGCGACGCAGTAGAACACGGAGTCGTGCACGCGGTAGGTAGGCGAGTCGTGCGTGGTCGGCCGCGTGTCCTCGAAACACCCGCCCTGGTCGACCGCGATGTCCACCAGCACGCTGCCGGGACGCATCCGCGACACCAGCTCGTTGCTGACGAGCTTCGGCGCCTTCGCCCCCGGCACCAGCACCGCGCCGACCACCAGATCCGCCCACTGGCAGGCCTTCTCGACCTCGTAGACGTTCGACGCGATCGTCTGCAGGTGGCCGCGGTAGGTGAAGTCGATCTGCCGCAACCGGTTGACGTTGTTGTCCAGCACGACGACCTCGGCCTGCATGCCGACCGCCATCGTCGCGGCGTTCATCCCGGCCACTCCCGCGCCGATCACCGCGACCTTGCCCGCAGCGACTCCGGGAGCGCCGCCGAGCAGCACACCCCGCCCGCCTTGGGCTCGCTCCAAGCAGTGCGCGCCCACCTGCGCCGCCATCCGCCCGGCGATCTCGCTCATCGGCGCCAGCAACGGCAGCGACCCGTCCGGCAGCTGCACGGTTTCGTAGGCGATCGCCGTGATGCCGGAGGAGGCGATGGCCTTGGTGCACTCCGGGCTCGCCGCGAGGTGCAGGTACGTGAAGAGCACCTGATCACGCCGCATCCGGTGGTACTCGGGCTCGATCGGCTCCTTGACCTTCAGCACCAGGTCCGCGGACGCCCACACCTCGTCGGCCGTGGCAACGATCCGCGCGCCGGCCGCTGTGTACTCGTGGTCCGGAAAAGACGAGCCCGCACCGGCGTCGTGCTCGATGACGACCTCGTGCCCGCGACGCACCAGCTCGACCACACCGGCGGGGGTGATGGCGACCCGGTACTCGTGGTTCTTGATCTCCTTTGGGACACCGACCAGCATCGTCGCAGCGTATTCCCGATATCGATCTGCTGCATCGGATAACGTGCTCAGCCGTGTCAGACGCATTCGGGCCAGAGCAGCAGCGCATCGGCAACCAGCAGCGCGAAGAGGCGATCACCGCGCTCAACGACCACTTCGCGCTGGCGCGGCTCGACATCACCGAGTACCAGGAACGGGTGAACCGCGCGTCCTCCGCGCAGTCCTACTTCGAGCTGGCAGAGCTGTTCCGCGACCTGCCCCAGCCGCACCCGCCGTTCCTCGCGCCGCCCTCGATGCCGCCGTTCCCCGCCGTGCCCCCGCCCCAGCCGGGCTTCGCGCCGCCGCAGCCCACCCAGGCCTACTACCCGCCGCCCACCGGACCGCAACCGCAGTACGCGCCGCCGCCTCCGCCTCCCGGCATGATGCCGCCGGGCGCGGGCTACCCGAGCCCTGCCGCCCCGTACGGCTACGACCCGATCACCGGCATTCCGTACTCGGACAAGTCGAAGGTCGCCGCGGGTGTGCTGCAGCTGTTCCTCGGCCACTTCGGCGTCGGCCGGTTCTACATGGGCGACACCGGGATCGGCGTCGCGCAGCTGCTGACCTGCGGTGGGTGCGGCATCTGGGCGTTGATCGACGGGATCATGATCCTGGTCAACGGCGGCACGGACGCGCAGGGCCGCAAGCTCAGGGACTAGGGCCTGTATCGAAGTCCCGTTCGATGAGAGTCGCGCCTGAGGTGGTTCCTGGTGGTGCGGCCGAACGGGCCGCATACCGGTGTTGTATTTGGGTCGTTCGGCCGTGCCGCCAGGGGCCGCCTCAGGCCCGGCTATCGCGAACACGGACTTCGATACAGGCCCTAGTTCTGCTCGGAGGCCGCCTTGATCGAGGCGGCCTCCGTCTCCACGTACCGCTTGGTCAGCGACTTCGACATCAGCCAGCCGATCGGGGCCAGCGCACCGGACACGGCGACCGCGAGGGTGAGCCGGCAGCCGTCGGGGTGCGGTTCCACGTCGTGCGAGGCGACGACGGTGACACCGGACGACTTCGACTCCCACGTGTACGACGCGCCATCGGTCATCTCGGTGACCGTCCAGACGCCGGGAGGCAGCTTGGGCTGCACCAGCTTGGTGCGTGAACCGAGGGCCAGCGGTCCGTCGTCGAGCCGCTCCACCGAGTCGACCGTCGGAATCCGCTCCGGCCACTGCTCGATGTCGACGAGCACGTCCCAGACGCGCTCGGGAGGGGCCGCGATCACCACTGTGTGCTGCAGGCCAGGCATGCGGAAAGCCTAGATCCCGGCGAGGTTCCTGGCCACGCCCCAGATTGCGGCGATCACGATGACGGTGACCCCGACCTGTTTCGGCACCGATCGCTTCTGACCGGTCCACTTGTCCCGCGTCCACCGCGAGAACAGCCACACGGCCAACGGCACCCCAAGCGCCAACATGACCGCGTTGAAGTGGAACGCGCCGACGACATCACCGTGCAGCAACGCGTGCACCATGCGCGTGACCCCGCACGCCGGGCAGTTCAGCCCCGTCAGCCAGTTGAACGGGCACTTCGGCAGCAGGTTGCCGGGCTTGTTCGGGTCGACGAACAGCAGCAACACCGCGCCCGCACCACCAAGGGCGAGAACGCTGAGCGGCGCGCGCAACCGCGTGACCGCACCACTCAGCGTCTTCATCGCTCCAACCTACTTCTTGCGCGCGACGAACCGGGTCGGCTTGTCGCGGAAAGGCGCATCCGCCGGACGAGCCTCCGCACGACCGTCCAGCACCTCGCGGGCCGCGAGCAGGCCGGCGACCGACGACGCGTTCACGATGTCGCCCGCCAGCACCATGCGAACCGCCTCGTCGAGCGGGAAGCGGTGGATCTCCAGATCCGCCTCCTCCTCGCCCTGCACCTCGCGGTCCACCTCGGACAGTTCGCGCGCCAGGAACACGCGCACGACCTCGTCGGTGAACCCCGGCGACGCGGCGACGTCGACCAGCACGTGCCACTCCGAGGCGTCGAGCCCGACCTCCTCGGCCAGCTCGCGGCGCGCGCCCACGACCGGCGGTTCGCCGTCGTGGTCGAGCAGACCCGCGGGCAGCTCCCACAGGTGCCGGCCGAGCGCGTGCCGGTACTGATGGACCAGCGTGACCTCACCGGCGGCGTTCACGGCCACGACCGCGACCGCGCCGGTGTGCTCGACGATCTCGCGCTTCGCCGTTCCGCCGCCGGGCATCTCCACGTCGTCGACGCGCAACGCCAGGATCTTGCCGACGTGCACGTCCTCGCTGGAAACCGTCCGGAAGTCGTGCCTCACTTCGACGCGCCTGCGGTCAGCGGCAGACGGTCCGCGACGCGGTAGTCGATCGCGGCCTTCACGAACGCCGCGAACAACGGGTGCGGCTTCGTGGGACGCGACTTGAGCTCCGGGTGCGCCTGCGTGGCCGCGTAGAACGGGTGCACGTCGGCGGGCAGCTCGACGAACTCGACCAGGCGGCCGTCCGGCGACACACCGGAGAACACCAGACCGGCGTCGGCGAGCTTGCCGCGGTAGGCGTTGTTGACCTCGTAGCGGTGACGGTGCCGCTCGGAGACCTCGGTCGCGCCGTACGCGTTGGCCACGACCGAACCCGGCGTGAGCTTCGCGATGTACGCGCCGAGCCGCATCGTGCCGCCCATGTCGCGCTGACCGGAGACGACGTCCTGCTGGTCGGCCATCGTGGAGATGACCGGCGAACCGCCCTCTTCGAACTCGCTGGAGTTCGCGTCCTCGATGCCCGCGAGGTTGCGCGCGGCCTCGATCACCATGCACTGCAGGCCGAGGCACAGGCCCAGCGTCGGCACCCCGCGCGTGCGGGTGTACTTCAGCGCGCCGATCTTGCCCTCGATGCCGCGCACGCCGAACCCGCCGGGGATCAGCACCGCGTCCATGCCGGACAACGCCCGCGCCGCGCCTTCCGGCGTCTGGCACTCGTCCGACGGCACCCACTTGACCTCGACCTTGGCGTGGTGCGCGAAACCGCCCGCCCGCAGCGCCTCGGTGACCGAGAGGTAGGCGTCCGGCAGGTCGACGTACTTGCCGACGAGCGCGATCTTCACCGTCTCGGACGGGTTGTGCACGCGCTCCAGCAGGTCGCCCCACACCGTCCAGTCGACGTCGCGGAACGGCAGGTCGAGGCGCCGCACCACGTACGCGTCGAGGCCCTCGGCGTGCAGCACCTTGGGGATGTCGTAGATCGACGGCGCGTCGACGGCGGCCACGACCGCCTCGGTGTCGACGTCGCACATCAGGCCGATCTTGCGCTTCAACGCGTCCGGGATCTCCCGGTCCGCGCGGCACACGATCGCGTCGGGCTGGATGCCGATGTTGCGCAGCGCCGCGACGGAGTGCTGCGTCGGCTTGGTCTTGAGCTCGCCGCTCGGCGCCAGGTACGGCACCAGGCTGACGTGCAGGAAGAAGACGTTGTCGCGGCCGACGTCGTGACGCACCTGGCGGCACGCCTCGAGGAACGGCAGCGACTCGATGTCACCGACCGTGCCGCCGACCTCGGTGATGACCACGTCCGGGGTGACGCCGTCGGCGTCCGGCTCGGCCATCGCGCGGATGCGGCGCTTGATCTCGTCGGTGATGTGGGGAATGACCTGGACCGTGTCGCCCAGGTACTCACCACGCCGCTCCTTGGCGATGACCTCGGAGTACACCTGGCCGGTCGTCACGTTCGCGTCGCCGCTCAGATCCCGCGCGAGGAACCGCTCGTAGTGGCCGATGTCGAGGTCCGTCTCCGCGCCGTCGTCGGTCACGAAGACCTCGCCGTGCTGGAACGGGTTCATCGTGCCGGGGTCCACGTTCAGGTACGGGTCGAGCTTCTGCATCGTTACCCGCAGGCCGCGCGAGGTGAGCAACTGGCCGAGGCTGGAGGCGGTGAGCCCCTTGCCCAGGGAGGAGGCGACGCCTCCCGTGACGAAGACGTGCTTGGTCGTACGTGCCTGCTGCACCAACGGGGCTCCCGTGAAAATCGTGGGGGCGAAATCCCCCTATCCACGGGCCATAACGCTAACACGCCGCCGGTCACTCAGCGCACCACGACCCGGCAGATCACATCACCCGATCGGCGCAGTGAGGGGTTTCCCCGAAGTTCCCCCGGCACGGGCCGAGATCAGGAATCGTTGTCACGTGACCTTCGACGTGGCAGGGGAAGCAGCCAGAGCCGTGCGGGAACGCTCCGCGGCATGGCGTTTCATCGAGGGATTCGCGGCCGCGTGGGCCGAGCCGATAGGGCCGCTCGACGGCTGGAGCCGCGCCGAGCTCGCGGCTACCGAGGAGCAGCTGTGCGTGCGGCTCCCGGAGGCGCTGAAGGAAGCGCTGTCGTTGTTCGGCAAGCGCCCGGACCTGACGAGCAACCAGGACCGGCTGCTGACGCCGTCCGAACTGCGCCTGGATCAGGACGTGCTGATCTTCCGCGACGAGAACCAGTGGGTCGCCGCGTGGGGCGTGGAGCTCGGTGCCGACGACCCGGCTGTGGTGATCAAGCTCGACCTGATCGACAAGTCCGAGGAGCGCTGGGACGCGTGGCTGCCGCGGTTCTCGCTCGCGTGCGTCGAGATGGTGCTGTCCGAGGCGTTGTTCCGCGACGGGGCCGAGACAGCCGACAGGGAGACGTCCGAGGCGGACGTCTCCCTGCTGGAGGAGCACTTCACCGAGCTGCCGCTGAACTCTCCCGGCACGCGCTGGTTCGTCCGCGACGACGTGATCGTGCGCGAGGACGACGGTCAGTGGCTGTGGGCCCGCGCCCGTACACCGCATGCACTCGAGGTGCTGCAGAAGGCGCTACCAGGCGACTGGACGACTGAATACTGAATGCAGTCTTTGTATTCAGTATCCGGGATTCAGCCTGCGGTACCCGGTGACGACGCTTCGGCGTTGCCGGCCACCCCATACCGTCCACTGCGGCCTTCCAGCTGTTCGCGCAGCGCCATCACGACGACGACCTGGCCGGCCGGCGTGTCGGAATTGTCTACAGTAGACAGAATGGAAGTTGCGTTCGTGTCAGCGCGGACGACGCCGATCGCGCCGGTGCCGTTCGCGGAACCGTTCGCACCGGCGAGCACGACACCCGCACCCGAGCGGTCGAGCTGCGTCGCGAACCGCGCGACCGTCGAAGCCCTGTCGGCCGCCGAGTCGCCGATCGCCGCGCCGCCCGTGAGGACGATCGCGAGCTGAGCGGGCTTCACGCCGGAGGTCGCCTTCACGAAGCCGGCGTTGGACAGCCCGGAGAGGGCGCTGGCCGTCTCGTCCGCGGTGGCCTGCGGTTCGTTGTTGGCGGGGTTGAGCAGCAGCAGTTTGCCGAACAGGCCACCCGCGCGCGTGCCGGGGTCACCGGCCGTGGGGAGCTGCGAACCGGCGGGCTGCAGCCGTGCCACGAGGTCGCGGAGCTGGTCCGCGCGGGACGGGTCGGCGAACGCGTCGGTCAGCTGGATCTCGCCCGTCACGGCGGCGCCGGCGGACTTCAGCAGTCCACTCAGAGCGTCCCGATCGGACGGACGAGCGTCGGACGTCGTGACGATGACGACCGTGCGGTCGGTGAGCCTGTCCTTGACCGCGAGCGGGCCGACGGACGCGGCGAACTTGTCCGCCTCGGTCAGCTTGGCGTTCAACGCGTTGCGGTCGTTCTGCAGGTCGTTCACCTGCTGTGCCAACGAGTTCTTCTCGTCGCTCAACCCGGACAACAGCCGCCCGCTGATCGCGGTCGACCCCAGCACGACACCGACCGCGAGCGCCAGGAACACCGCGGTTATAGACACTATGTGGTAGCGCAGCGAGATCACGAGAAGAACCCCTTGAACCAGTTGACGACGAATTGCCACGCGTCGACCACGATGTCGACGTAGACGTGACCGACGCCGGACACCGACAGCGCCGCCACCATGGCGACGATCGCGGCGACCACCAGCAGGACGATCACGCCCATGGACACCCGGCTGCGATGCAAGGTCGCGACGGCCTCCCCGTCGACGAGCTTGCTGCCGAGCTTCAACCGGGTGAGGAACGTGGAGGGGTTGGAACCGGAGTGCCCGCGGTCGAGGAACTCGCGCAACGTCGCGCGCAGCCCCACCGTGACGACCAGGGACGCTCCATGTGCCTCGGCCAGCAGCAACGCGAGATCCTCCGCGTTGCCCGACGCGGGGAACGTCACCGCGCCGATGCCGAGGTCCTGGATCCGCTGCAGACCCGGCGCGTGGCCGTCGGTCTGCGCGGGCACGACGACCTCGGCGGCCGCGCGCAGTGACGCGGTGCCGATGCCGTCCGGGTCGCCGACGATGATGTCCGGCTTGTACCCGGCGTCGTGCAGCGTGTCCGCGCCGGTGTCGACGCCGATCAGCACCGGCCGGTACTCGCGGATGTACTTGCGGAGCTTGCGCAGCTGTTCCGCGTGCGACGGTCCACCCGCGACGACGAGCACCTGCCGGTCGCGCATCGGCACGTACACCTCGGGCACGCCGACGCCGTCGAGCACGAGGGCCCGTTCACGGCGCAGGAACTCGATGGTGTTGGCGGAGAAGGCTTCCAGCTGCGCCGACATGCCGGCCTTCGCCTCGATCATGGCGTCGGCGATGCTCTCGGCGTTCTGCTCGATCCCCTTGGCGAGCTCGCGTTCCCCGGCGTAGACGACACCGTCGTGCAGCCGGATCTTCACGCCTTCCTTGATCTCGCGCAGGGCGACCGCGCCGACGTTGTCGATGAGCGGAATGCCCGCCTCGATCAGCAGTTCCGGACCCAGGTTGGGAAAGCGCCCGGAAATGGACGGCGAGGCGTTGACGACACCGACCACCTCGGCCGCGACGAGTGCCTCCGCGGTGCGCCGGTCGAGGTCGACGAGGTCGAAAACAGCGACATCACCGGGACTGATTCGCCGCACCAGGTCGCTCGCGCGCCGATCAACCCGCGCGACGCCCGTGACACCGGGAAGTTCGTGGTTGGAGCGGCTCAGCAGCCCGGAAAGCTTCATGCGTCAGATAGTGACTCACGGTGCGCACGCGACAGGTGAGGCACGCCGGGTAATTCGCGCTGGTCAGTCGTCGGGGTGAACTACTACGGCCCCAAACGCGAGGATTGTTGCTCCGATCAGGACCCAGATCCCGTTGCCGAAGCCCGCTTCCAGAGCCGGATCGATGGCGATGTTGCCGGTCTTGTGAAAGCTGATGGCGTTCAGCAAATACACGAACAGCATTCCCGTGACGCCGGCGAGTGCGGCGGCTCCGGCGAATGCGACTTTTCGCCACAGGATGCCCGCGAGTGTTGCCGCGGCGGCCGCGGCGATCGGGATGCCGAACAGCGGGGCGTGCTGATCCGGGGTGGCGCCGAAGTGCGTGCTCCAGCCCGTGGTGACGTAGGCGGTCTGCGGCTGGTCCGGGGCGAGCCGGATCAGCAGTTCCGAGAACGGCAGGAACGTCGCCGTGACGGCTGCCGCGGCTGCCGCGACGAGGAGTGCCGCGGTGAGGAGCTTCACCTGGGCTCCTTCTGTGCCGCGATGGCACCGGTCAGGGCTGCCAGCGTTCCGGCTGCGAGGAAGACCAGGCCGTAGCCGATCGCGAAGTCGCCTTGCTGCTCGACGGCGTGGCCGCGTTCCGAGATCGTGAGCACGGTGGTGATGCCGACGGCGCCCAGCTGCGCGGCGGCTCCTGCCAGCGCGGCGCGGTTGACCCAGATTCCCGCGACCAGGAACGCGGCGGTGATCGCGATCGGCACGCCGTACCAGGGCGAGAGCTCGCCGGCGGGCCAGTCACCGGGCTTGTTCACGACCTCGGTGCCCCACGCCCTGACGATGACCTCGACATTTCCCGCGTACGTGGTCGAGTACCACGGCAACACCAGTGCCGTCGCCGTCAGCACCACCCCTGCCGCGATCAACGCCACGGCCGTCGGTCTTCCGATCACCGCGTCTCCTGCTGTTCTTCCTGCTCCAGCACAGCGATCCCGAACGGTGGCGTGTCGTCGTCGCTGTCGAGCTGATGCACGACCACTTCTTCTTCGGACTCTTCTTCCTGCGGCGGTTCCTGCTTCCGCTGCAGGAGCGCCGCGCCGACCAGCCCGATGATCGCACCCGCTGCCATCAGGTACAGGCCGTGGAGGAGATCGAACTCCACCTTCGGCCCGCCCTCTGCCGGCCACGCGCTCATGACCTCCGCCTCGTGCCGGATCTGCAGCCAGTACGCGAGCACGATCCCGCCCAGCGCACCCGCCGCCGCCATCGCCGCGGGCCTGCCGACGAACGCGGTCTGCCTGCGCAGCACGAGCACCGCGGCCACCACCATCAGCCCCGCGGCGATCACCAGCGGCCAGCCCATGGCTTGGTAGGCGTCGCGATCGGGCCCGTCCTTCGGCTCCGACATGACGATCCACAGCGTCGAGGTGTACGTCTGCTCGTTCGCGACCACAATCCGGGCATAGCGGTAGCTGGTGCGGTAGGTCGCCTCGAAGCTCCCCACGAACGCCAGGCCGGCCCCCAGCACCAGCAGCAGGACAGCGATCTTCCCCCGGTCAATCACTCTTCGGCTCTTCCTTCTGGCTCGGCTGTTCCAGCGGCTCCACGATCACCGGGAACCCGTACGGCGGCGTCTCGCTCTCGTCGCCTTCGATCTGGTGGATCACCACGCCGTCGGCAGCCGGCTCGCTGACCCTGCGCGGCAGTTCCTGGTGCAGCACCGCCGACACCACCCCCACCCCGGCCGCGACGATCAGCATCGTCACCCCGTCGCCCTGCTCGACGTCCAACGGCACCGGCGCCTCGAGCTCCTTCAGCTTGCCGATGATCCCCTGCACGCTCGTGACCGCCGACCACGCCGCGCCCGTCAGCAACCCGGCTCCCAGCAACGACCCCACCCGAGCCGCCGGCACCCGGAACGCCAGCACCGTCGCCAGCACCATCACCAGCGCGGCCCCCACCGCCGGTTCGCCGAACTCGATGGGCCCGAGCATCAGCGCGCCCCGGAAGTCGTCCCGCTCGGTGACCCACGACGTCGCCTCGTACCGCAACGTCCGCCCCTGCAACTCGACCTGCACGGCGTAGGAGTTGAGGAAGGTCGCCGCGATCGCGAGCCCGGCCGCGACGAACACCAGCACCGCCCCGAACACCCGGCGCGTGGTCACAGATCCGGTCCACCTTCCACCGCACCACCGTGTGCGTCCGCTGACCGGAGCTTCGGTCAAGCTCCCATCATGCCCGCCCGACGGGGCAAGGTCGCGTCAGAGACACGACGACCGGCGCGGTCCGCGATCTGCGCGGACACACGCCGGTCTGAGTGGGTCTTGTCAGGCCTTCTTCTTGCGGCGCCTCACCACGGGAGCCGCCGACTTGTCCGCCTTCGCCGCCGCCAGCAGTTCCTCGGCGTGGGCGCGACCCGTGTCCGTCGAGTCCATGCCGGCCAGCATGCGAGCGAGCTCGACCACCCGCTGCGTCTCGTCCAACCGGCGCACCGCCGACCGCGTGAACGTGCCGTCCGCCGACTTGTCCACCACCAGGTGCCGATCGGCGAACGCCGCCACCTGCGGCAGGTGCGTCACGACGATGACCTGGTGCGAGCGAGCCAGCCGAGCCAGCCTGCGCCCGACCTCGACCGCCGCGCGGCCACCGACACCGGCGTCGACCTCGTCGAACACCAGGGTCGGCACCGGGTCGGAGTGCGAGAGGACGACCTCCAGCGCCAGCATCACGCGCGAGAGCTCGCCGCCGGACGCGCCCTTGTGCACCGGCAGGGCCGGGGCGCCGGGGTGCGAGATGAGGCGGAGCTCCACGTCGTCGACTCCCGACGCGCCCGCGTGCAGGATCGAGCGGCCCACGTTCAGCGCCTGCGGGTCGCCCGACTCGGCGTGGCGGGGGCGCACGGCCAGCTCGACCGACGCGTGCGGCATCGCGAGGCCGTCGAGCTCCTCGGTGACGGCCTTGCCCAGTTCCAGGGCCGCTTCCGTGCGCGCGGCTGTGACCTGCTCGGCCAAGCCGGCCAGCTCGACGGCCAGTTCGTCGCGGCGAGCGGCGAGACCGGCCAGCGCCTCTTCCGAGGTGTCGAGGCCGTCGAGGCGCGCGCGGGCGTCCGCGGCCCACGCGATCACGCCGTCGACGTCCGCCGCGTACTTGCGGGTCAGCGCCTTCAGCTCGGCCTGGCGCTGCAGCACCTGCTCGAGGCGACCGGGGTCGGCTTCGAGGTGGTCGAGGTAGCCGGAGATCTCGGCGCCGACGTCGGCCAGCAGCGTCGCCGCCTCGACCAGACGCGGTTCCATCTCGCGCAGCTTCGGGTCCTCGGACGCGGACAGACGGCGAGCGGCCTCGGAGATCAGGCCGAGCGCGCCGGGGTTGTCCGGGTCGCCCTCGAGCGATCCCGACACCGCGAACTGCGCGCCCTGAGCGGCTTCGCGGAGCTGGTCCGCGTCGGCGAGACGACGGGCCTCGTCGTGCAGCTCTGCCTCTTCGCCTGGCTTGGGGTCGACCGCGTCGATCTCGGTGAGGCCGTGCCGCAGCAGGTCGGCCTCGCGGGCCAGCTCGCGCGAGCGTTCGGTGCGTTCCTTCAGCTCGGTGGTGACCTTGAGCCACTCCTCGCGAACCGACTGGTACGCGCGCAACGGCTCGGCCACGTCGTCGCCCGCGAAGCGGTCCAGCACACCGCGCTGCTCCGTCGGGCGCATCAGCCGCAGCTGGTCGTTCTGCCCGTGGACGGCGATCAGCTGCTCCGCCAGTTCGGACAGCACGCCGACCGGCACGGAACGACCGCCGACGTGCGCGCGGGAGCGGCCGTCGGAGCCGACGGTGCGGATCGCGATCAGCGAACCGTCCTCGTCCGGCTCGCCGCCGACCTCGTCCGCCACCTTCGCGGCAGGGCTGCCCGCCGGTGCCTGGAAGCGGCCTTCGACCACCGCCTTGTCCGCACCGGTGCGCACGCGGGACGCCTCCGCGCGGCCACCGCCGAGCAGGTGCAACCCGGTCACGACCATGGTCTTGCCCGCGCCGGTCTCACCAGTCACGACGGTGAATCCGGGGTCTAGTTCAAGGGTGGCCTCGTCGATCACGCCAAGGCCATTGATGCGCATCTCGGCCAGCACAGGGCGAACCTTACTTGTCGAGTCCGACATTTCTTCGCGGGCACCGTAACGAGCGAGTGCCGATGCACCGAGCGGCGCGATCAGCCTGCCGATGGTCCCCGCCATCCCTTCACCGGCAGGTCGAACTTCTCGACCAGCCGGTCCGTGAACGGAGCCTGGCGCAACCGCACGACCTTGAGCGGCACCGCGCCTTCCACGATCTCGATCCGCGCGCCGGCTGGCAGCTCGAACGTGCGGCGGCCGTCCGCGGACAGCGCCGCCGGATGACCCGTCGCCTCGATCTCGAACGCCACGTGCGACTTCGGCGACACGACCAGCGGCCGGGCGAACAGCGCGTGCGCGTTGCTCGGCACCACCAGGATCGCCTGCACGTCGGGCCACACGACCGGCCCGCCCGCGGAGAACGCGTACGCCGTCGAGCCCGTCGGCGTCGCACACAGCACGCCGTCGCAGCCGAACGCCGACACCGGTCTGCCGTCGACCTCGACGACGACCTCCAGGATGCGCTCGCGGATCAGCTTCTCGACGCTGATCTCGTTGAGCGCCCACGTCTTCACGACGACTTCGCCGTTCACCTTCGCGATGAGGTCGAGCGTCATGCGCTCTTCCACGAAGTAGTCGCGCTCCAGCACGTGGCCGACCGCCTCGTGCAACGCGTCCGAGTCCGCCTCCGCGAGGAACCCGACCCGGCCGAGGTTGACGCCCAGCACCGGAACGCGCGCGGGGCGGGCGAGCTCGGCACCGCGCAGCAGCGTGCCGTCACCGCCCAGCACCAGCACGAGCTCGGTGCCCTCGGCCGCGTGGTCGTCGGCCGGTACGACCTTGGTGCAGCACGACGGGCCGAGGTCACGCGCCTCGTCGTCGAGCACCCTCGTCGTGACGCCCCCGACCGCGAGACGGCCGGCCACCTGACGGGCGAGATCGATGTTGCTCTGGTGGCCGGTGTGGACGACCAGCAGGATTTCCCTCATTGGGGCCCTTCTGCGACAGCGGTACGCACCATCTCCGCGGCGTCCACAGGATCGCCTTTGCGGAGCCAGAGGAAGTATTCGACGTTGCCGGACGGACCTGGCAACGGGCTCGCTACGACCCCGTGCACGGCCAGGCCTGATTCCGCTGCTGCCTCAACCACTTCGAGGACGGCTCCGGCGCGCAGCTCGGGGTCGCGGACGACGCCACCGGAGCCGAGACGTTCCTTGCCGACCTCGAACTGCGGCTTGACCATCGGCAGCAGGTCGCCCTCCTCGTCGAGGCACGCGGCGAGTGCGGGAAGCACAAGCCTCAACGAGATAAACGAAAGGTCCGCTACGCAGAGTTCAACTTTTCCGCCGATGTCCTCGGGGGTGAGGGTGCGGACGTTGGTCTTGTCCTTCACCACGACCCGGTCGTCGGTCTGCAGCTTCCAGTCGAGCAGACCTCTGCCGACGTCGGCCGCGACGACCTGCCTGGCGCCCTTGCGCAGCAGCACGTCGGTGAAACCGCCAGTGGATGCGCCGGCGTCGAGACAACGCCTGCCGGTCGGGTCGATCTTGAAGCCGTCGAGCGCGCCGATCAGCTTGTGCGCGCCCCTGGACGCCCAGTTCGGGTCGTTGCCGAGGTCTTTGACGACGACCGCGTCGGAGGTCTCCACGGCGGTCGCGGGTTTCGTCGCGACGGTGCCGCGCACCGTGACGCGGCCGTCCGCGACGAGTTGGCTGGCGTGCTCACGGGACCTGGCGAGCCCCCTGCGCACGAGTTCGGCGTCGAGCCGCACCCTGCGAGGCACTGTGCATCACACCTGTTCGATGCTCGACAGTGCGTCGGTGAGCGTGGCGTGCACGGCGTCGAACCGCGCCACGTGCTCGGCGAGGGGAACGTTCTCGAGCCCGTCGAGCCGCTCCAGCGCGCCGTCGATGGCGTCGGCCGGGTTGGGCGGCGGTCCGGGCAGGGGGTAGCTCACGGTCTTACGGTAGCCGATGCAGTACCGACAGGTCCGCGCCGACATACGTGGGCCGCTGGTCTTCCGGAAGCGCTTGCGCCTCTTCAGCCGTCGACACACCCGTGAGCACAAGCAGCGAGTCCATCCCGGCGTTCACCGCGCCCAGAATGTCCGTGTCGAGCCTGTCGCCGATGACGAGCGGACGGTCTGCCTGGAGCTCCTTCGCCGCCTGCTGGAGCAGGGGCGTGGCGGGCTTGCCGGCGACGAGCGGTTCCTGGTTCGTGGCCGTCCTGAGCGCGGCGACCATGCTGCCGTTGCCGGGCAGCAGACCGCGTTCGGTGGGCAGGGTGGCGTCGACGTTGCACGCCACCCACAGCGCGCCTTTTCTGATCGCCACGGCGGCCTCGGCCAGCTCGCGCCAGCCGAGGTCCATGGAGAGTCCCTGCAGAACCGCTACCGCGCCCTCGGCGGTGTCGGTCGGGATGAGCCCGCGCTTGAACACCTCGGCTTCGAGAGCCTTGGTGCCGAGCACGAGCACGGTGGAGCGCTTCGGCAGACGATCGGCCAGCATGGCCGCGCCCGCCTGGGCGGAGGTGCTCACCTCGTCGATGCTCGTCTCGAACCCGAGCTCGACGAGGTGATCAGCGACCGCCTGCGGTGAGCGAGAAGCGTTGTTGGTGACGTACCGGATCCCGAGGCCCTTGGCTCTGGCCTTCGCGATCTGTTCCGCGGCGCCGGGAACGACCTCTTTGCCGCGGTAGACGGTGCCGTCGAGATCGATCAGCAACGCGTCGTACCGGTCGACCAACGTCTCGCTCACTCTTGTCCGTTCTCCTCCGTGGAGGCGGTGTCGTCCTGGGTCAGCTCGAACGCGCGCTCGGCGGCGTCCGTCTCCCCTTCGTCGTCGGCCTCGGCGGCGTTGAGGAACCACTTGACGGCTTCCTCGATGCGACCGGCCGCGGCCAGGTTGTCTGCGTAAGCGTAGAAGAGCCGCGCGGAGTAGGGAGTCCGCTGCCCCGGATCGAGGTCCGGCCCCTGCAGCGCGACGACCGCCGCCTCCAGCTGCCCCATGTCCCGGCGAGCACCGGCCGCGACGATCCGCAGCTCGATCTCGTCCTCCTGGGACAGGTCCTTCACAGCCGGGTCCTTGGCCAGGTCGATGGCCCGCTCCGGCCGGCCCAGGGCCCGCTCGCAGTCGGCCATGATCGCCAGGTGGCCAGGTCCGGCCATCATCCGGCGCGCGGCCCGCAGCTCGCTCAGAGCCTCGGCCCACTCGTCCGCGAAGTACGCGGTCAGACCAGCCGCCTCGCGCACCACGCCGACCCGCGCCGCCTTGCTGCGCGCGTACCGGGCGTGCTCCAGGGCGAGCTCGGGCTCCTCGTCGATCAGCAGCCCAGCCGCGGCCAGGTGCCGGCCGACGATCTCCGCCAGACCCTTGGGCAGGCTGCGCAGCTCGGCCCGGATCTCCGGGTCGAGAGCCGACAGGTCGGCCTCTTCCGGCAGCTCGGGACGGCCACCGCGGGGCGCGGGCGCCTCGTCGCGATCTTCCCGCTCGTCCTGGTCGCCGCGAACTTCGCGGTCGTCCTCGTCGTCGTCGCTGTCGCCGTCGCCGTCCTGGTCGTCGTCAGCGTCGGCGTCGGCGTCCTCGCGGGCCTCGACGGCGTCGGTGTCGTCGTCCTCGGCGTCGACGGCAGCCGGGCCGCTGTCGACGTCGCCCTGCTCATCGGAGTCAGTGGCCGACTCGGCATCGCGACCGGCGGCGGCACGCGTGGCCGCGGCACCGTCGCCCAGGCGGTAACCCGGACGCTCGGCAGCCTCCGAGGTCACCTCGGCGGCCTCGTCGGTGCCGGCGGTCTCCTGCTCGGCAATGCGCTCCTGGAAGCGCGCCGCACGCTCACGGCTGCGCTCGTCCCGGCGGTCGTCACGCTGCGGCGCGGAACGCTCGTCGTTGCGGTAGCCGCCACGGTCGTCCGACCGCTCGCCGCGGTACCCACCGCGATCGCCCGAGTCGCTCTTGCGGTAACCACCGCGGTCGCTCGAACCCTGGCCGCGGTACCCACCACGGTCGCCAGAGCCCTCGCCCCGGTATCCGCCACGCTCACCGGAATCGCTCTTGCGGTAACCACCGCGCTCGCCACCGGAACGGTAACCGCCACGGTCGCCCGAGTCGTCCTTGCGGAAGCCGCCGCGGTCGCTCGAGCCCTGGCCGCGGTACCCACCACGGTCGCCGGAGTCGCTCTTGCGGTAACCGCCACGCTCGCCACCCGAGCGGTAGCCACCACGGTCACCGGAATCGTCCTTCCGGTATCCGCCGCGCTCGCCACCCGAGCGGTAGCCACCGCGATCACCGGAATCGTCCTTGCGGTAACCACCGCGCTCGCCGCCGGAACGGAAGCCGCCACGGTCACCGGAGTCGTCCTTGCGGTAACCGCCACGCTCGCCGCCCGAGCGGTAGCCACCGCGGTCGTTCGAGTCGTCCTTGCGGTAACCGCCACGCTCGCCACCGGAACGGAAGCCACCACGGTCGTTCGAGTCGTCTTTGCGGTAACCCGGACGGTCGCCGCCGGAGCGGTAGCCCCCACGGTCGCTGGAACGCCCGCCGCGATCACCGGAATCGTCCTTGCGGTACCCGCCGCGCTCGCCGCCCGAGCGGTAGCCGCCACGGTCGTTCGAGTCGTCCTTGCGGAAGCCCGGACGGTCACCACCGGAGCGGAACCCGCCGCGGTCTCCGCCAGAGCGGAAGCCACCGCGGTCGCCCGAGTCGTCCTTGCGGTAACCACCACGGTCGCCACCGGAACGGTAGCCACCACGGTCGCCGGAATCGTCCTTGCGGAAGCCCGGACGGTCGCCGCCAGAACGGAACCCACCGCGGTCTCCACCCGACCGGTAGCCACCACGGTCGCCCGAGTCGTCCTTGTGGTAACCGCCGCGCTCGCCGCCAGAGCGGTAACCGCCACGGTCACCCGAGTCGTCCTTGCGGAAGCCGCCGCGGTCGCTCGACCCCTGGCCGCGGTACCCACCACGATCGCCGGAGCCGCCTTCGCGACGCTGGTAGCCGCCGCGGTCGTTCGAGTCGTCCTTGCGGTAGCCGGGACGGTCGCCGCCGGAGCGGTAGCCGCCGCGGTCGCTGGAGTCGCTCTTGCGGTAGCCGCCGCGGTCGCCCGAGCTCGAGCGGTCGCTGCGGTAGCCGCCGCGGTCGCTGCCGGAGCGGTTGCCGGCGCGGTCGTCTCGACGGTCTCCGCTGCGGTTGCGGTCGCCGGAGCCCTCACCACGCTGGTAGCCGCCGCGGTCTTCGCGCGGCTTGAAGTCGCGACCGCCGCCAGAGCCGGCGCGGTCGTCACGCTTGTTGTTGCTGAACTTTCGATCGCCTGTCGAGCGGTTGCCGTCGGACTGGCGCGGTCGGTCTCCCTGGCCACGCTGACGGTCGCCGGGACGATCCCCGAACCTGGACACCAAATCCTCCTATGGACACGCTGAAAGGGGCCTGTGAGCGAGCACTGTTGTTGTGCCCCGCATCACAAGCCCCTTCAGGGAAGTAAAGTTCGGCGGCGACCTACTCTCCCACACCGTAACCAGTGCAGTACCATCGGCGCAGAAGGGCTTAACTACCGGGTTCGGAATGGGACCGGGTGT